>JBNKKR010000015.1:0-70340 GCA_050291935.1 Desulfocapsaceae bacterium | reverse complement strand
AAAAAGAGGTGCATGAGGATATGCGGGCGAATTTTTCCGTCTATCCGAAAACCTGGGGTCTGAAGGGGCCGGATAAGAATATCGATCATCGGCGCGTCCCTAATATTCAAATATTTTTTGCAAGAAAAGGCTGGGTACTATCCCTGTCCAAGCAGATCTCAGCATTTCAACCCGGTGATATAGTAACTTGTATTGTCCCTCCAAACCGACCGCATATTATGATCATTAGCAATCGGCGAAACAAGGAGAACGTTCCCCTTGTCATTCATAATATTGGTAACGGTACACAGGAGGAAGATCAATTGTTTGCATTTGAATTGACTGGTCACTACAGGATTAGAGGAGTCGAATTACTTCTTGGAGATTGACAATTTTCCTGAAAATATGTACTGTATATCTGTACATAAATCCAGGAGGGAAATATGGCAATACAAACTACATATACTCAAGCTCGTGCAAGCCTGGCTTCTTTAATGGATGAGGTCACTCAAAACCGTGAAGTCGTTATTGTTCGGCGTCGTGGATGCGAAGATGTCGCAATGATAAGCGCTGATGAACTTGCTACTGTGCTTGAGACTGCACATCTTTTGCGTTCACCTAAAAATGCAAAACGGCTTTTAGCGGCACTTGATAGGGTTAAAAAAGGTTCTGGTGTTTCACAAACAATTGATGAGCTCAGAATTGAGGTCGGTTTTGAGTAAAGGCATCAAAAAACGATCAAGCACGAAAACACAGAGAGAATCTGTGTTCCAGCCAGAATTTAGAGAGGACCTTGCCTATTGGGTTGAGACTGAGCGAAAAACAGCGCTTCGTATTTTGCAATTGATAGAATCGATAATGCGAGATCCTTTCCAGGGTATCGGCAAACCCGAACCATTAAAATTCCTTGGATCTGGTGTTTGGTCCCGTAGAATAACCCAGGAACATCGTCTTGTTTATGTTGTTGCACATGACAGAATTAATTTTATACAAGCTCGTTATCATTACTAATTTTAAGAAAAATCATTGGTCACTCCACGTCAATGCTATGGACAGCGGGTTGTTTGTTCTTTTCCAGGCCGAAAACCATTACTCAATGAGTCCTACAAATCAGTAAGGGACCCTGCTCCAGTGATATGAACTGTTGGCGACTTTGCAACGTGTTTGACAAAATGTCCCGGTTTATGTACAGTTGGGTGTACACTTGGAGGCAGTCTTATGAAAACGATATCATTTACCGATTTTAGAAAAAAGGCTTCGGGTTTTATCACAGAAGTGGAACATGGAGAGACGCTTGTTCTCTTGCGTCGAGGAAAGCCCGTGGCGGAAGTGGTACCCTTTTCAGACGAAGCTTTACGAAAACCATCGTGGAAAAAATCAGTGAACCGCCTAAAAATGAAGGGGAGTGATCTATCTTCTGCAATTTTAGACGAACGTGAGGCAATGTATTGAGACTGCTTGTTGATTCTTCCTCATTTGCAAAAAGATTTATCCAGGAAGAAGGCAGCGAGCAGCTTGAGACGTTTCTTCAGCAGGCTTCTGAGTTGGCTGTCTGCGTAATCTTGGTTCCCGAAATTATTTCTGCATTGAACAGACGTTTACGTGAATCTTCGCTCACTAGTGAGGAGTATCGAAAAGCGAAACAGCTTTTATTGATCGATATAAGCGATGCAACAGTTCTGCAAGTAACTCCCGCTGTCGTTTCACGTTCTGTATATCTTCTGGAAAATTCTATGCTACGCGCCATGGACGCTTTGCATATTGCATGTGCATTGGAGTGGACAACGGATCTGTTTTTAACCTCGGATAAAAGACAATTCGATGCTGCAATGAGCTCAGGGTTGCAAACAGAATATATTGGATAGCCATAGTTTTGCAAAATAAAAAGGGCAGAATAGAATAGTGCTTGTTTACTGTGCTGATTTTGCGGTGTGATCAAACAATATTCGGATCATGCCTGGCATGTGACGCCATAATGCTAGACATGATCCCGGTCATTGTTTGTACGAAGGGGCTGTCGAATGTGAGTTAGGGATCAACAGCCTTCAATGGCAGCGGCTTGTTTCTTTGCAGTTTTTACTTTCACTGCAGTACCAACTGCTAAGCTTGCTGCCTTTTCACCACAGGTCATGGTTACCACATCACCTTCAACTTTATCGACGGTGCAACGTAGTGTCGCTGCACTGCTGCTTGCGCAAAAAAGTGAAAGGGAAAAAAGAGTGGCCGCGAGTAGTGTGATCATTTGTTTCATGTTTGTTCCTCCTGGTTGGGTTGTCGGTTGTGGGGCTTGGTGCCCTGTTCTTTGTTTGTAAAATTACATAGCAAAACGGGAAAATAAAGCCGACATCGGGTGATGTTGGTCCTGTGTCAATAAGAGAGTTCTGTGAAATCAACTGCTTGTCAATTCTCTTCTTTTTGTCATTTTCGGTTGAAAAAAATATTTGGCAGCGTACAGTATCGAGAAAGACGTGCTTCCCCTTTTCTGTAAACAGAGAATGGGGCGGAATCGGGATCCAATTTGTAGTGAGTAAAAGCGCAAGCCGCAGGGTAAAGAGAGTAGGCAAGGTCAATGTCTCAACAGGAAGGGCAGAAAACAGTAAAATCGGGGGTGGCCATGGTTCGGATCAGCGGTGCTGTGCTCCGCTCGCTGCGCGAACAACAAGGGCTGACCCAACTCTATCTGGCCACTGCGGTGGAAGTTACCACCGAGACAATTTCCCGTTGGGAGCGTCAGCAACACCCAACACTCAAAGAAGAAAATGGACTTAAATTGGCGGAGGTCTTAGGTGTTTCTTTGCAAGATCTCTACGGTGAGGAAGAAAAACAAGATGAAAAGCCACCGGCAAAAACCATTGTTCCTCTAAAAAAGAGTAACAAAAAGTATCTTCTGATATTTGCACTTGTATCGGGGATCATTTCAGCAGCTATTTTGGCACTTTTTTTACTTAGAAAAGAACCTGTTATTGCAATGTCGGCCACACGACATATCCCCCTGCACAGCACATCGGGACAGATTTTTCCGGTTCTGATACGTGTTGAGGATCATTCGGATTCAACGAACTCCTTACTGTTAAAAGAACAGTTGCCCGTGGGTTGTTCTGTGGTGCAGACCATGCCGGAAGCAACAGCTAAGAGGGATGGCTTTGTCAAATGGGTGGTTCGCGATGATTCCACTACAAAAACATTTGCCTACCTTGCCCAATGTGGCAAAGGAGATGACAATAGCGCTTCGCTTCTGTTTGAAGGTTCATTACTCGTTCGAAATGGCAGTCATTCCAAAACCATGGTAGCAGGTCGAAAGACGTTGACGCTGTCAGCCTTCCATTGGGCTGATCTGGATAAAAATAACGTGATTGACGATGAAGAACTCTTAACGGTCTACGATGAGTATGCCCTTGTCGAAGGGTTGCATGTGGATGTGGACCAGGTGGAGTCAATCTGGATGGGTTCTGGATATGTGTGGAATACAAAAACATCACAGTATGAAATTATTCCTTGATGATACCCGGAAACCTGAGGGGGAGAGAATGTACAAAATAAAATTGGCTGGCAGGAAATGGGTATTGCTACTAGTTGTTGTCTTTGTACTCTTTGCCGGCACGGCAATGGCCGATGGGCTACGGGCCAGATATGTTGAAAACGGTGGGCAGAGAAGTGTTTTAGAGCTTATTGTCGAAAAGCCGGCGCCCAGCTCCGTTATTGTAACACAACAGATTCCAGCCAGGAACAAGGTAAAGAAGACGAGCCCCCCCTATAAGAAATATGAGGTGAAGAACAACAGCGTGACCTGGTTCTTTAAACGGCCATCTCCGGGAGTATTTAGAATTATAACAGTTTATGAAACGCCTTTGACAGGGGGAAGGGCCACCGCTGTTATTCGCTGTAAAAATCCCATAAGCGGACAACTGATGAATTTTCGTGTTCCGTAATCCCCTCCTATGAACTAACACCACTCGAGGTGGTACCAAAAAAGAGTGTTCCGGCGGGTTACGTTGCCGTTTTACTCAATCTCCTTTTCATATCTTTGCATTCGCTTTTTATCATAATATTGATGACTTGCTTCATCCTGTAGTTGAGAGTCACTAAAATAGCTGCTGATTGCGCTTGGGATCTCGGTGGGTGAATTGCCGGTGATCAGGTAGTAGACTAAACAACCGCTGCAGAAAATCAGTAGTGGAAAAAGAATAAATTTAAGCTGTTCACGTAGTGAGCTGCTGAGGAGACAAAGAAGAGCAAGTAGTGCGACTACGGCAAGTGCAATATTTACGATATTCATTGGCTAAGCCCATGCTTGTTATTGGAGAAGGTATTGTAAGCACTCTTCAAAATTACGATCTCCAAGACCGTTAAATTCAAAAAATTCAAGACCCATCCCCTTTGGTTTGCGGAACCGCTGTGTCCAACGCACAATTGCCTGTGCTTCTATGTTCACCTGTTCCCCTTCGTTATCAATGAATTGGAAATGCAGTGATACCATGCTCCCTTTGGGCATAAGGTGCTCAGTTGTGAGAAACATCCCACTGAGTCCACAGTCTTCGGCTACTCCTTGAAAGTAATCAAGGGTTTCCTTGTCTGCCTCCTGGCGTCTGAATCCCACACGAACATTACTGGCGACGCGTTTAAATTTACGCTTTTCTTCAAACATAGCCCTCTCCACTGGCTTGAGTATCACCTTTTTTGCTATACTAGTTGGGAGCATAGCAGTTGTAAAATAAAAAAGCACCTAATCCTGTAAGAATTAGGTGCTTTACTTATGTAAAAAGTGGGTTTGCTTTACGTGAAATTTTTCTATTTGCCCCTTTCTTTATGTAAATGCTGTGTCCTCACAAAACGCTCGCCGCTCATGGATGAAAAATTCTCACATTCACGAAGATTAATAAAAGGACATGGTTCTTTAGAAAACCACTGTTGCTTGGGACACCAAAACCGGTCTTTAAAAGGTTCGTTACATCCCTTATGGGTTAAGAGTTTGCGGGTTCGCCTTCCGTGGCTGACTTCCCTTTCTTGTATGGTAAATTGCCAAATAGTCACACTGCACCTCCTCATCCTTGAGAAATAAGCGCCCCTTGGTGTTGTTTGTGCTGCCACAAGACGCCCAAGATGTATGAATGTGGTATATAGTACTATCGGCAGAGAAGGCAAAAAACTTTAGGGAATAGTAACTTTTTCGGACGATACCTCTTTTTCCGCAGAAGCTGATAACCTGGGAAGAATTACCGGTAATAGAGGCTCGGGCTTCCCATGGTCATTAACGATTTGTAGAGGTTTCTGCGAAAATCCCTTCTATCCCAGATTCCTTGAATATGTCCTCGTTTTAGGGCATTGAGTGAAGAATGATAATCCGGTGGAATATCTGTACCGGTGGTTTCCCGGATAACCCGTGGTCCAGCAAACCCGACCCGACTGGAACGGATGGCAAACTGATAGGGAGAGCAGCCAAGGAAACTGGCCACCGGGCCTGCATAGGAGTTATTGTCGTAGATAACGATATAGAGGCCGCCCGCATCAATGTATTCGCGTACTGCCATGGTGCATTTTGGCATTTGGGTGACTCCCAGTGTGCCCTCTTGAATGCGAATGCCACCAGTGGTATGGACATAGGAGATGAGCGGGCGTTTTTTCCGTTTGGCCAGTTCGCAGGCCTGGACAAATTTTTCACCCTCCGCTGAGCCCACGGTGCCGCTTCGAAAATCACTGTAGAGCATGGAAACAACGATGTTGATATCCATAACCTTGGCAATAAAGGTCATATTTCCCGCACTGCGGCCGGTTCTCTGTTTGGCTTGTTGTAATTTTTCGTCAAATCCGGTGGACCCCAATGGGTTGCCCGAAGTGATATCGGTGCCAAAATAGAATATGGAGTCAGGATCAAAAATATTACGCAGATACCACTTGTATTCCATGGGAAAGTGATGGCCACAGTTTTCACAGACTCCGGCAAATTCGCCAAAAAGATCGGGAACCCAAAGGTCCTTACAGCCGTGGGTCGCACTGTTTGGACAACTTACGGTCTTGTCTTCATTTGCTTTGGGGCTGGTGTAGGTATCTGTTATGTCAAGGGGATCCTGGATGGGATTTGTGATTATGGGTGCGCCGTTATAGGTGATTAATTTGGGCGGCTTTTTGGCGGAATACTTTGAAAGATATTCCTTTACGGTGGTGAGCGGGCTGGACAGCCGTTTCATCAGTACAGACCCTTCACCGGAAAATTCCCGCATCACTTTTTTGAGATGCTTGTGTGAATTTTTTACCACATCATAGCGAAGATTATAGTACATCTTCTCGCTTTTTTCCTGAAAGCGTTTGAGCAGCGTTTCGGTGGGAGCCGGGTGGCCTTCAAAACCAATCAGTGCCATCTCGCGGTATTTCTTCGAACGGAGCGCAAGTAGCCTGCGTTGCTCGTCTCTGGTGAGCTCCCAGGGGATATCCACGGCAAGGTCTTTACGTTCGGTTTTCTTTTTCCTTCGCTTGTTTTCCCAGTCGCGGAAGGCCTTAAAGCTTTTCGCACTGAGCACCACTTTATCGGTTGCCCGGGTGATTTCAGCACGAATCTGGTTGAAAAAGGCAAAATCATCGTGACGGGCGCCAAGGGGAGGTTCTTTGACAACGGCGTCAATGGTGCCAAGATTTCGATTGTCGATGGCGGTGAGTTTTAATCGTTCGGCACACACTTCTATTAATTCTTTGGGAACCTTTTCCCCCTCTTTGACCTTCCCTTCTATTCCGGCAGCCCCTTCAGGCGAGATAACAGAATAGTAGCCGTGTGAACACATCAACCGAAAATCGGTAAGACCTATGGCCTCGGCCCCCCCTGATCCACCTTCTGAGATGAGTGACACGGTGGGGACACGTAGCTTAGTCATGGCGTATATATTTCTCGCGATCTGCTGGGCGGCGCCGGGATATTCCTCAATGGGGAATGATCCAGGGGTAAAGATATAAAAGTGGATGGGGATTCCTTCGGTCTCAGCTACTTTCATATATCGCAGCGCCTTCTCATTTCCTTCAGGCCGGCAAGAGCCACCGTTGCGAAATTCCTCGCCGTGTCCCGTCTCCTGGCCAATGACCATTACCGAAGCGGTATAGGGTTTTCCTTTGATTTTGCGAACGATGGTCGCTTTGGCACAAACCATTGCCGGGTCAATATTTGCTTCATCCTGTCCGCCAAGCTCGGTGTAGTCTTCGTACACATTTTCGAGGATATCTTTAAGACTGAAGCGTTCTACGGTTCGGACGATACGTACCCGTTCCATTGGGGTGAGTTGTTCCTCTGCCCGTTCTTCCAGAAAACTGATGGATTCGTTTAATTTTCTAATTTGTAATTGGAATTGTTCCTTTGTGTAGTCGTAGGGAGCCTGTTTAAGTTTTGTACAGGTTTCCTGAAATTCAAAAAGATTGCCCCAGTTGGTGAAATCTTTAATCTGAATGAGGTAGTTGATTCGCTCCTCAATTTTCTGGAGGGTTTTGAGTAGTTCTGTCATTGTATAGCCGTCGTTTGCCTTTATTAAAAGGTGAGCAGTCGGTCCAGATTATTTTTTAAGTATTCGAGATTAGTGATAATTTTGTTCCCCTGGCTGTCTTTGCCCCTAATTCGAACCTTTTTGATAAATTGTGCCGCTCGTTTTTTTGCTTCGTCAATGTTTTCGCCCCAGACAAGGGCCAGGGCAAGGTTTGGGTCGTATTCGCTGGGAATCATATATGGTCTGTCGCTGGGGACATGGCTGTAAACGGCCGACCATTCATAGTCGGGAAACTTGAAATCGGTGATGGTGCCTATCCAGGGGGCAAAACCGCGTTCCGTATCTTCTGCAACGATTCGTAACTCAATGGAGGCCCCCTTAAACTCTACCTGGTTCTGTTTGTAGCCAATGGTATCACCCAATGCCAGCCTGATTTGCTCACGGATCAGGTTGGGGTGTTTGCCGTCAAGGTAGCTGATTCGGGCCGACACATCATTTTCCACCTGGATTCTGGTGTTTACTTCAAGGAGGTAGGGTTGGCCAGAGCGGGAGACGATCCATTCCCAGGTGCCCACGTTATCGTATCGTACATGGGCTGCAAGTTTTAGAGAATACTCGACTATTTGGTCAAGCACCTTTTTTTCGTCAAATGCGTAATCAAAGCAGGAGGCGTGAAAGCCAGGCGCTGCTTCCACCCGTTTTTGGCGACCGGTGGATTGGATGGTACAGTTTCTGGAACCAAAATGGATCCGTTCACCGTGCTTGGAGCAGAGCAGTTGCACCTCAAGGTGGTTGTAATCGGTAAGGCACTGTTCAATCAATACGCCGCCATCGCCGAATTGGCGTTTGGCATAACTTTGTACTTGTCGGTAAATACGTCTAAACTGTTCGATTTCAGAGACTTCCTCAATTCCCATACCACCACCACCGGCAGCCGCTTTAACCAGGATCGAGGGATTTTTAATCTGTTGTATTTTTTGACTTTCCAAAAGGTGGAGTGCTATCTCTTCAGCCTCCATTTCGTTGTAAATGGGACTGTCGGTTCCGGGGATTGTGGGGATCTTGAGCTGATTGGCAACCTTTTTGGTGTTAATCTTGTCGCCCAGATTCTTGATGACTTCCCAGTTGGGACCGATAAAGATAAGCGAATGATCCCTGGTTGCGGCCCGTCTTGCAAAACGAAAATCCTCTGAAAAAAAGCCATATCCCGGATGGACGGCTGTGCAATCGGTATGGGTGGCCACGGCGAAAATATCATTTGGTTCGGTGTAGCTATTTATCCGCCAGGCATTTTGGCCGGGCCCTTCGGTAATATTGCGTTGCACATGTTCTGAATATTTATCAGCTTCCGTGTAGACCACAACATAGTCAAGATCGAGATCTTGGCATGCTTCCATGATCCGGATGGCGATTTCACCTCTGTTGGCGATAAGAACCTTTCCTTCCAATTGTTACCTCTTTTCTATTACGCAATTCTTGGCAGATAAAAAACTGCCAATAGTATGAAATTAGGGTATATACAAATACGCCAGATGGCACTGGCAACACTTCTAAGCGATGGCCACTATAGTCAGCCGATGGCAATTAGAAAAGGGAAAAAGGGAAAAATAACCGTATGAAAGTACATTTTACTACATCATGGAGTGGTGGACGTTCCATTGTCGCTGCATCTTTTGCTATATTTCTACTGTGGTTAGCGCTACCCGGTGGCAATGGCTGGTGGCCACTGTTGGGTATTGCCTGTGTCCCCTTTCTTATCGCCATTCAGCAGGGGAGTCGTCGGCAGGGAATTGTTACCGCCCTCTTTTTTGGAACAGGTCATTTCTTAGTCCAGCTCTATTGGATTGTGTCTGTGATTGGCCATTATGGCGGCTTACCGATCTATTTTTCCGTTCCGGCTTTGTTTCTGTTGTGTTTCTATTTGGCAATGTACAGTGTTGTTTTTGCCCTTATAGCGAGAGGAATGCTTGCCCATTTTTCTCCTTTTGTAGCTCTTTTTTTGCTCCCTGCTGCCTGGGTTGCCATGGATTATCTGAAATCCTTTCTCTTTACAGGGTTTCCCTGGATGGATATCGGTTATGGTGTGGCTTCTGTGCCCCTTCTGATGCAGTCTGCTGATCTATTTGGTCATTTTGGGCTAAGCTATCTTGTTATCTTGGTAAACTGTTTTGTA
This sequence comes from Desulfocapsaceae bacterium, assembly GCA_050291935.1. Classification (GTDB taxonomy): domain Bacteria; phylum Desulfobacterota; class Desulfobulbia; order Desulfobulbales; family Desulfocapsaceae; genus Desulfocapsa. The sequence continues at coordinate 60,728 of JBNKKR010000015.1, read as the reverse complement.
AGTTTTGGGTTGTTGTATCCACCAAAGCAAGGCTTGCCGGGTGCTGGGAAAATGGCGCTCACGGTGGGAGTGGTTTTTCTCTGTGTTATCAGCTATTCCTTCTACCGGATAAAGACGGTGAACTCGCAGTTGGAAACGGCAGATACTCTGCGGGTTGGAGTGGTACAGGGCAATATTGATCAGGCACAGAAATGGGATCCGGTAAAACAGGGGGTAACGGTGAAGGGCTATATTGATCAGAGCAGCGCTTTAATGCAAGGGGTGGATGCTCCGGAACTCTTAGTATGGCCTGAGACTGCCCTGCCTTTTTTCCCAATACGACACCCGTTGCTAACAGTCATATCCTCTTTTTTACAGGAAAAACAGGTTTTTTTACTTACCGGATCTCCCTGGTTTGAGGAAAATAGTCCAACGAATGATGGCATAAAGCTATATAATGCAAGTCTGCTTTTTGCAAATTCGGGTGCAATTGTGCAGAGGACCGCAAAAAGTCATCTGGTACCCTTTGGTGAGTATGTTCCTTTGAAACGTTTTTTGCCATTTATTGCGCCTCTGGTGGAGGGTGTGGGTGATTTTATTCCAGGAAAAGTGATTGATCCTCCGTCTTGTAAGAATGCAGAGATTGGAGTATTAATCTGCTTCGAGTCGATTTTTCCGGATATTTCGAGAAAATGGGTTGATGCGGGAGCAAACCTTTTGGTAAATATCACCAACGATGCCTGGTATGGAAAAACGAGTGCCCCCCATCAAACCCTGGCCATGACAAAAATCAGGGCTGTTGAGACGAGGCGCTCATTGGTGAGGTCTGCCAATACCGGTTTTTCAGCGTTTATTGATCCGTTAGGGCGTGTGGCAGAAGAATCGCCATTGTATGTACAGTGGCGGAGGAGCCGATCAGTTCCACTGATGGAGGCACGATCTTTTTTTGTATGTGGGGGGTATTTCTTCCCACTGCTGTGCCTTGTGCTAACCCTGATTGGCTTAGTTGTTATTCAAAAAAAACGATTTTCCAGCTGATATAAGGAGTATAAATCATGTCAACTGAAACAGGAGCCGCAGTTTCCAAGCAGAAATTGCAGGATCTGCAAGGCCGAATGTTGGCCTTGAAGGAGCATCTTTGACCTCGATCATAAAAAGGATGATCTGGAAAAGTTAGAGCAGCAAACGTTGATGCCGGGGTTCTGGGATAACCAGGAACAGGCGAAAAAAGTACAGAAGCAACTGGGCCTTCTGCAGGATACCATTAATGATTGGGAAGATGCCTGGGGTAGTATTGAAGAGAATATGTTGCTGCTTGAAATGGCAACGGAAGAAGGGGATGCCGAGACGGAAAGTGAAATAGCCGCTAATTTGCCAGCCATGGAAGAGCGTCTTGCTTTGGCTGAGCTTGAGTGTATGTTTTCCGGTGAGCACGATGAGAATAATGTGATTATTTCCATCCATGCCGGGGCTGGAGGCACAGAAGCGCAGGATTGGGTCGGGATTTTATTGCGCATGTATCTTCGCTGGGCTGAAAGCAAAGGATTTAAAGCCGATATCCTAGATATTCTCGCTGGAGATGAGGCGGGTACCAAAAGTGTTACCATTATGATTAAAGGACGCTATGCTTATGGCTACATGCGTTCTGAACTGGGTATTCACCGGTTGGTTCGTATTTCGCCCTTTGATGCAAGTGGGAGGCGTCATACCTCCTTTGCCTCCGTTATGGTCATGCCGGAACTTGATGATGATATCAATGTGGATATTGAAGAAAAGGATCTGCGTATTGATACGTACCGGGCCAGTGGCGCAGGAGGGCAGCATGTCAATAAAACGGATTCGGCCATCCGGATCACCCATTTGCCCACAGGAATTGTGGTACAATGCCAGAATGAACGTTCCCAACATAGAAACAAAGAAATAGCCATGAAGATGCTGGTTGCCCAGCTCTATGAAAAAGAAAAGGAGCGGCAAGCAGCGGAGACAGAAGGGCTTTCGGGAGATAAAAAGGAAATTTCCTGGGGGAGCCAGATTCGTTCCTATGTTCTGCAGCCGTACCGGATGATCAAAGATCATCGCACTGAGGTTGAAAAGGGCAATGTGGATGCCGTCCTTGATGGTGGGCTTGATCCCTTTATTAAGGCGTATCTCCTTTGGGCCAGGTAGCTCTTTTGCCGGGATGTACCCTTGTTTCTCCATAACACTATCTTGCCTGTAAACGGTAGAGGAGATTTTGTACCTTTGTGACGTCTGTTAATTGCGCAAAGTGTGGTGCTTGCTCCGTGGTATGTCCTGTCTTTCGTAACAGTGGAAGGGAATCACATACCGCAAGGGGAAAGTTACATCTTTTGGATGTGCTGGGGAAAGAGGAGGCAAGTAGAGAGTTTGTCGATATCTTTTCGGCCTGTCTGTTGTGTGGTGCCTGCCTCAACATCTGTTGCCGTTCCATTGATACGGTAACTGCGTTTGTGGATGCAAGGAAGCATTTTTCTTCCTTTGCCGGCCCCCACGGGTATAAAAAATACCTGGCTCGCAAAGTGTTGAATGTCCCTAAAAGTTTGACGGGTTTACGTCTTTTAGGAAATGCGGGTGATACGCTTTTGGCAGGCTCTTTACCGAAAAGTTCGGGGCTAAGGGTGCGTCTTACAATATTTGCAAACGAACCTGTAACGCCTTTGGAGGAGGGTAGAGAAGAAGAGATACTGGGGGATGAAGGTCATGAAAACAATTGGTTTCCAGGCTGTGTCGCCCGCTATCTATATCCCAAATCCTTGGATGCGCACCGTTTGTTGGCAAGGCAAAGGGGGCTACCGCTTGGGTATGATAAAAATTCCTGCTGTTGCGGACTGGCCGACTGGGCTGCAGGAGACCTTGCAACGGCGCAAAAGAAAGGCAAGCACAATATTGCGCTTTTTGAGAAAAAGAGCGGCCCGGTGCTTGTCAACTGTGCATCCTGTTTGGTGCAGCTTAAGCGATATCCGGATCTTTTTGCAGATGAGAGGGAGTGGCAACAACGGGCTGCACGGTTTGCTGAGCGCCTGGTTGATTTTGGTGATTTTTTACACACAAAAAAGTCTGTCCATGCTGTTTGTACAGCTGAGAAAAAGCAACTCAAGGTTTTTTATCACGATCCCTGTCATATGCGTAATGACAAGGAAATAAACGATTATTCACGAACGCTGTTACAAGAGAGCGGGCAGGTGGAGATGGTGGAATTGCCAGATGGTCCACGCTGTTGTGGTCAAGGAGGGCTGTTTCATATAGCTCAGCCTGAACTTTCTGCCAGGATTCGTGATCAGTTGGTAACAGACGTGTTAGCCCTTGAACCAGACGTGATTACCACCAGTTGTTCCGGCTGTCTTCTGCAATGGAAACAGGGACTGGCGGTGGCAGGAAGTGAGGTGCCAGTGTTTCCTCTGGCGCAGCTTTTGCTGAAAGTAAGGGGCGAGTGAAAACACCACCGCCCCTTACCGTTGATTATTTACCCATTGTCTCAAAAGGCATAAGTAAATTTGGCCCAAATATTATATCCTTCTGTTTTGTTCTTTGCTGCCATTTCCCATTGGTTTCTAAGGGAGAAAAACATATTTTTGTTATTATACCAGATCCCTGGACCCATGGCGAAGACTTGACTATGCTTTCCCTCATCTTCACGCAGCAGGCTTTGTACCGCAGCCGGTATTAAATCGTTTAATGTGTATTCGTCGTCGGTTACCTGGGTGTACAGGTAGCCATTTACCCCAATACGCAGATTGGGGTTGATGGCGTAGGAGGCAGAGTAGTCGACATGGAATTCCTGACCGGGATCTCGGTCCACCGAAATACCATACACGGTTGCGTAGTCGTCTTGGCCGGTGTTAAAGGCGTACATAAATTTTCCTGAGAATTCCCAGCCACCAGCCAAATAGGTGATACCTATTACTGGTTCAATGGTCCAGAAATTATGCCCTACAGTTGCCAAATTACCATCGTCTTGACCGGTGGGGACATAAATATCGGCAGGGGTAGCCACGATATGTAATTTGCCTTCCTGTAGATGCCAGGCGAGGATAAAAGGGTTTACTATCACATAGGGAACACTGGTGTCGCTGTAATTACTTTTTGCTCCAGGTCCCACTGGAACCGAAAAGTTGAGATCGACATCAAGGACCGGAAGAAAGGCATGCATGGCGTAGCTGCCGCCGAGGATTTGTTTATCGCTTACCCACAGAAAACGAAACACATTGGCCATAACGGAGATGTCATCAAAGGCGCCAATTGCATCACCATTATCATCATTCATGGTGTCCGCACTATAGTAATACGCATAGTCAAGAAAGTAGCTGCCAGGAGGAGGAACGGCCCCTGCCATAAAGGCTTCTGCGCCATTTGGGTAGCTTTGGCCTCCCCCTGCCATCGCCTGGGTGGTGCAACATGTTAGCAGTATGGCGAAACAGAAAAAGATTCGTTTTCGTAGCATTGTAGTACTCCATTGGTGTAAAGTTATGACTACCTGGAACGGTAGCAATTGAAGCCAATTCCTTTGTCGCTCTATTCAAGGCATCCTTATGTCCATGCGGACAATCGCCCGCGAAAACTATCAAAATATCAGGGGAATAGCAATATGAAGAATAAAAAAATGAGTGTTTTGCAATGGAGCGTGCGCTTTGTTTTAGTTTTTTTCTCTTTATTTTTGTGTAGTTGTGTCTTTTCTGGCGGAACACCCTCTGGAAAGTTATCATCTGATCTGGCTGTGAAAGAACAATTTGCTTCCGGAGCCCCATTGCCGGACCATACGTATTATATTCAGGGAGCAGAGGTTGAACCGGAGACTATTATTGCTGTGGATAACGCTTTTAGATTGCAATCCAAATTATGGAAGAAGGTGGAGTGGAGCGAAAAAGAGTTATCATCGGCTGTTTTCTGGATGCAGGATAGCGAAAGAGGATTTTGCATAACCGACGGTGGTTATCTGGTTAGTGCTGATGGAAAGAGGATAGGTGTTTGGTTTTCCAAAAGAAATAGAACAAGAATAGAGCTCTTGTCTTCCACCGTGGTTACGATTTATCCCTTTGAATTTATGCCAAGATCGCCTTGTGAGAGAGAATTTATAAGAGATCAGCTTTGAGTTTTGTGTTCTGCGATAAGAGGAATAATGGTGATTATTGATTGAAAGTTGGGTGCTTATGCACTTTCAGCTTTACAAACTTCACAAACTTTATACTTTAGCTCCATGCGGAATATTTTCTTGTATTTGCAAAGAAAATATTTTGCTGGGGTGTCTGATACCAGCGGTATCTTTCTATGGGCTACAAAAACAGAAGAGTTCACAGGGGCTATGGCATATACACCGGTTGTTGGTACATCTATTAGGAGACAACTTGAACAGAGGGAGGAAGAGATTCTTTCTCCCTTTGCCACATTGAATAAAAATTCCGCAGGGCGTAGACTTGATGAAGAGGATGATGAATGTGATATTCGCATGCCTTTTGAGCGGGATCGGGACCGTATCACCCATTCAAAAACCTTTCGCAGGCTAAAGCACAAAACCCAGGTGTTTCTGGCACCGGCAGGGGATCATTACCGAACCAGGTTGACCCACGTCCTTGAGGTTTCGCAGATAGCGAGGACGATTGCTTCAGCCCTCTGTCTCAATGGTCCCCTTACAGAGGCCATTGCCCTGGGGCATGACCTTGGCCATACGCCCTTTGGCCATGCCGGAGAAGCGACCCTCAATGAGCTGCAGCCGGGCGGCTTTCGTCATTACGTACATAGCCTGCGGGTGGTTGATTTTTTAGAGAATCGTGGCAAGGGACTAAATCTGACCTTTGAAGTGCGAAACGGAATTGTAAAGCATTCCAAAGGAAGAAATGATATTTTCCCGGCAAACCAGTCGGAGTTGCCGGAAACGTTGGAAGGGCAGGTGGTACGGGTTGCTGATATCGTTGCTTACGTGAATCATGATATGGATGATGCCTTGCGTGCTGGCATTTTGAGTGAAAATGATTTGCCCGCCGATATCAGAAGTGTGGTCGGGGAGAGACATTCAAAGCGTACGGGTGCCATGGTTCGTGATATTATCGTCGAAAGTTTGGCCGCCCGGGACGGAAGATTGCACGTGAGTAAAAAAATGTTGAAGGCCATCTCCGATCTGCGCATGTTTCTCTATGAAAATGTGTATCGCTATTACCGGGTACACAATGATTTTGAAAAGGCACAACGAATAATCAGAGACCTCTATGCCTATTTTCTCGAGTATGGAATTGGTCGGTTCAATGGGAATGAATGGGAGCCCATGGGGACGAAAAATTGGGAGAATGAAAAACAGGCCCGTCGTCAGGTGTGTGATTTTATTGCTGGGATGACGGATAGATATGCGATGCGGATTTACGAACATATCTTTTTGCCAAAACCGTGGAATGCCACTAGTTATTAGTATGTTGGCAAGAGATCCTCTGTAAGGAGATTTTTTGCCAAAGAGTACCAGGTATCTTATTAATTAATATTGTTTACAACAAAGTGTAATGGAAAATAGCGAAGAAAAAAAGAGTCTTGCCAAGAGTTATCAGTTTGAAAATGTGGAAGAGAAATGGCTTGCCCGTTGGGGTGAAGCCGGATCTTTTGCCGCAAAAATGGAAGAGGGAAAGCCTTCCTTTTCCGTTGTTATCCCACCACCAAATGTTACCGGCGTTTTACATGTTGGGCATGCTCTGAACAATACCATGCAGGATGTATTGGTGCGTTATCACCGGATGTGTGGAGATAACACCCTATGGGTGCCTGGTACGGACCATGCGGGAATCGCTACCCAGAACGTTGTGGAGAGACAGCTTGCAACGGAAGGAAAGGGACGACATGATCTTGGGCGTGAAGCCTTTATCGACAGGGTGTGGGAGTGGCGAAAAGAAAAGGGTGGTACCATTATCAACCAGCTCAAACGTCTGGGCGCCTCCTGCGATTGGGAGCGTGAGCGTTTTACCATGGATGAAGGGCTTTCCACTGCTGTACGCGAGTCCTTTGTCCGCTTGTACAAAGAGGGATTGATTTATAAGGGTGATTATATTGTCAACTGGTGCCCCCGCTGCCTGACCGCACTTGCTGATGATGAAGTGGATCATGAAGATAAACATGGGAAACTGTACCATATTCGCTATCCCTTTGCCGATGGATCAGGACATGTTGTGGTTGCCACCACCCGTCCGGAAACGATGCTTGGCGATACGGGGGTTGCGGTACATCCAGATGATACGCGTTACGCACATTTAGCTGATGTCGGCATTAAACTTCCTCTGACGGATCGTATTATTCCTGTGGTTTTTGATCATCATGTGGAAAAGGATTTTGGAACTGGTGCCCTAAAAGTAACCCCTGCCCATGACCGTGATGATTATGAGATTGGCAAACGTCACGATCTTGAAATTGTCAAGGTGATGGATGAGCACGGGGTGATGAATGACAAAGCCGGTGAGTATAAGGGGCTTGATCGTTTTGCCTGCCGAAAAAAGATCGTTGCTGATCTTAAAGAACAAGGTTTTTTAGAAGAGATAGAAGAATATGACCATGCGGTGGGGCACTGCTATCGCTGCAAAACCGTTGTTGAGCCCACCACATCACTGCAGTGGTTTGTCTCGGTAAAACCCCTTGCCAAGGAGGCGGTACAAGCGGTACAGGATGAGCGAATAAAGATTTATCCGAAAACCTGGTATAATACCTTCTATTCCTGGATGGACAATATCCGTGACTGGTGCATTTCCCGTCAGATCTGGTGGGGACATCGAATCCCTGCCTGGAGTTGTAAGGCATGTGGCCATCTGATGGTGGAAACCACGGATCCGACTGAGTGCAGTAATTGCCAGAGTGCAGATATTGAACAGGAAACTGACGTGCTGGACACTTGGTTTTCCTCGGCTCTTTGGCCATTTTCCACCATGGGCTGGCCCGAGCAGACCAAAGAGCTTGCAACCTTTTACCCCACTTCCGTCTTGATCACCTCCTTTGATATCCTCTTTTTCTGGGTGGCCAGGATGATGATGTTTGGTCTCTATTTTATGGAAGGTGAGGTACCGTTTAAAGATGTTTATTTACATGCCCTGGTCCGGGATAAGCACGGGAAAAAAATGTCAAAATCCACCGGAAATGTGCTTGATCCGCTGGTGGTAATGGAACAATACGGTACCGACGCCATGCGTTTTACCCTGACCGCTTTTGCAGCCCAGGGGCGTGAAATTAAGCTGGATGAAGATCGCATAGAAGGATATCGATTTTTTATTAATAAGTTGTGGAATGGTGCCCGGTTTGCCATGATGCATGTGGATGGGTGTGATAGTTCCATTACTGCTGTTGTAAATAAACAAGAAGAGTTACCGCTTATCCATAAATGGATTCTTAGTCGGACAGCAAAAGCAACAGAAGGCGTACGTCGCGCCCTTGATGAATACCATTTTAACGATGCGGCTTCCGTTATCTATCAATTTGTTTGGCACGAGTTTTGTGATTGGTATTTGGAGTGGATTAAACCGGATTTCTTCTCAAAAGATTCGTTATTGCAGGAGCAGGCAAGGGGGGTACTTCTTTATGTTCTGGAGACCATTTTAAAACTTATTCATCCCATTACCCCCTTTGTAACCGAAGAAATTTGGAGTGTATTGCCTGGAAAACGTGAGATGTTGGTAACCAATACCTTCCCTGTGGCAGGGCCGTGGCAAAATGACCAAGTTGAAGAAGAGATTGAACTGCTTATGGGTGTAATAACCGGTATTCGCAATATCCGTTCGGAAGCCGACGTGCACCCTTCTGCAAAGCTTGACGCTTTTGTCATCTGCGGTGAGAAGAAAAAGGCTGATTTGATAGAGTCGTTTACCGGCGCGATCTCAGATATGACTCGCTTGGAATCTCTCACCGTTACCGATACAAATGATAAGCCGGAAGATGCTGCCACCTATATCTATCAAGATATCGAGATGTACGTTCCCTTAAAAGGGCTTATTGATGTGGCAAAAGAGCAGGAGAAACTGGAACGGGAAAAGAAGAAAATTGAAAAATCTTTGCAACAGATAAACGGGAAGTTACAGAATCCAAAATTTTTAGCCAATGCTCCAGCGGAAATAGTTGCCAAAGAAAAAGACAAACAGGCAGAACTTGAGGGTAAAATGGCAAAAATTGAAGAGGCTAAGAAGAGGCTCGCTGAGATTGGATAAACACAATTTACATAAACTGCTTCGTTCTTTTTTGCAGGAGGATATTGGTCATGGCGATCTGACTTCTGAAGCCTTGTTTAGTGGTGATGCTATTGGACAGGCTAAATTGATTGCCAGGGAAGCTATGGTGGCGGTGGGAACGATGAAAGTGGCTGCGGAGGTTTTCACTTTGCAAAATCCTGCCATTCATTGTTCTGATGCGGTGGGTGATGGGAGAAGCGTGGTTCCCGGGGAATGTTTATTACGAGTGCAGGGACCGGTTATTGATCTTCTCAAGGCAGAGCGAGTTGCCCTGAACCTTCTTCAGCGTTTATCTGGGATTGCAAGTTTTACCACACAGTTTGTGGAAAAAACAAAACTGTATCCCGTCCGCATTACTGATACCAGAAAAACAACGCCAGGCCTACGGATGCTTGAGAAATATGCGGTGCGCGTGGGGGGAGGATACAACCATCGCTATAATCTCAACGATGGGGTGCTGATAAAAGATAATCATATTGCAGCCTGCGGTTCACTTACGCGGGCCGTTGAGATTGTCCGGGAAAGGGTGCCGCACACGGTTAAAATAGAGGTTGAAACGGATACTCTGGATCAGGTGCGGGAATGTCTGGATGTTGGCGTTGATATTATTTTGCTTGATAATATGGATATTGCCACACTCAAAAAAGCTGTGAAATTGATTAATGGAGCTGCGCTAGTGGAGGCTTCGGGTGGCGTAACCCTTGATACTGTTGCGGAAATTGCGGCAACAGGCGTTGATATTATTTCCATTGGAGCGTTAACCCATTCGGCATTTTCATGTGATATTGGAATGGATTGGAATGAAAAATAATGGAAATAACTTGATTCTTTCATGAAGTGTGTGCAATACTAGTCCGTGAGGTGTGTTTGAAGCGTTTTTTTTAAGGTTCTGATAAAGGTGTTTGTATGCGTTGTCCTAAATGTGGTTATATATCGTTTGATCATGTGGAAACTTGTCTGAAATGCAATAAGGACATTTCAGGAAAAGTAGAGGTGGAAGGTACCACCTATCATGCGGCTTCACCATCATTTTTGAAAATTCCCAGGAGAACCAGACAGGAAGAAGTATATGAGAATGATCGCGAGGACATGCTTGCTGAAAACGATGATTACGAATACTCAGATCCGGATCTTGATGTTTTAGCAGATGAAGAACAGGGCTTTGACTTTGATGATGAGGAGGGGGCGACGATATCTTTTGATGATTCTGATCTTGAAGGAGGAGGTGAGAGTGAGGACTTCCAACTGGATCCAGACGAAATGGACGAAGATCTCGACTTTAATTTTGATGATGATGCTTCGTCTGATGAGAGTGCTCCCATTGCCGAATTAAATGTTCCCGATGAGTTGTCTGATATTTCCGATTTAGCCCCACCCGCAACGGATGAGATGAGTTTGTCCCTTGATGATGAGCCTTCCATGGACGATGATTTTGATCTTGATGGACTTGATCTGAACCTTGGACTTGGCGGAGATGCGGGCGAAGATGAAGGTGAGTTGTCGCTTTCCCTTGACGATATAGATATTTCTGTGGATGAGGGATTTGGCGACAGTGAACTTGACGGCCTGAATATGGACCTTGATCTTGGTGATATTGATACTGGAGAATCACAAAAGAAAGAGTCACAATCCTCAAGTGGTTTGGAAGGTATTTCTTTGTCTCTTGATTAATACCGGTGAAGAACAGTAACTGCTATTCTTTGCAGTAGCCCACTTGTGAGGTGTCATCTGTACGTTGCTAAAAGGAGTTTGGCAACTTTTTATTGCAGTGAATAATGATCGCGTCTGTGTAAAACAAAAACAGTACAAGCGGGCACTGTTTTTGTCTCCCTTCCTTAACTTTGTCCCATTGTTCGGTTTGTATTGAATTTCAAATAATGATTGCAAATGGTTAATGACTGTGCTTGAATATGTCTAACACAATAAATAGTGTTATCCGGGCATGAACTGTATGGACACAACTGTTTATGAAGCAAAGCTTTGCTGTGCTTTTACTATTTTTATGGAGAACCGATAAATGAAGAAGAAAATAAGTATCAGTGGTGCTGTATTCTGTTTTGCGTTTGGATTATTTACCACCGGATCAGCTATGGCTGTGGAAGAAGCTCCGGGACAGATAGTCATTGGTGATATGCATGTGTTTGAAGTTGGCGCAGCGCTTTCAACGATTACCTACAAAGAACCCGGTACCATGGAGGAAAGTGGGGAAATGTTTGGGGTTGTAGGCTCTTATACCTACCGAAATGGTATTATGATGAAGGTGGAAGGTTCATATGCCTACGGCCAGGTAGATTATGATGGAGCACTGCAGGACGGGACTCCATATCAGTATGATGGGATAGATGACTATCTTTTTGAGCTAAGAGGGCTTATTGGATATGATTTTGTTTTATCTCCCACAACCACAATTACTCCTTATTGTGGTCTGGGGCATCGTTATTTGCAGGATGACGCAGGGGAGATGCCAGTCGGTTACGATAGGGAGTCGGAGTACTCATACAGTCCTGTTGGTGTTACGACTAAAACCGATCTTGAGAATGGTTGGTATGTCGGGGTGACAATTGAATATGATATCTTCCTGAGCGGCACGCAGACCAGTCATATGGGAGATGTCGCTTCCTGGATTGGGGATGTTGAGAATGATCAAAATGATGGATATGGTGTTAGAGGTTCGTTGGTGGTGCAGAACCAAAATCTTGTCATTGAACCATTCTTCCGCTATTGGGACATTGATGAGTCAGATCCCGTTGTTATCGGTGTTATTGGGAACCAATTTGTGGCTTTATTTGAACCGGAGAATAATTCCACCGAGATCGGCCTGAAGGTTGCGTGGAAATTCTAAAGAAGTGAATGGAAATCTACGGATGAAAGAAAGAGATGTGATGTTTTCCTTCTTTCTTGTTGACACAGAAGAGAATGTTCAGTAAATAGCACTGCACAAAAGGTGCCGGGATAGCTCAGTCGGTAGAGCAACGGACTGAAAATCCGTGTGTCCCTGGTTCGATTCCTGGTCCCGGCACCACTTTAATTTCAATGGGTTAAGCCATTAATTTGGCTTAACCCATTTTTCATTTTAGCCCTGTTTTACCCAAATTTTGCCATAATCTAACCCAATTTTGTGACCATAAACGATAAAGTCGTTTAATATCAGTTAGTTGGCCTTGGCGCCAACACCGTTATGGCACTACTTCTTCTGTCTTACAGTGTAGTCTTTACCGTTCTACCCGGATACTTTTTCTGACATTGTACTACAATGTCTCTTGTGACTTCACGATACAACCTTGAGTTCATGCTTGCTGGCAGCGTTACTCTCTGGCGGCCATGCAGATGAGGTACTTGAGGTTGGAGCTGTCCTGTGGGATAGTGGAAAAAGGCACATAGAAGAGTCACACGATGATGGGTATTTGGCGCAGGAAATTATTGAGGGGATGGATACTGTCTTTAAGGCGGTCCCCATTTCGTCTTTGTCGCGACCGGAGCAGCTTTTGTGGGTGAATGAAATTCTGTTTGAAGATCAATACGGTCTTGGGCGATGGTGGTGAAAAAGTTCTGCAGAATGATGTTTACGAAAAGAATGACTGGCAGGCCAGTCGCTGAAAAGCTGGCGGATTATTGATTGATTAAATAAAATGGCTCCGGTATGAGCAAGTTCGTTTGGAGCAATTTTGATCGAGTGATCTGTAAACGAGGGTGGCAGGTAAGGTATGGATAAGAAAAATGTCTCTGATTTAGAAATGTTGCTGCAAGAAGTTTTGGTTGATGCCTACAACGACGAGGAACAGATATGGGCCGTGCAGCAATACGTTGAAGAGCAGCTTGTGTTCCCCGTTGACGCTTTTGTCGTCGGGGAACCGGTGTCTGTTCTCGCAATTGATTATTCCGGTAATATCCGACAGGGTTTGATGGCCTCGTGCCGGAAAGAGAATGGTGAGGACTATAAAATTGCAGCCGCAGATATAGTTTTTCCTTCTGGTACCAGGGCAAGTACTACCATGGCAGTATATCGCTATTGGCTGGGACTTGAGCCTTTTCCTGAAAGCTCACCTTCGCAACAAAACAGAGCGATACGTCACAAGGTACAGGAAGATGATATTGATACGAGTAAACCGGTCGAATTGATAGTAGTCTCAGTAAAGGAAAAAGCCTGCCGGTGTTTGATTCCGGAAACGAAGAGAGTTGTCACTCTTCGAACTGGTTCTCTTCATCAAGCTTTTCCCGGCTGGATTATTACAGTCGATCCTGGTAAGCAATGGCATTTTAGTGGCCACCCTTATCTTTCCGGTAAGATAATCCGGGTACGTCTTGATGCGGTCAAACTCGGCTTACAACCCCTTGGACTTGAGGGTTGTGGTGAGTGGGATCCAACTGACGAATACTGGCGTGACGAAGAAGCTCCCCTCGAATCGTGGATGCAGGCAATTTTAGCCTGGGGTGCACGACCACAATACAAAATGGAACAAATCCTGCCGGGCATGGATCTTGACGATCCGTTTTCCGATCCTGTTATTGAGGCTAGTGAATTGAGTCAGGCGGGAGATATTTCCGGAGCCCGGCAACTGCTCATGCAGCTTTTGGAAATGGATATGCGCTGCCTTGATGCGTACGCCCATCTCGGGAATTTGGACTTTGACTCTTTTCCTGAATCAGCCATAAAATATTTCAAGGCGGGAGTACGTATTGGAGAGCTGTCACTGGAAGAAAGTTTTATTGGTTTGCTTCCCTGGGGGTTGATTGATAATCGGCCATTTCTCCGTTGCCTTTGCGGATACGGCCTTTGCCTTTGGCGCTTGAGTCAATTTGAAGAGGCTGCTGTCGTTTTTGAAAGACTGCTCTGGCTGAATCCGGCAGATCATCAGGGGGTGCGGTTTGGACTGAATGAAGTCAGATCAAGTACGCCTTGGAGCCCGGATTGAATAATTTAAAACAATCTCGTCCCTGTTAGCAGGGGATAATCAATGTTTTTGGGTGAAAGGAGTGCTGTTTGTGAAATTGTCATCGGATTTTCCCTTTTTGACGGGAAAAAAGATTGTTTTTGTTCCTGTGTAATGTTATTTCTGCCTCTTCAAACAAATCTGTGGGTGATTTCAGGAACCGGTAAATTGCCAAGCGTATGATACAAGGCTATTTCACGCAATTTATCGCTCCGAAAACCGTAGGATTTTCTGATGGTCAGCTTTGCTTTGTTGTTGAAGCCCTCTACTATCCTCGAAGAAAGCTCTTTTTGGGCACGAAAATAGTTGAGAATCAGTTCCTGATGACTTCGAACCATCTTGGCAAATTTCTTTAACTCTGGAAGGCTTCGATGGCGCATGACGTCCTTAGTCCAATCATTTATAAATTTATCAGCCCAGGTAACACTTTTGTAAGACCAGAGGTGGTCAAAATCCTCTTTAAACAGATATGCTTTGACCGTCCGTAAATTCAGATTCAAAAGATCACGTAAGCGAGCCCTGGATTTCCCCCACAGCCGATTTCTTTTTTTCAGGAAAATCCAACGACATTTTTTTAGATACGCTGGCTCACCAGCTGCTTTTAGTTCTTTGACCTCGGAACGTCTGACATCATCAACAGCTTTATTCAAATGTCCGACAATATGAAAACGATCAAGAACATGGACAGCATTGTGGAAACGCTCACCAATTACCGTTATGTAGGCTCGCCACATATCGGAGCAAACAAATTCAATGGCTTCGCAGCGTTTGGTGCCAAGAAAGTCACAGAATGTATGCAATGTCTTCTTCTTGCGATCTTTGCCGATCCAAAGTAAACGGCGACAATGCTTATCGATCTGGTACACGAGGGTCAGGTATTTATGCCCTCCACGATATTGGATTTCGTCAACGCCTATGGCAGTAATATTATCAATAGTACGGTTAGCCAGCCCCCATTCGACAACCCATGTTACAGAGTCAGCAACAATATGCCAAGAAACCCGGAATGACTTGGCGGTATCAGTCCAAGACAATTTCCTTGCCCAAAACGCGAGGAATGCCGCAAACTGTTGTGTGACCGGAGATTTACCTGTAGCCCATGGAAGTTGCTCAATAACAACTTTATCGCAATGGCGGCAATTAACCCGTCTCATTGTGTACAATAGAATAACAGCGATATTCCAAATTGGTGGCAACAGAAACTCTCGCTGATTCAAATGGTCATATACCGGGCCGGTCTTATGACATCTGGAACATATAGGCTTGCTGTTTTTCCTTGGTACAACTGAAACTAGAATTCTGTTTGTATCGCGACATAACTGAGAGTGTTGGAAAACAAAACCCTTGTATTTTGACGTATAATTGAGCAAAGTCTTTATGTGCATTCAGTCCTCCTTTTTAGGATCTTGGTCGAGATCAATGAACTTACTCACTGATCGGACTGAATGCATACTTGATTTCAAAACATTTTTGTTTTGAAAAACAATAACTACAGATTGAGCATGGATTAAATTGAAATCAAGGTTCGCGCAGCGACCCGGAGGGCTTGACCTTTAATTCAATTTCATCCATGCTATTTGACTCATTTTACCCACAGATTCGTTTGAAGAACCTTATATAAATCATCTAGACTGACTTCATCGAAAGTCATCCCTGTAAATTCTCGATCAAATGATTTCCTGATATCTTTAGGGGATGGGGCCAACAATTCAGCGATAGGACGATTGTGACTTATCAGGTAAACCAAAAAGCTATTTTTTAAATCCTCTGTAATTCCTTCATTATCAAGTAGATATCTTATGTCAATAAATCTCTTGGGTGTTGTCTGTCCAGCGCTGCACATATTTTGCCCCCGTAAAGGTCTAGGAAATTTAACAGACGCATTTGGGCTGCCCCGAACATTTCTTCTACCGGTGAAGTAAGAGATTGAACTGCTATTGGGAAAACTGAACCCCGGAGAACCGGTGAAACTTCTATTTTGATCAGTGCACCATCTTTGACAACCTGAACTCGGTTGCAGAACGGGAGGCCGTGCATTTTGTTGGCTGTGACTGCTTCCCCTGGAATGTGCTTTTCGATATTGGTACCAATTCTTTTCAGAGCTGTGTCTATTGATTGTAATGAAGCGTCTCTTGGTTCAACTGGAAGATATGTAAGATCAATATCGACAGACAACCGAGGCATTTCTCTGACGAAAAGATTGATTGCTGTGCCACCTTTCAACGCAAAACAATTTTCTTTGAATACTTGCGGTAACGCGGCAACGAGCAACCGCACCTGATTAGAAAAAATTGGATTGATTGTCATAGGCCATTCCTCTGGGAACTGTTATTTGAAATTCTTTGTTGAGGGCACCTCCCCGTATAATCATCCGCTTGCCTTTTCCGAAATTGATTTCAGACAGTTTCAAGGAGTTGAGAACGGGAAGATTGTGCCTTTTGAGAAACCAGAGAAAAAGCCTGTTGGTACCGATTCTTTTCGAGTTTGATAAGAGCCTGTTGAGTAGCTTGGGACGTAATGTCGTTGCTGTCTCAAAATACTTGTCTGCGGCGATAAAGTCAGCCTCGTCCGTCACCTCATCAGCCATTTCTAATAGGGCTAGTTCTTGAGAAGCAAAGGGTATCGGCCAATCCCAATGCCCAAATGCTCTTTCTTCGATAGCGGTGTCTAGTAGATCGGTTAAAAGGTTGAAGCTGCGAGGCTCGATGATGGTTTTGCCCGTTATGGAAGAAAGCCAGGTTGGGAGCTTTTTTTTACAATAGACATGTATTGATGGCACTCCCCCTAATGGTAGGTAATGAGCAAATCCGGAAAGATCAAGAGCAGATCGTGAGCCGATGTGGACTTGATAATTCAGTTGGGTCAGAGAATATATTATGTGCTCCCACTTTAAAGGGGGACCGGGACGACGGTACACTCCATGCCCTATTGCTGTCAGCTTGCCACTTCTTATGAAGTAGTCTATGGATGGTCTGCCAAACCCCATTGCTAGCAGCCGTTTCCGAGTGACGACCAGGCCATCTGGGACTTCCTGAAGTAATGTTTGGGGTGGTTTATGGGGTTTCATTATTGCATACTATTTTTATGATATTTGATTTTATTTTAAACTAACTAGGGTGGTTTGTCAATATTGAAAAAATCATAAACTATTTATGCAAAATGATGGTTTAGTAAACTAAGTGATGGGGAAGGATGGCAATGAACGATCGGCATGGTGTTAAATAAAATTAATGGGAGATATATTTTTTATAAATTTTACTTGTGCATGCTTTTGATGGTATTGTTATACAATTTGTTGGTGTTTTGAAAATCTTCTGTGTCATTGCGTGAGATGGTGCAATGGGTTTCTATACCGGGGCCTGCCAATGGTTCTCTGTTACTTGATAGGTATGTGAGCATGCGAACAAATTGTTTAGCCATAGGAATGCGAAAAGAGAGTCTCCAGCAGCTCTTGGGCGTGTTTCAGCATTTTAATGATTCATTTGGGCTTAGTTCAGTGGACCCTGATGAAGATATTCACCGTTATATGGCAAGTACCCGGTTTTCACTTCTTTTTATGGATGCATCCTTTGAAGCGTCCATAGCCTCTCAGGAAATTAAATCCTATCTTAGTAAAAATAGATCCCGAATCCCGCTCCTAGTAATTGATGAGAAAAAGAAGAAAAGGGTAGGAACAGTGGACAGTTTGTCCTCCAAAGGTAGGATTATAGCTGCACCGTATTCTCAAGTATCATTGGCGTCTGCTATTTTGACAGCATTAAGTACATTTTTTTGCCAAGGAAAGATGACGGGGATCTCAATAGCTTTGACGTTACAGCTTATCGAAATGGATAAACTGACTTGTACTTTGGCAATTACCAATAAAAAATCCACAGAAACAGGATGGATTTTTTTTAAAGATGGACTCCCACTTAATGCAGGGCTGGGGATCTTTGAGGGAGCGCTGGCTATACAACAAATGGGAGCTATGCGTGATGTGGGGCTGACAATATATAATAGTTGTCCATTGCGGGAGAATCGTTTGCATATAACATGCTCAAAGATAGTGTTTAGCCAAAGAAAGGCCCCATTAGGTTCAATGGGAAAGAAGAAAACAACGCAAAAGCCAAGTCCTCACAGAAAAGAAAAAACAGGACTTGCCACTTTGTATGTGAACGTGAATAAGAACAGGCAGGAACATACGGCAAGCAAGGGGAAGTGAAACAATATTCAATTACATTTCTGCTCACACCGGTGATGGACCTGTACACCGGTGTAAAGCTGAGTTGAGCAGCTTGTCTGCTCATACGCCTTACACCACCCAAGGTGGTACCGAAAAGAGAGCCCTGGGTGGTATCAAGCTTACTTATAAGCCAATTATAGAACTGACAGCCCAGTTGAGCATAGTACCTGGAAGTACTCCCAGAGTTACCACCCCTATTACTCCAATCCAAAGCACCATTCGCAAAGCTGGTGTATGAACGACGGGTAACGTCTCTTCAGCAGGGCTCATATACATATGGCGGATAATACGCAGGTAGAAAAAGGCTGATACACCGGAAAAAAGCACCGCACCAATCACTGTAAGGGTATATCCAGCTGCAAGAGCCGTTTTAATGAGGTAGAATTTACCAATAAATCCAGCCGTAGGCGGGATACCAGCAAGGGAGAAAAAGAAAAGCAGCATCACAGCAGCAAGCAAAGGCTGCGAATCAGCAAGCCCTTTATAGCAATCAAGAGATTCATTACGATCACTTTCACCCACCATAAGAATAAGAATTGCAAAAGCTCCCATATTCATAAAACCATAAATAAGCATATAAGACATGGTGGCAGAAAGACCTTCTGGTGTACCTGGTAAGAGGCCAAGAAGGGCATATCCAGCATGGCTGATGGACGAATAGGCAAGCATTCGTTTGATGCTTGTTTGGGACAAGGCAACAACAGATCCTAATCCCATGGTCAGTAAAGCAATACAGGAGATGAGTATGTCCCAGTTGTTGTGCAGTCCACCAAATGCAACCAGAAGGATACGACCAAGCACGGCAAAACTTGCAGCTTTTGGGGCAACTGACATAAAGGCGGTTATGGAAGTCGGTGCGCCCTCATAAATATCAGGTGCCCAAAAGTGAAATGGAACCGCAGCAACCTTAAAAAAGAATCCAGCCAGGACGAGCACAAAGCCTACCATTAATGGCGCCTTTACATCCGGTGAAAGTGTGTGTTGGACGGCTTGACCGATTCCGTGTAAATCCGTAGTTCCTGTTAGACCATAAATCAAAGACATTCCAAAGAGCAACATGGCCGAGGAAAAAGATCCCATAAGGAAATATTTTAATGCAGCTTCATTGGCACGGGATTCACGCTTCTGAATTCCCACCAGGCAATAAATGGATAAGGCCATCAGTTCAAGGCCAAGATACACAACGATAAGGTCTCCAGCCGAGGCCATTATCATCATGCCAACAACAGAAAAGACCATCAGTGAGAAATATTCTCCTTGGTAAATCCCCTCACGATCAAGATAGGTTCCGGAGAGCAGGACTGCGAGAAGTAGTCCAATCAAACAGACAATCTTGAAGAAAATGGCATAGCCATCAACAATAAACATCGACCCAAACGTGGTGGACGGTTGTTGATAAAAGAGTAGGCCAATTAAACCTAATCCCGCAACGCAAGTTATTCGAGTCAGTAATTCCCGGTCACGCGGAAAGAGCAGGTCCAGAACCACCAAGGCGACGCCTGTGCAGAGTAGAAAGATTTCAGGAAGAATCGGGTCAAGGGGTGGTAGAATAAACAGTTGGTCCATCACCAGGCTCCTTCAATACAAAAGTGAGAATAAGAAGAACAGCCCACCATGCCCTGCATGACCATTCGTAGTTTATGTTCGCTAAGGAGGGAAGCTACATGAACCGTGGATTGTATCATACAGGACGGTGGTGGAATGTTACAATTTTTACTGGCAGGAGTACTGCCAATGTTATTTCTATCGGGGAATGTCCACTATAAACTCAGTGACCCATTGTCGCCCCGCCTACATGTTCGATATGTTCAATGAGAGCGGGAGGATGTGCTCCTGCCACCAGTTCAACACCACGCTGCACACCTTCTGCATTGCCGGAAACCTGTTCCAACAGGTAACTCACGGAAGCGTGCATATAACTCAACAGAGATTCCGGGTAGAGGCCAATCCAAAAGATCAGGATAACCATCGGTACCAGGGTAGCAATCTCTCGACAATCAAGTTGTTTGATCGTTTGCCAACGATCGTTAACCGGGTTAAAAAATATCCGTTGATAGAGCCACAACATATACCAGGCGCCAATAATAAGGCCTGAGGCTGCGACCAATGCTACCCAGGGCCTGGTCAAAAAGCCTCCCAGTAAAATAAGAAACTCGCCAATAAATCCGTTGGTTCCAGGAAGCCCCACTGCCGCCAGGGTAAATACGAGGAAAAATACAGCAAAGACAGGCATGGTAGTGGCAAGTCCGCCATAATCACTGATTGCCCGTGTATGGGTCCTTTCATAGACCATACCGATGCCAAGAAAGAGTGCGCCGGTCACCACACCATGGTTAATCATCTGTAAAATACCGCCTTCAACCGATTGGGTGTTTAAGGCAAAAATTCCAAGAGTTACAAAACCCATATGGCTGACAGAAGAGTAGGCAATTAATCTTTTAAGGTCATGCTGGGCAAGGCAGATCACTCCTCCGTAGACAATACCGATGAGGGAAAGGATAAGCATGGGCTCCATCATCTGCATGGTTGCTTCAGGGAGGATTGGCATGGAGAAACGCAAGAACCCATAAGCACCCATCTTAATAAGAATACCCGCCAAGACCACCGATCCTGCTGCAGGTGCTTCGGTATGGGCATCGGGTAACCAGGTATGAACAGGCCACATGGGTACTTTTACAGCAAAGGCAGCAAAAAACGCCCAGAAAAGAATAAGTTGCAGTTTGATGGGATAGCTATGTTGGGCCAGGGCAAGAATATCAAAGGTGTGTCCACCCTTAAGGTAGAGGGTGATGATTCCAACCAGCATCAGTAAACTACCCACTAAGGTGTAGAGGAAAAATTTCACCGCGGCATAAATACGGTTTGGACCACCCCAAACGCCGATGATAAGGAACATCGGGATAAGCATTGCTTCCCAGAAAATGTAAAAGAGAAAGAAATCAAGGGCGCAAAAGACTCCGATCATGGCCCCTTCAAGCAGAAGCAGAGAAACAAAAAACTCTTTTACTTTGATGATAATGGCGTTCCAGGATACCAGAATACAGAGGATGGTAATAAGTGCCGATAGAAGAACAAAAAGAACAGATATACCATCAAGGCCCAAAGAATATTCGACATTAAAAAGCGGTATCCAAGGTCTGCGCTCAACAAATTGCATTAAGTGGGTGCCTTTGTCAAAACCAAACCAAAGGGGCAGGGTAAAACAAAATTCCATAAAGGCAATGCCAATGGCGGCAGCACGGATAGTTTGTTCGTGCTCTTTGCGGATGGTTAGTAGTACAAGCCCACCGACAATGGGAAAAAAGATGAGCAGGCTGAGAATAGGAAATGACATGTTATACCCCCCTGGACATCCAGATGATGAGGACAACTAACCCACCGGTGATGTAGGCCAGATAGTGAGAAATAAGACCGCTTTGAATCCTTCGTGCCAATAGTGAAAGCTGACCGATGAGCTGTGGTACACCATTAACGATTCCTTCAATGACTCCTTTGTCACAAAAACCCAGGACCACAATTCGACTAAGAGCAAGTACAGGTTTAACAATTAATACGTTGTACAGCTCGTCGACAAAAAACTTCTTATGGGAAAGGGTGTAGAGCACATAAAATCGCTGTTTAATTTTTTCAGGTATCTCAGGGCGGACCATATAGAATTGGTAGGCAAGAAAGATTCCAATTGCTCCGGCACCCACCGAAATGATCATAAGGATGATTTCGGTAAAATGTGATGGATGGTGATGGGGATGGCCAACGACCGGTTCAAGAAAGTGCGACCAGTGTGCCCCCCCGCCAAGAACACCGGGAATACCTATCCAGCCGGAAAAGATGGCTCCAACTGCCAGGATAAGCAAGGGTACGGTGACCACTTTGGGTGATTCCTGAAGATGATGGCGCTGCTCTTCGGTTCCTCTAAACGTTCCATGGAAAACGAGAAAGAAAAGTCTAAAGGAATAGAATGCGGTGATTCCAGCAACCAATGTGCCGATAAACCAGGCGAACTTTGCACCAGGTACATGGGATGCGAAGGCCATGGCCAGGATCTCATCTTTGGAAAAGAATCCAGCAAATCCCGGTACTCCGGAAATAGAGAGGGAGGCCAAAAGAAATGTTGCATATGTTATAGGCATATACTTTCTCAGACCACCCATAAATTTAAGATCTTGCTCATGATGCATACCAAGAATAATGGAGCCGCAACCGAGGAAGAGTAATGCTTTAAAATACGCATGGGTAAAAAGATGAAACACTCCAGCACCATATGCCCCAACACCGCAGCCTATAAACATGTAAGCAAGCTGAGAGACAGTCGAATAGGCAACCACCCGTTTGATATCGGTCTGGGTAAGGGCAATGAGTGCTGCAAAAAGACAGGTTAAACTACCGATAATGGTAATGACGCTGAGTGCCACTGTTGATAAGCCAAATATGGGGTTACAGCGAGCAACCAGAAAAACTCCTGCGGTAACCATGGTTGCAGCATGGATCAACGCAGAGACCGGAGTCGGGCCTTCCATGGCATCGGGCAGCCAGACATGGAGCGGCAGTTGCGCTGATTTTCCGATGGCTCCACAAAAGAGCAGCAAACTGATAATGGTGGCCAAGTCATAGGATTGGCCAAGGAATACAAATGATTGTCCTACCAGGCGGCTGGTATCGCCAAATATAGGATCATAGTGCAAGGTCCCAAATACCGCATAGACAAGAAAGAGACCGAGGATAAATCCAAAGTCACCAAACCGGTTGACAATAAAGGCCTTTTTCCCTGCATTGGCAGCTGATTCCTTTTCGTAATAGAAACCGATCAGCAAATAGGATGACAACCCAACCGCCTCCCAACCAAAGAAGAGTTGGAGCATATTATTGCCAAGGACCAGCATTAACATGGAGAAGGTGAAAAGACTCAGGTATGAGAAGAACCGGTAGTAGCCATCTTCTCCCTTCATATAGCCAACAGAGTAGATGTGGACAAGGGAGCTGATGGAGGTGACAACTATGAGCATAACAGCGGTTAACTCATCGACAAGAAAACCCACCGATACGGACATGGCACCGGATTGTATCCAGGTGTAGAGGTCCATATTGATACGGTGTCCGGCTATTACCTGGGAAAGTGCGTATACTGCGCATGAAAAAGAGATGAGTACACTGATGATAGGTACCCAGTGGCAGCGCGTTCCCAGATTTTTACCAAGAAGGAAGGTAAATCCGAACGAAAACAGTGGTAGAAACGGTATGAGAAGAATATAAATCGGCATGACTATCCCTTAAGCTGCTGAATCGATTCAACATGGATACTGTTATTGTTGCGAAAGAGCACGATGACCAGTCCCAGGCCAATGGCTGCTTCTGCAGCAGCCACTGTGATAATAAACAGGGTGAAAACGTGACCACCAAGGTGATCAAGAAAATGTCCCATGGCAACCAGGTTGAGGTTCACCGCATTAAGCATCAATTCAATACAAAGAAAGAGCATAATAATATTGCGACGAATCAGAAAACCGTACACACCAATGGAAAAGAGTAAAACGGCAAGGATCATATACCATGAAAGTGGGATCATTATTTATCCTCCCGAAGAGAGTGTTGGGTTGAAGCTATGCTGCCAAGATCATCAGGATCTTTGCGGGCAAGCACAAGTCCACCAATTACGGCAACAAGCAAAATGATACCGGCAACCTCAAAAGCTGGTAGGAAATTGGAAAACATCTCAAGCCCAACCGCCTTGGTATGTCCCATGGCCTTAACCGGCTCCGGAGTTGTGATCGTGGCTGTGCCAATTGTAAAGCTGCGAAGGGAGGTAAGCATGGTAAGTCCCAGTACTATACTTAATACCAGTGCAATACTTCTATTTCCTCCCACAAAGGCGTCAATTTTTACTTCATTACGCAGGGAGACCAGAAAGACAACAAACAGGTAAAGTACAAGAATACCCCCTCCATAAACGATCACCTGCAGCGCCGCCAGAAACTCGGCATTTAATAGCAGATAGAGTATGGCGATATGAAAAAAGAGTATTAGAACAGAGAGAACCGAGTGCACTGGATTGCGCATCCGTACCGCTGCAGTCGCACAGCCGAGAATGACCAAGGCACAATAAAGAAAAAGAAACTTAGCAAACATCATCTGACTCCTTAAGATGGGTGGACTCGCCTCTGTCGCTCACCTCGCTGCCAACGTATTGTCCCTCAATGGTCCAGTCTTCCGGAACAGCAAGTCTTTTAGCAGCTGGCAGATCCTGCTCTGGAATCCCGCGTGGCCGCCATAAGGGGTTGACATAATCATCTGTGATTGATGCTTCTTGGACAAAACGGTCCCAGTTGGCGAGGAGATCATCCTTTTTGTAATACATTTCATCCCGTGTAAATGACGAGTATTCAAAGACTTCTGTCATTGTCACAGCATTTACCGGGCATACTTCCACACAGTACCCACAGAATACGCAACGTAAAGCGTCAATGGCGTATTCATCCATAATCCTTTGCTTGCCTTCTTCGTGAAAAGAAATACGAATACAACGAGAAGGGCAGACCTGCGCACAGCGCATGCAGGCAACGCATTTAGACCCACCATTTGCAGCGTCACGCACCAAAGCATGTTGACCGCGAAATCCACTGTACATCGGTGGACGTTCCTGTGGATATTGCCTGGTAATAGGCGGTGAAAAGAGTTTGCGCAATGTGAGCGCCATACCCTGAAGGATCTCCTTATGGATGATCGTTTCAAATAGGTTTCTCTTCTTTTTGTATTGCACTTTCATTGTATTCTATCCTTGCAAAGGCTCCCGTAACCTAAAGTGTTTGGCCATCAACCTATAGAGCTATTATTTTAAAGAACCCGGTCAGTGCGATGTTCAGCAGTGCCAGTGGAATAAGTATTTTCCAGCCAAGATCCATGAGCTGATCATATCGATACCGAGGTAAGGTGGCGCGAATCCAGATAAAGAGAAACATAAAGCCATAGACCTTAACGATAAACCAGAATGGTGGGAAAATGGCGACGGAGAAGGGACCTTGCCAGCCACCAAGAAAGCAAATGGTTCCGATGGATGCCATGACCATCATACCGATATACTCAGCCATGAAAAACATGGCATACCGCATCCCTGAGTATTCCGTACAATAACCCGATACCAGCTCGGTCTCCGCCTCAGGGAGATCAAAGGGAACCCTGTTTGTTTCAGCAAGCATGGCGATAAAGAAAACAAAGAAGCCAATAATTTGCGGAAAACAAAAGTTTGAGAAGAGGGATCCTTCCTGTGCGCGAACGATATCAGAAAGGTTCAATGATCCTGAGAGCATCATTACCCCAATAAGACTGAGGCCAAGGGCAATCTCATAGCTGATAACCTGTGCCATGGAGCGAAGTCCGCCTAAAAAGGTGTATTTGGAGTTTGATGCCCATCCAGCAAGGATTATTCCATAACTTGCCATGGAACTCATGGCGAAGATAAAAAGAAGCCCGATATTGATATCAGCAAGTACCCAACCATCGGCAAATGGAATAACAGACAAAGAGACCATCATCGCCACCAGGCAAATAATAGGGGCGATAAGAAAGAGTAATTTGTCAGCACGGGCTGGGATAATGTCTTCTTTGAAAAAACTCTTGATCCCATCAGCAATGGGTTGCAAAAGACCGTGATAGCCAACGGTCATTGGTCCCAGGCGAACCTGCATGTGGCCAATAATTTTACGCTCGAAATAGGTCGCGTACGCAACGTGGAGCAACACAATAGCAAGGAGGATGGCTATCTGGAGAACGATGATTAAAACTGACATGATTTTGCTCCATACGTCAGATGTTTAAAGTTGTTCATTTTCAAAGCTTGAGAAATAATGTGTTCGTTAATGAAAAAGCTCATGGTCCATCACCTTATCGATCGCATTCACCAAGGACCACGTCCAAAGTACCAATAATAGCAATAAGATCAGCTACCATCGCTCCCTTGCAAAGGGTTGCGAGTGCTCCAATGTGAATAAAGGATGGTGATCTTATATGCATACGGTAAGGACGACCTTCACCGTCACTGATAAAGTAGAATCCAAGTTCGCCTTTAGGAACTTCTGTGGAAACGTAAATATCACCTTCCATATAGGTCTTTCTATCTTCAACGAGTTTGAAGAGGGCGGCTCGACTGGCCGTGTCAATCTCAAGCCGTCTACCTGCCTTTGCCGGGAGGAGAAGATCGGGGGCATCCTCACCAATGATCGTTCCAGGAGGCAGACTGTCTATACACTGGCGAAGAATCCGATTTGACTGGCGAAGCTCCTCCATCCGGCAGCGATACCTTGCATAGGTGTCACCGGTTTCTCCAATTGGAACCTCAAAATCCATTAAATCATAAGCGGCATAAGGCATATGTTTGCGAATATCATAATCAACTCCTGAGCCCCGCAGTGATGCACCAGTAAGACAAAGATCAACCGCTTGTTCTGCAGGTACCGTTCCAACGCCCATGGTTCGCTTAAGCCAGATACGGTTTGTATCGATGAGCGTTTCATACTCCTCAATACAAGCAGGAAAATTAATGACAAAGTCATCCAGCTTTTTCATAAATGATAGGGTAACGTCTTGTCTGACACCACCAAGACGCGGATAGGTGGTGGTAAGTCTGGCTCCACAGAGCTCAGCAAACAGTTCCAGGATAATCTCGCGTTCACGAAAGCAGTAAAGAAAGACGGTCATGGCGCCAATATCAAGGGCATGGGTGGCAAGCCATAGCAAATGCCCTGAAATTCTGGACATTTCGCTAACCATAACCCGGATGTATTTCGCTCGCAGAGGGACTTCTATACCAATTAACTGTTCAACCGCCTCGCAATATCCCACGTTATTGGCCAAGGCCGCTATGTAGTCAAGGCGGTCAGTGAGCACAAGATTTTGGCTGTAGCTGCGATGTTCGCTCAGCTTCTCAAAGCCCCTGTGGAGATATCCAACCCGTGGTTGACAATCAAGAATTGTCTCACCATCCAGATCCAGATCAACCCGTAGTACACCATGGGTAGCAGGATGCTGTGGCCCCATTTTCAGTTGGTAGCGGTCTTCGTCACCTTGGGGTACAGCCATTTCGAGTGTTGTTGTTTGGCTCATATTCAACCTTCCGTCTTCTCTTCTGCTAAATCCGTATCAGCCTCATCCTGAGTAGCCGTATCGTACCCGTGGCAGCGCAGTTTTTCGCTCAACTCCTTCAAGTCAACCAGTCCCTGCCATTCTTCAGGTCCCCGCAATGGATAATCTTTACGCAGCGGGTGTCCCTGCCAGTCGGTGGGCGTTAATATTCGTTCAAGGTTGGGGTGGTTGTTGAAATGAATGCCTACAAGATCATAGGTTTCTCGCTCAAGCCAATTTGCTCCTGTCCATAGAGAAGTTACTGAATCAATGGATGGATCGTCTTCAGGAACCTGAGCGTTTAATCGTAATGCCACCCGATTATCAATGGAATAGAGTTGATAGATCACTTCAAAGCGGCTGTGATATTTTCCTTTCCTCTTGAGGTTATCTACTCCGCAAAGACAATTCAGGTGGTTCATCTGATGTTTTGTTTTAAGAAAATCGCATATGGCAACCAGCGAGTCCCGTTTTATGGAGAGGGCTAGCTGATTTCGATGCATCCGCTGATCGATAATCGCATCCGGAAAATGGACTGCGATATCCTGGGCTATGCCAACTGACTCCATCGTCCCTGCTCCTTATTGATTTTTTCCTGAAGTTTCATTAAGCCTTCCAAGAGCGCTTCCGGTCTTGGTGGACACCCTGGGATATACACATCAACGGGAAGAAACTCGTCTCCTCCCTGAACCACAGCGTAGGTGTCAAACAAACCACCGGAACAGGCACAGGAACCCATTGCCAGAACGTAACGTGGTTCTGGCATCTGATCGTAGACGCGACGTACCACCGGGGCCATCTTTTTACTAATGGTTCCTGCCAAAATCAGGCAATCCGCCTGTCTTGGACTGGCACGGAAGATGATACCAAAACGGTCCAGGTCGTTAGTAGATGCGCCGGCAACCATCATTTCGATGGCACAACAGGCCAGGCCAAATGTTGCCGGCCAAATGGAGTTGGCCCGTCCCCAGTTGATCAACTTGTTGAGAGGAGCAACAATGGCACTCGCTCCCGGAATGAAGCTGATTCCTTCTTCGATCTCAACCAGACTATTGTTCAACTTTCCCATTGTAAATCCCCTTTTTTAAGGGCATAAAAGTAGCCGACCAGCAGGAGGATGATGAAGATAAACATCTCTATCAAGGCAAAAAGTCCAAGCTGTTCGTGTACCAATGCCCATGAGTAGAGAAACACCGCCTCTACATCAAAAACGATGAACAGAATCGCCACCAGATAAAATTTTACAGAAAAGCGCATTCGCGGTTCATCGGTTGGTGGATTCCCCGATTCGTAGGCTGTTAGCTTCTCTTTATATGGTCGTCTCATACGAAAAAAACGACCGATCCAAAGTGTTACGGCTCCAAAACCAATACCGATAATAAAAAATACCAGAATTGGTAGATACTCCGTTGTCATCTGTTCGCCACCCATGGCTGTTTCCTCACTCCTGATGACCGATCATTTTTTCGGCAAAATCCTGCCGCTTCTTCTCGGTTGCCTCCTGGGCTGTACCGAAACTCAGACAACCCGTGGTACATTTGGATACGCAGGCAGGTTCCAGGCCCTGATCAATACGGTCCATGCAGAGATTACATTTTCCCACTTTTCCCGAATCTTGATCCCATTGAGGAACACCCCATGGACAGGCGGTTATGCATGCTTTACAACCGACACAGAGAGATTCTTCGACAAAGACGATGCCATCCTTGGTTCGTCTTTGCATGGCACCAGTTGGACAGGCGTCAACGCACCACGGCTTTTCACAGTGGAAACATGCCATGTAGACAAAATCTATTACTGGAATGTTGTTGCGCATATTTGGTCCGACTTCCACCATCTTGCAGAAAAACGCACCGTGACCACTGTTATTTTCTGTCTTGCAATGCACCTCACAGGCTTTACAGCCTATGCACTGTTCTACATCTTGGCTAACGTAATATTTGGACATGATTATTACCTCTTATGCTGCCGGAGCAACGGTTACAAAGCTTTCATTCAGAGCAAGTCCACCACCGGCGCTGTCCCATCCTTCAAGCTTGCCGAGGAGAAAATCCTGATCGGCAAGTCCTTTGTTATATGCCCGGGTGAGGAGTGGGATCTTTTTACCAAATCCGTGGAGCATAAATACGGCTTCAGGATGAATATAGTCGGTCACCTTAACTTCAATGGTACCCTTGACTCCGCCATTGGCAACTTGCACCTTGCTGCCGTCTGTAATTCCCAGTTTCTTTGCCTCATCACTGTTCATCCAAAGCACATTGCTACCTAAGATCTGTGAGAGCACAGGATTATTTGTCGATTGGCCATGGGCTTGGTACCCCTTGCGACCAAACAACAACCGGTAACTGCCTTCAGGTGGTTTTTCAGGAGCCTCATATGGTTTAAAACTGGGAATATTCATTCCTTCCCATTTGGGGCTCAAAAATTCGATCTTACCGGAATCTGTTTTAAACTTGATGCGCTCTTCGCCACATGCAATCGCCTTATCACTGATTTTGACAAAGCCCTTCTCGTCAAAATCCTCGATACTAAATCCGGTATCCTGTAATTGATATTTCCAGATATCTTCAATGCTCGAATAGGGAAAATAGTCTCCTTTGCCAAGTAACTTGGCCAGATCAACGAATATCTGCCAACCTGGTCTTGAGTCGTAAAGCGGCTCAACGCATTTCTTCCTAATGGAGAATCCTGGACGTAAACCTTTGTCAGTACGGAGGATGGAATCGCGTTCAAAAAAGGTGGATTCCGGAAGAATTACATCGCTATACCATCCAGTTTCACTGTAATTAACGTCTATGGAGACCAGCAGGTCGAGTTTGTCCAGAATGCGTTTTTGGGCTTCAGGATCAGGGAGGGCCAGAAGCGGGTTATGGCGATGGGCAATATAGGCCTTAACCGGATACGGTTTGCCTGTATTAATCGCTTGGTAGGCAAGTTGTAACATTCCTGCCCCCGAATCGAAATGGGCGTGAGTTGTATCGCAACAGTCACAACGTGGCTCATCAACTCCGGGAATATCTTTTCCAAGACTGCGAAGGCCTGCTCCTCCAGCTTCAGCAGGAGATCCTGGAAAAAGAAGACCTCCAGGTTGTTCAATGGAACCCATAAGTCCGTTGAGGATATTGAGCATGCGGCTGGCGTAAAAGGAGTCTTTGTAGCGAGCAAGATGCCAGCCAATATGGAAAATGACTTTTGGGCGATCTTCGCCAAGTTGATGACAAAGGGCTTTAATTTCATCCGCTGGAATTTCGGTTTCCTGCTCTGCCCACTCGGGGGTGTATGGCTTAAGAAAGGCCTTGAGTTCTTTGAGGCCGTGAACATGTTTTTTAACGAAATCTTCGTCGTAAAGTTTTTTGTTTACGATAAAATTTGTAATACCCAGAAGCAAAGCATAATCCGTCCCTGGTCTGATACGCCAGTAGCGGGTTGCTTTACCAGTGGTATTGGTTACCCTGGGATCGACGTAGGTAACATGGGCACCATTTTTGACTGCCTCCATAAAGCCTCGTACTTCTTTGACTTTGAGAGCCTCGGTGATGTTCCTGCCCATCAATACGATATGTTTTGCGTTCTTGAAGTCATAGTCCAGGCCGGTTCGTCCCAGGCCGTATACCGATTTTGCGGCATGGTTTGGGTTTCGACCGCAGGTGCAATCGTGATTGATGTAATTGGGTGAACCGATGGCTTTCATAAAGGCCTTACGCAGATCCGCAAAAGGGCCTCCCCGATCTGAGAGCATGATTCCCCTTGGACCATGTTCGGCGATAACTGCCTGCAGTTTATCCACAATGTACTGATTAGCCTCATCCCAGGAAGCCTCACGCCATTGGCCGCTTCCCCTGGGCCCCTTGCGAATTAATGGGGTCTGTGGCCGTTCCTTGTCGTATTGGAAAGGAATGCCGGAACCAGCTTTGGCACAGACCGCAGAGCCCATGCCGCCATCATGGCTGTTTCCTTCAATCCAGACCACCTTGCCGTCTTCAACGTCAACCTTTACTGGACAACGTACAGCGCACATTCCGCAGATGGTATAAACGGACTTTTTCATAACCCCATTCTCCTCAGATTTGTCACTAGATTTCGTTTTTCTATGTTTCAGGCCCTGTAGTGATCAATGGCCTTTTTGAGTTCCATTACTACGCTTTACAGGAGTAGTTCTTTCTTATCATTTTGGTTTAACGTTTTTGATCCAATAACCAGAGCAGTGCTGATCAAGATCAAATTTTTGATGATGATCTGACCGTCGAGCGTTAACCCAAAAGGAATTGTATGAAAACAGACGTCCGGGAGAATAAGCAACGGCATGAAGGTCCCTGGAAGTTCAAGCAGGAGAAGAAGCAGTGACAACGGTAAAAGAGGCCTAAATAGCAGGCCAAGGCCGATAACTACCTCCCAGACGCCAAGTGTGTTTAAGACAAGAGATGGTTCGAAACAATAAACCGATTGCTTGATTAGCTCTTCATCGGGGCTGAGTCCCATCGGTTTGAGAAGACCGAACCAGATAAAGATCATTGCCAGACAGATCCGGATTAGGGGCTGAAAATATCGACCAATCAATTTGGAAATGTCAAAGTCAAAACGTTCAAAAGCTGAAGTAGCACCTACTCCAGAAGCCATACAGGGCTCAAGGGGGCGGTACGGAGCAACAAAACTTTGGAGTTGTCGTTGCGGTTGCTGTGCTATCTGGAACCCGCGCTCTTCCAAAATCTCGTCACGCTTTTCTGTGAAGGGGATTGCTTTATTTTGAACTTTGTAGACAAGGCAGTCGTGGCAAATGGGAAAAGAAATCGTGTCGTCCTCCTGGGCTTGCTCCCAGCAGTACCTTCCCCTGGTTTTAACCATCTCACAACTTGATTTTTTCCCGCAGTTGATAATGTTCCAACATTGGTCAGCATGCCTTGCACTCATTTCGTTCTCCCAGGTACCAAACCCTGCACCGTCTCCCTCACATCACGGTGAACGCTAAAGCAAATTGTTTAAAAACCGTTAGTAAACCGTTCAGATTTGATAGGAGACGCTACAGTAAGATTTTTGATAAGTAAAATTAATTATCAAAATATGTAGCATTGATTTTATTAATGCAAGGAAGGGGAGAGGGGTTTTGTTGGGGAAATTGTTCGATATTTCCTGTCTTGAATATGTGTCTCTGTTAGTTTGTAAATATTTATTATTTGTATGTTTTGTGTAGTCTGATAACAGATAGGAATGGTAGCTGTGTTATGGTTTGTTGGTCTGCAATTTCCTTAATGTATTAGGGAAAAATGAGAATATATTTTGAACTTTTGGGGTAGGATGCTGCATTTTTTGAGTTATTTTAATAGAATCTGTATGGAGATAGGTATTATTTGTTAAACTTCTAAAACCTATCAATAATAGGTTTTCGTAATTTTAGTGGTATATTTGAAGTGCTCCTTTGTTGAAAAATATGGACTCTTTCTATTAAAAAAGAGAAAAAAACTGTCAAATTATTTTGCAGAGGAATGAAAGCCGGCAATAATTTCAATTTCCACGTCCAGATTATCATCGATACCGGCAACGGCTACACAATTTCTAGCCGGTGGATTTTTGTTGAAAAATTCAAGGTATGCCCCATTAAATTCAGGTTTGCTGTTAATATCTGATAGGTACACATCCACGCGGAGAACTTCCTCAAGACTTGAGCCTGCTGCCAAGAGAATTGTTTGAATATTGTTTAGTATTCTTCTGGTTTGGGAGGCAACACTGTCATGCACAGGCTTGTTGGTCAGTGGATCTTCCGAGGTTTGTCCAGAGACAAAAATAAGATTGCCATATTGTACGGCTTGGGAATAGGGACCGGGATCAGGAGCGTTTTCTGTGTAGATAATCTGTTTCTTCATTGTTTTTTCCATGACTTGTCACCTTGGCCTAAGCCATCATAAATGATTTTAATAAAGGTATCGGATTGGATGCTTGAGCCGCTTAAAAGCGTCACAACACGTTTATCCTGCAAAGCGATTTTTTTATGGAGGAGCGCTGCAACGCCTACTGCTCCGCCACCTTCCACAATAAGACGATGCTGTTCAAAGAGATAAAACATACCATCTCGTATCTCTTCTTCTGTTACCAGCAGATGCTCATCAACGTATTTGTTAATCAGATCAAAGGTGTAGCGATTGTTTTTGCCAATGCCGCCCAGTAGGGAATCGGCAATGCTTTCTTTCTCCTCAATTTGCACAGTTTTGCAGGCTTTAATACACTCCAGCATGGCGGGGGATTGCGTGATGGAAATGCCAATAATATGGATGGCAGGATTGATTGATTTGGCCGTCATCGCAATCCCTCCCAGTAATCCGCCTCCCGATAATTGGATCAACAGGACATCCGTTTTGGGAAGTGCTTCAAGGATCTCAAGTCCAATTGTTCCCTGGCCGGCAATAATATAAGGATCATCAAAAGGAACCACGGAGCTCAGTTGTCTCGCGTCGCGCTGTTCTTCATAGTTTTGTTCTGCTTCGTCCTGGGAATGCCCTTTGATGGAGAGCTTTGCCCCAAGATTTCGAATGGCCTGTTGTCTGTAGGATGGAACATGCTCCGAGAGGCAAACAAGCGAAGGTATCTTCAATTTGGATGCAACGTAAGCCACCGCTTTCCCGTGATTTCCTGTGGAAAAAGTGATAACCCCCCTTGCTTTTTCCGGGTCATTTAGGCTGCAGATCTTATTGGCGGCACCCCGGACTTTAAATGAGCCGGTATTTTGTAAACATTCCAGCTTCAGATGTACTGATGTTGCCCCAAGATGTTTTGCGAGGAACCCATCAGGAGTACAAGGGGTTTGCTGGATAAAAGGTACTATTTGCTTTCCAGCTAACAATATATCGTGCAGCGTTGGTGCAGGAGTCATAAATTTGCTTTACCTAAAGGCAACATCGCGTAAATAAAGGGCAATTTCTGGGAAAAAGACTAATGCCACAGCAACGCTTAAGAGGATTAAAATAAACGGTGGTGTCCCTTTTACGACTTCAAGATAGGGGCGTTTAAAAATAGCAATGGCGGTGAAAATGTCACAGCCAAATGGTGGGGTTGCCGAGCCAATGGCCACTTGCAGGGTGATGATTGTTCCCACCAGAACCGGATCCAGTCCAACATTATGCACCACTGGGGCAAATATAGGGACCAAGATCAGAATAACCACGATTGGATCAACAAACATGCAGCCAATAAAGAAGGCAACCGAGATAACAAACAGGACGCCATATTTCCCCATCTCGGCAATCCCAATAGTCCCAAGAATTTGCTGAGGTACCTGCGCGTAGGAGAGTACCCAGGCAAAAGCCGCTCCTGCTCCCACCAAGATAAAAACAACAGCGGTAACCAGGCCAGTGGAATGGGCTGTATCGTAAAAATCCTTAAACTTCATCGTCTTAAAAATAAAACCCTCAAGTATAATGGCATAGGCAACACTGACGGCAGCAGCTTCTGTTGGGCTGAAGATTCCGCCAAAAATCCCTCCGATGATAATAAGGGGAAAACCCAAAGGCCAAAGGGCGCTATACAGAGCCTTGCCTCGTTCACCCCATGTTGCCTTAGGTTCTGTCGGAATATCATTTACATAGGCGTAAATAACGCTATAGATAGAAAACAGCAGTAAAATGAGCAGTCCAGGGCCGATACCAGCGATAAACAGTTCTGGAATGGATGTTTTGGCAACGATGCCGTAGATAATCATCCCAATACTTGGAGGGATGAGAAAGGCGATATCGCTGGAGTTAATAATTAGTGCCAGGATAAAAGACTCTTTATAGCCACCTTGTTGTAATCTGGGCCTGAGGGGCGAACCGATGGCAACAACGGTTGCCTGGGTGGAACCGGAAACGGCACCAAAAACAGTACAAGCACCAGCGGTGCTCACCGCAAGGCCGCCCTTTATATGTCTGACAAAGGCCATCACCAGATCAATAAGTTTAGAGGCCGACTTTCCCCTGGTCATGATATCTGCAGAAAGGATAAACATCGGAACGGCAATGAGTGCAGCCGGGCGAATTCCAGCCATCATCTGCTGGATCATAAATTGGGTCTTTGAGAGATCGCCATCGTAGAGCAGATACACCCCAAGTGTTGCTCCGGCAATCAGAGGAATCTTCATGGGAAAGCCAAGCAGGAGCAAAACCACCATCAGCAGAAAAATGGTTGAGGCAAAGTGCTTGTTCATATAGTCAACCATACTAAAACTGGTATTGAGAAAGGCGGAACTGGCTGCGCTGACTTTTTCACCCGCGTCATTTGTAAGGTTTGCGCGAATAGCTATTGCACCGTCACTAAGTGTACTGATGTCGACCTGTTCGACTTCCCAATTGCCAATCTTATTTGTCTGGGCGCTAAAGCTAAGCGTATTGCCGTTTGTATCCGTTGCAGTGATTGTAATTTCCTGCCATCTTTCCACTCCCTCGGCGTAGCCATACACTGAAAGCAAGGTTTTTTGGGCAATGGTAGTTTCTTCAATGGCAACCGTGATCGGCGGTGATGCCAGAAGCTGGGAAGGCAGCAATATGAAAAAGAAGAGGATTGTCGTAACTCTTTGTATTGTTTTTATCATGGTTTATATTCCGCTATCAATATCTGTGTCCGCGTAGCCGTCCTTTACGCAGGTAGAAAGATAGACATCACTTTCCGTCAGATTTTTTACCACCGTAAACGCATATTGTAAGCCGGTGAGTGAAAAACCAACTGGTACCCAAAGATAGATATAAAATACCGGTAAGTCCAGGGCGGGCAGAATCCTGCCGCTTTGGTATACTTCAACAATATAGTGGTATGAGTAGTACGAGAGAAAGAACATAAAGGCAGACGTTACCGATGCCATAAGGATCATAAGTATTTTACGAATAGGTGTGGGCATTGCATCGTAAATGGCTGACATTCTGATATGTCTTCCGTTTCTGGCGGCATAGCTGAGTCCCGCGTAGGTGACCACGACAATAAAAATCATATTCAGTTCGTCGGTACAGGTGATGGCCCTGTTAAAAATAAAACGACTTACCACAGCAGCAATGGTATTGACGGTCATTGCAATTACGCCAAAGGCGAGCATTATCCCTTCAAGCTTGCTGATCTGGGCATCAATGAAATCAAGAATTGTTAACACGAGGGGACGCTTCTTTACGTCTATATCTTCCATTTTTCCTTGGAGGAGTAAAAGGGATACAAAATATCCCTTTTACTCCCTTGGTATTATGATGGGTTATTGTTTGGAGTTTGCTTCGGCTTCTTTCAGATCGGCAAGGGCCTGATCCATAACTTCTTTATTGGAAGCACTTTTTGATGCAAAGGAGGCCTGTACAGCTTCTGCCGCTTTTTTAAACGGTGCACGCTCGGCTTCGGTGAGCGTTACGATTTGATATCCTGGGTTTGTCCTGACAATGCGTCCGATTCCGTAAGCATCAAGCTTCTGGGCTTCTTCGAGGATAACAGCCAGTGCATGGGCTGCAGCGGAACGAACCAGTTTTTTATCTCTATCGCTGAGTTTATCAAAGAATGCTTTATTGGCCGATGCGGATGCATTGAAATGGCCGTGTCCGGTGTAGGTAAGGACTTTTGTTAAGTTATCCAAACCATAGGCTTCAATCCATACGGTGGGATTTTCCTGACCGTCCACCATGTTGGTTTTTAGCGCACCAATTAAATCGCCCCAGGTCATTGGAACCGGGGAAGCGCCAAATGACTTATATGTTTCAACCAGGATGGGAGATCCCGGCATAACGCGCATTTTTTTTCCTTTCAGATCCGCCGGTGAATGGAAAGGTTCAAATGTGGTGACAGCCATTTCACCTTCTGGAAAGATGGAGAGAAGTTCCAGCCCGTGTTTATTGAAAATGGCGGGAAGCATGGTGTTAACAACTTTTGAATTTTTGAAAAAATAATCAAGTTGTTTTGTATCTGTTGGCATTACATAGGGTACGGTAAACAGGTCCATCTCGGGGATTGTGCCGCCCATATAGCCGGTGGACTGTCCCAAAAACTGTAAAATTCCAGCTTTGGTCTGTTCCATCATGTCGGTCTCTTCACCGAGGCTGCCAACCGGATAGATCTTTATGGTGTGCCTGGAGTTCTCTTCAATAAAGTTTTTAAATGCGGTGGCATATATTCCCTGGGGATCGCTTTCGCCTTCACCCATTGCATATTTCCACTCCTCAGCGTAAGCACTTATGGTGGTGGTGGCGATCAGAAGGGCCCCTGTGAGAAGTGTACAAATCTTTTTGCCGGTAAAAATTTTTTTCATAACGCAACTCCTTTTTGTTTGTTTTTTGACTCCTTTGAAATTTGATAATCTAGTACTGCCGCTCCATCAGCCATTACCGGTGTGGCCATTTTACAATAGCAACCTTTCAAGACAGTCTTTTGTTGACGTGGAATACTTCTAATAAACTCGTGCTTGTTGTCCTTTTTCTACCTCCTTGTATTTGGCTTAATGTTCATCCATATATTGCAATGCTGTATAAACGTACATGGCAACGCCGTTGGTTAGTGCATCTTCATCTATGCTAAAAAGCGGATTGTGCAGTGGAATATCACTTTCTTTTTCGGGGTCGCCTGTTCCTAAAAACATATATACCCCTGGGACGTGGGTGCTAAATGCGGAAAAATCTTCACTGGCAATGGAGGTGTTATCAATGACACATTCTTTATTTGCGAACACCTTGGAAGCCGTTTTCCTGGCAAGGCTTACTAAGGAGCTATCGTTGACCAGCGGCTTATTTTCATGGGTTATGTCTATGGTGCAGGTGCACCGGTGGGTCTTACAGACTTGCTGAACGATGCGTTTGAAACGTTCGGTCGGCTGTTCACAACTGTCCGGGCCATTTTGGTACAGAAACCTCAATGAACCTTCCAGGGTGACCTGGTCCGGAATAATATTACTTTTGGTACCGCCGTTAATTTTGCCAAACATTATAATGGTTGACTGCAGGTTGGAAATTTCCCGGGTTTGAATCATCTGCGAGGTCATTATCAAGTTGGCGGCGGCCAGGATGGGATCCACTGCATTTTCAGGTTGTCCGGTGTGTCCACCTTTGCCATGGATGGTCACTTTAAATACGTCGAGGCCTGCCATCACTGTGCCTTCCGTGATGCCAATTTTTCCGGAGCGAATGGTCGGCCAGACATGCAAACCAACGGCAGCATCCACCTTTGGCTCGTCCAATACGCCTTCTTCAATCATGACCTCAGCACCTGCTACTTCCTCATTTGGCTGAAAGACCAGCTTTATATTCCCCTTAATGTTTTCGCGATGGTTGGCAAGTATTTTAGCGGCAACAAGCAACATGGCCATATGGGCATCATGCCCACAGGCATGCATGGTGCCGGGAACTTTGGAAACATAGTCCACCTCTTTTTCTTCGTGGATGGGGAGGGCGTCCATATCGGCCCGTAATAGTAGCGTTGGGCCACTTTGCGCTCCCTGAATAAGGGCGACAACTCCTGTTTTCGCAACCCTTTTGGGTTCTAACCCAAGACCGCGCAAATAATTTTCCACCACGGTGGCAGTACGATGCTCTTGGAACCCAAGTTCCGGGAACTGGTGAAAGTCCCTTCTCAAGGAGATGAGCTCTTCCTGATGGGCTTGTATTTCATCCAAGAGTTTCACTGCTAAAGACGTTATCCTTTAATAAAGAGTTTTCGTGGTATATGGGCAAATGTTTCACAACCGCTATCGGTCACCCGAAACGATTCGCTGCACTCAAAGCCATAATCATCCATCCACATGCCAAGGATCATATGGAAGGTCATATTGGCTTTAAGTATTGTTTTGTCTCCCGGTCTTAGGCTGGCCGTATGTTCCCCCCAGTCCGGTGGGTAGTTGAGTCCCATGGAATATCCAATGCGCGATTCCTTCTCAAGGCCAACTTTGGCGATATGTTTTCTCCACACCAGTTCTACCTCTTCTGCCCGCATACCAGGCTTTATAGAGTCCAAGGTGAGATTGAGTCCTTCCACCGTATGACTGGCAAGGCTGCTGAGCTTGTCCGGTGGATTTTTCCCAAGATATGCGGTTCGTGCAATGGGGCAGTGGTAGCGATGCCTGCAGGCGGCAAGCTCCAGGTTGACCATCTGCTCATTTTGGTAAGGGGCATCCGTCCAGGTGAGATGCGGGGCCGAGGTCTTTTCACCGGTGGGCATCATGGGGACTATGGAAGGATAGTCTCCTCCAAATTCCTTGGTTCCGGAAATCTGGGCCTGGTAGACCGAGGCCACCACGTCACATTCTCTTTTTCCAGGTTCAAGATTTTCAAGGGCGGTGTTCATCACCTGGTTGGCAATTTGTCCAGCCTCACGCATAAGAGCAATTTCTGCATCCGATTTTATAAGACGGACCCAACTGACCAGCAGGTCGCCATTGGCAAATGTGGCGTTGGGTAGACTCTTCTGCAGCTCTGCATAGGCGCGGGCAGAGAAATAATAGGCATCCATCTCAACCCCAATGGTTGCATTGCCCCATCCTTGCTCCTGGATAACATCTCCCACAAAATTCATGGGATGCCTCTTTGTTGTCTGCACATAATGATCGGGGTAGCCAATAAGATCCGCTTCGGGGAGAAAGGTTGTAAGTTTTGCCCCGGCCCGGTCCATTCCCCGGCCAATCCATATGGGGGTCTCCTTGTCTTGGCTTAGTACTATGCATTGGGGGACATAAAAAGACCAGCCATCATAGCCTGTTAGATAATTCATATTGGCAGGATCTGAGATAAGCAGTACATCCATGCCGGCTTTATTCATGCTGGCTTTGGTTTTCTCTATCCTCTTACTGTATTCCCGCGTTGTGAAAATTTGCAATGACGTATCTCCTACTTCAATCGCTTTAAATGGATATTGAGTATCAATATGCCGTACTGGGCTAGATTTTCAACACCTATCACAAAAGAAATTTTTTAAACTACCCTTATATCCATCCCCGAAGCTTCATGGCCCGTTCAATTTTTTGCAGGGCAAAGGCCCATGCACCCGTGCGTAGCGAGCGGGTTTGTAGCGCGCTGCTCGTATCCGCAGCGTCTCGGTACGCCTGCAGGATTCGTTTTTCAAGCTGCTCGTTCACGGTGTCAAGATCCCAATATTGATCGGAAAGGCCCTGGGTTCGCTCAAAATGGCAAACCGTTGCACCACCGCTGTTTGCAACCACATCTGGAACAATGGTTACACCTTTTGCGTGAAGCATTGTGTCGGCTTCTCTGGTTACTGGTCCATTGGCCCCTTCAACGATAAGGCTTGCCTTAATGGAATCGGCATTTTGTTTGTGAATCACACTCTGGACGGCTGCAGGAACAATAATGTCGCAATCCAAAGCAAAGATATCTTCATTGCCAACAGGGATGGTCCCTGGAAAGTCCATTACCTTTCCTGTTTCTGTAACATGTTGTTTTAATTTTAAAATATCTATTCCGTCCTTGTTGTGGATTCCACCAAAAACATCACTTACCGCAACTATTCGACATCCGCGTTTATAAAGACGTTCGGCAAGGGCCATGCCCACCTGGCCAAATCCCTGAATCACAGCCGAACTGTTTGTCAGCTCAAGACCAATATCTTCCGCCGCTGCGGCAAGGGTTAAGTAGACACCTCTGCCGGTGGCTTCCTCTCCTCCCAATGATCCTCCAAGGATGGGGGGCTTATCATTAATTGCTGCCGGAGAATGGTAGCCCGCAACCTGCTCAAATTCATCCAACATCCAGCTCATTACCTGCTCACCTGTGCCAATATCCGCGCCCGGGACATCTGCCCAGGCACCCCTTGGATGAAGATTGCGGATAAATGCGCGTACCAGACGTTCAAATTCATTTTTGCTAAGGGTTGAAGGATCAGCCTTTATACCACCTTTGGCGCCTCCCGCAGGGATCGCCGCACAGCAGTGTTTAATGGTCATAAAAAGTCCTAAGGCCTTGATTTCATCAAGGGTCAGCGCTGGTCGGATGCGGGTCCCGTCCCTGAATGGCCCCAGCGCGTCGCAGTAGTGCACCCGGTATGCCGGAAATAGCTGCAAGGAGCCATCGTCCATCTTGAGAGGGATCTGAAACTGAAAAATGCGTTTTGGTTCTTGCAGAATGGTCAGCACTTTTGGGTCAATACCGCATTGCTTCCCCGCATCGTTTAAATATTGAACAGCAACTTGAAAAACAGTATCCATGATTTTTGCTCTTGTAATGACCATCACGTGGTCATCTGTAATTTTATTTGAAGGTTATACAATGACCGGTAATACCAGGTCGCTTGGCCCTTTTGCCGATGTCTTTAATTGTGGTGCATGACGTTCCATAAGTTCCATAACAATGGAGGCGCTCTTTACCTTCTCCCGAACCAGTCCGGCGTGAAATGCTTCGCTCATCCAAGGTTTATAGATATCTCCTTCCGATGTTCCCGGTTCGAATTTGAAATAGCAGGGCGATGCCACCCGTGCGATTTCCGCTGCTTCGTAGGCCCGGTACATTCCACCGAAGGAGTCGACGATGATGATGTATACATCAAGGGGAATATCCACCGTTTGACGAATGGAACCCAAAATTGGCAGGGAGACGTCGGAAATGGGGTTTAAGGAGTTGACTCCCATGGATTCGACCACCATGGCCCCTGCACCACTGCAATAGCCACCAAATACCGAGAATTTAAAGATAGTTTCGGGTGGAATTACTCCTTCAGCGCGCATCTTATTGAGAATAAACAAGACTCCCTCATCATAGACGAGAAAACCGCGATGGCCAGCTTCTATGTTTCGCATAATATCTGCGATATGATAGGAAATATTATCGCAGCCACGGAGGCGAAATCCCTGCATACATCCTTCCGGAGTGGAAATCTCTTTTGAGCCAGGATCCCAGCCCTTTCGATGGCCAACGGTCATGATCATTTCGATCTTCTCGTCTCTTGCCATTTGAGCCATATCTTTGAGTTCCTGGAAATCGCAGTAGGTGGATCCGCCAACGGCCGCTATGCAACGGTGAATTACCACATTGCGTTTTCTTGCCTCATCAAGCATTGCTTCCATGGTGGATGCCCGTTCCACACCGGCAATCTCAATACGGTAGTGTGCACCATCTGCAAATGATTTGGGAGAAGAGGGTAAATCATGGGCATCTCGGCCGGGAATCCCTTCTTTTTCCATGAAATCACGTATGGTTGTTAGTACTTCAGACATTGAATTACTCCTTGTTACGTATAGTGTGGGCGATTATTGGTTTATACCGCCAGGGCATAAGTTTCGTTTGAGCAGGCAAGCTGCTCAACTCAGCTTTAACATTGCTTTTAGTTTCTCCTGCTCACCATCGATCATCTTGTAGCAGTGAACATCTTCATCTGGGAAGGTGCTGTTTTTTACTTCGGCCACATATTCTTTCATGGCGTTTGTAATCATTTCAGCTACATTGCAATATTTTTTGACAAACTTTGGAGTAAATGCCTGAAATTGCCCAATAAGATCGCTTACTATGAGAAGCTGCCCATCGCAGTGGGGGCCGGCACCAATGGACAGGACGGGAATGGTGAGTGTCTTCCAGATATGTTCCATAACCTCAGGGGGAACAGCTTCAACCAGAAGCATGGTAGCTCCTGCTTCCTGTACGGCAAGGGCGTCTTCAATGACCAGTTTTGCGGTCTCGGCGGTTCGTCCCTGTGCCTTATGTCCACCTAGTTGGCCGGAACTTTGCGGGGTAAGCCCAATATGGCCGATTACATTTACTCCGGCATCGGTGATAGCGCGAATACGACTGGCGATACGTACACCACCCTCAAGTTTTACCGCGTCCATATCAGCCTCTTTAAGAAAACGGATGGCATTGTCCACCGCCACCTCATCGGAAGTCTGATAACTTCCAAGTGGCATATCACCGATCACAAAACAGTGGGGAGCACCTCGACGAACCGCTTCACAATGGACAATGCACTGATCCATGGTGACGGGAACCGTAGAGTTGTAGCCATATACGCACATCCCAAGGCTGTCGCCGACAAGGATCATTTCCATTCCCGCTGCTTCTGCAAACTGGGCGGTGGGGAAATCGTATGAGGTTAGCCAGGCTATTTTTTCTGAACCTTTCTTTAATTGATACAAATCGTGGATGGATATTCTTTTGCTCATTGTTATTCCTCTTTGATTGAGT
Organism: Desulfocapsaceae bacterium; assembly: GCA_050291935.1. Classification (GTDB taxonomy): domain Bacteria; phylum Desulfobacterota; class Desulfobulbia; order Desulfobulbales; family Desulfocapsaceae; genus Desulfocapsa. The sequence goes on along the minus strand of JBNKKR010000015.1, from coordinate 17,188 downwards.
GAATTTGGTCTTTTGGATCGTTATAAATATTTTCTACTTACGTATTGTACAGTTTAAGATGCATCGTAAATACCAGTTGCGACATATCGTTTATTACTCCTGTTATTCAAATCTACCCCCTAAGCGCTTGGAGAGTTGTTGGCAGACGCTTTTGACATGTTCCTGTACCAGTTCCACTTTCTCCATTGTCATTCGAATTGTCGGTGCTGAGATGGACATGGCATATTGTACTCGAGCGGTGTGGTCAAAGATTGGGGCAGCGACACAGCGAAGGTCACGGGTCAATTCTTCATCATCCACGGCATAACCATCGGCGGCAATTTTTTCCAGTTCATCCCGAAGATCCTTTGTCGAAAGAATGGTGTTGGGACCGTGAGGCGTAAATTGGACGCTGTCCAAATAGCTTTCAAGCTCATCAGCCGGGAGATTGGCTAAGATAGCCTTTCCCAGGGCGGTGCAGTAGGCTGGTGTTTTTGACCAGTACGGTGCATCCATTCTGAGAATTTCTGAACTGTCGATTTTATCAAGATGTAAAATCTCCATACCATCCCAGAATCCTAGATTTACCGTCTCGTTAAATTCTTTGGCCAGTACTTGCATATAACTCCGTGCTTCCCGTCGAATATCAAAGCGATCAACCACCGTTGTCGCAAGCTCCAGGATACGAAACGTCAGACGATAGCAGTTCTCTTCATTCTTCTCCACATAACCAAGGTCCCGCAACGTCGCCAAAAAGCGATGGGCGGATGCCCTGTTGCTGCCGAGGTGGGTCGCCGTCTGGGAAACGGTAAGAGTGTCATGTTTTGCCAAAAGCTCCAGAACGCGCATCCCCTTTTCCAGGGAAGCGATCTGGTAATATTTTTTTCCAGTTGTTGCCATAAGGTTGTCATACCAAAAGTGTTCTCTATGTGTGACAAGTATTCTCTATACAAGACGCTACCAGGCGTGTAAGGTGGTGTCAAGTATTTTTCCAGCAATGGATAATATGGGGTGTATATGGGTGGCAATCGGTTGTATAAAGAACTGCCTAACCCGGATTTCTCATGAACATTGTGTTTGTTTTTGAATAACACCTTTAAACACAAATGATTATTGGCAATAATGAGTATTGCAAAATTCACACAATGTTCACCAAAGGCGAGACGATATGACCACATCTGCTTCGTTTCTAACTTCGCAGATATAGGACTAACTATGATCTACGAAGTTGTTCCTCGCATATGTGGCCATCTCACCTCGTGAGAAATCCGGGCTAAATGTTGGAGCGTTTGATCTTGTTGAATAGATTGGAGATTGGGTGGGTACTTGGATGGTAAAATTTATAGAAAAGAACTTTGGCTGGGAGCTTCTTCTTTTTGGGCTCCTTGGCTATTTGTTGCCGGATCTGTTCTTGTGGGGCAAGGGGTTTGCAGACGAATGTATGATAGCGGCGCTTTTTTTTGGCTTTTTAAAAATCGATTTGGCAGATCTCCTTCATCTTAGGCAAAATCTATTGAAAATGTTTTTTTTGGTAGCAGGAAGCCTGTTGCTCCTTCCCGCGATCTTCTGGATATGTACACCTTTTCTTGCATTCGAAGTGCGGCAGGGGTTCTTTTTGCAAATGGTGGCGCCAGGTGCGGTGGTAACCCCGATCCTTGCCAGTTTTTTTGGCCTGAATATTTTATGGTGTACCGTTTTCCTGGTTACTACTTCATTTCTCTTTCCTTTTACCCTTCCACTGTTATGTGGCTTCTTTTTCGATATGCATCTGGAAGTTCCACGGCTTGCAATGATGCTTTTTCTAATGAAAATGATCTTTGTCCCGGCCTTTTGTGCTTGGGTGTTTCGAAGATATTTACGAGGAACTACACGCACAATTTTGTCAGTTTCCGGGATGCTGGGGGCAATAAGTATCTGCTTCTTTTTGGCATTGGTCATAGCAAAAAACCAACAACTGTTGGCTGAAAATCTTTGGCAAATAAAGAGTATAGTTTTACTTGGAGGGATGTTTTGCCTATTTTTTGTTCGCTTTTTAACTGGTTATTTTATTGCTGCAAGCTCGCCGCGTGAACGATGGACCAACACCCTTATGGTGGGCAACTACAACAATGGGTTGATGATCTTGATTGCGGCAGAATTTTTTGGGCCAACGGTTCTTCTTATTTGTCTACTTTCAGAACTACCCTGGGTTTTGGCACAGCCTACCTTCCAAAGTCTTGTTAAACGCTATTATGAAATATGATTTTTCTGATTTACTCAATTCATAAAGCAAAAGTAATCAGTCTGGTAAGTTCTTCATCTCTAAACCTACAGAACTTTATGACTGTTTGGTAGGGACACTCGGCCAAACAGTCATATGGATTTTAAGTTTTCCAACTCCGGCCTTACATTTCAAGCAGGGTTTGGCGGATGGTCTTTCTGGCCAGGTACAGGGCTGACCAGGCTCCCATGGCCGTTGCCGCCAGACAGGAAAGAACAAAACCCATCAAAAAACGCCAGGGTTCCAGGGAAACTGGTAAAGCTACCTGCATAGTCCGGTTCCGGGCAGCAGCATGGTGCATGGTCTCTGGAGTGGCGGCAAGATTCCATGGCAGGGTGAGTGAAACCTCCAAGCTACCCATCCACATGATGATAAGCAAACCTAAAATCATACCAACCGCCCCGCCAAGGGCTGTTTGCGCCAGGGCCTCGGTACCACTGCTAAACACAATGTCCCGCTTTTGCCAACCCAGGGTCTGCATTAGGCCGATCTTCCAAGCCTGCTCCTGTTGGCGGGCAGCCATAAGCCAGACGGTCAACAGCATTGTGAAGCCCAAGGCCACCGAGGAAAGCAGCATCGACGACGTGGTGCTGATACGGCCAAACCCCTGCATCATGTCGCTGATGGAGTCGCTTGATGAGACAATTGCGCCAGGTAGAAGTTTGTTAATAGTCTCGGTGACGCCTTTTTTATCCGCTCCCGGTATCAGGGTGGCGGAGAGCAGATTGGCGGTATCATCCGCCAACCCCCCCAAGGCCACGGCGTCCTGGTTTGAAATATAAAAATTTGCCGCGGCCAGGGAGGCGCCTTCCTTGATGTCTGCCTTGCCGACAATGGTGAAAGGGCGTTGATCAAAATAAACGACATCACCCACCTTCAGCCGGTTAAAGCGGGCATAATGGCTCTCAATAACCGCCTCGCCCGTGGCCAGCAAAGCCCTCCCCTGTGAAATCCACTCCATAACCTTGGACGGGCCGCTTGCGGAATTTGCCGGATCGACGCCGGTGATCGTAATGAATTTTTTGTGTTCCTGATACCAGAGTACCGTGGCGGTGCTGAGCTTTTTTATGGCGGGCAGATTTCTTATGGTAGTGATGGCCTCACTGTCAATGGCACGATTTGAGAAGGGCAACCGAATGGCACGGTCCGCGGTATCGGGGCTGCTGCTGCCCTCAACACCATGCTGGATGATCAAGTCACTCTCCAGCCTGGCAAAGGGCAGCTTGACTAACTCGGCGTAACTTGCACCAATGGTGGACACGGCGAGATAAAAGGCCAGCCCCAGCGCCACACCCGCCATAAGCCATGTCGACCGTTTCCAGTCGCGGCGGGCGGTTAAGTAACCAAGACGGATAAGGGAAAGAGTATCCATGCTGTCACCTCACGGCCTGGTCAATGAGCTGTTGCAGATCCTCCAGGGACCAGTTCCCCTCCACTGTTTTAAATGGGGCGGCGCCGCTGGGAAACCCGCGCAACTGCACCTCGCGGTTGCCCAGACCGAAATCAGACTGGCCGTTAATCTTGATCAACATGGGCACATGGCCCTTGATTCCTTCCCTTTTCATGTAAGCCTCCCCGGCCAACGACTCAAAATCATACCATGACGCCTGGACCATAGCACCGTAGCCAGCCAGCAGCTTCTTGATTTTGGTTACGGTGGGTCGCATGGGTCCGTGGTTCATGTATAGAATATCAACCCGTACTCTGGCCGCCGCACGGCTCTGGACCGGCATGGCGATAATAAACGAAGCGAGTAGCACAATAAATGTGATTGCCAATATGGATTTGTTGTATTGTTTCATCGTTCGTGGACCTCCCCGTCTTGCATGAAAAGTGATCGATTTGAAAGTTTGGCTATTTCCCGGTCATGGGTGACCATAAACAGCGTCACCCCCTGTTTCTTGTTCAGCGCCATAAGCAGGTCAAGGATCTCCCGGCCGGTGGCGGAATCGAGATTGCCTGTGGGCTCGTCGCAGAACAGGATTGATGGCTCATTGATGAGTGCCCTGGCAATGGCCACCCGCTGCCGCTCACCGCCGGACAACTTTGCCGGCAGGTGATGGTGACGGGCACTGAGGCCTACCTTGTCAAGCAAACCACTGGCTTGATCTTGCCGCTCGTGCTCCGTCATCTTCACCGGGTAGAGCGGGAAGCAGACGTTTTCCAAGGCGGTAAGGGTTGGTATCAAATGAAAGGCCTGAAAGACAAAACCAACATACTGTCGCCGCAACAGGGCCAGATCATCCTCGCTTAACCCGGTGATCTCACGGGATTGTAGAATGATTGACCCTTCGCTTGGTTTTTCCAAACCGGCAACCAAACCAAGTAGAGTGGATTTTCCGGAACCCGATGGCCCGAGCAGGGTGACGAACTCGCCCGGCCCCACCGAAAAACTGACATGGCGCACCGGGCTCACCTGGTTAAAATGTTTGCTGACATTACTCACGGCCAGCATCGGCCCGTGGATTTCGTTCTTTTTTTCGGCTCCGTTCAGAGCCTCTGAATTATTCATAACGGAGAACCTCCGAGGTTTGAAGTTTGGTAACAGCACGGCCAGCGGCCCAGGCCGTGGCCAGGCCAAAAACAACTGGCGCGGCACAGCACGGGATCAACAACCCGGCCGAGGGGGCCATCTGCAGGGGAACTTGCCGGAACACCTGGTTGCCACCGCCAGGCAGGAAATGGGGTTTGGGCGCCATATCCCACGGGATGGGGATGGCAATAGTGATATGAGACAGGCCCCAGGCGCCAAGCAGGCCAAGAACGAGGCCCAAAACGGTTCCCAGGACGATGTACGCAAAATTCTCCGCCAGTAACTGACCGCGGATGTCCGCCCCGGTCCAGCCCACACCCTTCATGACGCCGATCTCCCTGGTGCGCTCACGGATGTTTGCCGCCGAATTGCGCACCATGAGCAGCAGGACCAAAATAAAGATCAAGCCGGAAATCAACCCTGAAAAACGCTCGGTCAAAAGGAAGAGGCTGCCGAGCAGCTTTTTAAAAGAGTCCGGGGTGGAGACGCTGGCCTTTTTGCCCAGCAGATCGCGAATGGAGGTGGCCACCTTTTCGGTCTTATCGCGGTCCACTTGCACAAACAGCAGATTGGTATCATCCTTCTCAAATTGATGGACGGCCAGAACGGACGGCGCGGCCGCGGCAATTGCCTGGGCGTCGGCCAGGGGTATGTAGAGATTTGCCGTGCCGATGCGGCTGATTCTGGAAACATCGACCAGCCCAGCTATGGTAAAGGGGCGGCCGCCGACCCGCACCTGGTCACCCACGGACAACCGCGCCTTGATTGCCCAGGAGGTCTCGGCAAGGGCCTGGCCCATTTCCTCTTGATGCAACATGCGTCCGGCTATAACAGCGGCCCGCAACAGGGCGGGGCCGGCAGGGTCGTTTGGCTTTAAACCAACAACGATCTGAAAGGATTCATCACTAAAATCCCAGAACAGCACAGCGCGGCTGACAGACTGCACGCCTGACAGTGCCTCGATTTGACGACTTTCAGCGGCACTGATCGGGGCCACAGAACAGGGAAGCACCGGGCCAGCCATCTGTTCCGGCACATCTCCAGACTTCTGCACGGTGATATTGGCGCCGATATCGTTTAGGGGTGCATGGAAGGCACGCTGTAACGCCCCAGCCAGTAGCATGATGCAGATCAGAACGGTGGTAACCAGCGCGACCAGACCGATGTTGGTTACAGACCTCCAGGGTCGCCCCGTAAGTTCACTCACAAGGTATTTTATTGTCATAATTGTTCCCTTCCTAACCCGGATTGCCCATGAATATTGTGTGAATTTTGCAATACGTATTATTGCCAACAATCATTTGTGTTTAAAAAGTATTATTCAAAATCAAACACAATGTTCATGAGAAAACCGGGCTAAAGTTATTGTCAGTCCCAGCACATATCGCTGGGAAAATAAATAACGACTACGAAATTGATGAGCGCGTAAAAAAACCGTATCGGCCAGCGACAGAGGTCAAGGCCGGGATTTTTTTAACAACCGTCAAATTTCCGAGGGGCAACAGTATCAAATGATAAATGTTTGGTGCTGGAGATAGAGCGGGGGTGGGTGGTAATGAATGGAAAATAATTGTTTGGTGAGCCTGGTTGCCCGGCTGAGTGGCACTGGGAGATAAGAAACACTGGTGACCAGCGACGGGGCAAAGGCAGGTAGGTCAACGGAATCGACCTGCATCTGGTCAATGGTTACCCGTTTTAGATGCTCCAATGGGAATTTGGCCGGGCGTTGGGCCTTGGCGCTGTGATTTCCCTGGCAGCAGCCTATGTGAGCCGTTGCCGTCTGGTGTTTACCCCCCATGAACGGGCAGCTCGTCGTCATCCTTACCTTGCAGTCCGGTCGTGTGACATAACAGGCCGGCAGCGGAGAAGCGCCGGAGATGATAAAAGTGGCAATCATGATAAAATGCAGGACAAATTTCATAACACACTACTACGATGTGACAGATTCTTTGTCAAGAAGTGTTTTGTGTTCGGTAAAAAAATCACGAAGTAAATCTTTTTGGCTATTTGATGCTTATTGGATAATTCTTAATAAAAATGCTTTTTAAACTCCATATTGCATTTTCTACCATCAAAACATTTTTATTTTATTTAAAAAATCAGGCAGTGTAAAAACAGTAACGCCTCTTTCAATTGGATAGGATTCACGAACCGGAGCCACAATATAGGCTTCACCCACTTTTAGATCATCGATTGCCTGCCAGAATCCCCTCGTAGGTTTAGGGGCGCTTGATGCCTTACATTCAACAGCGATAATTTTTTTTCCTTTCTCAAGAATGAGATCGATTTCCACCCCGGTTGCTGTTCGATAAAATGAGTGTTGCCACCGAGGCGTACGAGTAATAATCGCTTCCACAACAAAACCTTCCCACGACTCTCCATAAACAGGATGTCCAAGAAGATCATTATGACTTTCGATGCCAAGCAAGGTGTGAAGGAGACCACTGTCACGAATATATATCTTGGGAGATTTAATCAGCCGCTTTTTTACATTAGCAGCATAAGGAAGCAAGATGCGTAATAAAAAAGTTTCAGATAAAATATCGATATATGAACGTACTGAATGATGGCTTACTCCAAGCGCTCCGCCAATTTTTGAGCTATTTAAAAGCTGAGCATGATTATGGGCACACATTCTCCACAAACGTTCCATAGATTTTGCCGGAATCTTAAAACCTAATTGTGGAATATCACGTTCTAAAAATGTCCGGATGAAATCAAGCCGCCAGTCAAAGCTTGCCTGCTCTTCTCCTAGAAAACTCCTTGGGAAACCTCCTTGCAGCCATAGCTTTCCCAGCTTATTATTACTAACTTCATCTAAGTGGAAAGGAGTTAACTCAAAATAACTGATTCTACCAGCCAATGACTCACTGGACTGGGAAATAAGATCACGAGAAGCTGAGCCTAACATGAGGAGTTGCCCATTACGTTCCTCTTCATCAATGATTGAACGTAAAGCTGGGAAAAGCTCGGGTACCCGTTGAATTTCATCCAAACAAATCAGTTTGCCCTGATTAACATTAAAAAACGCTTCGATATCGCGTAGCTTGTTTAGATCTGAACTTCTTTCAAGGTCAAGATAAAGGCCATTTTCAACTGTGCGAATGAGACGGCGGGCTAACGTGGATTTACCGCATTGTCTTGGACCAAGCATTGCAACAGCCGGCATTTCGCTTAGCCGTTTATTAAGTAATGATGTTAAAAACCGCTCTTTATAAGTTTGCATATTGGAATCATACATTCCAATATGCAAACTTACAACGGAATCTTTTGGGTCAAAGGTTTTCTTATTTGTTTATCATCTTCGCTAATGTAGTTTTTCCTGTCGTGCCAAGAAGAATGGCAGCAGACGATTGTGCGATGTTTTGCAAGAGGGGGTGAATAATGGATCGTTTTATCATAGCTTGTAAATTGGCAGTTCGTCTCCAAAAATGCAAGGTCTACTTCCAGAGTTATCCTGGCTTGCTGTTGTGGTGAGAAGAGTGTTGTTTCTTGATCGGTCTCAACCAAAGTTTTCGGAAGACGAAGGGATATTTTTTTAACTGATGGAGGCATAAGATTGAAAAATGTGATTTATGGTTGGCTTTTGGGGACTTATTGCGTACTCTTATATCATAAGACGATATTTTCAATCGTAATAAAACTCATAGTGTATTCATAATAAGATGAGGAAGCGAGATGAGAAAAAAAGAACATGTTTCAGGTAAGCTAGTATTTGTTTTTGCTATGATTTTGACAATCTTTGCTCCGCCTCTTTCCACATCCTCTCAAGAATTGATCGTTTTTACTGAAGAATTTCCGCCCTATAACTATACTAAAGAGGGGAAAATCACTGGTGCTTCAACGGAAGTTGTCCAACAAGTCCTGCAAAATTGTGGATTTGCGTACACTATTACAAGTTATCCATGGGCCAGAAGCTACACCTTAGTACAACAGCAAAGCAACTCTCTTATCTATTCGATAGGCCGTCGCAAAAAAAGAGAAGAACTTTTTAAATGGATTGGAGAGATAACCCCGATAAAACAATCGGTTTTTGCCTTACAAACTCGCACCGACATCAAAATTGACAAGCTGGATGAACTCAAAAACTATACAATTGGCACTACCATCGAGGATGCCAGAGAGACATGGCTGCTTAACAAAGGATTTGCACGATCGACTTTGGACTCCAATTCCGGGAACTCCGCTCATAGCAAAAATTTTCAAAAATTACTTAAAGGCCGCATTGATCTTTGGCCAATGCCTGATGCAGTCGCTTACCACATAGTCAGAGAGACAGGTTTTGACCCCCAAAAAATCCTGAAAAGAGTTTTTCCATTGGAGGAGTTGTCAACCGTAAATTATATGGCAGCAAGCCTGCTGACAAGTGATAAAATAGTTTTTGCCATTGCAGATGAGCTGGAAAAATTCAAACAAACAGAAGAGTATGCGCTACTTCTGAAGAAATGGGATTTATAACTTTAAGAAAAGATACAAGCCTTGTCATACTCGGTGTCAAATGTGTTTTAAGCGCTGTGTTGTGTACCGGGAACGGCACATGTTCTTAGGGGGGCGTCTACCTTAACAACTCGGGCAATGATAGGCAAGTCCCAGACCCAGCCTGATGGAGGCGAAGGGTGGTGTGGGTGGGATGGTCAGTGATGGTTTTTCCTATCCCGATAACCCAGCGACTCCAACATACTTAGAAATTCTGTTGGGGTAAATGTTGGAATCTCTGATTTTTTAAAGTCTTTTATGTTCCTTGTGATTATATACTCTGCACCTGCATGTAAGGCAGACTCATGTAAGACCGAATCTTCAAAGTCTGTGAATTTTGAAGATAAAGCATTTTCAATAACCAGCCTATTTACTGATGCAACCTCAAATAGGCGTATTATTGCATTTATACTTTTACTGGTTTTTTCTTTGTCTAGCTGTTTTGAGAGCAGGTAATGAATAGTTGTTATTGTTGTGGCACAGAAGTACCCATTAAGTTCAGACCGCTCAACCATTGACATTAGGTAGGCCGAGTGCTCTGAAAATGGTTTTCTGTCAAGAAGCACATCTAAGATGATATTTGTATCAAAGAGCACTCTCATAGATATTTCTCTTCGAGATATTTTTTGTAGTCATTCTCTGAAAATTTCGACTCACTCAAGACACCCGTTAGAGATTGGACAGTAGGGGTGACTGAATAGTTTTTTTTAAGTTTCTCATTTTTTATGACTACAAAAAAGTCTGACACTATCTTAGAAACAGATTTGCCAGTTTGGGCGGAATATTCTTTAGCTGACTCTATAAGATGATCTTCGAGTCGTAATGTGAGCTTCGTATTCATCTCATCCTCCATTGGCGATGACGGGTTGAATTGCGAATAGTATACGGCAAAAGCTGGCTGCTGTCAATTCTTGCCAAAGTTCGTTGGAATGTCGCTTTTTAGAAGATTGATTTCGTGAAATAAGTTTTGATTATCTGAGATGCTTGGCATACCTTTTTAAGTAAGCGGTAATTAAACCCCACTCTCCAGATCAATAAGCACAATATCCTTTGCCGAAAGTCTAGTGGGGAGGAGTTGAGCCATATCTTCTTCAGAAGTGGTTGGCAGTTTCTCAAAGAGGTAGCGCAGGTAAGCGTACGGTTCAAGACTATTGCATTTTGCGGTCTCAATAAAGCTATACAACAATGCACTGGCTTTTGCACCTTCAGGAGTTCCAGAAAACAGCCAGTTCTTTCTACCTACAACAAAAGGACGAATACAATTTTCTGCCGCGTTATTGTCAATTCCAGCATTACCATCCGATAAGTAGTTTTCCAACCGTTTCCACTGATTCAAACAATATGTTACAGCTTTCCCCAAAAGACTTTTGGGGAGAACATTATCTTTTCGTTTATTAAGCCAAAGCTTAAACTTCTTCACAATGGGTTTTGCCTGCTCCTGCCTCATATTATAAATCTCAGCAGGAGATAATTGTTCATCTCTTGCTTTTTTCTCCAAAAGGTACAGGTTACGAATCATTCCAAGAGCTGTATCTATGCCACGGTGTTTTTTCTTAGCACTTCCTTTTCGGGCTTCCATAAACTTACGCCTGGCATGCGCCCAGCAACCAACATGGATGATTTCATGACGACCATCAAGAAAATCATATCCTTTGTACCCATCAGTCTGTACAACCCCTTGATAACCATTCTCAAGAAAGACCTTAACAACATCACCTGATCTGGTCGGATGGTATTGATAAAGAAGCGCTGGATGATGCGGATCTCCTCCACGAAATATCCACATATACGATTTTTGGGTGGGGGATCGGCCAGGTTCATCCAGCACTTGCACAATTGTTTCATCAATATTCAATAACGGACCACCACGAACCTCCTTTTCCAGTAAAGAGGCTAATAGTTGACAGGATTTTGCAACCTTCATGGCCCAGTTGCACATACTTTGACGTGGAATTTCGATTCCAAGACGAATAAACTGCTTTTCTTGCCGATAGAACGGTAAAGCATCACAAAATTTTGCTGTCAGGATATATGCCAAAAGTCCTGCGGTCGGTAATCCTTTGGGGATAATCTGTGGTGGTGCAGGGGCAATTTTGACCGGCCTAGACTCCTCAATTCCTTCGCAGTTCTTGCAAGCATATTGAGGACGAATATGGCGGATAACTCTAATTTTGGCAGGGACGATGTCAAGTTTTTCAGAAACATCCTCGCCAATCCTGCTGAGGGTACAGCCACAGTTACACACTTTATCTTCTTCTGGGATGTCGTGAATACGCTCTATACGAGGAAGATCTTCCGGTAATTTCTTCCGACCTTTTTTACTGTGACGAGTATGTTCTGCAATTACAACGGTATGGCTGTCATCCACTGCTTCAGGTGGGGTTTCAGGTATATCGAAAAGAGATAGTTGTTGAAATTTCCCGACAGCTAATCTTTCAGATTTTGGAGCAAAAAGAAGTTGCCTCAAAAGCCGCACTTCTTCATTTAATCGATCAATTTCCTTTCTGTCAGACAGGATTATTTCGGTGAGTTTCACCGTGTCTTGTGGAAGTTCCAACTGGTCATTTTTCATGGGAAAAATATACCATAAATGTCGAAATATACAAGATTTATCGCAATATTATTTGACTAAATTTCATTGTAAAATAGCTTTTTGTGAGCACTATTTATATCGAGTCCAGCGAGGAGCCATGACAACTGTTTATGGTCGATAAGAAGTACCTCACAATGAGACTTAGGCCAGCAGAAGCGATCCTTCTCCAAACGCTTATGCCAGATACAGAATCCATTCCGATCCCAGAACAGAATTTTCATAATATCCTTTCGTTTATTACAAAAGGCGTACAAGTTACCGGAAAAGACGTCGGCCTCGAAATGGTCTACAACTATCTGGCTCAAACCGTTAATGGATTTACGCATATCGGTACTACCGATGGCAATATACACTTTCATATTTTCAGGGAGTATCATTTCTATCCCCCAATGAGTGCTACAACATTTTTTAGTACATTGGAGTTGAAATCATTGTCCAACTCCACTCTGATATCTCCTCTCAAAAAGAGAACGACACCTGAATGGTCAGTGTTTTGCTCTTTTATTTTCTTTTGCAACGGATCTACCAGGACAGGAACAAAATTGACGGTATTATTTTTTGAAGAAAGCAGCTTGCCTTTCCAATACCAAAACTGCCCCTTGTTCAACTCATGCTGTTTGCAATATTCCACTTGCGACAAACCGCTCTTCTTCCAGGCTTGTAGATGTGCTTTCCAATGGCGTCGTTTAATTTCTGATAACTCTGCTTTGTTTTTTGAAACACGCATGATTTTCTCCATTTGGTATTTGATAATTTGTGTTGAAGAAAACATGACATAATTATGGACTTCTGGGAAGATGGGGTTAAATTACCGCTTACAAGGAATCAGCTATACACGTTTGGATGAGGTCGGTTTACAATGGCCTGTGCCGGATGAGAATCATCCCGGAACCCAAGTGCTGCACACTAAAGCTTTTACCAGGGGAAAAGGACGCTTTATCCCAGAAGACTATATTCCTCCGGTGGAGCAGACCGATGAAAAGTACCCAATGTATTTTACCACCGGTCGTGATCTCGCCAGATATAACTTTAGCTCAATGACCGGAAAAACCTCTGAAATTTCGGCAATAAGTCCAGAGGCCAGGGCGGAGATTAATCCCGTAGACGCCAAGCGCTTAGGCATTAATGACGGAGATATGGTGCGTCTTACTTCACGGCGGGGAACGGTAGAGTTACGAGCCAGGGTTACGGATCGTTCCCAGGAAGGGACGGTATTTACCACCTACAATCATATAGAAACGCTGGTAAACTTCCTAACTCTTGATGCCTTGGACAGACTTTCCAGGTCGCCGGAATATAAGCTTTGCGCCATTAATGTGCAATGTGTGCGAGATAATTAAATAGGTATTTTATCAAAGGATTGCCTCTCTGTTTATTGACCGTACTTGATGACTAGCAGAATTATTGACGCGGCTGACGCGACAAAAAAGGGGCTAAAGAGTACGAGTGCAGAAACTGGGTATTCCTTTGCAGATTGATAAAACCAGTAAGCGGCAATGAAGAGGGAGACCACCCCAACCCAGACGCATCCTGGAATGTAGTGTCTGTGAGCTCTTGGCATAAGCACATTATGTTCCGGTTTTGCAAATTCTAATTCTCTTTCTTTATAAAAAGCACTTTTTCAGTAGGTTAGCGTGGCCCGATCCCCTTTAGGTTGTTACTTTAGGTCCTTGATACCGATTATTTATATCCAAAAAGTTTGTCCGTACGAATTTTATTTTCATTGACGTTCATGCCTGCTAAAATTTTCGTTATTGCTTCAACCATAGCAGGAGGGCCAGAGACCATAAATAGTGCCTTATTTGTATTCGGTACTTCTTTTGAAATTATACTTTCGGTGATAAATCCTTGATAAGCACTGTCCATACCCGTAGGGTCAGATAACACATGGACAAAACGGTAATTGGGGAGTTGAAGTTTTTCCAATTCGTCCTTGAAAGCAATATCAGCTTTATTCAAGTTACCGTAAATTAAAACTATTGTTTTAGTTTTTTCTTTTTTTGTTTCAAGGCCAGAAAGAATACTTATGAATGGTGTTATGCCTATACCTCCTGCTATCATAACGATATTTTGTATCTCTTTAGAGAGACAAAATTTCCCGTATGGACCTTTTACATTTATAACTTCTCCTTTTTTCATTGATTCTAGACGGTGGCAATATGGACTGCCAGTTATCCGTTTGGTGAATTCAATGAATTTAGAATCTTCTGGATGATTGCTTAGTGATAATGGATGAATAAGATCATTGCCAATATCTACCAACATATGTTGACCGGCAATAAAATCTAAACTTAATGGTCTTTCGAACCTATAGCTTATAGCAGTAGGTGTTCTGTGTATTCGTTCAAGAAACTTAGTCTGGTATTCAAGGATCATATTCTCTATCTTGTCTGAATGGCTTAAATAAGCTGAATATAGTAAGTATAACGCTTCGCGTAACCGGATGCCATTGTTATGTTCTTTTGTGCTTTACCAATACGGCGAGTTCCGGGGACAGTATACAGAACTATCGCTTCTTCCCTTTCTTCGGGCCTGGTTTTTGTGGCGTCAATGTTCGCCGTAACTGTTGTTCCAGTCCCTCAATAAAGCCTCTTTCGCCAAGCGGTCGTCCTGAGCGTTCATGGTGCTGTAATAGATCGACTTCATCCGCTGTCGATAAACGGAGAAAGTCTTTCCAATTCGGAACGAGAGTAAGTAATGGTGCAACCTTGGCCAATACGTTATCTTGTTTGCTAATATGTGCCTTTGCGCTGCTCCAGAGATACTCTTCGTTTTGGACAACAAGGTTTGCTGCAACGGGATTCATTTCGATATATCGGGCCGCTGTAAGAAGATGGGCCTCATCCATCGGGAAAGAGGCAAATCGTGTGCGATTTTTCTTGGTCTGACCCCAGTTTGCAGTATTTCAATCAGTTGCCATGGCCCGACCCCATCTACACCACACTCAAGAACGAAACCAAATTCTCACGGGGAATGGGCGGGTTGCGTTACCATGCGAATATCAAGAGCTTGGGCTATTTTTTTTATGGTAGCAAAAGCCGGATTTCCATCGCTAGATAAAGATTTGTAAAGACTTTCTCTATTTAGTCCTGTTTCCTTAGCGAGCTTGGTCATGCCTCGCTTTTTGGCAAGATAACCAAGGGCAACTACAAACACGCGTGGATCATTATCCATAAATGCGTTGTTAAGATATTCGTTGATTTCTTCCTGTGTCTCAAGATAGTCAAAAGGATTGTATGGAGTTGTTTTAGTAGCCATGTTTCCCTCTCATTATATGGTTCTGGCTATCTCTCTAGCCTTTCTTATGTCTTTTTTCTGGGTCGATTTATCTCCACCACACAACATGAAAATGATCTTGCTGCTCCTAATCGTGGTTAACAAGCAAACG
The DNA here is from genome assembly GCA_050291935.1 of Desulfocapsaceae bacterium. Lineage (GTDB taxonomy): Bacteria > Desulfobacterota > Desulfobulbia > Desulfobulbales > Desulfocapsaceae > Desulfocapsa. The sequence goes on along the minus strand of JBNKKR010000015.1, from coordinate 1,959 downwards.
CACACACGCTTAACTGAATGATAACACATGTAAAAATATAATTTTTCTTTGACCCTTTTTCTTTTGACCTCCTCTTTTCTCCTTACCCCCAAATTGTTTCGAGATGGGAGTAAGTGAGTATCTTTTCGTCACGGGTTACAAGGGGCAGCCCCATGGTTAGGGCGGTAGCTACAATCATCCGATCAGCAGGATCAGGGTGGAATTCTCCTGGTAATTCAACCGTGCGTAACATAATGGTATTATCCAGGGGCGCGAAATGAACAAAAGGCAAACCTTCTGTCTTACGAATCCAATCTCGCGTATCAATCGTTAGCTCTAAACGGTTTTTCTTAACCAACATTGCAATTTCCCAGGTTGATATGGAAGAAATCACGAGAGCTGAACTGGCAATGGCCTTGTCAATAGCCTGGCTGGCTGCCGGTGACAGCTTCTCAGGATTGCTTACCCACCAGATCCAGACATGGGTATCAAGAACTATCATTTGAGCAGTTCCCAGTCATTAATAGCAACTGGTTCCAAAGGTTCGTCATACCGTTTTACAGAACCACGGAGTTCTTTCAGGACATCGGAAGGCTTATCTTTGTATGGTGAGATCTTTACCACGGGGTGATTATGGTCGGTAATGATAATTTCTTCCCCATTTTCCTGGATCTTACGAAAATAATGCAATGCCTGTGGCTTAAATTTTGATTTTGAGATTGTTAACGACATTTCATCCTCCGAATAATGATTATAACTATGGTCATAATACCATGGTCATCAATTATGATCAATACTGTTGTATGTCATGGAGGTAGGTGGTCGTACAAATAGAAAAGTGGTTCCATTCTCCATTTCTTTGATCAAACGTGACGATCTGTTATTGTTCCCTCGCACACTCGGAGGATAGGGCCATGCTGAGGAGCAACCCGAGCGCCGTGGTGTGTGACTTGAGAATGGAAGATTGGGTGTGGAAACATGCCCGATCTTCCTTCTATGTGATTGCTAGCCTTTTATTCTTATTGTTCCCATGGGTTAAGTAGTGCGGCTCCACTTGCTTTCATATCTGAAATGTTTCTGGTTGCAACAGTAAAATGATGGGCAATGCCTGTGGCTGCGATAAGAGAATCAACGGCGGGCATAGGCTTTCCTACACGTTCTGTAGCTCCTTGGATTTTTCCCCATATCATTGCTGTTTCAATGTCGATGTCAATGATTCTGTTCCAGAATCTTTCTTTCAGGTCGTTCTCTACCCAATTGTGGAGTTCTTCCTTTCTTTTGGATTGGCCAAGTTTTTCGATACCTTTGTGAAGCTCGCCAATTGTCAAAACACTGATGAAAAAATTACTCTCATCTTCGTTTTTAATCCATTTTGTGACTTTTCTGGAAGGTTTAGGTCGTATGATTTCTGAAATAACGCATGTATCTAATAGGTATGGAACCACCGTTCTACTTCCCAGCCATTTTCCCCGGCATATTTTTCCACATAACCACCGGCCAGAAAACCAGCCATTTTTCCTTGTAACTGCGTTTTTCTTCCTTTTTCTTCTCCAAGTGGAGTAGCCACTGTCTTTTCTTCTCTTTTTTTCTTTTTCTCTTCTTCTGTTACTTCTCTTGAATCAAGTCTACTTGGCCAAGGAGGAGGTGATGGTAAAGAAGACATTTCGTTGTGCCTGCTGTAAGCGGATTCGTCCGAGGAATCCACGGGTAAAAAACCAACGTTATTGTGGTGAGAGAAGGTGCCAACAGGCAAGAAAGAACAAATGGCAACGGGACAAAGAGGAAGCAGACCCGCTCTACAGGGCCAACAAAAAGGAATGCCAGCGGTCCTGGCGGAACAGGAATAAGGATTACTGGACCCGGTATCGCAGGCATCACCCTGACTATTGCGAACAAAACAGAAAGCTGCAACGACAGCGAGACCGGGACAAAGCCGGCGGCAACGTATCCTCAGGGATCGATCTTGCAAAGAAGGACTCG
>JBNKKR010000014.1:0-79807 GCA_050291935.1 Desulfocapsaceae bacterium | reverse complement strand
TTAATTATTTCATTTTCATATATGTTGACGGGTATGTTTTATGCAATGATATCTTCAAAGGATTACTATGAGTATACAAAAACAGATTAAAGAAAATCTTCTTAAAGCTGGGAAAGAGGAGGGATGTATCAGTTTTTCGGAACTGAATAAAATTCTTCCCGATGAGCTCAATGAGCCTGCAAAAATAGAGAAGGTGTTTAATTTTCTGAGTGATCACAATATTGAAATCGTCACTCAGGATGGGAAAAATGGTGAAAAACGAACCCTTTCCGGGGAAGTGTATAAATCTGATGATGACGACGATATGGGGCATCATCATGATGATATAGGGGGGAATGGCCAGCCAGATGAACCCCATGATGGAGAAGAAACCACCACCACCTACTTACGGGAAATGGGTCGGTTTGACCTGCTTACTCCCGAAGAGGAGGCAAAATACTCAAGAACCATCCGCCGAGGGTTTCGGTCAATAATTGATGCCATTCGTGATGATGAGTCTGAGGTAAAGGATATAGAAATTCTGTGCAGCCGCATCGCGTTATGGGAAAAACGTGACCCCACCTTGAAACCCAAAAAGCAGCAACTTAATTTTATGCGTTACAGCGTGACCAGTGCTGCTAAAAAGTATGCAGAAACGCGTGAACTTATTGAGTTGCAAACCAAACTTGAAGCGTATTCAAGGTCTATCGAATTGGCAAAAGATTGCATGATTCGGGCAAATCTTCGTTTGGTTGTTTCCATTGCTAAAAGGTATATGCATCAGGGCTTGACTTTAGCGGATCTTATTCAGGAAGGAAATCTTGGTTTAATGCGCGCTGTCTTTCGTTTTGATTATACAAAAGGCAATAAATTTTCCACCTATGCCTCCTGGTGGATTCGACAGGCCATTACCAGGGCCATTCTTGACAAGACCCGAACCATCCGTTTGCCAGTGCATTTTCTGGAACTTCGCAGTCAGTTTTTTAAAGCCTTTTACGCGCTCTATAAAGAACTCGGAAGAGAACCGACACCGCTTGAAATTTCCAAAAATACTGATTTACCAATGGATAAAATTCTCGCAATTCTTGAAGCTTCGCGAGAACCTATTTCCCTTGAGACCCCGGTTGGGGATGATGATTCGACCCTTGGTGACTTTTTAGAAAATCAGGAATCCCAATCTCCTTACGAAGCAGTGCAGAACCGTGAACTCTCTGGACGTGTTGAGGAGATTCTTTCAACCTTAAGTGAGCGTGAGGAAAAAATTATTCGTCTGCGTTTTGGAATTGGTGAGAAGGCTGAATATACCCTTGAGGAGATAGGAAAACGTTTTAATGTCTCACGTGAACGGATCAGGCAGATTGAGAAAAAGGCGTTAAATAGGCTGCGGCATTCGAGCAGACGTGATAAATTGAAGTTTTTCCTCGATTAGCTTGCAAATATCAATAATTGTTTACTGGTAAGCCGGGATATTCCCGGCTTTTTTTATGATGATGAAGACCTATATAGAACAATCCGGGCTTGGTGATATCCTTGAAAAAGTTGAAGCCAAAGAGCGCTTAAGTGTGGAAGATGGAGTAAGGTTGTATAATAGTAACGACCTGCTTTCCCTTGGTTATATGGCTAATATGGTACGCAACAGAAAGAACGGCGATAATACCTATTACATATATAATCAACATATTAACTATTCGAACATCTGCACTAATCTCTGTAAATTTTGTGCCTTTGGCAAGGATAAAGATTCCGAGCAAGCCTATGAAATGGATCTTGAAACCGTTAAAAAAAAGGTGCGAGATCGTTTAGAAGAACCAATCACCGAGATCCATATGGTGGGTGGCATTCATCCCGACTTGCCATTCTCCTATTACATTGATCTCTTACAAGGGATTAAAGAGATTCGACCGGATGTCCATATCCAGGCTTTTACCTGTGTTGAAATTGCCCATTTGGCAGGACTTGCCGGCAAAGAAATTGGAGAAACCCTGGAGCTCTTAAAAGAAGCTGGTCTTGGCTCTATTCCTGGTGGGGGTGCCGAAGTATTTTCTCCTCGAATTCGTGAAATTACCTGTGAGAAAAAACTTCCAGGAAAAGATTGGCTTGAAGTTGCGAAGACTGCACACAGACATGGTCTCCATACCAACGCCACCATGCTTTATGGACATATTGAAACCATGGAAGAGCGCGTTGAGCACCTTGATGCATTACGCAGGGCACAGGATGAAACCGATGGATTCTTAGCATTTATTCCTCTTGCCTTTCATCCAAAAAATACCGAGATGTCCACACTTTCAAGAACCACTGGTATGGATGACCTGAAAAATATAGCGGTGTCAAGGCTGATGCTCGATAATTTCCCACATATCAAGGCGTATTGGGTAATGATTGGACCGAAAGTTGCTCAAATTGCCCTCTCTTTTGGCGCAGATGATATGGATGGAACTGTAAAAGAAGAAGTTATTACCCATATGGCTGGTGCCGAAACCGATCAGGCCATTGGCTCCACAACTCTTGTGAAGTTGATTAAGGAGGCAGGACGAGTGGCTATTGAGCGTGATACCCTGTATAACACAATTTGCAAACATACGTAGGCGAGCCGGAAAATCATGCAGTTGCCAGGTGATACAATTACAGCCATCGGCCATAGACTTATCGGTGGTGGCCGTTTAACTGACGCGGAATTCCTCCAACTTTTTGCAGAAGCTGATCTGTTTCAACTTGGGTTTCTTGCAGACGCGATTAGAAGAAAAAAACATCCAGAACCGATCGTGACCTACGTGGTGGATCGTAATATCAACTATACCGATATTTGTATATCCGCCTGTAAGTTTTGCGCTTTTTTTCATGCCCCGGAAACGAACGGTGGCTATCTGCTCACCAAGGAGCAACTGGGAGAGAAAATAAAAGAGACGCAGGATCTTGGCGGAACACAAATTCTGCTCCAAGGCGGGTTACATCCGGATTTACCCCTAGAATATTACGAGGATATGCTCCGTTTTATGAAAGAAACAGGAATCCATATCCATGGTTTCTCTCCTCCTGAAATTTATCATTTTTCCAAGCTATCCGGTCAGCCTATACAGGAAGTTATCCGTCGTTTAATAGAGGCAGGGCTTGATTCCATCCCTGGCGGAGGAGCCGAAATCTTAAACGATAGGGTTCGAGAGGCCACAGCCCCTCGGAAATGTTCAGCGGACCAGTGGATTGCGGTGATGGAAGAGGCTCACAAGCAGGGGTTGCGTACCACTGCTACCATGATGTTTGGCCATATAGAGACCGTTGAAGAGAGGCTTGAACATCTAAGACGTCTACGTGACTTACAAGATAAAACCAGTGGTTTTACGGCATTTATTCCCTGGCCTTTTCAACCTGATAATACTGCGCTCATGGAGCAGGCAACAATTGAAAAGACATCCGGGTTATCATATTTGCGAATGCTGGCCCTTTCTCGTATCTATCTGGATAATTTTGATAATATTCAAGCTTCATGGGTAACCCAAGGAGCAAAAATTGCTCAGATTTCACTTCGTTTTGGTGCAAATGACTTTGGCTCAACCATGATAGAAGAAAATGTGGTGGCGGCAGCCGGAGTCAGTTTTAGGCTTTCAGAAGGAGAAATAAACCGTCTTGTTCAGGATGCTGGATTTGTACCAAAACAAAGATTGATGGATTACAGTTTGGTTTCATAGTGGTCTCCCATGTCTGCTAAGTCCCTTCACGTTCCCGTTGTTCTCCACAGGGCACCCTGGGTCCTGCCTGTGGCCTCTTCTCCGATACATGATGGCTGTATAGCTGTTCAAGGTGAAAGAATTGTGGCTGTTGGAAGTTGGAAGCGTCTTTCATCTCTCTATAAGACCAGTAGAATACACCTTTATTCCGGTGTATTAATGCCTGGTCTAATCAATGGCCACACGCACCTTGAGCTTTCTTTTTTGGGTACTGTAACACCAACGAATCCAGACGCCACCATGTGCGATTGGATTCGTTCTCTTTTGAAAAGACGTAAGGGAACAAAAGAGAGTGATGAGTTTATTGTTGCTGCTGCTGGAAAATGTGCGCAGGAACAATTTGAAGACGGTGTGGTTGCATTAATTGATATTGGCAATGCTTCTCTTGCGCCGTTTCAGGGAAATGTCCCTGAAATATATCCTTTGCTCGAATTATTGGGTCATACCAGTGACAGTGCAGAACAAGTGATAAAAAAAATAGATGCATTGTCCAGTAACACTCACATTACAGCCCATGCCCCATATTCTGTTACCCCAAAACTGCTGAAAACCATTAAGGCTGCGACCGTATCAAAAAAGAGTCTGTTTTCTCTGCACATATGTGAAACTCCTGATGAATCGCTTCTTTTGTTGGAGGGGAAAGGGTGTTTTTTCTCCTTTTTACAGGAACGCGAAACAATTGATTCAACATTTCCGCTTAAAGATAATGTATACAGATCGGTGGTGGACTATTTATTTAAAATTGGATTGCTTGATGACAAAACACTTTGTGTCCATTCCATCTATGTTGATAAGGAAGATATCAGCTTAATGGCCAGAGCAAAGAACCATATTTGCCTCTGTCCTTGCAGCAACGCTTTTCTTGGTTTTGATAAGGCACCACTTGAGCTGATGCTTGCTGCTGGGATTGTACCGGCTATTGGTACCGACTCAAGGGCCTCAAATCCCAAAATGAGTATGTGGCAGGAGTTTACCCTTCTAAGAAAAAACCATCCCACAGTTGCTCCTGAAAAAATCCTGGAAATGGCCACCATTGCAGGAGCAAAGGCCATGGGACGGGAAGATGATTTTGGAACCATTGAAGTCGGGAAAAAGTTTTCATTTATCGCAGTGGAAGATAGAGAAATTGGAGCGGATACGCAAATAGAAGAAGTAATGGAAATACTGACTACAAAAGGACAACCAGAAAATATTATTTGGCCCCACCTACAAGACATATCCGGGGCTTAAGGTGTAGTGTGGCTGGAAAAAAACTAATACGTATAGGGATGGTGAATTACATTAATACCGCCCCCATTTATGAGGTGTGGAAGAGACGGAAACATCCTGATAATTGGAAGGTGGTTGAAGCTCCCCCCTCGACCCTTAACACAATGCTGGCATCTGATGCGTTGGACCTTGGCTTTGTTTCATCATACGAATATGCACAACGTCCCACACGTTACCAGATTATTCCGGATCTTTCGATCAGTGCCAGTGGTCCCGTTGGCTCTGTGTTTCTTTTCTCAAAGAGTCGGCCAGAATTACTTAATGCTAAAAAGATAGTGCTTAGTGGGCAATCTGAGACATCCATTGCTCTTGTGAAGATTATTTTGGAAAATCATTACCATGTCCATCCTGAATATATGGTGGGTGATGTGAGTGGTCCGCAGGCCTTAGATGTTGAGGCTGTGCTTGCAATAGGTGATGATGCACTCAGGCTGGCGGCAGGGGATGCTTTTTATTATCAACTCGATTTAGGTAAAGCATGGGGTGAATATACAGGTCTTCCTTTTGTCTTTGCTGTTTGCGCAGCACGTGCTCAATTTTGCAAAGAGAATAGAGAGGAGGTGACGGCCATTCAAAAAGAATTTTTTAAATGTCGAGAGATAGGAAACGAAAAACTTGAAAGCATCTGTGTTGATGTGGCGCCTCGTATTCCAATGCATCCGGATGAGTGTTACGTCTATTTACGTGCCATAGAGTATGATCTTGGTGAAAAAAAACAACTTGCTTTAGAAACGTTTTATAAGTATTTGATTGAGCGTGGTGAAGCGTCTGCTTTGTCTGTTCCCCTACACTTTTTTTAAAGAATGAAGACTACTCAAAATAGAAAAATATTGGTCGCCGTAACTGGTGCATCTGCCATGATTTTTCTCCACTCGTTTTTACGATTGCTGGAAAAGGAAGAAGTGGAAGTACACGGTATTTGTTCAGAAGCCGGGGAAAAAGTGTTACAACTTGAGAGGGGGATTTCTTGTCACGAACTTCCAGCTGTCAGCAAATGGTTTGATTGTAAAGATTTTGCGGCTCCACCCGCCTCGGGTTCATCCGGATATGACTCCATGGTTATCTTACCCTGCTCGATGGGTACCCTTGGCGCCATTGCCGCAGGTATGAGTTCAACACTTGTTCATCGTGCTGCAGATGTTATTCTAAAAGAGCGAAAGCAGCTTTTGTTGGTGGTGAGAGAAACACCTCTTAACAGGACGCATTTAAAAAACATGCTGGCTGTTCATGATGCTGGGGGGACAATTTGTCCGCCGCACCCAGGATACTATCTTGGTCCGGAAAGCATTGAAGAGAGTGCCGATACTTTTTCTTGGCGCCTTGGTGATCAACTCGGACTTGATATGGTCGGTCGTAAACGATGGGATGGAGTTGATGTTTAAAAAAATAGCAATCCTGCTTGAGATGATCAAATTTAAATTGACTATCTTTGCCATGCCTTTTGCATTTATGGGTGCATTTCTTGCGGCACGTGGAGTACCGACTGCGAAAACTGTTTTTTTGGTTATCGTTGCCATGGTAGGTGCAAGAACCTGTGCAATGGGATTTAACCGGATTGTCGATGCAAAGTTTGATGGTGCCAATCCCAGGACAACAAAACGTGCTATTCCTTCAGGTGAAGTAAGTATGGCTGAGGCGTGGGGAATGGTGTTGTTTGCGGGGGCAATGTTTTTTGTTGCAGCCTGGTTGCTTAATCCGCTCACCTTTAGCCTTGCGCCAGTGGCCCTTGGGCTGACTCTATTTTATTCCTTAACAAAGCGTTTTACATCCTTTTGTCATCTGATTTTAGGTGTGGCCCTGGCCTTTTCACCCCTTGGTGGGTGGGTTGCTGTTCAGGGAGATTTGATGCATTTTCCGTGGAGCTTATCAATAGGGGTGCTCTTTTGGATTGCCGGTTTTGATACGGTCTATGCCTGTTTGGATGCCGATTTTGATCGGAAGGTCGGCCTCCATTCGCTTCCTTCACGACTTGGTGCAAAAAAAGCCTTTTATCTTGCAGCCTTTTTTCATGGTATTGCATTTGTCATGTTTATTTTGACAGGCCTTCAAGTTGGGTTAAATGGTTTTTATTATGTTGGAGTGGCGATTGCTGCTCTTGTTTTATTGTATCAACATAAAATTGTAAATCCTGATGATCTTAGTAAAATTCAGCTTTCTTTTTTTTCCATGAATGGATTTATCAGCGTTGCACTTTTTCTTGCTACCTGTCTTGCACTCTTTAGTGCAAAATCATGAAAAAAATTTCCCTTGTTCTTGTAATCTGTTGTCTAGCCATATTCTTAGCTTCTGCTACTTGGTCAAAGAAGCCTTCAATGGGGATAGTGGATTCAACCATTGAAAAATATGCCTATTCCGGTGATGAGTCTTTTCATTTTCAGATTTTCTGGACCGGTGGCATTAAGATTGGAGATTTGGCCTTTAGCATCAATAAAGATAAGGAAAAACGTGATACATTTACCATTTCTGCTAAAGTGAAAGACTCAGGAATATTCCACTTTTTTTATCCTGTAAATGATAGTTTTATTACTGTGGTGGAAGGTGAAAAGAAGCTGCCGGTTCGATATAATGTTGAACAGCAGGAGGGACGGAGTTATCACGCCAGGCGATTTACCGAATATGATCAGGAGAACGGTATTGTAACATATAAAAAAAATAGTGAAGCGGTAAAAACCTTTACCGGGGTGGGGAATGTTTATAATGAATTCTCTTCATTTCTATATACACGCATCTTAAAACTTGAAAAAGATATGCCGGTAATCGTAGCCACTTTTGCCGATAAAAAGAGAAACGAAGTCATTGTCCATACGAATGAGAAAAGTGTAGTCGATAGTGCATTGTTTGGCAAAGTAAAGGTCCTTGTGGTGAATCCTGTTTTGAAATTCAAGGGACTGTATGATAAACGAGGCGACACTACCCTCTACTTTACAGATGATGTCTGCAGAGTTCCCGTTAGGATCAGATCAGAATTACTGATTGGTTCCATCACAGCAGAACTTGTCTCCTATTCGAGCAGTGTATGTGACAAATATTCATCGTATCAACTTGTTTTTACTGAATAATAATGGAATGATGGATGTAAAAAACGGAGCATGCTCTTTCTTGACATTTTTAGGTGGCAATGCTTGTAATAATGTTTATATTCTGCCACGCGAGTTGTTGTATTTTAATATTATAAAAACAATTAAGTTTATTTAAGGAGCTAAAAATGAAACTAATTCTTCTTGGTGCGCCCGGTGCCGGTAAAGGTACCGTTGCTAAACTATTGACAGCAATTGATGGGTCTGTACAAATTTCAACTGGTGATATTCTTCGTGGTGCTGTGCAAGCCGGAACAGAGCTTGGCAAGGAAGCGGAAGGATATATGAAACGTGGCGATCTGGTCCCTGATTCTTTAATTATGGGGATTATGGAGAGCCGTTTGCAGGAGCCTGACTGCGAAAAGGGATTTTTGCTGGACGGTTTCCCTCGCACCATTCCCCAGGCAGAAGAGCTGACTACTTTGCTTGAAAAATTAAATATCACCCTTGATATGGCTGTTGATATTGATGTTCCAAAAGAGATCATACTCGACAGGTTATGTACCAGAAGAACTTGTGAAAATAGTGACTGTCAGGCAATTTATAATGTCAAATCCAATCCCCCAAAGACAGAAGGTATCTGTGATAAATGTGGTGCCAACGTTGTGCAAAGGGAAGATGAGACTGAAGAGGCGATTAGCCATCGGCTTGAGACCTACAATGAAAAAACCGCTCCTCTAATTGGTTTTTATGAAAAGGCCGGGTTGTTAATGTCTGTGCCCGCCACATCATCTGATGCGGTGATTGAGGCTGTTAAGGAAAAACTTAATCTGTAAAAATTGCCAATGATACGTATCTACTTTTTCAGAGTCTAAAGTAGATATGAGTAATGGAATGAAGGGGAATGGAAATGCTACTTTTCCTTCCCCTTTTTTTTGGGGAGATAGAAAAATGGTTGATGCAGTTTTAGAGACTAATTTTGCTGGTTTAGAGCTTGTTCACCGGGGTAAAGTTCGTGATATGTATGCAATTCCAGGGCATGATGACATGCTGCTGATGGTTGCCACGGATCGGATTTCTGCCTTTGATGTGGTTATTGATGCCATCCCTGGGAAGGGGAAAGTACTGACAAAATTATCTCTGTTTTGGTTTGAGCTGTTACAAGACGTTGTTGAGAATCATCTGATCACTCCAAATGTGGATGAATACCCAGAAGTGTGCAAACCATATGCAGAAGACCTTGAGGGCCGTTCCATGCTCGTCCATAAAACGCAGCCATTAAGTGTTGAATGTATTGTCCGTGGCTATATTTCAGGGTCGTTCTGGAAGGCATATCAAAAAAATAGTACGGTTTGCGGTTTTGAATTTCCTAAGGATTTACAGGAATCTGATAAGTTACCCGAAGTGATTTTTACCCCATCGACAAAGGCTGCCATGGGAGATCATGATGAGAATATTTCCGTTGCGACCATGGCTGAAAAGATGGGGAAGGAATTTACCGAAAAAATTGCTGCCATAAGTATTGAGTTATATTCTCGATCCGCAGATTATGCGCGCTCCAAAGGGATCATCATTGCTGATACCAAATTTGAGCTTGGCATGCTAGGAGAGAAACTGATCTTGATTGACGAAGTATTGACGCCGGATTCTTCACGGTTTTGGCCTTTGGATGAATATTGTCCCGGAAAAGGACAACCAAGTTTTGATAAGCAGTTTTTACGCGACTATCTCTCAAGCCTTGACTGGGATAAAAACCCGCCAGCGCCCAAGGTACCCCAGGAAATTATAGAGAAAACAAAAGCACGTTATCAGGAGGCGTTGGAGAAGATTACGACTTGATTGAATGGTCACTGCTCGGTAATGTACATTGGAACTTCAGCTATGTGTTTGTGCTGATATGCTCTTTTTCTGCTACGTTCTGTTGTTGGTTCTGCCGGGTAGTGAGTTTGAGGATTATGTCTACCAGAGTATTAAAGGGAACTGGTTTGGTGAGGTAGTCGTTCATACCGACTTTTCTGCATTGTATCTCAAAATCTGTTGTTGCCTGCGCAGTTAAAGCAACGATAGGAAGTTCTGCGCAACAGGTTTCGGCCTCATGTCTTCTTATATGTTTGGTGGCTTCCAAACCATTCATGTTCGGCATCCTGATATCCATCAGGATAATATCTGTTTGTTCACGTTGCATTTTTTCCAGCAGCTCCCTGCCATCCTGGCAGACTGTTACCAGGGCTCCCATCTCTTCAAGATAGGCGGTAATGATCCTCTGATTAATAAATTCGTCTTCAGCAAGCATTACCCGTATTCCAGCAAGAAATTTTTTTGCTTTTTGTTTTTCAGGAAGAAGCGTCTGTTCCTCTTCGATGTGAACCGGATGGATAATTGGGCAGCGTATGGTGAAACAAAAAGTTGAACCAGAGGTTCCGGTTTCAGCGAGCCAGAGCCTGCCCCCCATATGTTCAACAAACTCGCTGCTTATGGCTAGCCCAAGTCCTGCTCCTTCGACGACTACTTCTGATTTTATTCTACCTCGTTCAAAAGTTGAGAAGATCTTCTCTTGATCACTTTTGGAGATACCATCACCACTGTCGGCGATACTAAATAAGATATCTGCCATGGTACCGTTTATCTCTCGTTGCAGCTCGGCGGTGATACTGATGGTCCCATTATTGGTAAATTTAATAGAGTTACTCACAAGATTAATTAATATTTGACGAATACGTCCAGAGTCACCCAATAATGCATTGGGAAAGGTTTCAGGGAGCTCTGCCAGGATGGATATTCCTTTCTTTTGGGCCTGAAAATTCATCAGTTCGACGACTTCACCAAGAACTTGGGAAAGGGAGAATGCTGAGTGATTAAGTTCGAATTTACCGGATTCGATCTGAGACAGGTCAAGGATAGAGTTGATGATACAGAGAAGACGCTTACCAGCTGTTACGCTTGTGGATACATATTGGCTTTGCTTTGGACTTAACACCTCGTTGTTAAGCATCTCCAACATCCCCATGATACTTTGCAAAGGAGTCCGGATTTCATGACTCATTTTAGCAAGGTAAATGGATTTGGATTGATTTGCCTTTTCCGCTTTAATTTTATGATCAATTGCAGTTTCTTTTTCTTTTTCAAGACGTTGTAATTTTAGTTCAAACGGGGTGTTGGTCTCCTGTTTTATTTTTTTGGTGGAAAAATAGGTTTTATTGTTAAGGAATAGTTCAATAAGTAGCAAAAGAAGAACAGCAAAGCAAAGGAGCAAAATCAGAATAATGGGTATGGTAAAGAAAGTACGAATAGTATCATCTGCTTTGATGATAACACGTTGCTGATAAACGATAACAGTGCCCATAAGCAGGATCTGAACAATACAGATACCTATAAGGATAGCTGTTTGTTTTGCTTTTATTGGGGGCATAAATGTGGTGGCAGTGGGTTAAATAAAGCTGGATGTTTTATTGTGCATAACTATTTCCATAAAAAGACAATAAAAACTAGAAAATTAGTACATACTAACAAAAAAATCCCCTTCTCTTTGACAGAAAGAGAAGGGGGTAGGAGACGGCAATGCTCTTCAATCAAAACCGCAAATGAACACTATCGGATTAGCTGCTTAGCTGGTGGTGAATTTTTGTCCTTTTAAAATATTATCAACGGAACGCATGGTCCCCTTCATATAGAAAACATTTGGTTTGGTATCATCCGCCGGACGGATAACCCAAACTTTTTCTTCAATCTGATGGACAAGCTTGTAGACTATGTCGTTAGGATCACTGATATTACCAAAAGTCCTGGCACCAGTTGGACAGGCTGAGGAGCAACCGGTCTCCTTTTCACCTTTGGAGAGGCGCTCTTCCCAACAAAAGTCACATTTGTCAATGGCGTGTCGTTCGGCATTAAAATATCGTGCATCGTATGGACAGGCAAGCATGCACGTTTTACAACCGATACAACGTTTAGAATCCATACGGACTATACCGGTAACCGGGTCCTTGTAGGTTGCCACTGTGGGACAGGCACGGACACAAGGTGCAGAGTTACAGTGGTTGCAAAGTACAGGGATAAATTCTACCTGCCGATCAAGCGAACCGCTGTATTTTTTGGTCAAAATACGAGTTCTGTACCCATATTCCGGGACCTTGTTGGTTTTGTTGCAGGCAGCAACACACTTTTCACAGTCGATACACATTGATTGTCTAATGACCATTGAATAGTGGGTTTTGTAGGGATACTTGGTGGTTAAATCAATTCCCCCACCAGATGCATGAGCCTCGCCAACTAGTGATGTAAGAGAAAGTATCTTGCCGCCAGCGTAGACACCCGCCACTGCAAGGCCAAGTTTCAAAAATTTTCGCCGTTCAGTTTCAGTAACGGAACTCGTTCCCTCATTCTTCAGACCGTCGAGATTTATATTTGGAAATTTCATTTTGTTTCCTTCCTATTAGCTGTTCTTTCAGTTGGTGATATGGAGGGATATCTAAAAAGTTCCCTCCATATGGTTTTACCAAATTCGATGATGACGTTTCATTGCTTCTTCCTCACTTTCACCATCTTCCATAAAGTGGATGGCACCACAACCTGGACAGATATAACCGCCTTCCGGGACGATTTCATGCTTCTCAAGCTGGTGACCGTTTAACATTTTTTCACCAGCAAGGTAGGCAAAAAAGATGACAGCGATACCAAAGATAGAGGCCATAATTTCATGAAATGAAGGAGTATAGGACATAAGGTGCGATTCTTCGACCACACCTAAGGAGTGATAAACGGATTCCATCTGCCCTGGGATTACGATGTCATAACGCATAAAAAAGATACCAGTCATCATAAGACCCGTCGCTACCATGATCAAATTGAAGTTGTTGCCCCTGGATTTAAAAAGCAGAAACAGAGGTAAGACCATGCCAAGAAAGATCTCAAAAACCCAGAAGTTGATGGCATAATCACCGGAAAGAAAGGATGTAATAATCAGATGTTTGCCCTCAGAGACCATGCCGGTGATGATCTTCCAGATGGTAAAGAAAATGATGGTTGAAATAAGAAAGATGGTGATCTGGGTGATTGCCTTAATGGCTCGTTCCATACGTTGGTTCATGATCTCGGGATTAATTTTCCAACCGAGACAAGTGAAAAATAAAATGGCACAACCGCCAGACATTGCAGCAGAAAAGATAAAATAAATAGGTAAGTAAGGTCCATACCAAAATGGACGACCATGGAGCATTCCAAAGATTCCACCCAGATTACTATGGGCAGCGATACCAACAACTAAGCCAAAGAAACCCATTAAACGGGAGAGGGAGTGATTTTGGTCAAGTAAAAAGTAATACTCAACCATCATAAAAACAAGATATGCACCGTAGAGGGTACCCATCCACCACATATTGGAAGTGAAATTGGGAGAAATGACATTCCAGATTGCCATACGAAATGGATTTTCAATGTCAAAGAAGATAATACAAAATCCACCGAGCATAAACATAATGGACATAAATACAGCACGTTTAGCAATGGGCATAAAAGCTTCACCACCGAAGACGTGGCCGATGGATGAAATAATACAGAGGCCGGTTGAGGTAACAACACAGAAGATATAGGTGGAAATTAAAAGACCCCATGGGATCTGTTTGGTCACCCCATAGACGTGATGGTATCCGGTAAAAGTTCCATGGAGTCCCACCGATACGCCAGCCAAAGCTACGATGGCAAAAAGCAGCATGATCATCTTGTACTTGGGGCTTGCGTTTTTCAAGGCCTCTACACCATGAAAGCCCCATTTTTTTTGAATGTTAACTAGCCGTTCAGACATTTTTTCTCCTCTTTATTTGATGTTCAATCGTTTTTTGAATATTTTCGTCGTATTGTTTAATGACTGTCATGCCCGTGGGTTCCATGGCCTTTTTCTTCGCCACCATGCATTTTGTTATAGCCTTTCAATCCGATATGGCAGACTGTACAACGTGTTTCATATCCAAATGCTTGATCAGAATCGTGACAATGACCACAATATTTGGCGTGGAGAGTTTCAAGATATTTTCGTTTAACTTCTCTGTCATCTGAGGATGCAAGCTTAGAATCAGCTACATGCCCCCGCTCCATAGCAAAAACTTCCTTATGACATTGTTCACAGGAAAGTTTCTCTCGGGTGACATGGATTTTATGTTCAAAAATTACTGATTTAACCGGAGTATCAAAGACGATTTGCTCCATTGGTGGGAAGTGACATGATTCGCATTGAGTGGCTGCATCGAAGGCGTCGTCACCGTTATGACAGGAGCCACAGTATCTTCCTTCGGCAAAAGTGGCCATTGTGAAATCACCATTTTCCTCGGCAGCTCCTTTTTTCATAGCAAAAACAGAGGAGTGACAGATGCTGCATTCAAGCTCAAATTCTTCCACATGCTGGGTATGACTGAACGCAGCTTTAGTAGGTTTTGTCCATGATATCGGCTCTTCTGATACAGTGTGGCAAGACATACAGTTTGAGTCAGTGGCAAAAGCGGTATCGCCATCATGGCATGTACCACAAAATTGACCTTCGGCCATGGCCTTCATGGTAAATTTTTTTGAGTTGAGTGCAGTGTTGCGCTGCATTCTGAAAATATCATCATGGCAGGTGGAGCATTCAATTTCCATATCCCTTGTATGGGTTGCATGGTCAAAGACTGCCTTAACAGGAGTGTTCCAAACTATGGGACTTTTCGGGCCAAAGGCTTTTACATCATACTCCTCATCAGCAGATGCGTTTGGTGCTGAGAAGAGTGCCATGGAAAGGCTAAGTGTTGCGCTTAGGACAATTGGACTTTTGATCATTTTTATGCTCCCCTGGTTAAAATGGTCAGAATGAAATGAGGGATTAAATAAACTCACTGTTAAAACTTTTAGTTACATTATTAAATTCAACAACATACAAGAATTTATATCAATTATACTACGTTGTGTGCTACTACTTCGTGGTTTTTTGCTTGAGGACCTGCTCTACTGCTATTTTCTTTTTCTGTCAAGGGTAAGGATAAAAATAGCTGAGCTAATAACTCCTTATAGTAGCGACAGAAAGAAGAAAACCTACGCAGGATTTTCAAAAAATGAATGGTAATTCAGTGGGATCATCATCGCCAAATTGTGCATATGAAAAAAAGCGAGATACCACAATTTTGTAAATAAAATTATCCATTTTCACGCTCACTGATTTTACCAATACGTTCCGCGTCATCGATAATTGATTGTAGAATTTGACGCTCTTCTTTTCCCATATCCACTTCTCTGTATGTATCTGCTAGTAATTGCGCGTAGTTAATTATTCCGTTGGCCAGATTCGTATTTTCGTTGAGGAGTTTACCCACCTCTTCATCAAATTCCAGCAGGTTTTGAAAACCGTCCTGATTCTTCCTGGCTGTCGTTAATACTTCATTGATTGCATAGATGAAATCTTGCAATTCCAGGCAGCTTTTTCCATCAGTTGGTAGACCTGATTGTAGTAGATCAGTTTTGCTAACCTGTTTGTTGAGGCGAAATATCGGAAGCATGGTTTTCTTGTAGAAAAGGGTCAGGGAAAAACTGATTATACAAATGATCATCGCAAGGGTACCGATCATCACCAGTTGAAACCGAATAACTTTTTCTCGCATATGGGAGACAATGATTCGATCAAAACGTATCAAGTAGTCAGCAAGGCTACGCATTTTATCCTGTAGTTGGAGACTGATTTCTGGACTACTCTTAGATGCAGAAAGCTCTTTTGCCAAAAGTACGATGGCTGCAATATCAGCATTTTTTACAAGGTCAAGTCGATATTCACTTGGAATCAGGTTGTTTTCCTGAATTCTGCTTAAACTTGAATTGAGTTCTTTCAGCTCCATGGCAGTGTGACCAATCTGTTGCCACTTATTGCCAATAAGTGCCATGGTGATCTCTTCCTTAATTGTTAGAAATTGGAATATCATCTTTTCAGATTGGGTAATGATCGCATTATAACGATCGCTCAGTTGGATCTGCCTGGCTCCGAGAATAATGACAAAAATCAGGAGTGCTGATATGCATGTGAAGGATATAACCCCCAGCCATTTAAGTGAAAATTTCATTTAGTTTTTTTTATCTTAGAGTGAATGCAAGAATCCTTGGCTGGGCATTTTTTGCATTGATCCATTTCATGAATACCAGCAGCAATTTTTTCGGTAAAATGGCAATCCATTATGATTTCAAACTCTTCATCGTCAATGGTTTCCACCTCAAGGAGGATGGCAGCCAACTGTTTAAGGAGATAAAACTGCTCTTTGATGATGGTGGTGGCAATATTTGTGCATTCATCTAGGAGTTTTTTTATCTCTGAATCGATTAACTCTGCAGTTCTATCACTCATCTCAAGACGTTGTGAAGAGCTACCAAGAAAACCGTCATCGTCAACGACCATTGCCTGGGCACCGATGACTTCGCTCATGCCCCATTTGCAAACCATATTGGTTGCAATTTCAGTTGCTTGGGCAATATCTCCCTGGGCGCCGGTTGTTCTTTGGGAAAAAGAGATCTCTTCTGCCGCCCGGCCACCCATCAAAATACAAATCCGCGCCTTGAGATAGTTATAGCTATAGCTTGATCGGTCATTTATGGAGAGTTGTTGCGTCTGCCCCAATGCACGGCCCCTTGGGATAATGGTTATCTTGTGTATGGGATCTGCATCAGGAAGACTTTTGGCAACAATGGCGTGACCCGCTTCGTGATATGCCAGGACTTTTCGATCATTTTCCGACATGATCATGCCCTTTCTTTCAACACCCATCAAAATCCGGTCGCGAGCCATTTCAAAATCGACTATTTCAATCTGTTGTTTATCGCTTCTTGCTGCCATAAGAGCTGCTTCGTTAACAAGATTGGCTAGTTCAGCACCGGTAAAACCAGGGACCATGTGGGCAATTTTATCAAGATCAATCTCGGGGGCAAGGGCGACCCTTGCACAGTGAACCTGTAAAATTTTTCTTCTCCCTTTAATGTCGGGAGGAAGAATATTGACTTGTCTGTCAAAGCGGCCAGGTCTGCGTAATGCCGGATCAAGGATATCAGGACGGTTGGTGGCAGCAAGGACAACGATGGTATCAGAAGAGGAAAAACCGTCCATTTCAACTAAAAGGGCATTCAATGTCTGGCTGCGTTCATCTTGGCCACTGGCCGTTGCACCACCAGCTCTGCTTCCGCCCACGGCGTCAATCTCATCAATAAAAATAATGCAGGGGGAGTTCTTTTTTGCTTCTCTAAAAATATCCCGGACCCGTGATGCGCCAACTCCTACAAACATTTCAACAAAATCTGAACCGCTAAAGCTGTAAAACGGTACTTTTGCCTCGCCGGCGATAGCTCTTGATAAAAGGGTTTTTCCTGTACCTGGAGGACCTTGTAAAAGTACTCCTTTGGGACTTACTGCACCAATGTTTGCGTATTGATTTGGGTTCTTAAGAAAATTTACAACTTCCTGTAATTCTTCAAGTGCTTCCGGAATTCCGGCTACATCGTCAAAAGTTACTTTTTGTGGATTGGAATCTGGGAGGATACATTTTCCGGATGCAAACTTGTCTACTTCTTCCTCTTCAAGTTTTCGTTTTTTACTGAGTGAAATAACAACGGTTAAAAGAAGCAGTACAACATAGACAAGTGCGACTCCGTTAAGGATTTGATCTGATCTGTCTTTTTTGAATTTGATATGGATATTTTTATCTTGTAATTCAGAGATAAGTTTTTCTGGATTGGGAACCGAGGTTTGGTATTGGTCACCACCTCTGTGAGTGGCAATAACCTTATTGCCAATAAAAGTCATTGAAACGAGATCGTGATGGGCCAGGCAATAGCGAAATTCACTATAAGAGACGGTCCGAAGGCGGTGTTCCAATAGGTATAAACTATAGCTTCCGCCAAAGATAATAGTGAAAATAAAGAAAATAAAAAGATTACGAATTAGAATTGCCATCTACTATACCAAAAGGCCTTATCTACTAGACAATATATATTACTTTCCCCCATCAGAACATTTTCATCCTGTTGATGGAGAATGTTCTGATGGGGGAGGAAAATTTCCAACGACTAAAAGCAAAGCGCTTTTACATGCTACCTGTGATGGCACCAAACAGGCTCTTGGCAAGGGCCACCGGGCCACCTTCTGAAACAAATGCGCTCGACAGACAGACAACAGCCCAGAGGCCTACAGCTCCTGCAAAGGCAGCGGTTATTACGGTACCGAGCTTATATAGCTCACTATCGGTATGAACAGCTTCGTGTACGGTTGTTTGACTGGCTTGTTTTACGTTTTCTGCATTTTTCATGATTTCGTTCCCTGTAGAAGTAATTGGTTGAGAAACTTTACGTCCTTGTGATGCAACTTATTGTTTAGTTAGTATTTTTTGTTGGTTTTGGGTTATCCTGTAATTGCCTTAAAAAGATCACCCAGAAATGCGATGGGGCTCCCACTGGAAGAAATACCAGCAATCATGCAGGCAACTGCCCAGACGCCAATAATCCCGGCACTAACCACTATGGTTGAGACAGCAACCTTTGCAATTTCATTGGTCGACTCATTTGCTGCTTCTGCTCTAGATTGTTCTTTTGCTGTGCTTTTTCTCATCGTATTTCCTCAGTGATTACTTTGGATTATTTGCCTATACAACCGCTATTAGGCTCCGGTTATGGATTGAAAGAGGTTCTTTAATAGCTCTAAAGGGCCTCCACTTTTGAAAAGTGCACTTGAAAGACAAAGTACTCCCCAAGCCCCAACAATTGTGGCAAATGCTGCTGTGGTGTACATTCCAACTTTGTACAGTTCACTATCGGTGTGTTCAATCTCATGAACAGTGGTCTCTGTTTTGGTCTTTGCTTTACTAATTGCTTTTTCTTCCATGGTTCTGTCCTCGGTTAAAATGGATCCGTAGATTGATAAATTATCCGGCAATTGCAGTAATAAGGTTTTTAACAAGTCCAACTGGGCCATCACTGTTTACAGTACCGGCAAAAAGACTTACTGCTGCCCAACAGCCAATCGCAGCAGCAGTCATCATCATGCTAACAGCGCTTACTTTGCTGATTTCTTGGTTAACGCTTAGTGCAGCCTCATTGGCAATGTTCTGTTTTGTAATGGATTTTCTCATTGTTTTTCCCCAGTTATGAATAGTTAGCGTTATATGAATCGCTTTATGGGCCACTTGTTAGCATATGGCATGCCAGAAAATTGAAAAAACATAAAAACAGTAAGGAAAGTTTGCAATATATTGATAATACAGAAATATATTTAAATTGGACAATGACGAAAGAAAAGGGGAGATAGAGACGAGATGTGCTGCAAAAGTGTTGCGATAGCTAGGCCACCTGTTGCAAAAATGCTGCACGCAACATATTTGCAACAGGTGGTTAAAGGCTTGAGAAATTGAATACGGTATGCGCTATGGAGGGAGGAGGGGATCCTGACCTGGAATTATTAGATCAATATTAATGTTGATATTTTGCAGTATCTGTTTCAATACCGATGCGTTGCATTTTTCGATAGAGGGTTGAACGATCGATTTTCAGCATCCGTGCAGCTTTGGACTTATTACCTCTGGCACGTTTAAGAATATCTATAATCTCATCTTTTTCACTAATATACGGTGGAAGCTCTGCAAATGAAGGAGTAAAGCGAGTGTTTACCGGGGAGTCTTTAGGTAAAGCTGTGGGATGTGGGGAGCGAATTTCTTCTGGAAAATGATCAACTGAAAGTGTTGGACCTTCACATAAAATACATGCCCTTTCAATGACGTGACGCAGCTCTCTGACATTGCCTGGCCAGGAATATCTGGACAAAATATTCATTGCCTGATCCGAGATGCGGTGAATATTTCGGTTTAATTTTTTACGAAAAAGAGAGAGAAAATGATGGACAAGAATGGGGATTCCTCCCTTTCTATCCCGTAGAGGAGGTAGCTTTATTTCAACAACCTTTAATCGATAGTAGAGATCCTCCCTAAAACTGCCATTTTTTACCTTTTCAGCAAAATTTACATTTGTAGCGGCAATAATCCGAACGTCTACCTGAATAGGCGTATCCTGTCCCACCGGAGTAAATGTTTTTTCTTGAAGAAAGCGCAGTAGTCGAAGTTGCATGCGAGGAGAAATATCACCTATTTCATCAAGAAATAATGTGCCGTTATTCGCCTTTAGCAGTCTTCCTTCTCTGTCTTGATCAGCTCCGGTAAAGGCTCCCTTCTTATGGCCGAAAAGTTCACTTTCCAGAAGTTCTTCCGGCATGGCAGCGCAATCTATCTTTATAAGGGGCATTTCACTGCGGCCGCTTTCTGCGTGGAGCGCTTCGGCTGCAAGTTCTTTGCCTGTCCCTGATTCGCCGGTGACAAGGACTGCTGTATCAACTTTCCCTACATTTTCTATAAGATCGTAGACATGCTGCATGACTTGAGAAGATCCAACGTAGCCGTGAAACATATTTCGTGAATGTGTTCCACTCTTAGGAGTTGGTAAGGTGATATCCCTTGCAACAATGACCACTCCGCTAAATTCATCATTTCCATCCTCAAGTGGAGCGGCATTTAAGCTTATAATCCGAATATTCCCGTCACGTTTCTTACATTCAACCTGATGCTCTGAGACTTCCTTTCTACTCGTTAACACTTGTTTGGCATCTTGTAGGCAGGCCTGTCCCATTTCACTGGAATATGTCTCCAAGTTTACTATTCCATCAAATAACTTCTCAGAGACGTAAAGCCATTGTTTAGCGGTATCGTTAAGCTGGACAATGTTCATTTTGTTGTCCAACGTAATAATGGCATCGGTTACAGAACTAAAGATTGCCTCCAGATACCGTTTATATTTTTCGTTTTCATGAAGAAGTTGTTTCCTTTCATTTTCAAGTTGCCAGTGATTTAAGGCCTGGCGAACAAATTTTAATAACGTTTCCTTGTTTACCGGTTTAGAAATATAATCAAAGGCTCCATAACGTACCGCTTCTGCGGCGGTGTCAAGATTTGGAAAGCCGGTAACCATGACCACCGGACAATCAATCCCGGCCTCTCTAATTTTACAAAGAAGATCGGTACCCCGTTCTCCTTCTAAAACAATATCGCTAATAATAAGATCAAAAGAGTGTGTATTAACTGCTTCCAGCGCCTCTTGGAGTGAAGATGCGGTGACAATGGGGCCGTATCCCTCACGGGCAAGAAACATTTCGAATGTAAGTCGAATGGATGCTTCGTCATCTACAATCAAGATCCGACTGTCGTTGATTGACTCATTCTTTTCTGTCATATTAGTCACTTGAAGTGGGTAACTCGATGACCATTTTGGTGTATTTGTGCATGATTGAATCGACCTTAATGGTTCCTCCATGATCGCGAATTATGCCGTAACTTATACTGAGTCCAAGCCCCGTTCCCTTGCCAGAAGGTTTTGTGGTGAAAAATGGATCAAAAAGGCGTTTTAGAATACCTTGTGGAATTCCAGTACCAAAATCGGTAATGGTGATTTGGACAACGGGTTTGTTGCTTTCCTTAATAAATGGATAGCAGGAAATTTCAATCTTTTTTGATGTATCCGTTCCAGGATAACGTTCGTTAAGGGCAAAGCGGGCATTACTGAGTAAATTGAGTATAACTTGTTGCAACTGTGTAAAATTCCCAAGAATTTGACATGATTCTCCAGAGAACTGTTTATGGAGCGCAATGCCGTCTTTTTTAAATTGATGCTCAATGAGTGATAGAGATTTAGTGATGACCTCGGCAATTTCTATTGGCTCATCGTCTCGTTCGCTTTCCCTTGCAAAAGAAAGTAAGTTTTTAATAATAAGAGCAATGCGCTCGCCTTCGTTAACAATCCTGTCTAAGAGTTCTGCCTGAAGAGAGTCTTTTTCCGAATCGTCAAGGAGGAGCTGGGCGAAGTTGATGATGCCTGTGATTGGATTATTTACCTCATGGGCAACACCTGCCGCAAGTTCACCTATGGCAGCCATTTGGGCAGTTCGAATTGAATCCGCCTTGCGCATTTCATCGCTGGTAAGTTCACGGGCAACGAGTAAAATCTTTTGAATTGTCCCATCCGCTTCTTGCACTGGAGAGATGGTAAGGAGATATTCCCCTGCCAGACCAGGAAGGGTGGTTTCTTCTACCCGTGATTGTTTGGTCCTTAAAAATTCCTCCAAAGGGCATTCCAGGTGAGGAAGACTGCCTCCGTGGATGATGGTGCAAATCCCTTTCCCGATTATTTCATCCCTTGTTTTTTTGGCAGCCGTTAATGCGGCATGATTAGCCTCAATGATTTTCCCTTCAGGGGTAACCACTAATACAGGATCTTGAATCGCCTGGAACAATTCATTACCACTTCCTGCAGGATTAGTGTTTGATTGTTCAATAGAGTTGTTTTTAGGTACCATAGAAACTGTGAAGGAAAAATGCAGAGACAAAAAGGCCGCTCAGTGAGCGGCCTATGACAAATAGCATTACTGGTATCTTAATGTTCCTTCTGTTTGAAGATTTTACCGAAAATCCGCTCACCTAAGAGAAAGCCAAAACAGACAACACTGATGCTGCCAATGATTACGCCAAATTCGAAAAAGGATGGTACGTAATCTAGGTAAGAAGGTACATTATCCCAACCAAGATTTGTTGGAACAAGTAAACCACCAGCAACAAGGTCATAACGGGCGACAAACTGCCCGATAAGCACCAGCAGACCGGCAAAAGCCATCATTCCAACGTTTTGTAAGCGTGAAAGCACAAGAAGAAGAAGTGGCAGGAGCAGCCCAACAGTAACCTCCATAACCCAAAAATTAATGGAAAGCGGCCCATTAATAAGGGCACCGGCAGCAACACGGCCAAGTTCAGAACCACCAACGTAATACATGATTAAACGCCAGAATGTGGCAACTGAATAGAGGACAAGGACAAGCATCATTGCCTTACCGGCACTGGTCATGGCACGTTTGATGGCATCATTCATTTCTTCGCCGCGAATTTTAAAGGCAAGCCAGTTGAACAAAACGGTTGCACAGGCACCAGAGAGAAAAGCGGCAGTCAAAAAGTATATTGGAAGTTGTCCACCATACCAATAAGGCCTTGCTGGAAGGGTTGCAAAAACGCCACCAAGACAACTATTGGCTAAAACCTCGGCAACAGCACCGGCCGTCCCTAAGATAACGGCAATACGAGCAAGTCCAGTCACAATTCCAAAGAATTCAACAATCATGCAACCAACTGCCATGCCGTATAACGTTCCCATCCACCAAATGTTTGAGGTGGGGTTTGGGGAGAGCACATTATAAATAAGCATGCGATGGGGGCTTGCTATTTCAACACCAATTGTTGCAAATGCACCCATAATACAAACAATTGACATCCAAACCATCCGGTTACTGACAATTGCCATCCTTGTCCCGCCAAAAAGGTGTGAAATAGCGGCGTAAATACAGAGTCCGGTGGAGGTTATTGCCCAAAAAGCATAGGTTGAAATAAGAAGTCCCCAAGGAACCTCACGACTGTTGTTATAAATTGCCTCGTGGCCGAATATAAAAGCAGAAACACCACAACTAAGGCCTAAAACAATGGTAATAAGAAAAAATATTGTAGCCCGGTTCATCCCGGGTGTTGCCAGACTCTTGTCTTCGGTCTCGGCAAATATGGTTGCGATAGAATTTTGAGCCATTTTGATCTCCTGCAAATGTATTGTGTCAGGCTAAGCCTGGATTAAATAGAGAGTAGATGTTGTTACCATGGAATTAGTGACCATCATGCTCTTCGTTATGGCCATGCCCGGTATCACCGGTCATTCGTTTATAGCCATTGACTCCAATATGGCAATTATTGCAGAGTGTGTTTGAGGCAAATGCGGTATCGCCATCGTGACACTGGCCACAATATCGACCTTCATAGAGTGCTTCCATGGTGAAATTGCCGGAGTTTTCAGCAGCACCTTTCTTCATGGCAAATGCAGAATCATGGCAGGAGTTACATTCTAAACCATATTCTTCGATATGTACTTTGTGATAAAACACAACAGCTTTTACAGGTTTTGTCCAAACCATGGGATCTTCTGGAACCATGTGACAAGCGGTGCAGTTGGTGTCAACTGAAAAGGCTGTTTCGCCATCATGACAAGCACCACAATAGTTTCCATCCGCCAGTGATGCCATGGTGAGTTTACCACTTCGTCCGGCAACCCCACGCTGCATGGCAAAGAGTCCACTGTGGCAATCGCTGCAGGCGAGCCCTAATTCCTCGGTGTGGGTTCTATGCTCAAAAACTACCTTTGTTGGTTTTTCCCATACTATTGGACTTTTAGGACCAAAAGCACGCACGTCATATTCTTCTGACGCGGTTACCTGGCTGGTAACAAGAAAACTGCAACAGAGTAACGTTGCACCAAGTGCAACTGCTGATTTTGTATTCATTTGTATTATCTCCTCAATTGATCGGCAAATAGGTGCGTTGCTAGTATCAGGTCTCTTACGCATTGGTATAGAAAACATTTGGCAATGCACCTGCTTCCGGTCGCAATACCCAGATTTTGTTGTCAGGTTTATGGAGTACTTGGTACACTTCACCACTTGGGTCATTTAAATCGCCAAAGACGCGTACATTAGCAGGACAAGCTGCAGCACATGCAGTCTCTTTTTCTCCTGCTGCAAGACGGGTATCGAGGCAGAAGTTACATTTATCAATGGCATATTTCTCATGGTTAAAATATCTGGCGTTATACGGACATGCTGCCATACAGGTTTTACAACCGATACATTTTTTGTAATTCATAGCCACGACACCGGTTTCGGGATCTTTATAGGTGGCTTTGGTTGGGCAGACACGAACACAGGGAGGGCGATTACAATGGTTACAAAGAACGGGTCTGAACTGCTGCTTTTTAGTACCATCAACGGTGATTACCCGTTCCTGGATCATGGTTCTCCAGGCGCCATGTCCTTCTGGCACGTGATTTGTTTCACGACAGGCATCCATACATTTTTCACAATCCACACAATGATTCATTCGCATAACCATGGTAAGGTGTTTTGGGTATGGATATTGGCCTTTTGTGGGGATTACCGATGCGGTATTGTCATTGCTGCTTTTTGCAGGACTGACTGACGATAACGATAAGACAGTACCTCCTAAAAACACGCCGGTCACAGTGAGCCCAATTTGCAGAAACTTGCGACGCTCTTCTGATGGCAGTGAGTCTATGCCTTCATTTTGTGCCTTTTCCAACTCTTTGATGTCCATCCTTCTCCTCCTTAAATTTGAATGCGCGGCACATTCAAATGAGCTGGCAACCACTCTTGGGAGAGATCACCAATTATAAATGAGGCCTCATTCATTTCAGATTGTGGCCAAAAGATAAAAAATAATCTATCTATCTGTAAAAATAAGAATACATCATTGTATCAAAAGTGTGGCGCAACAATTATGCAACACTTCTTCTTTGTCTAAAATACCTTTATTTTATAAGCTGTCAAGGTATTTCTCAATTCCATTGAATAACGAAAAACTAATATTGCTACACTGTATTATAAGTGCGTAAAATGGGTGGGATAGAATCTTGACTCTTGATTGTGGAATAGGGTATGTTCTCAGGCGCAGAGGCTTTTAATTTCTAAACTATCCTTACTAGGGGTTCCCATGAATGGTATAAAGATTTTTTTCACCTGTTTTCTCTATTTTTTATTTATCACAAGCCCCTTAGTTGCTGGACAACTTTCTGTTTCAACAACGGTACAGGCTAATATTAAGATTTTATCAGAGCAAAAATCATGTCCGCGTTGTGATTTAAGCGGAGCAAATTTGAATAGATTTGATCTTTCCGGTGCTAATCTTGAAGGCGCTAATCTTTCAAGGGCGACATTTTTTCTTGCGACCTTAACAGATGCGAATCTTAAGAATGCAAATCTAAAAGAAACTGAATTTGGAGGAGCTGATCTTGCCGGTGCGGATCTCAGTGGGGCCGATCTTACCGGTGCATCGTTGGCAGGAGCATATATGGTTGGGGCAAAATTAGACGGAGAGATGGTGGCAACACAACCGTATGCCGAAGATCATATTAGTGATATTGAAGAAAATGTATATGTGGAAGATACGGTGAAGCCAAAGAATCTACCGGAAAAAGAAGAAATTTCCATCGCAAATAGAAGAGATTTTGAGCAAACACCTCCCGTTGCTGCGGTGGAGACAACTACTGCAAAAGCAAATGTGGAACAAGAAGCAGCTTTGAAGATAGAAGAAGAGGCCATTGTAAAAGCGGAACCTGCTATTGTTCCTAATGAAAGTAAGGCCGCTCCGGAAAGTAAAGGTATTCCTTCCATAAACAGTGTTTCTGTAAAAAAAGAGCAGCTCACTGTACTTGATACAAAAAGCAATTCACAGGAAACTGAAGAAAAGGGGAGTGAACAAGCGGTTTCTAGCACCAAGACAACTGATACTATGGAGCAAGCGGTAACAAATGAAGTAACAGTCGTTCCTCCAACAGCAGATATTGATGAAGAAGCTCTGGAAAAACCATTGATGGCTGATAGCTCTTTAAAATCCAGCACTGAAAGCACAAAAAACACTCCTGTCGTTGAAGATATTGCAGACAACAATGATCACTTGGTAAAAGATGATGGGCAGAATAGTGGGTCGCTATTTGGGAAAAAGCCGCAAAAAATTGAAGCTGCCCTTGTCCAGGAAAAGAATACGGATAAAGAAGAGGTTGAGAAGAGTGTTAGTCGTCCAACTGATGCAACAGCGAGTATCAGTGAAGATCAAAGCGAGGTGGTAGAGAAAGTTTCTAATAGCAATCCAAGTGATGTTATCAAGGTTGAAAAGCAAACGATTGAACTGAGTGAAATGGTTATGGCAAATATTGAGTTATTGCTTGATACGGAAAAGTGTTATGACTGTGATCTTTCAGGTGCGGATCTTCATGGAAAAGATTTGGAGGCTGTTGATCTGGAAGGGGCAGATCTAAGTAATGCCAATCTTAGCAATGCGGATTTAGAGCATGCGAATCTCAAAGGGGCGAATCTCAGTAACACTGATCTTTCCGGTGCGGATCTTTCAAATGCTGATTTGTATAAGGCAAATCTTTCAAAAGCAAATCTTACAGGTGCAAAGCTTGAAGGTGCACTTTTAGATGATGCAAACGTAAGCGGTGTAGTTGGGTATCAATCCACGTCGTTTTTGATGAAGGCTCAGTAAATTGTAGGTCATCGTAAATTTTTATTTGGTTATTCCCAACTAAATAAAATTTCTTTTGCTCTTGCAATCTTAGCCCCATCACTTTCTTCTTCATTACTGATAATATCTTCCAATGCATCCAGTTTACCTTGTAAAGTGGATGCAGTTATTTCAAGGTTTTGGATCGTATATGCAGCGGTGGATTCAGTGACATCCATTGCCTGCCTGAGATCTTCTGCGTTGCGCATGATTGAGCGGACAGTGGAAATCTTTTCAAGGCGAAGAAAGAGCTCGGTGAAGTTGATCGGTTTTTCAAGATAATCAACGGCACCTTTTTTCATTGCCTCAACGGCAGTATTCACAGAAGAGTGCGCCGTTATCAGGATTACTTCAATATCTCTGTCCAGTCCCTTAGCAAATTCTAAAACTTCTATTCCACCAATGTCCCCTGGCATCATGAGATCTGTAAGCACCACATCGACATGGGAGTTTTCCAGTATTTCGTTGCCAACATATCCGTCTTCTGCAAGCAGTACCTCGTATTCCTCTTTGGACAGTCGCTGGTCAAGCAGTCTCCTTATAACGGGATCGTCATCAACAACTAATATGGTAAGGTTATTCATTATAAGGGCCCCTTTTATTTTTTCTGATAAAATATAGATCTAAGATGCCTTTGGGGTACAAATCGTGAGCAAACTCCAGTGAGTGATTCTGTTGAGCCTATTATGAGAAAACCGTCATCTGCTAACGAATCAGCAAGCTTAGTAAAGAGTTTTTTTCTATCTTGAAGCGTAAAGTAGATTGCAACATTGCGGCACAGGATTATATCGTGCTTTCCAAGGCCGATAAAAGAATCCATTAAGTTGAGCTTTCTGAAATTTACCATGGCTCGCAACTCATCTTTAACCTTCCAGGAATCGCCGAACAGGGTAAAATGTTTTTGTAAAGTGGGTTTGCTAAGACCTCGATCTATTTCAAATTTATTATATTTTCCATAGCTTGCCTGTTTAAGCGCATTGTCTGAAATATCAGTTCCCAAGAGTTTGAAGTCATAGGAATTAATCTGCTGACCAAGGAGATCCCGTATGGTCATGGCAACGGAGTAGAGCTCCTGGCCGGTGGAAGAGGCTGCACTCCATATTTTTATAAGTGGTTTTGTTCGACCGGGAGAGGATCTCCTGTCAATTATTTCAGGGAGTAATTTGTTCTTTAACAGTTCAAAGGGGCCTGTATCGCGAAAGAAAAGGGTTTCGTTGGTGGATATTGCATCGATAATTTGACGTTCAATACGCTTTGTTGCGTCTCTCTTTGCTTTTTGGTGCAACTCTTCATAGGAGCTACAGCCGTGTTCTTCAACGATTGATCCAAGGCGTGTTTCAAAGAGGTACGACTTTGATGGGTCGAGATATATACCGGAAATAGTGTGGATATAATTTCCGACACTTTTCAGCTCTTGAGGGGTTATCTTTATCATTATCTATAGGCGCTTCACGTCAACGGATGGTCTTAACGATTTCATCTGCTATTCGGCCTAAGGGGGCAACAATATCAGCGAGACCGGTTTCGATGGGGGCCTTGGGCATTCCAAAAACAACACAACTGGCTTCATCCTGGGCGATGATTGTCGCCCCTTTTTGAGCAAGTACCTGTAATCCTTTTGTCCCATCAGAGCCCATTCCTGTCATAATAACTGCTGTTGTTCGGCCTACATAATAATCTCCCACTGAACGAAAGAGATAGTCAGCAGAAGGACGACAAGAGTTCTCAGGAGGGTCTTGGGTGATTTTTATTTGTCTATTTGTACCATCTGCGCTGGCTACCAGTTTCGTCTGATAACCACCAGGGGCAATGTATATGGTGTTATTTTTTATTATTTCTCTGTCTTCGGCTTCTTTTACGGTAAGTGCACATTTTGCGTTGAGGCTGTTGGCCAATGATTTTGTGAAAACCGGGGGCATATGCTGGACAATGAGTATCGGTACACCTAAATCGCCTGGAAGTTTAGGGAGCATTTTGGCAAGGGCGTTGGGACCACCCGTTGAAATGCCAATGGTAACGATCTCGGATTTTCCCTTGCGGATCGCAGTTTTTGTCCTCTGTGTTGGAGTTGCGGCCCCACCACTTTTAGGCAGAGGTTTAAAGACTTTTCGTTGGCCAAGAGAAGGTCCACTTTTTGCTAAAGTGCTTTTACCTCCTAGAAGTGTTGATGCGTTCTTAGATCTTCTGAACTCTTTTAGGATGGGAGTAAGCGCATCTTTTAATTGTTTTTTACTCTCGGCCTGATTTTTGGATTGTGGTTTGAGAATAAAGTCAAAAGCCCCAAGCTCCAGAGCTTTCATGGTCATTTCTCCACCATCGGTGGTTAAGGTGGAGACCATTACTGCACCGACGCTTGGATGGTGTTTCCTTATTTCATCAAGTACCTCAATGCCGTTCATTATCGGCATTTCAATATCAAGGGTCAAAAGATCAGGTTTTAATGTTGCAATCTTTGACATTGCAATTTTTCCATTATGGGCCACACCCACAACCTGTACCCCTGGAATTTCTTCCAAAACATCTGACACTGCTTTTCGGTAGACGATGGTATCGTCTACCACAAGAACTCGTAGCGGTTTACCAATTATCATTGAGCGGTTTCTTCCATTTTCAAAACTTTATTTACATCAAGGATACCAATCAACTTATCCTCGGTTTTATAGACGCCAGTAAAAAATTCCCCCTGTATACCTCCCATATTTGATGGAGGAGGTTCGAATTTATCTTTATTAGCTGTTACCACATCGCTGATTTTTCGTACCATAAGGCCGATATGTTCACCTCTTGAGTTTACGATAATGTTTCTTGGATCCTGGGTCATGTCAGTCTCACCAAGACCCAACTTTTTACCAAGATCTATACTGGTAATTATTTGTCCTCGAAGATTTAAAATGCCAAGTACATAGTTTGGCGCCTGGGGAACAGTGGTCATCTCAATCAGCTTGTTGATTTCCTGAATCGTAAGGATATCCATACCGCAGAGGGCATCTCCAACTAAAAAAGTTGATAATTCTATGAGATTATCGTCAACAGTCTTTTTCTTTTCACTCATCGTATACACTCCATGGTAAATCAATTACATAGTGCCAGCTAGGAGACTGTCCGAAAATGCCCTTTCCCCCCAACTCTTCGTTGTTTTGAAAATTTTATCCTCGGAATATTAGGTATATGCCTGTGGTAAAATTTTCAAAACGCCTCGATTTGTAGAAAAATTGCTATTCTCGGACAAGCTCCTAGTAAGCATTTCCAAACGGCAGTTCTTAATGTTTCTGTTTTACATAATGATGAACCGAGGCCATAAGTTTTTCCTTATCAAGCTTTATGTGGTACTCATTGACGCCAACTTCTTTGCCTTTGGCAATATCTTCTTCACCGGCCAGCGTGGTGAGGGCAATTACCGGCATCTCTTTAAAACGGGAATCCTTACGGATCGTTTCTGTGAGCTCAAAACCATTCATATTGGGCATTTCAATATCGGTTACGACAATGGTGATTTCATCACCATGCTCTTGGAGAAGATCCCAGGCAATCTGGCCATCTTCACCTTCAATGACTTCATATCCGGATTCGGTCATATAATTGCACACCTGAGTTCTGAAAAAGTTGGAATCTTCAGCAATAAGAATTGTGGGAACTGACCCTCCTTCCTCCGGAGCTTCATAGACTTCCTGATCTTCAAACCACTCAGGAAAGAGGGTGTCTACAATCTGAAAAATATCAACCAACATGGTAGTCTGGCCATCAATAATTGCTGATCCCATAATACCCGTCTGACTTAATGTCACCGCATCAATGTTCACATTAATTTGCAGGGCATCAATGGGACCAATGGCCAATAATCCCACGATATGGTTTGCAATATTAAATACAATAACCAGCAAGTCATCATGATCGGCAATGGGTTGAACCATGGCAACATCATCAACGGTGATAAGAGACAAACTTCCTCCTCTGTATTGCATAACTCGTTTACCACCAAGTTCTTCAATATCAGAGCGTTTTATTTTTTCGATACGTTCTACCTGGTTTAGGGGAACTGCAAACTGTTCTTCTTCAGAGCTGCGGAATGTAAGAAGTGCCTGCTTATCCTTCTTGGCACGGATCATCTCTTCAGCAGCATGGGCAACTTCAGCCGCTCTGTCTGAACCATCCATGGAGGTCAGTTTTGCCATAACGGCCAGGTTGGTCACATCAAGAATAAGGGCGATGCGGCCATCACCCATGATGGTTGCCCCTGCATACCCCTTGCAGTTTTGCAAATGTTTTCCAAGAGGTTTAATAACAATTTCTTCAGAATCCTGTAATTTATCAACTATTAGCCCGTATTTCATGGAGCCGTTTGAAACAACAACGATATTAAGGGCACTGGCAGCAGCAACGCGACGATCCTCTTGCTCACGTTCTTTGTCGATATCTTTGTTTGTATCTGTATTACCGTTTTCACTATCAAATCCCCTACGATCGGAAATTCTTTCCCTTCTATCCTCCTTGTATTGGTTCGACTCTGGATCAAGGTAAGTCCTGTTAATTCCGAGGGTATCGGAAAGACGAATAAGGGGGAGGAGGTTCCCGCGCAATCTGACAACCTCAGCATTTCCTACACGCTCCACTCTGTCTTTTACCTGACTTGCAGGGATGCGAAGTAACTCTTCAAGGTTCACCTGTGGGATGGCGTATCGTTCACCACCAGTCATAATAATTTGACAAGGAATAATTGCCAGCGTAAGGGGAAGTTTGATGGATATGGTGGTACCCATGCCGACTTCTGATATAATATCGACCTGTCCCCCCAGTTGATCAAGATTGGTCTTGACCACATCCATACCAACGCCCCTTCCTGAAACGTCGGTTACCTCCTTTGCCATGGAAAATCCGGGTAGGAAGATAAGATTTACCTTGTCCTGGGCTGACATCCCCTGGACCTGTTCAGGGGTGAGCAAATCTTTTTCGATGGCTTTTTGCGCCAAGAGTTCACCGTCAAGGCCTTTACCATCATCGGTAATTTCAATAACTACCTGACCAGCGGCATGGTATGCCTTAAGGGTAACAGTTCCTTTTTGAGGTTTGCCAAGGGCCGCTCTGTCCCCAGGTTTTTCGATACCATGATCAACGGAGTTACGTACCAGATGGGTCAGTGGGTCGTTAATTGACTCAATAATTGTTTTATCAAGCTCTACGTCTTTTCCAACAATGGTCAGTTCAATATTTTTTCCAAGTTTACTTGAAAGATCCCGTACCACCCGTGGAAATTTACCAAAGACGTTGCCAATGGGTTGCATCCTGGTGAGCATGATCGCTTCCTGCAACTCAGAAGTGATAAGATCAATTCGTTGTCCAACGCTTTCTGCGTTTCTTACGTCATCGGAAGCTATGGTTTGTAAAAGCTGATTCCTGCTCAGTACCAACTCTCCGGCAAGGGTCATTAATGAATCAAGAAGACTCACGTGGACGCGAATACTTGAATCCACCTTAACCTTTGTTGCGGGCTTTTTGTCAGCAGGGGCTGTTGACGAGGTTTTCTGCTGGAGCGGTTGTGGCTTAGGGTTGGGTGGTGCTGGGGCCACTGGTTCCGGTTCCGGTGGTGGGGGAGGAGCTGTTTCTTCAACAATTGGAGCCGCCGTTTCAACCTTGGCTTCAGGTGCTGCTTGCGCCTCTTCTTCAACGACCGGAGCCTCTTCTACAGCAGCAGGCGCTGGCGCTTCTTCCACAGCTGGAGCTTCCTGAACAGGAGCTGCAGGAGCTGGCGAGATGTGTTCTCCTTTGTAGATTGCATCCAGGGGGACCAGATGTTCCTCAATGTTGTACTCATTTGAGTTACTGACATCTTCAATCATGGTGTTGAGTTTATCAGACCCCTGTAGTAAAACATTTATGACTTCTGGAGTGGGAACCAGCTTACAACTTCTGATTAATCCAAGCACATTCTCCATGGCATGGGCAAGATCCTGGATGACCGTAAGTCCCATAAAACCTGCACCACCTTTAATGGAGTGAGCAGCACGGAAGACTTTATTGACCAGATCTTCATTGATGTTTTCACCACCCTCTTCAATCTCAAGCAGATCATTTTCGATGTCTGCCAGGTGCTCAAGTGATTCTTCTACAAAACCCTGGAGTATCTCATCATCTTCAATTTGCATATACCCGCTCCTTCAGGAAAAAAGTAGGAGGTTAAAAGGGAATTATTGTGCAATTCCCCAATCTTTACCTATAAATTAATTAGCTCAAAAATAAGCTAATTAATTCTATACATAGGGTTCTTTGAATGTACAGGAATTTTTAAAAAAGAAAGCAAATAAAGGAAGAATAGGTTCTTTAACTAGATTGGAGTAGAAACGAATTTTTTTCAAAAACCACGCGGTAATGCGTGATTTTTGAAAGAAAGAAATAAATAAAATGTTTTATTTGATATCCAGGATTTTAATTTCATAGTTTAGTGGATGCCCTGCAAGGGGATGATTGTAATCGATTGTAATCGTATCATTGTTTACTTCGACTATGGTAGCAGGAACCTGGTGGCTTACGCCATCACGTTCCACGTCCATGGAAAGAATAAGCCCAATTTTGGGGGTGATTTTATCGGTAAATTGTTTTTTCGGTATTTGATGGAGGAGATCTCCACGCCGAACACCATATTCCCCCTGTTCAGGTTTGAGTTTGATTTTCCTTACTTCACCGACCCGCATACCAACTAATTCTGTCTTAAAAGGAAGGGGGGTATTTTCACTACCAAGATCCACCTCCTTGGGATTTGATTCTTTGATGGTTTCGAAAACCGTTTCGTTATCAAGGCTACCGACATAGCTAACAACGACAGTATCATTTGCTTCAACTTGTTTCATGGTACTGTAACTCCTGGAATATAGATTATCTCTTTAATTAGTAACTTATAATTTATGGTCGGTGTTAGTAGGCAGCTGTTTGCCCAACTTCCACGGCAAAAGCTTATACTATTCCCATGGCTTTGGCAATAATTTGCAACAGGAAAGCTGTTTCTTGACAAAAGTGATAGAGAGTCCTAGACTGCGCTTCTTTTTATTAAAATGAGTGGTTACGTAGGAGAGTAACATATGCAGTTGCAGTGTGAAAAGTATAAGGAAACAATGGATTCTGAGACGGCAGTGTGTCGCCATCCCGACGACTATTGCCAAACCAGATCTTCATGTATGATTCAGTTTGTTGAGAAAGAGCGTAAACGGGAAAAGGCTCGAAAAGAGGTCTCAAAGTGACAGTAGCATTAGATTTTGAAAAAGGTGCGGGTGGATTGTTACCTGCAATAGTCCAAGATGCAAAGAGTGGTACGGTGTTAATGCTTGCATACATTAATAAACAATCCTGGGAGAAAACGCTGCAAACGGGTAAGGCGCATTATTGGAGCAGGTCTAGAAAACAGCTCTGGCTTAAGGGCGAATCTTCTGGGCATGTGCAGCTGATAAAGGAAATTTTGGTTGATTGCGACCAGGATACGGTTGTGTATAAGGTGGAACAAATTGGCGGCGCTGCATGCCATAAAGGCTATGAGTCCTGTTTTTACCGTGTTGTCAAAGATGATGGTTTAGAAGTCACAGGTGAGCGGGTTTTTGACCCGGAGGTTGTGTACAAAAAAAAGTAAGGAAGAAATCCAGATAGAGATTGAGTGGAGAATCACATGAATCAACTGAAATTAGGCCTTCCCAAAGGAAGCCTGGAAAAGGCAACCATCGAGCTTTTTGAAAGGGCAGGGTGGCTTATTAAACCAAAATCAAGGAACTATTTTCCGGAAATTGACGACCCTGAACTTGCATGTTCCATATGTCGCCCCCAAGAGATGTCCCGCTATGTTGAGTCGGGGATGCTTGATGCCGGTATCACCGGTAAGGATTGGACCATTGAAAATCAATCAGAAGCCATTGTGGTTTCAGAACTGGTATATTCCAAAGTAAGCAGAAAACCGACCCGGTGGGTTATAGCAGTTAACGGTGATTCCGATATCAAGACCCTTGAGGATCTGGAAGGAAAGAAAATTGCAACGGAACTGGTTAACGTTACCAGACGATTTTTCGAGTCCAGAGGGATTAATGTGGAGATTGAATTTTCTTGGGGCGCAACCGAGGCGAAGGTGGTTTCCGGATTGGCCGACGCCATAGTGGAGGTTACTGAAACTGAAAATACTATCCGTGCCCATGGGTTACGGATAATCTACGAACTTATGGAGTCAAATACACAGTTTATAGCCAATAAAGAGGCCTGGGCTACTCCATGGAAACGTGAAAAAATTGAAAATATCGCAATGATGCTTCAGGGGTCGCTTGATGCTGATCGGATCGTCGGGCTCAAAATGAACGTTTCTAAGGAAAAGTTAGAAACCATCATTGAGCTACTTCCCAGTCTCAATGCCCCAACTGTTGCAAACTTATATAATACTGACTGGTTTTCAGTTGAAACCGTAGTTTCTGAGGATGTGGTACGTGATTTGATTCCTGCCCTTAAAAAGGCTGGGGCTGAGGGAATTATAGAATATCAACTAAGCAAGGTTATATGAATTTTGTTGATATTCAATTTCTGTTAAGTGTTCACAGTTTATCACAATTACCAGACCCTCTGTTCCCAGAGGTTGCCTTTGCCGGCCGGTCAAATGTGGGCAAGTCATCGCTTATCAATACGCTCGTTGGCCGAAAGAGTATGGTGAAGGTAAGTGGAAAACCCGGAAAGACACAAGGATTAAATTTCTTTACCGTTGCAAAATCACTCTATTTTGTGGATCTTCCAGGCTATGGTTACGCAAAAGTAGGGAAGGGGATGCAGCAGGGCTGGCAAACTCTCATTACCAGATATCTTGAAACGCGAACCACATTATGTTGTGTGGTTATCATTATGGATATTCGGCATGGAAGTAAGGCCCAGGATGAGCAGTTAATAGCCTGGCTCAAACAAAAAGAAATACCTTTTTTACCGGTTTATACAAAGGCTGATAAGCTTTCTGGGAATGGAATTGTCAAAAATGCTGCCGCTCTGGATGCCGGACATACCATTAGAGCAGATCAACGGGTTATTTTTTCCTCCAAAAGTGGAATGGGAAAAATTGAGCTTCAGACAGCTATTGCAAAATTTGCTAAAATAGGTTAGTTTCCCCACCGTCTATAGGTAAATATACCTATGGATAGTTCTATGCATTTGACTACGAACGGTTTCAACGTTTCAGATATTATCACGATTGCTTCATTTAAGGAGGCGTAACCATGTCACTTCGCTCGGAATGGCCCTGCTGGGAGATTATGAAATGTAATGAATCCCAGAAATGCCCTGCAAAAGAGAATTCTTCGCAACCCTGTTATGAGATGATTAGGGAACACGATAGCTATTCATTCAATATCTGCAGGGACTGTTTGGTGTATGTTGCAAAACAGGAAAATTCTAAATTTACCAAGGAGGAGCTACTCAGCATCATGGCGCAGAAAGGGGTGTCAGTGTTGGATCAAAAACCTTGTCCCAATATGGTTGGAATGAAAGATGAGGAGTAGGAGGTAAGTTTATAGCGTTAGAAGAGACAGAATCAATTGGCTGAATAAGTCCATACGAAAAAGGGAAGATGAGTATATCATCTTCCCTTTTTTTTGAGGTGCGTAGGCTTACAAATTATTGGTCAGATTTTAAAACAGCCAGAAAGGCACTTTGCGGAATATCCACGTTACCTACAGTTTTCATACGTTTTTTTCCAGCCTTTTGTTTTTCCAGAAGTTTTCGTTTTCTTGTGATATCCCCGCCATAACATTTAGCCGTAACATCTTTTCGAAGTGCTGATATATTGGTCCTGGCAACGATGGTGCCGCCGATGGCAGCCTGGATGGCAATTTTAAACATCTGTCTTGGGATTTCTTCTTTAAGCCGTTCACAGGCATTAAGCCCCCTGGCTCTGGCGTTATTACGATGAACAAGTTGCGAGAGCGCATCCACAATTTCACCGTTAACCAGGATATCGAGTTTGACTAAATCACTTTTTCGGTAATCATGGAGTTCATAATCAAAGGAGCCGTACCCTTGGGTTATGGATTTGAGTTTGTCGTAAAAATCATAAATAACTTCCGCTAAGGGGAGTTCGCAGGTGAACTCAATGCGTCCGGGAGTGGGGTAGTGATAATTTGTGTTTTCTGCTCTTCGCTCCATGCAAAGGGTCATTAAAACGCCCATATATCGTTCTGGAATAAGTATGTTTGCTTTGATATAGGGTTCTTCTATCCGCTCAATCTGCATTGGATCAGGGAAATGAGCGGGATTATCCACCTCCAGCAGGGTTGTATCCTTGAGGTAAAAGGTGTATTTTACCGAAGGGACGGTAAGGATCAAAGAGATATCAAACTCTCGCTCAAGCCGTTCTTGAATAACTTCCAAATGTAAAAGACCAAGGAAGCCGCATCTAAATCCAAAACCAAGGGCAGCGGATGAATCTTTTTGAAAGGTAAGCGCTGCATCATTGAGCTGTAATTTCTCAAGGGCAGTGGCCAGGTTTTCATATTCATCACTGACGATTGGGTAAATTGATGAAAAAACAACCTGTTGTACCTCTTTAAAGCCGGCAAGTGCTTCTTTACAGGGGTTATCCGCGAGGGTGATAGTGTCCCCAGGGCTTGTATCGCTCACTGTCTTAATTCCAGCAATGATATAACCAACACTTCCAGCACTCAACTGTTTTGTTTTTTCGCGTTTCACCTTAAATAGGCCAACTTCTTCCACCCGGTATTCGGCGTTATTGGACATAAAACGGATAATATCTCCTGCCTTTACACTACCGTTTACTATACGAATGGAAATAATTGTCCCGCGAAAAGGATCATAATTGGCATCGAAAATAAGTGCCTGCAAGGGAAGTGTATGATCACCCTCTGGTGGTGGAATATGGGCGACCAAGGCCTCAAGGATTCCTTCAACCCCTTGTCCGTTTTTGGCAGAACAATATTGAATAAGCTCACCCTCAAGGCCTAAGTCCTCTTCAATCTGAAGACTTACTTTCTCTGGTTCAGCAGAGGGTAAAT
This sequence comes from Desulfocapsaceae bacterium, assembly GCA_050291935.1. Lineage (GTDB taxonomy): Bacteria > Desulfobacterota > Desulfobulbia > Desulfobulbales > Desulfocapsaceae > Desulfocapsa. The sequence continues at coordinate 41,621 of JBNKKR010000014.1, read as the reverse complement.
CAATTTTGTTGATTACAGGAATAACTTCAAGCTCACTTTCCATGGCAAGGTATAGGTTGGCCAATGTTTGCGCTTCAACACCCTGGGCTGCATCTATAAGAAGAAGGGCACCTTCGCAGGAATTAAGAGCCCTTGAAACCTCATAGCTAAAATCGACATGACCCGGTGTGTCCACCAGGTTAAGGATGTATTGATTACCATCCTGTGCAGTGTAGGGAAGACAGATAGTCTGGCTTTTGATGGTTATACCACGCTCTCGTTCTATATCCATGTTGTCGAGTAACTGATCATGAAATTCGCGATCAGTGACCTGTTGACAGAGTTGTATCATGCGATCAGCAAGGGTTGATTTGCCGTGGTCAATATGGGCTATAATAGAGAAATTACGTATATTTTTCATGTTTGTATATATGGTCCCCAAAAAGAAATCATACTGCTGACTAAGTAGAGGTCATCTTTTTAGCATAAAAAATGGCACAATAAAATAGAATAAGTTATGCGTTAAGGGGAAAAAGAGTGATATGATCGTATTTATTGTTGTCTTGAAATGCAATAAGCATCATCAAAACCTATGTATCGATAATATGCTGATTATAATGAATTAAATAATCTGGGAGCAAATTCAGTTTTTCAGATAGTCATTGCCTATTTATTTATAACGAGTAATAATGTAGGTTTGCTTTCTTCTGCATATAAAACTGCGTTGAGCAGCTTGTCTGAAAAATGGATATAAGATTAAGAGATATGAGGATATGACTGTCGAAAAATCAGATCATAAACCGTCGTCAGAGACAGAGTCGCAAGTGAATCCGCTGGTGGCTTTACCAGATGATAAAAATTTACCTACCACCAGTAATCCTGCCTTACATCGTTACCTCCAAGAGATAAGCCAGTATGAATTGCTGAGCCGTGAAGAAACCGATGAGCTTGCTATTAGTTTCAGGGAAAATGGAGATCAGGAGGCCGCTTATCGTTTAGTTTCTGCAAATTTGCGTTTAGTAGTAAAAGTTGCCATGGATTTTCAAAAGTATTGGATGCAAAATTTTATGGACCTGATTCAGGAAGGTAATGTGGGGCTTGTCCAGGCGACGAAAAAATTTGATCCTTACAGAGGTGTTAAATTTTCCTACTACGCCGCGTACTGGATTCGGGCCTATATCTTGAAATTTATAATGGATAACTGGCGTTTGGTAAAAATCGGTACGACTCAAGCCCAGCGAAAACTCTTTTTTTCCCTGAATAAAGAGAAAAAATTGTTGGAGGCACAAGGTTTTAAACCTGAAGTAAAACTCCTTGCAGAGCGGCTTAGTGTGAAAGAGAGTGAAGTAATTGAAATGAGCCAACGCATGGACTCATGGGATGTTTCATTAGAGAGCCCGGTACGCTCAGATTCTGAAGATGAGCAGAAAAGCTATATTCCCTCCGGTGGCCCTGAAATTGAGGATATCGTGGCAGGCGACGAAATGAAAGACAGCCTGTCTGATCTTCTGGCGGTGCTTAAGGTAAAGCTTAATGATAAAGAAAAAATGATTCTTGAAGAGCGATTACTTACCGATGAACCGCTTACTTTACAAAACATTGCGGATCGTTTTGGTATATCAAGGGAACGGGTTCGTCAAATTGAAGTCAATTTATTGAAAAAAATGAAAAAATATCTCGAAGCGGAGATGCCCGACATTGTAGATTTTTTTGACGGTAAACGTATGGTGCAAAAATCATGAAAATTCCATTGCTTGATCTTGGTAGTCAACTTACTCCCTTACGTGACGAAATAGTTGCGGCTGTAACAAAAGTTGTTGATTCCACCCGTTATATCATGGGACCGGAAGTGGAGGCCCTTGAAGAAGAGGTCGCAGCGTATTGTGGGACGGCGGCAGCAGTCGGTGTTTCAAGCGGGACGGATGCGCTTCTTGTTTCCCTTATGGCGCTTGGGATTGGTCCTGGAGATAAGGTTATTACTACTCCCTACTCATTTTTTGCGACCATGGGAGTAATCCTGCGGGTGGGGGCTGAGCCCGTTTTTTGTGATATCGATCCCGTTTCCTACAATATCGATCCCCAAAAATTGGGCAAGATCATTGAGGCGGATACCAGTGGCGCTATCAAGGCGATAATACCGGTCCATCTCTATGGGCAGTGCGCCGATATGGAACCTATTTTACGGCTTGCCAAACAATATTCCATTCCTGTCATTGAAGATGCTGCCCAGGCCATCGGCGCCGAATATCCATTGAGTAATGGAACATGGAAAAAAGCCGGCTCCTTGGGAATTTGTGGGTGTTTTTCTTTCTTTCCAAGCAAAAATCTTGGAGCTATTGGCGATGGCGGAATGGTTGTTTCCAATGATAAAGAGTTTGCTGCGAGGGTGAGAAGGTTGCGTAATCATGGTGCACAACCCAAATACTATCATTCAGAAGTTGGCGGAAATTTTCGTCTGGATCCAATTCAAGCTGTGGTGTTACGCATAAAATTACCCCATCTTGAATCGTGGCATTTGGGTAGAAGAGAAAACGCTGACTACTATACCACTCTGTTTAGCGAAAGTGGATTGGTGGAAAAGGGATATATAAAGACTCCAAAAGCTGTGTATAAACAGCAGGCAGAAAAGGCTAATGGTTCAAATAACTACCATATATTTAATCAATATGTCATAGAAGTTGTAAAACGTGATGAATTGATTGACCACTTGCGCGATGCGGATATCGGCTGTGAGATCTATTATCCATTGTGTCTCCATGAACAAGAATGTATAGCGGATACTATTAGCACAGCCACAATGGATTATGCTGAGCAGGCGGCAAAAAGCACAGTTGCCTTACCCATTTATTCAGAACTTACCAAAGAGATGCAGGAATATGTCGTAAAAACCATCACAGAATTTTTTGGATAAATGGTCCGTCAAATACGATTTTGTATTGTACTTTTGTTCGTATTCTCTTCTTTATTTCCCATAGGTGTTTACGCAGAAGAAGGCCTTCAGGATCAACAGACAGATGCTGTCCGAAGGCTTGTAATAAAAGGTGAGCAGCAACAACCGGTCTGGATGAAGCTCTGGGAGCAGGCGAGGTCGGCAGTAGCTAAGGGCGATACGACTGGTGCTGTCATTTTCTATCAAAGAATGCTAGAGCAAAAGCCTGATATTGAAGAGGCTTTGCGAGAATATGCTTTGGTGCTAATTGATGCTGAGCAGTGGAAAGTAGCGGAAACTACCCTGCAACACCTCCTTGAAATAAATCCCCGTTCAACAGAATACCTCTTTTATGCAGGACAGGTACTGGTACAGCTTAAACAGTACAACCGTGCCGCAACGTACCTTGGCCAGGTATATGTCTCAGATCCCAATGGGGAACATGCCATCACTGCACTTCGAGGACAAATTGAGGCGCTGCAGCAACAGAGTCGTTGGCAACTTGCATATCCTTTGATGGAGCAGTTATATCTGCTTGTTCCCCACGAAGAACAGAATATCCGTGAACTGGCGCAATACAGTGCAAAATTAGGCCATAGTAGCAAAGCCATGGCATATTATACGACCTTGCTCGGCGAGTTTACACCAAAAGATACGGATTATTTTGAGAGCGAACCGCTTTTTGCCCAGGCCAAAAATTATGTCATGGCGGAGAGATGTTGGCTGGGATATCTTCATTTCCATACCTATTATCTGCCCTATCACCAAAAACTTGCCGATTTTTATTTAAAAAGCAAGGAACGTGTCAGGGCTTTACCCCACCTATTGGTCCTTATTGCCCGTGGTGATGAAAATCCAGACATATTTTTAGAGACCGGAAAACTTTATTTATATGCAAAGGGACGACCGGACAAGGCCCTCTATTATTATGATGAATATCGAAAACGTATCCCGGCAAATGACGGTGTTGAGAAAGAAATTGCACGCATCCAGGCAATTCTGGCCAATGACCTTTTAACCATTGTGGAAAATGAAGGGGCCTGGAATTTATGGCGGGATCTTGCAAAGGTGATCCCTGACCGGTTGGCCGTTTATTATTCCATGGCCTCCCAGCTAAAAGAACTTGGGAAAAGCAAAGAGCTTAGGGAGGTGCTCGAAATAATACATCTCCACAATCCAGGTGATCAGAAAGTTATCATCCAATTGGCCCAGCTTACTTTTGCAATGCACGACTATGAAGCAACTCGTACTGTTTTAGATTCCCTTGATGAGAACAGAAAAAAAGGAATTGTTTACTATTTCTTGCGGGCAAAACTTTGTGAAATTGCAGAAGAGCTAACTTGTGCGTTGAACTACTATGTTTTACTTTTAGATTCCGGTGAAAATGATCTTGAAACAATCTTGCATATGATGAAACTTGCCGGGACCATAGGCAATATAGCGCAACTTGACCATATATATAGCCGTGTGGAGAGAACAAATAAGAGTGAACAACTATTAAATCAGGTACGACTGCTATACGGGCAGATCCTATTTGAAAATGGACTGCTATCAAAGGCAAATAGATTTTATTTACGTTTTTTTAAAATGGTTCCGGGAAATAGTTTCCTCCAACAAATCATTCAAGAATATATCGCCCATATAGAAAGGGAAAAAGAACATTATTTCACTGCCGAGCAGAAGTATCGATATCTGTTTATAAAGGGTCATAACCAAGAAAAATATCTATCGGAACTGGTTAAAAACAGTATCGAAGCAAAAGACTGGAATAATGCGTGGAAATGGCATGAACTGCGAACAGATACCACCACTCATTCCGGCACAACCTTCTCTTCTGAGACCCGCGATCTTTTTATCGAAAAAGAAAGGATTTTATTTTCATCCGGACATGGGGATCTTGCGGTTGAATTGGCAGAGGAATTTTTGCAGCGTCATCCCCTGGAAGACTCGGTAAAAGTAGTTCTTGCTGAGTTTTTGTTTAAAAATAGAGAATATTCAGAAGCACTTGAAACTATTAAAACGGTAACAAAACTACAACCTGAAGAATATCTCTTATACGAGCTCATTGAGAAAAATGTTGGCAGAATTCACCCAACGATCTTATCCCATGCCACAAGCCTTTCAAATCTTATTCGGGCCAGGCAATTTAATAAGTATGGTGAAAACACAAAAGCACTCCGAAACATAGAGAAATATTTACAACAATATCCCTCAGCGGTGGGTGCAAAAATTCTGAAAGCTAACATTCTTCAATCATTGGGGAAGGATCGGGAAGCACTTGTCATTTATAGCGAGCTAAGCAAACGATTTCCAGGTGAAGATTTTTTCCGGGAACGATTGTTGAAAATCCAATTTAAAATTGCAAAATTTGACGATATTATCACTGCCTATGGGGATATTCCACTGGAGGAACTGTCTAAAACAGCAAGGCTTTTGCTGGCAAGGTCGTTTTGGGCAGAGAACAGTCATCTTAAAGCACGAACAGTCTATTCCAGTTTACTGGCAGATCCTGTGGACGAACAGTTTGCAGAAGCAATTGCAGAACAAAACATTGTCCTACAGATCCCCGCACCTAAGCGGACTGTATTAAATCGTCTTACCTTTACCCAACCCGCGGAACCTGATCGTTTAGATTTTGTAATGGAACCGTTTTTCATAAAAGACAATAAAAATAAATCAATAAGTCGTATTGTAACCGATTATTACGCAGAATATAGATGGCAAAATTTTATTCAGGAAGAGTTGTCGGTTCGGCAAGAAATGGATGAAGGAAATTATTACCAGGCAATGAAAGAGTATCAAAAGATGCTGCACAATAATCCTTCAATGGAAAGTCTGTATGATCTTGCTGGTATTTATAGTCGCCTTGGGTTGCTGGGGAGAGAAGCAGCACTTTATGAAATAATGCAGGAAGAGAGTCCCGGATATCCTTATCTTGACCAGGCTATGCAGCGAAACAAGCTAAAAAGAAAACCCAGGCTTAGTCTCTTTTATGAACAAATGAAGAAAGATGGCCATGATGGCTATTTTGATATCAAACAACAAGGAGCCGGTGTTGATTTTTGGTGGATGCCGACCCTGGAGCATCAAATCACATTTACTTACCACAAGCTCTTTGATGAGTCCTATGACGAACGTTTCGATCTTTGGCGAAATCGTGTTCAAAGTGAATACCATTGGAGTCCGCAATATGATTTTGATTTTTTAGCGCGAGTTGGAATTGATGATGGAGAAGATACGGAAAAAACAATTTTTCTGTATGAGGTACAGCTCAATGGGAAACTTGGGGATACGGTAAAAGGCTATTTTGATCTTTCCCAGGATGTGGTTGATGATACCATTGAATCTCTGCAGGAAGGAATTTACGCCACCAAATATGAAGGAGGCGTACAACTCGATCTTCTGACCCGTTTTTTTGCAGGTTGGAAATATGCCTATACCGGGTATTCTGATTCAAATTATCAAAATAAATATAATCTTTGGTCTTCTTATATACTTAATCATGAGCCGCTGTTATTACAGCTTCGTTACGAATATGAACTCTCCCATTCAAATGAGGCGAATAAAAAAAGGGAGTTTGCGATAAATAATAACTATGTGGCAGGTGACCATCCTTATTGGATTCAAAAAGAATATTGGTTGCACTCGGTGAGTCTTCTTTTTGAACATCAACTTACCGACGATATTTTAGGAAGGGGAGCACCGAGTTATTACAGTTTAAACTATACATTTGGTTATGAAGAGGGTGGATACGATAATCATCAATTCAAAGCCGAGTTTTTCCTTGAAATGAGTCGTCATTTCCTATTAAATAGCAGCTTCGAATATTTCTTAGGGTCCGATTATAAGGAACTGCATTCCAATCTTTCCCTTATTTATCGTTGGTAAAGCTGAGGAGAGCAGCTTGCCTGCTCATACGAAACGTATGAAATTGCTACCCCTGTTTCGAGTTGTTCATAAGGGGTTTTTGGGAGGAGTAAATGGTTGAGCGTATACCAATGTCTGAGAAAGGACATTTAGCATTAAAAGACGAGTTACACAATCTTGAGCGTGTTGAGCGTCACACAGTAGTAAAGGCCATTGCAACGGCCAGAGAACACGGCGACTTAAAAGAAAATGCCGAGTATCATGCTGCAAAGGAGCGGCAAGGTATGATCGAAGGGCGTATAATGGAGCTGAAGGATAAGCTGGGTCGTGCGGAGGTGATCGATTGTACTCAGGTTAACTGTGATCGTGTGGTTTTTGGCACAGTGGTTGAATTATTGGATTTAGATACGGATGAAGAAGTAAAGTATCAATTGCTCGGTCCTGAAGAGGCAGATGTAAAGAAAGGTTCAATTTCCGTATTTTCCCCCCTTGGTAAGTCGATGCTTGGAAAGGAAGAGGGGGACGAGGTGGTGGCGAAGACTCCTGGTGGAAGCAGGGAATTTGAGGTTGTTTCTATTGCGCCGTCTTCCTTCTCTTAACCAAAGAGAAAGGATAAAGACGGCTTATACCGCCAGGGCACTCTTTCCAGTACCACCTTGAGTGGTGTAAGTTTCGTACGAGCAGACAAGCTGCTCAACTCAGCTTTACTCGTTTTGATATCCTTGTTCCAGTATTCCGCAAAGGAATATTTCCAAAATTTGTTTTGTAGTCTCATCAAGGGTGTATTGAGTGGTGTTGGTAACCGTCCACACCCGGGAAATTTCATCAAGGGCCCCAAAAAAAGCACGTTTTGCTAAACCGGGTTTTATTGATTTACGATAAATTCCCTGTTCTTGCCCCATTTTTATGATGGAAGAAATGATATTCACATACTCTTTGAATTTGTTATTGCGATAATCTTTTATAAGTTTGGCGCTTTGGCGTAGCTCTATCTGAATCACTTCAGCAAGATTTTTATTACGTTTCATCACGCTCAAATGCTTTGTCGCAAAAATTTCCAGCATCTTCTTAGGATCATTTTCTTCTGCTAAAAGTTTTTTAACCTGAGTGATAAGGTTGCCAATTTCGGCTTCAAAAACAGAAATTAAAATATCGAATTTATTGTTGAAATAGAGATAAATAGTTCCATCTGCAACCTTTGCCTCTTTGGCAATATCTGATATTCTGGCATTGAAAAAGCCTTTTTTGGCAAAGACTTTGGTCGCGGCACTGATGATCTTAGAATGTTTGTCAGCTGCTTTCATTAGTAATTAAAAAAAAGAAATTTCCTTTACTGTAAGGAAAACAAAGCATTAAAATACCATTACAATGAATGGCCCCTCATTCATTCTATTCTTTCTTTTGTATTTGTCAATCTCTTGCGGTGGATTAATTGTTTTTTTAGTGTTTTCCGAGGTAAAATTTACTAATTATTGTTCTGCGGTTTGTGCGGTGATGGATAGTAGACTTTTCTTTATCCCGTCGTTTGTTGAAACTCACATATATTTCATTTCGTAAACAGCAATCAAGAGAAGAATGAACGCGTGATATCTTCTTTGATGTGATTGCCACTTATTTTTAAGGAGCAGAGTATGAAAGTTCTTGTTGTTGGTTCTGGTGGTCGTGAACATGCGCTGGTATGGAAAATCAGACAAAGTCCACAAGTAAAACAGATTTTTTGTGCACCAGGTAATGCCGGCATTAAGAGAATGGCCGAGTGTGTTGATATTAGCAGTAATGATATTGATGCGTTGGTGAGTTTTGCAAAAGAGGAAAAAATTGATCTTACCGTGGTTGGTCCGGAACTGGCACTCACTGCAGGTATTGTAGATGGATTTGAAGCTGAAGGCTTACGAATTTTTGGTCCGACCCAAAAGGCTGCTATTCTTGAGGGGAGTAAGGTCTTTACCAAGGAGTTTCTGGAAAAATATTCTATTCCCACTGCGCCATTTAAGGTTTTTACAAACCGTAAAAAAGCAAGGAAATATATCGATAAGTGTGGAGCTCCTGTGGTTGTCAAGGCTGACGGACTTGCTGCTGGTAAGGGAGTAATTGTGGCGAGGACCATATCAGAAGCAAAAGAAGCAGTGGATCTTATAATGAAAGATAAGGCCTTTGGTGAGGCCGGTAATAAGCTTATTGTTGAAGAGTGTTTGCAAGGTGAAGAGGCATCTTTTATTGCATTTACTGATGGAAAAACGATTGTACCACTGCCCACCTCGCAAGATCATAAGGCTGCCTACGATAATGATGAAGGCCCCAACACTGGCGGGATGGGGGCCTATTCGCCGGCACCTGTTGTGACTGAGCCCATTGCAGATTATGTGATGGAAAAGGTGATGCTTCCCACCATTAAAGGAATGGCTGAAGAGGGCAGACCGTATAAAGGGATGCTCTACGCAGGGCTTATGATTGACGGTGACAAGGTGAATGTACTTGAGTTCAACTGTCGTTTTGGAGACCCGGAGGCACAACCACTACTTATGCGTCTCAAAAGTGATGTGGTGGAAATTTTTGAGGCGGTTATCGATGAAAGGCTTGAACAGGTAGAAATGAAAATTGATCCAAGGCCCACGGTATGTGTTGTAATGGTTTCTGGCGGATATCCTGGGAAATACCTGAGTGGAAAGGCAATTCGAGGGTATAAGAAGGCGTCTGATATGCGTGGTGTGGTTGTCTTTCATGCGGGCACCAGTCTCAAAAATGGTCGGGTCTGTTCGGCGGGCGGCAGGGTCCTTGGCATCACTGCTGTTGGCAAAGATTTGCGAACTGCCATTGCCAATGCCTACAAAGCTGTGGCCGTGATTTCCTGGACGGGTTCCTTTTATAGAACGGATATTGGTGCCAAAGCTCTGAAGAAAAGGGAAGAACTTGACGCCAGGCCACTTGTTGGAATTGTAATGGGAAGTGATTCTGATCTTCCCATAATGGAAGCCGCGGCAGGGTTTTTGCAAACCATGGGCATCCCCTATGAGATGACCGTTGCTTCAGCCCATAGAACACCTGAACGCGCGACAAAGTATGCGACAGCGGCAAAACAAAGGGGGCTTAAGGTTATTATTGCAGGTGCCGGAATGGCTGCCCATCTTGCTGGAGTGTTGGCTGCCCATGCAGAAATTCCAGTAATTGGTGTGCCCATTGATGCTTCTTCATTACATGGACTGGATGCTCTCTTAGCAACCGTACAAATGCCCCCGGGAATTCCCGTAGCGACCATGGGAATCGGCAAAGCTGGTGCGAAAAATGGTGGGGTATTGGCTGCACAAATAATAGCACTTAATGATGCGGAGATTGCTAGACGTCTTGTCCAGTTTAGAGTCGATATGGCAGCAGAAGTAGAAGAGAAAGCCAAACGAATAGGCGGTTGATCTTGGCTGAAAACTCCCCTTTACCGTCTGCATGTGAGCTTGAAGAGGCGGTAAAGGTGTTGCAACGTGGTGGAATTGTAGCCTATCCAACCGAGACTTATTACGGATTGGCGGTGGACCCAGCAAACCCTCAGGCGGTCAAATCCCTCTATGCTTTAAAAAAGCGAAGCAATAAAAAAGCCTTGTCTTTACTTGTCTCGGACGTAGCAATGCTAAGAAAGTATGTGGATGAATTTCCTGATTCGTATAAACGCCTTATTGATGCATTTTGGCCTGGCCCTTTAACGCTTATTTTTAAGGCGAGAGATGGCTGTTTGCAAGGTCTGCAAAAAAAAGATCAAACTCTAGCTATTCGCATTTCATCTCATCCCATTGCTCAAAAAATAACAGATTCTTATAATAAAGCCATAACAGCAAGTTCTGCCAATATCAGTGGCCAACTGCCTGTAAATTCAGCGGATTCAGTCAAAGCCTTATGGGGCGATAAAATTGATCTTATAATGGATGGTGGAAAAACGGTTGGAAATAGAGCTTCGACAATAGTGCAATGCGATGCAACTGTCTGCACCATACTTCGTGATGGAGTAATTCCCATGGAAGATCTGCAAAAGGTTTTGCCAAAGGCTTATATAATTTGCAAAAGTTAAAAAAAGTATGATACCCTGTTTGCATATGAATAATGGAAGTGGCTGGATAGAGCTTAAGGAGCTTCAGCATCAAAATAAGTACTTATCGTATGCACAGTAAAAGTGTAATGGTGTTGTGCTTTGCATGCGTTTTAAACGCTTAGCAAATGGCAGAAAGGATTTATGGTTGGGGTAGCTTATGGATGAGTTAAAGTGGGATAGGGCATTTGCGCTGGAGCAATCTGCTGACGATGAAGAGTTGCTGCAGGAACTCGTAGATATTTTTAAAGAATCATCGGCTTCTGACCTTGCAGCCATAAAAAAAAGCATAGAAAAGGGCGATGCGGCAATGGCCAGGGCTCATGCACATTCCATCAAGGGTGCCGCTGCCAGTCTTGGAATTGAAGGGATACGGGAATTAAGCGAGGTGATGGAGCAGGACTGCCGTGAAGGGTCATTGACCGTCGCCGTTGAAGTGCTTCCAAAACTAGAGACACTTCTTGCAAAACTACAAGAATTGTAGACAACATCCTCTTATTTTTACGCTGAAAGTGCAGCTTGAAAGAGACGTTTTGTGTAAGGCTGTTGTGGTGAGTTAAATATTTTGTCGGCTGTTCCCCATTCTACGAGTTTGCCGTTTTGCATGACCACAACTTGATCAGATATCGCCCGAATAACCCGTAAATCATGCGATATAAAGAGATAGGTGATAGAATACTTTTTTTGCAGTGATTGTAATAGGGCGATAATTTGTTTTTGAATAGTCATATCAAGTGCAGATGTTGGTTCGTCCAGTATAAGAAAGGCGGGGCGTAAAATCAGGGCCCTGGCTATTGCAATTCGCTGCCGTTGTCCCCCTGAAAATTCGTGGGGATAGCGATGGATGCTACCCGGTTCAAGGCCCACTTCAATAAGTGTCTCTTCTATCTTTTGCTGGCAGCTCCTTTTGGGTTCTTCTTTGTAGTGAACAGCCATTCCTTCGGCAATAATCTGTCCCACTGTAAGCCGTGGAGAAAGAGAAGAAAAGGGATCTTGAAATACTATCTGGATATCCTTTCTAAGCTTACGCATCGCATCACTTGGGAGTTCAGGTAAATTTTGTCCTCTATAGAGTATCTTCCCGGAAGATTGGGTGAGTTGTAAGAGTGCCATGGCAAGGGTTGTTTTTCCTGATCCGGATTCTCCAACGAGGCCACAGGTTGTCCCCTGGTTAATGGTGAGATTGACCCCGTTAACAGCTTTGAAACCCTCTTGTTTCTTTTTCCATAACGAACTTAAGCCACCTTTGACTGGAAAATGACAAGTAAGATCTTGCAGTGTAAACAGAGGGGTTATGCCCGTCTTTATATTTTGATTTGGCACCGGAACTGAATCCATTAAGTGGATGGTGTATGGATCCTGGGGACTTGCGAAAATGGTTTCTGTTTTACCATGTTCCACTATCCGTCCTTCTTTCATAATGTGAATATAATTACTTACACTTTTGACCAGTCCAAGGTCATGGGTGATAAGGAGTAAGGCCATGCCAAACTCTTTTTGAAGATCTTGGATCAACTCAAGAATTTGGGCTTGGATTGAGACATCAAGGGCAGTGGTTGGCTCATCGGCAATAAGTAAGGACGGTCTGCAGGCCAGAGCCATTGCTATCATAACCCGCTGACGTTGTCCGCCTGAGAGTTGGTGGGGATAGGCGTGCATTCTCTGTTCTGCGTTAACTATCCCTGTACGGTCAAGAAGATGGATAGCTTCTTTAAAGGCATCTTTTTTATTCATCTGTTGATGCAATAAAAGCGGTTCCATAAGTTGGTTGCCAACACTATAAACAGGGTTGAGCGACGTCATGGGTTCTTGAAAAATCATGGCAATATCATTACCGCGAACCTTTTGTAATGATTCAGGACTTAACGAAAAAATATCCTTGTCACCATAGCGTATTGTTCCAGTACAGCGCACATCGGAAGAGTGTTCCAACAAGCGTAAAATGGAAAGTGCGGTAACTGTTTTACCGGATCCGGATTCGCCTACTATGGCAACCGTTTCACCTCTGTCTACGGTTAATGAGACATCAAAAACCACTTGTTGTTCAACCGGGTGCCTAAGTCCTGCATCGGTGCGAAAATAGAGATTGAAATTGTCGATAGTCAGTAGCATAGAGAAGATCGCAGATGGTGTTATGCAAAAGATTTACAATATCTTTACAGTTTTTTACCACTATACAGGATACTTATTAAGTGGCCAAGGGAATTGATGGTGAAAAGGGTTGACACCATCAAGTGGTCTTCGTTAAATATCTGCAAGTGGACTATGGTCACTTCCCGAATTGAGCCAGATGGAATACGAGGAGTTGTAAAACGTTTTTTCCGCTCATGCATTGATTCCAATTATCGAAATTTAAACTAAGTAATAGGTTGCCGTGTATCCCGATTATCCATATACATCCCGTTTTTTTTCAATCCATTCGCATCGCCTTCATTATATCGATGAAGGAGCAGGAGATGTGATTGTGATGGTTCATGGTAACCCCAGTTGGTCATATTATTACCGAAAATTAATCCGATTGCTCTCCACATCCCATAGGGTTATCGCTGTGGATAATCTTGGCTGTGGACTCTCTTCCAAACCACAGGAATATGATTATTGCCTGAAAAATCATATAGAGAACCTGGACCTGCTTTTGCGAGAACTGGAGGTCGATACTTTTTCTCTTTGTGTGCACGATTGGGGAGGTGCCATTGGTTTTGGGGTTGCAGCAAAAAGGATTGAGGCCTTACAAAAGGTACTCGTTTTAAATACAGCTGCATTTCGTTCAACTCAAATCCCACAACGTATCCAGGTGTGCCGCTTTCCTCTCTTAGGTGATGTTTTGGTTCGTGGCCTTAATTGTTTTGCAGGTGGAGCGCTTTTTATGGCAGTGAGCAAACCGATGAAAAAGGCGGTTGCTGATGCCTATGTGGCTCCATATGATTCGTGGGAAAACAGGGTGGCAGTCTCGGCTTTTGTAAAAGATATTCCTTTATCTGACAAACACCCCTCGTATGCCACCCTGTCAGCAGTTGAAAAAGGACTTGAACAGTTTCAGCAAAGACAACTGCCAATGCTGATTTGTTGGGGGGGGAAGGATTTTTGTTTTCATGACGACTTCTACAAGGAGTGGTGTATACGTTTTCCGCATGCACAAAAACACTATTTCCCGAAGGGTGGTCACTATGTATTAGAAGATGAATTTGCAGCAATTGCACCCCTTGCCAAAAATTTTTTTGAAAGGTGCTGATGAGTACAAATATCTCACAGACACTGGCAGAGTGTGCACAGGAGTTAAAACAACGAACTGCATTGGTTGAAGCTGTCACCGGGAGAAGCGTTAGCTTTTATGAGTTAAACGCAAGAGCAGATGCATTTGCCCATCGGTTAAGTGCGCAAGGTCTTGAGCCCGGAAAGCGTGTGATATTGATGGTAAAGCCGTCAATAGATTTTATATGTCTTACTTTTGCCCTGTTTAAAATTGGTGCCCCCGTTATTCTTATTGATCCCGGTATGGGATATAAAAATTTGTTGCGCTGTGTGCAAGGGGTTCGTCCTGAATTTTTTATAGGTATAGTAAAAGCGCATATCTTTCGCCTGCTTTTCCCCAAAGTGTTTAAGAGCGTAAGAAAAAGCTTTTGTGTGGGATCTTCATTTGCTCTTTTTGGAGAAGATATCTGTTCAACAGTGGATAAGGGTTCTGGACCTTTTCCAGCCCATATTCCGGGCCCGGATGATTTGGCAGCAATTATCTTTACCACCGGATCAACAGGCCCTCCCAAAGGAGTCCGTTATGAACACACTATTTTCTATGCGCAGCTACGTCATATTCGGGATTATTACAACATTGGGCCAACGGAAATAGATCAACCAGCATTTCCTCTTTTTGCTCTTTTCTCAACATCCCTTGGGGCAAAGGCCGTTATCCCTGATATGGATCCCACAAGACCTGCACGGGTAAGCCCTCAAAAGTATGTGGAATCAATCGAAAAATATGGGGTGAGCTATTCCTTTGGCTCTCCGGCAATTTGGCGTGTTATTGCAAAATACTGTGTGGAAAAAGATCATAGGTTACAGACCCTTAAAAAGGTGCTAATGGCTGGAGCTCCTGTTTCTGGCGAGTTGCTCCAAAAAATGTATACAGTCCTTCCTGAGGATGCGGAGATATTTACCCCCTATGGGGCAACAGAAAGTTTACCAATTGTGTCCATTGAAGGCAGAGAAATAACCGAATCCACATGGAAGATGAGTAGGGAAGGGAAAGGTGTTTGTGTGGGAAGGAGCCTTCCTGGAATAGAGATTCAAATTATAGACATAAATGATGGAATTGTAGATTCTGTTAGCGTTGAGGATTTTTTACCTCAATATGCCATTGGTGAAATCATTGTCAAAGGTGACGTGGTCACCAAAGGCTATGAAAATAATCCCACTGAAAACAAAATGGCCAAAATTCCTGATGGTGCATCTTTCTGGCATCGGATGGGGGATACCGGCTATCTTGATAAGGAAAACAGGCTCTGGTTTTGCGGCAGGCGAGCGCATAGGGTGGTTTGTTCGCTCCATGAAAAGACCTACTATTCCATTCCCTGTGAATCTGTTTTTAATAAACATAGCGAGGTGTATCGTTCTGCCTTGGTTGGTGTATATAGTCCCACCCACAAGGCTACAATACCAGCCATTGTTATTGAGCCGGTAAAACAGGGGCAACTGTCAAAGACCAGGCTACTACAAGAAGTCAGAAACTTAGGGGCTCAAAGTGAACTAACTCACAAGATAGAACATTATTTGCTCCATTCAGATTTTCCGGTTGATATCCGTCACAATGCCAAAATATTTAGGGAAAAACTTTCCCTGTGGGCAGAGAAGAAGCTTGGAGGGAAGTGTTGAAAAGAGTACTGGTAACCGGTGGTGGTGGTTTTGTCGGCTTTAGCATTGTCCGGCAGCTACTGGCTTTAGGAATAGAAGTTATTGTTTTAGGGAGAAATAGATATCAGAAGGTTATAGATAGTGGTGCTGCGTGTATAGAATGTAATATCACCGATCGTGAAGCGGTTTTTGGTGCCATCCAGGGTGTTGATACAGTTTTTCATGTTGCAGCCCTTGCCGGGATTTGGGGAAAATGGGATGACTATTACAAGATAAACGTCATTGGCACTGAAAATGTAATAGCTGCCTGCCTTGCAGCCAATGTGAAGAACCTTGTGTATACCTCCACTCCTTCAGTTGTGTTTAACGGAAAGGACATAGAAAATGGTGATGAGAGTCTTCATTATGGAAAAAAGGGACTTTGTCATTACGCAAAAACAAAAATCATAGCCGAACAAAAAGTAATAGCGGCCAATGGCGAACAACTAAAGACTTGTGCCATACGTCCTCACCTGATTTGGGGGCCTGGGGATCCCCATCTTATCCCACGCTTACTCAAGAGAGGACGTATGGGGGAACTTAAGAAGGTGGGGAATTGCCGAAACTTAGTGGATATCAGTTATGTTGAAAATGTTGCCACTGCACACGTTCTTGCTGCAAACAATCTTGAGACAAGCGCGACCGCTGCAGGAGAGGCCTATTTTATTTCTCAGGGAGAGCCGGTCAACCTCTGGGACTGGGTAGATGAGCTGTTTGGCCTCTTTAAGGTTGAACCAATTCGTAAAAAAGTCCCGTATGTGGTGGCGTATTTAGGAGGCGCGTTCCTTGAAGCTTTGTATGGACTATTGTCTATACAAAACGAGCCGAAAATGACCCGTTTTCTTGCGGAGCAGCTTGCCAAATCGCACTATTTTTCCATTGAAAAAGCGAGAGATGAACTTGGTTATGAGCCAACAATCAGCACAAAAGAAGGATTGGAACGCTTACTTGCCGGAGGGGTGGAATGAAGATTGTTTTACGTAAATGTATTCTCTTTGTAACGCTTTGCAGCTTTTTTTTAGGGACATGTGCATCCCATGTGTATGGTCTTAGTATTGGAGAAGAAAAGGAGCTTGGGGAACAACTTTTGTATCAGATCCGGCAGGCCTTTTCGCTCCTTGACGATCCTGATATTGATCAATATATCAATATGTTGGGTGATGAGGTCCTTGAAGTTGCCGGAGTACAATATTTTGACTATCACTTTAGCATTATTCAATCATCCCAGTTTAATGCCTTTGCTGCACCATCAGGCCTTATTTTCTTTTACACGGGGCTTATCGAAAAGATGGAAACCGAAGATGAATTGGTATCGGTCCTTGCCCATGAAATTGGGCATGTCGTATCACGGCATATTGCCAAGGGAATTGATAAGAATACAAAGGTGACAGTGGCTACCTCCGTGCTTGCCTTGGCAAGTATCGCCCTTGGCGCTGGAGAGCTCAGCCAAGCGCTGTTGGCTGGTTCCCTGGCCGCTGGGCAAACAGCAAGTTTGCATTTTTCAAGGGAAGCGGAGGAAGAGGCAGACCTTTTGGCCTATGGATGGATGAAGAAAATGGGAAGATTTCCCCAGGGCCAGGTAGATATGTTACGGGTAATGCGACGAATCAGTCGCTATTCATTGGGAGACAATGTACCTCAATATTTGATGACCCACCCTGATCCTGCAAGCAGACTTGATTATGTGCAGTCATTGATAGACTATGAAGAACAACAGCCTGAAGATTTTAAGAAAACAGACAATTTTTCCTTTTCTCGTATGCGCTATCGGATGCTTTCCCTGGTAAAAGATGGCAAGGTACTAAGAAATATGTATAACGGAAAACTTACAAATCAATCCCTTTCCCCGGAAAGCCGTATTATGGTCCTATACGGTCTATCACAGCTAGATCGCCTCGAAAACAACTTGGAATCGTCGAGGAAACGACTCCAGCAGGTTATTGATTTTTTTCCGGACAGGCCAATTCTTTTGGTGGATATGGGGCTGGTTGAAATGGAGGATGGAAACCTGGAAAAAGCATTAAATCTTATTAGGCAAGGCCATGATAAGAATAGAAATGATCATTGGGCAATCTTTCAACTAGCACGGGTCTATCATCAACTTGGTGATCTGCAAAAGGCAGAACACTATTTTCAAGAATTAAAGAATGCAACGCCGTTTTATTCACAGCTCTATTTTGAACTTGGAAAAGTAAAGACGGAACAGGGAGAAAACGCTGTATCATCCTATTATCTTGGAAAGTACTATCTTTATGAAGGAAAACTCAAGCTTGCCCGTGAATCCCTTGCCAAGGCTCTGCACGACAAAACTTTACCCGTGGATAAAAAGAAAGATGTGGAAGAGACGATGGCCCTTATTGATCGACTTGAGAAAGAGGCTTAACCCTCATTTGTAAGAGAAACTCCTTGTTCCCCTTGGGACCAAGAATTGGGCTGTTGGCAGGCGCGGATACATCAAGTCCAAGGTGCAAAGCAAAGGATACAATCTTGTCAATGGCCTGTTGGTGATGCTCTTTTTTTCTTACCACACCGCCTTTTGGAATATATTCTTTTGCAAGCTCAAATTGTGGTTTGACAAGGCAAATAATGGTCCCGGATCTTACCAAGAGTGGCAGGAGAGGAGGGAGCAGTTTGGTGAGTGAAATAAAGGCGGCATCAATTACCACAAGATCTATTTTTTCAGGTATTTGTGCACTACTAATATTTCTTGCGTTAAACCGTTCAATCACTATAACTCGTTTGTCCTGGCGGAGCTTCCAGTGAAGCATTCCATAAGCAACATCAACTGCATAAACTTTTTTCGCACCATGTTGCAGAAGACAATCGGTGAAGCCTCCCGTTGAAGCCCCTATATCAAGGCAGGTATATCCCTTGGGGGAAAGCGAAAAACTCTTTAATGCACCGTCAAGCTTGTATCCCCCACGGGAAACAAAGGGGCATTTCTCCTTAAGGTAAGGTGCTGCCGTAATGGGGAAGAGCATTCCGGCCTTATCTGCCCGGTTTGCACCAATAAAGACCTCTCCTGCGATGATAAGACGCCTTGCCTGGTCTATGTCGTCACAGAGTTTTGTGCGTAGCACTAGTTCATCAAGGCGTATTTTTTCCATTCTGATACGGTTGGGTAAACCCTTTTATTGGAGTGCCGCCATTTTCTTTTTCGCTGTCTCTGCTTCGGGGGAAGTTGGGTAAGCAAGGGTTAATTTTTTATAGATAATTTTTGCCGTCTCCTTATCAGAGAGTTGTTCAAACGAATCTCCTTGCCTGAGTAAGGCCTTTGCAGCTTGTGGATTTCCGGGATAGTTGGTGATGATCTTTTGGTATTGGATTATTGCCTGATCAAATTGTCCCTGCTTATAAAGTGATTCACCCATCATATAACGAGCCCTGATGGCCGTTTCTTTGTCTGATTTATTTTCAGCGTTTTTGGCAAAAAGTTGGTAAGCACCACTAAAGTCACCATCACGATATTTCTGCTGGGCAACCGAATAACTGTCAAGTTCAACGGGAGTTGGAACCGATGCTGGTGTGGTGCCAACCTTTTTTTGTTCTGGAAGAGCTGTGTGTGCAACTGGTTTTGCTTCCTGATGAATCATCCGTTTTTTGGCAAGGGGTTGGATATGTAAAATACCCTGCCGGTCAGTAGATGCTGATTGCGAAGCTTTCGCAGCCTGGGCTTTGCGCATTGCCTCTTCTGCAGCTCTGGTTGCTGCCTGGGACCTTCTTTTTGCTTCTTGAACCCTGGCCTTTTGAATTGCCTGCAACGATTCATTTTGAGTGGCAATTCTCGCGTTCAGCTCAGAAAATTTAGCGTTGAGTAACTCTTCCTGAGTAGAACTGATATTCTCAATGGCAAGCTGCAATTCCTTATTCTGTTCCTGAAGCATACGATTCATATGGGCATTCTCTTCCAGTTGCGATTTCAACCTAAGAATATCCTTTTGCAGCTCATCAATTATGCCGGAAGAATTAGCCTGTCGCTGCTGCATCTGATCAACCGTATTGACTTTCATGTCCTCCAGCTTTTTATTGATGGTCCGAACGTGATAGTTCAGTGTCTGTACATCTTGCTGAGATGCACAACTGCTAAGGAGTGGAAGAAGGCCAATGACAACGAGTGGAGTGATATATTTTTTTTTCATGGGATGTCTGTGCGTTTTGTAGAGGAATAGAGCAATTATCTTTCCTGGGCAGCCCAGCGTGGATAGGTCTGGTTACCTGAAAGGGTGAACAGTTGTCTCATATAGCTACCATTTTTCATAATAGCATAAATCTTTTGTGTTTTGTCTTCCCTTAGTGAAAAAAGTATCTGTTTTCCATCGGGCGACCAACTGGGGGATTCGTGATGTCCGGTTCCGGTAGTGACCTGGTTTGCAATTGCACCGGGTTCGGGAGCAATGGTGAAAATTTGATATTTTCCCTCAACAAGACTTGAATAGCAGAGTAGATTCTCAACAGGCGACCAGTCGGGCTCCGCATTTTCATGTCCTTTAAAGGTAATGCGTTGTACTGCTTCCGTTTTGAGGTTCATCACGTAAATTTGCGGTTTACCGCTTCTATCGGAAACAAAGGCGATTTTTTTTCCATCTGGTGACCAGGTTGGAGAAACATTAATCCCGGAACGTCTGGTCAATTGTTTGAGAATTTTGCCTTTTCGGTCCATGAGGAACAAATCAGGATTGCCGTCCTTGCTTAACGTAAGAATCATTCGTCTTCCGTCCGGTGACCAGGCAGGGGCAAGATTCATCCCTTTTCGTCTTGATAGGGGCCTTGTTGTACTGGATTGAGAAAGATCGGTGATATAGAGGTTTTGGTTGCCGGAGTGATAGGAAGTATAGGTGAGATAGTTTCCACCCGGAACAAAACGAGGAGATACAACCAGATTTTTGTGACGGGTGATTTGTCGTATTTGCAGTCCTAATATATCGGTGAAATAGACCTCTTTGGCGTTTGTTCTATCGGACACAAAAGCGATCTTACTGGCAGCTATTCCATCTTTGCCGGTGAGTTCTTTGATCACCGCATTGCTAAAACGAAAGAGCATATCATTACGTTTATTGGTGGTACCGTTATAGCGTTTTCCCATAAGCATATCACCGGCGGCGACATCCAATAATCGAATTTCAAGGACAATGCCCTTTGCTGTGCCGGTATATGTTCCCTGAACAACAAAATCGGCCCCTATACTTTTCCAATCACTATTCTGGCGATTGCCGTATTGATCCCCGGGGATTAACGATATAATCCCATGAAACTCCAAAGCTTTGCCTACTATTTCTGCTAGTTCCTTGCCAAAAGGCTGTAGCTGGTCAGGCGCTTGTTTGTTGACAAACCAAGGTACAGCAATATTCACCTTTCTCGCATCCGGCGAGGTGATGTCAAGGTAGACAAGGTCTTTAGTTTCGGCAAAAACCGGAAAGGCAAGAAGAATAAAAAGAAGAGATGTGAAAATACGAAGTTTCATAGCTACGCTCTATGGTTATGGCATAAATAATACTATTTAAAATACAATGAACCGATTTACTATTGTATCTGTCCAGGTTTAAAGCGAAGCCCTATGGTGAATTGATTTTTCCTAAGGGCTTTGGGAATACCAGGTAAAGGGTCTGCATCCTGGATGGTTCTGTTGACAAACTGGTCAAAAACGCGATCTCCCGAGCGTTTTTCAAAATGATGTTTGAGAATTTTTCCATTACTCCCTATGGTAATAACCACAATGGCGTGGAGCTGAGGATCCCATTGTTTGACCTTGGGTAGTGCCCAAAATTTATGGAGATGATCAAAAATTGAAGAAAAATATTGAGCTTCTAGAACACTTGTGCTGCCACCGCCTGCACTGCTTCTCTGGGAAGTGTTGCCAGCCGCAGCTTCGGCTTTGAGTGATCGTTTTAACATGGAAAGCGCCTGCTCGGCAGCAAGTTTTGCTTCAGCTTCAGCAATTTCGCGTTGCCTTTTTGCTTCTTCCTGTAGTCTTCTGCTTTGTGCTTCCAGTGCCTGTTGTCTGGCAAGGGCCTTCTTTTGTTCCACAAGCCGTCTTTTTCTTTCAATATCTTCGGTACTGCGACCGGGTGGAACCTTTTTCTTAATTTTACGTTTTAAGGGCTTAATGGATATTGCCTTGGGCGCAGCTTCTGTCTGTACTGGTTTTACTTCTTCTGCGATGGGCGCAACAGAGGCAATTTTTTCCACCTTGGGAACCACAGGGATTTCTTGTGCGGGCTCTGGTGTCTTGGCAGAAGGAGCTGGCATGACGGGTGCTTCCGGCATGGGTTCTGCTATATTTATAAGGTTTACCGATGTGAAATCAGGAAGTTCTGTTCTTTGCTGTAAGTATTTTGGAAGAATTATCGCAGATAAAACTACGCAGGCATGAAACAATACTGCCAGATTAAAGGGGATTTTCCAGCCAATTGAACGTGCATTTATGGAGTAATCGTTGTTCAAAATCAGTCAGAGTCTGGTTTAGGCTCAGTGATCATGCCCAGTTTTTCAAAACCGGCGGCCTTTACCTCAGCCATAACTGTTGCCACGGTACCATAGGCAACATTTTTATCGGCCTTTAGAAAGATGGGCTGTTCCTTGTCCTTGGTAAATTGTTGTTTGAGTTGCTGTTTAAAAAGAGGCATACTCACTTTTGTTTTATTTATACTGAGTTGACCATCTTTTTCAAGGGTAATGATGATAGGCTTTTCTTTTTGTCGCAAGGATTTTGCCGTGGTCTCAGGAAGGTCAACCTCAAGCCCCTGGGTCATCATTGGGGCGGTGACCATAAATATGATCAAAAGTACCAGCATAACATCCACAAGTGGGGTCACATTGATTTCTGACACCAACCCACTTCTAGACCTTCCCGTATTGAAACCCATAGACTATCTTCCTTATACTCTGCTCAGCAGGTCTCTTTCCACAAGGTTTAAAAAATCGGTGGAAAAATTTTGCATTTCACTTTCAATCTCAACCAGTCGGTTTGCAAAAAAATTATAGGCAATAACGGCAGGGATAGCAACGGCCAGTCCTGCCGCAGTTGCAACAAGCGCCTCAGAGATACCGGGAGCAACCACAGCTAAGGAGGCAGAACCACGAAGTCCAATATCATGAAAAGATGCCATGATGCCCCAAACAGTACCAAAAAGGCCTATAAAAGGGGTCGCAGAACCGGTTGTGGCAAGAAATTGAAGATTATTGCCTAAACTGGCAACTTCCTGGGATTCAGCCTTTCTAATGGCCCGCTTGAGATTATCCATGGTGGCAAGTTGCATTTCAAGGGGTTCATTACTCTTACCGCTATCTTTTAAATTTCTGATTTTATTTATTTTTTGAAGCTCAGCGAAGCCAGCAGTAAAAACAGCAGCTTCGGGGCTTAAGGGAAATTCTCTGGCGGCATCTTCCGCATCGTTTAGCGTCTTTGAGGACCAGAACGCTTCAACAAATGCATCGGACTGACGAACTGCTTTTCGGTACAGTCGGCTTTTCATAAAAATAATGGTCCAGGAAACGAGGGAAAAGAGGAGCAGGGTAAGCATAACAGTCTGCCCAACAGGACCGGCATGGAGGATCATATTTGAAATTGAGAGTTGCACTTCAGGTTCCCTTTAAAAGTAAAGAAATGGATTTTGCTAAGCACCACTATTTTATAGTTTGCCTTAACAAAAAGATCAACCGTCCAAAGCAAATGTCGGTTGGATATGTTTGGACACCATAAAGGATTTTAGTTAGTGTCTGTCCAGAAATAGGTCATTTTGTTCGAGTTCAAGGAGACTAGAAAAATAAAAAGCGCAGCATATTAGGCATATGTGAGCATTTTTATTTTTCGTAGCGACGCAGAAATCGGGCAAAAGGGCCATTTATGGACAGTCACTAGTTACGGAAGTTGGGCCAAAGTGCAGCAAAAATTTACCTTTGCAGCAACTTTTCCCTTAACCCTTGATATACCTTTTAAAAACCAGACATTACTCAGTGTTTCCTGAAGAATTACCTGCATGGTAAGCGTATTCCCTGGCCCCACCGGGCGTTTAAATTTTGCATTTTCAATCCTGGTAACCACAGGGACCCCCGCAGGCGATGTTTTTTCCTTTTGGGTAAGCAGCGCAATTAGAATCGCCCCGGACTGGAAAAGTCCCTCACAGAGTAATACCCCCGGAAGAATTGGATGGAGTGGATAATGTCCTGTAAAAACATCTAAATCTTCGGCAACTTTTTTTTCAGTAACAATGGAAGTCGCAGTGGATTCAATGATTTTATCCACCCAGAGGAAGGGGGGGCGATGGGGGATAATGGCCATAATGTCTTGCATTTTATCCATGGCCTATAGACCTCCACTTACTTCCAACACACTTCCACTAATATATGAGGCCTCCTTTGATGCCAAAAAGAGGACAGCGGCGGCAACTTCTTCAACCTTGCCAAAACGACGCATGGGAACGCTCTTCTTATAGGCTTTGATCTGTTCTGGTGACAAATCTGCAATCAGTTCTGTGTCAATAAATCCAGGAGCAACGCAGTTAACGGTGATCTTCTTTTTAGCAATTTCTTTAGAAAGGCTCCTTGTTAAGCCGACTTGTCCAGCCTTTGATGCGCCATAGTTTGTTTGGCCTGCAAAACCTAAGTGGGCAACGGGGGAACTAATATTGATAATCCGGCCATATTTTTGTTTAAGCATCAGCAAAACACCATGTTTACACATGTTGAAGGTGCCACCGAGATTAATGTCCAAAACCTGTTGCCAGCTGTCGTGATCCATCATTGCCAGAAGCTTATCTTTTCTAATCCCGGCGTTATTGATAAGAACATCAATGGAATCAAAACGTTCTTCAATATATTGATAGAAGGTTTCAACCTGCTTTGCATCTGCCACGTCACATTGGTGGAGTTCAAATTTATCCCCAAAGGATAAACATTCTTCTTTGCATTGCTCAGCAGAGGTATGGTTGCCGCCATAAACACCGATGACGGTTGCACCCTTATGTAAAAATGCAAGGGCTATTGCCTTGCCAATTCCCCGGCTGGCACCGGTAATGACCACACGTTGTCCTTGAAAACTATTCATGGGAGACTTCTCATATATGCGTCGACATCATTTGCAACAATTACCCCGTAGTTAATGGCCCCCAGCCATCCAGACATAATTATTCCAACAGAACCGACATGAAATAAGCCACCAACTTCTTTAAAAATTGAACGAGAGATATCCAATCCTTCAAATTTAGTCCCAAAAGAAGTGCCTCTGGTATGAAGGGTATAGCGATTAAATGTGGTTGGAGTTGCGGCTTCAACCCAATCCATTTTATCCTTTGCTCCTGGAAAGTATCGTTCCAGATCAGTAAGTGTCCTATTGATTAGATTTTGTTTTTCAATAAGATATTGCGTTTCTGAAAGTCCATTCCAGTCATCATAGTGGGAGTTCATCGATGCAACGATGGTATAACGATCATGCCCAGGCCGTGTTTTGGGATAATATACGGAAAATGTTTTTGATTTGGTTTTGAAATCACAAAGTTCACTTGAGTCAAATTCAGGGGCTGTTGAGGTGAAGAGTAAATCGCCGATATCGTCAATTTTTTCTTCTTTTTTTACGCCCATATACACCTGGCACGATGAGTTGTTGACCCTGATTGTATCGGCTTTTGCCATAAATTCGCTACTAAAAGAATCGGGGCCGGCAAGGTTGTAAATGGTATTGGTGATCCCGGAATTGGAGACAACTGCATCGCAGGATATCATTTTTCCCTGAACTTCAACTCCTCGAACGATACCCTTGTCCACCACGATTCGTTCAACCTTTGCTGAAGTGCAGATGGTGACCCCGTTTCGTTCAAGTTCCTTTTGCATCATACCGATAAGCTTGTCCGTCCCGCCTTCAAAGGTGAAAACACCTTTATTCATAAAGTTTGAAAAGACTATACCGTAGGTAATTGCAGGATCATCAAGGGTGGAACCATTAGCATAACTGATGGGCTCCATCAGTAAGCGATGGACACCTGAGCGACCGGGGAAGAATTCTTCAAAAAGTTCCCTGGTGGTCATCGATTGGTCATCGTAGAAGTTCATGCCGGCCACACGACTAAAGAAAGCATCTATGACACTGGTTGGAATTTTAAACTGTGTATTGAGCTTTTCGGTAAAATCGATTCGGTCAAACGTGGTCTTCAAGTAAAACTGTGGATTGTCAAAGACGATATCTTTCAACTGGACAATGGAGTTCATAATCTCTTTGTTCCAGTATTTTTTACAGGTTTTTACCATACCATAGGGAAAACCATGGAGCGATACATCAAAAATATGTCCTTTTCGTTTGAACCAGGTGGCTAGACCTCCTAGCTGTGTATGGTATTCAAGGAGTAAAACAGAAAATCCACAATATGCAAGTCGATTGGCAGAGGTGAGTCCTCCAAGACCAGACCCGATGATGATGACATCATACTTACTTTTAAGTTTTGCTTTGGAAAATAATACAGACATAATTGTAAAATAACTTGATATGTTAAATGCGAGGTAGAATATGTTGATTTACTATGGAGACACCACTTAACATGGCGCCAACAATTCCCAGGAAACCTTGGTCGGTTCCGGCCAGGAAGAGGTTCTCGTAACCTATATCACCGTCTTTAATTTTGACAGGATTTCCATAGATGGCCCCATTTTTCTTTGCAGTAAATCGTTCCACGGTTACGGGAGTAAAAATATCACTGTATACTATGCTCCCGGAAAAATTACCAAGGATTTTCTCTGCCACAGAAAGCGATTGCAAAGCAGTTTCTTTTTTCATAGAAGAGTATAACGTATCCTCTTTCTGAAGCTTTTTCCACTCAGAATAGCTTGCAAGGTGTGTCGTTCGCACCTCCCGAAAAGGAAGATCCGGGAAGTGTTGAAAATTCTGGGGCATGCAGATAACCCCGGAGCGAAAATCAACCCTGTCTTCCGGGGAACTGTAGTTAAACTTTTTGGCATCATTGAAAAATAGTATTGTTGTTTTGTCACACCTGTCCAGTGTTGTCTTAGCTTGTAATTCAAAGATGCTTTCCACAAAACCAAGGCGTGGGAGCCTTGTTGGTAAGGGGTCTCTTCCAAGTAGTGCCAAGGTTTCATCGGACCCTGCCGTTGAGAGAAGATAGTCACAGTGAATTTGTTTGGTGTTGGTAAGTTGTACTCCTAAAACTTTTTCCCTTTTTGTAATTATACTGTGCACGCAGGAATTTGTGCGAATTTTACCACCATAAGCGGTATATTCCTTTTTAAGGAGATCAAGAAGATCCTTGATAGTACCACCTGGACGAAACATACCCTCCTGGAAAATGGCCCTGAACATGATAACAAACTGGCCAAGATCCATATCATTGGGAACAGAAGAGCCGTAAAACATAAGGGGGCAGAGAATCATATCAGTGAGCAGATCACTTCCAAGTATTGCGGAAATTGTTTTTCTGGTGGAGATAAAGTGCGTGGGAGTGAACGGATCGAAGCCATCAACAAGTTTGATAAGTTTTTGAAAACCTAAATAATTTTGCGGAAACTTTTTTTCAATCTCGCTGCAAATTAAGGCAAAATCGTTAGAAAAGCTAAGCGATTCTTTGCCTACAAAGACAATTTTACTCTGCAGCTGCTCGTGGAGAGTAAGCGCGTCTCGTTTGATTTTGAGCTGTCGCAATAAGCGATTTAAGGGGGCCTTTTTATCTTTTGGATGGGCGAAATTGGTTATTGCGTGGAGGCCTGTTTCAAAAAGGCGCTTGTTTCGATAATAATACGAGTTTAGTCCCCCAAGCCGGGAGTGTTGTTCAAGGAGTAAAACATCGGAATTAAAACGGGCAAAACGAAGAGCGGCGGCCAGCCCCGAAAGACCGCCGCCGATAATGAGTAGTGGGACATGCACCTTTAAGCGTCTTTCAATAATGGTTCCAGATAATTAACGCATGAAGTGAGGGTGGCAAGTTCAGGGTAGTCCTCTTCTGGGATTTGCAATTTATGCCGTTTTCGAAGCTCCATTACAATATCCAGGAAATCCATGGAGTCCAGGTCTAGCTGATCGCGCAGAGGCTTTTCTGGATCAAGTGCATCAAAATCAGCATCTTCGTCAATATCTTCTATAATTTCAAGGATTAGATCCTTGATAGCATCACGTGTCATATGATTCTCCGGCCATGGCCTGTATTCATCTTTACGGAAAAAGTGGTTAATTCATAGGGCAAAGTCGGCTTTATACCATACATAGGGAATCTTTTTAAGATATTTTTTAAAAAACTATGCCACTTTCAATCATCTTACTGTTTATTCGACTTTTTTTACTATGATAACGGAGTTTATGCCAACCATCCCAAAAGAGTTATTGAGAATTGCTTTTACAGATCCAAGCTCAACGGGTGTATCTCTGACCAGATTGTTCAGCTTACATTTTGGATCAAGCTTAGAAATATTAATGGTTGGATGGACCAAGTTGTCGCTAAAGGCCGGCAGATTACCCGCAAGTTCCAATACGCCTGCAGCTCCCATGGCATGACCGATTATTGATTTGGTATTATTTATATAGGTATTGCTTGATCCAGCAAAAAGGGTGTTGATTGCCTTACATTCTTCTATATCTCCCTGTTGGGTGCCGGTTGCGTGGGTGTTTATTAAATCGATATCTTCCGGCTTAAGACCAGCTCTTTGCAAGGCCAACTCCATGCATTCGGTCTGACGCTTATGATAGGGTAACACATAATCCCTGGCATCTGAATTCATGGCGTAACCGACAATCTCGCCATATATTCTTGCCCCTCTTTTTTGTGCATTTTCTAAGGTCTCAAGAACATAGATACAAGCCCCTTCGGAGATAACAATACCATTTCTTGACGTATCAAAAGGCCTTGAGGCACGTTTGGGATCAGTTGCCGACCCCAGTGCACCCTGTGCATGAAAGCTTGCAAAAATACCAAAGGAACCCGTCGATTCGGATACTCCACCGGCAAGGGCCATATCCACCTCGCCAAGACGCATCATCTGTACGCCTTGAATAAGGGATGCGTTACCGGCAGCACAGGCCGCACCGATGGAATAGTGTGGACCGGTAATCCCAAGGTTCATCGTTATCTCACCCGCTGGGTTGTTCAGTACGGTCCTGGGGTTGTGGTGATGCGTCCAATAATCGGTATTATGATTATATTGGCTTATATTGAAGACCTCGTTTTCCGTTTCCACCGTTCCATGTTCGGTAAGTCCCACGTAGACACCGGTTGCAGCCCTGTCGTAATAGTGTATGTCTATTCCGGCATCCTTAAGTGCTTCATTGGCGCAATAAACCCCAAGACATCCAGCTCGTGTTCCTCGTTTATTTTCCTTCTTTTTTCTATAACGGGTTTCGTCAAAACTACAGAGACCGGCAGGGGCTTTCCCAAAGTAACGAAGGTCAATTTCTTTAATCTCGCTGGTTCCGGCAAGGAGTTTTTCTCGGTATGTTTTGAGGTTGTCAGCATTTGGAGCTGCAAGCCCGACTCCTGTGATAACGATTCTGCGATTTGTAATGTCCATGGTGTCAGATTGACGGATGTTGAGTTGCTGGTTATAATGCGCGGTTGTAGTCCTCGCGAGTGTCCTAAGCCTGTTTTACAGGCTGTAAGACTTATGCCAATTTTGAGGAAAATTCAAGAAGAATGCAAATTACATACTTGATTACGCTTCTTTTTGTACAATATAGTCTGTTAAATAAAGGTGTTACTTATGAATGAGAAAAAAGATGTCGTGATCATTGGTGCTGGTCCCGCTGGAATACAGGCAGCCATTCACGCAGTAAGGAAACGATGCGATGTTCTACTACTTGGCAGAATTGAAAGGAGTGCATTGTATAACGCCCACGTTGAGAATTATGCCTGTGTAGACGGGGTAAAGAGTGGAGAAGAGCTGCTACAGGCCGGACGTGAACAGGTAATAAAATTCGGTGCTACGTTGCTTGAAGAAGATGTTTTAAAAGTACGTCAAATCGATTCCGGCTTTCTCCTTGAGTTAGAATCCGGTACCGAAGTGGAGGCCAGAAGCTTGATTTTTGCCAATGGTACTTCACGAAAAAAACTTAAGGTTCCAGGAGAAAAAGAATTTTTTGGCAGGGGAGTTTCCTATTGCGTGGATTGTGATGCTAATTTTTTTAGAAATGCAACGGTTGCGGTTGTGGGCAATGCAAGTGCTGCCATTGACGGTGCCTTAACATTAACAGGGTACGCCTCGAAAGTGTATCTGGTAAATCAAGAATTAAATGTTTCACAGGAACTCCAGGATAAACTCGTAGCATCTTCTGTGGAGGTTATTAGTGCTACTTGGGTTAAAGAAATAGTGGGGGACGGGGATGTTTCCGGTCTGTTGCTGGAAAATGGCAAGGAGATAACGCTTGATGGCGTTTTTATTGAACTTGGTGCAAAAGGGGCCATGGAACTGGCGCTGGAGCTTGGAATCAGCCTTGATATGGAAACCATGAGCCATATCGAAATTAATAGAAAAACCGAAACAAATGTGGCCGGTGTGTATGCCGCAGGTGATATTACCGGCCATCCCTATCAAATGGCAAAGGCCGTTGGTGAAGGCTGCATTGCCGGTATGGAAGCGGCCAATTTTGCCAAAAAACAAAAAAGAAATACAACCGAATAAGGCAGTAAGCCGGTCAAATGGTTACTGTATCTTTATTGGGAAGAGTGGCGTTGCAGCTACAATCTTGAGGAAACGGCGCTCCTATTTGAGAGAGTCCAATAATTCCTGGGAGACTTTTGTATCTAAACTGGCAATCTTTTTCTCAAGTTCCTCACTCAGTGCCACACGGCCCTCAAGGACGCAACCGCGTCTGCCAGGAACGCATTCACCGTGCAGTCGTTTACATTTATCGTTGACGATATCGTAATTTTTACAATGAAAAGTCATAATAGGGAGTGTTCTTACTAAAAAAAGAGCTTTAGGCATAGTTCCCAAAGCTCTTTTAACGCTGGGGTGAGTGATGGGACTTGAACCCACGACCTCCTGGGCCACAACCAGGTGCTACCACCAACTGAGCTACACCCACCGCCTAAATTCGCGCCCCTTGTATACCCTTTACCAGGGCTTTTCGCAAGGGGAAAAGTAATCTTTGTCTATACCTTACAGATCAGATTTGCAATGCAAACATTTCTTTGCCTGTGCCTTTATTAACTCAGCACAAAAAGGGCACTCCTTTTTATGATTGTGCTTAAGAAGCTTTTCAATGACCATATCGGTGGCCACTTTAAATTCAGGTTTTTTAAATGTATGATTTCTAATAGGATCTATACATGTAAGATCATTAAAAAGAATAAGCAGTTCAACAGCTTTTTTCCTCCCGGCAGGAGTTGCCGCTTCATCAAGAATAAGCGTCATAACCGGGGTGATGTCCTTATCGTCAAGGCAGGTATCGAGGGCAGAAAGGGCAGCCATTTCTTTTTGGTAGCGCTTGTTTTGTTTCTTTATGGCCTCCGGATCAAGCACAGAACCGGTAAATGCAGCTTCAGAGGCTACCATCATCGCGTTAAGCTCAGTTGAACCGGGTAGTTGCATATTGCGAAATGTACCTTTATGCCCATAATTAACATCAACCTTTTGCCAGCCATTCTTAAAGGTGGGGCAATCATCATTGAGGCAAATAAAAAGGACTTCCGACCCCCAGCCAAGTCCATCCCCAACATGAACAGGTGGAGCTTCGCAGGCGGACATTTTGGTATTGCAGTCCGGGCAGATATGCTCCTCATATAGTACGTTTAAATCTTTTAGCATTGTAGAACTCCTTGATTATATATCCAATATGCAAATAAGTTTATAGAAGAGATGTCGTCTTGCATTTTTCTTCTGTTTTGCTTTGCTTGAATGGGACCACATAAGCTTAACCATTAGACTTAGAGAGAACAGAATCCACAGCTTTAGATCGTTTCATATGTTCGGCCAAGAATTGAGGGCTTAAGTGAGACTTGCTGCTATCGATGATTTCACAAAGTCCTGAAATATCCTGTTGTTCCGCCATGCGCACAACGGTGAGGAGATTCTCGGCAAAGCTCTGGACAATTTTTCTGCCGTCCCCACCGGTGGACATAATTTCAGCGTATGTCCGAGGATTTTGGTTGTGAATCCTGGCCATGGCCAATATGCCGTAGAGGGAGGTAAGGGTGGAGTGGGTCCCGATATCACCACAGGCGATGTTATGCTGTTTAAGGGTCATGGCGAGTGCTGTGGAAATGGTTGTTGGTAACTTTTGCCCCACTCCCATTAAAAGATCGTGTTTTGAGGGACTGTCCTGGGTGATTGCCGCCCCATGTTTGTACAAAAAAGCCTCAAATTCGGAACAGAAGGAACCGCTTCTCGGTGTTCGTACCACAGTGGCATTTTTATCTTTCATGGTGAGTGCTTGTGGTCCCCATAAGTTGTGGACCAGCATGAGTTCCACCCCTTGGCTGCTTTCCCTCTCGGCTGCAAGAAGGGTTTGCTCAGACTCTCCGGCAAGAAGAATTAATGCTTGTCCATCGCTCAGCAATGGCGCGTAACGTTCAATGGTTGCGACAGTGACAGAAATGGGAACACAAATAAGAACCACATCCACCTGGGCTATCATTTCCTCAGGAGTTAACGGAGTAGAGCGACCGGTTAGCAGGGTAACATATCCTTCATTCTCTAAGCGCTCAGCAAACCACTTACTCATTTCGCCGGTGCCAATAAAACCGAAACTGTGGATTTTTTTAACACGCATATCGACACGTGGAAAGGAACCAAGTAAACGTACACTTTCTTCTTCACGGATAACATCACTTTCCACCGCTTGCAGCGCTTCCTGCAGAAGCTCATCACCGATATGTCCTTCAATCTCTAAATATATTTGTAACTTTTGGGTTTTGATATCATTTTCAGAACGTAAATCTAGAATATTAATCCCGCGCTTGGTAAATTCTCCCAAAATATCCACAAGCATACCAACACGGTCTTTTAGTGGTTTGGTAATAATGGCTGTGGCATCATAGCCGGTTTCACCACTGAGGTTTCCGCCAATGATGGCATAACGTGTCCGGTTATGGGCTGCTATTTCCCGGTCAAGGATCGTAAAGCCATGTTTACGCAATAATTCTTCCGAATCAATAATGGCATAATTGAAACGTTTATTTTGTTTGATGTCTTCCATGGCAACGCCAATATCTGGAACCGTCATTAACGTCGCTTCTGGATAATGGGTGGCGATATAGTCCATACTCTGCTTAAAAACTGACCCTCTGCCGATAATTATTTCAGGTACAAAAGCAGATATTTCTTCTTGCTCAAGGGCTGCAAAAGAAAGATGAATGGGAAGGACAAGATTATCTTCCCAATAGCCCTCAGTGAGGAGTTCCTGAAGGCGAAAATATTCTTTGATATCTCCTTCACGGGTGTTGTAAATGGGGACGAAAGCAAAATCGACCTCTTCTTGTAAAAAAGATTGAATCAGATCGGGTACACGATTGAAGAGTTTTAATTTTGCCTCAGGGGAGTATTGCTTAGCAGCCCGGTAACCATCTGAACCTACCGGACCTAATGTGGCTATGGTGATCATAACTTTTTCTATATAATTCAATTCTACTTTCGTGATTTACGCTTTGCTATGCTGCTAAAGCCTGGAAACCAACCACTATACACCCATAAGATGATAATTGCCTAATGCAAAATAAAAAAAAGCCACCCGCTTAACGAGTGGCTTTCTTTATTTACATATAAAAGTGTTTTATTCCTAACTTTCCAATCACTACCTTTGCAATTTTATGGCCAAAGAAGAGGTTTATAGATCCAGCCCACAGTTCCTTTACTATGTTTTACTTTGGTCCATTTTCCCTGGGTAGCCAGTTTTGTTAATACAACACCACGTTCGACATTTGCGATAATGGTCGCCGTTGTAGAAGGTTTCGTTCGCATATTAACGGTATCCTTTCCATTAACGATTACTGTGTTGCCGGGAACTACCAGTTTCGCAAAAACCCATCCTTTATCGTTTTCAAAATCACTTATCTGTAACCAGTCACCCTTTTTTTGCAAAACGTTTAGGGGATAGCCCTTAAAAAGCTCCATATAGACCGGATAGTCTGTACCAGGACCCGTTCTTACGTTCACATTGTCTTTTTTTATGCTTACATTCTGAGCAGCTGCTCCCTGCACTAAAAAACAAAAAAGACAAAAAAGAGTAAGATAAAGCTGAGTAAAGTGTTTGTAATTCATAACGATCCTAATTGATATAGAATTGACAAAAGGTTTTCTGTGTGTTGTGAAAAAGTTGAACTATTCAGAGTCGTTTTTATAACATCATTATTTTTTGAAGTCAAACAGGGATGGAAATTTTGTGAATGTTTTGGTAATAAAAAAGGAGTTTAAAGCAAGGGTCATATTGAACTATTAAACAAAAAAATATACAATATTCAACCATATGTTGAACAGGTTCCCATCACCATGTTGACTGCCACATTTTGTTTTAGCGTTTTGGATACCAACGGAAATGAAAGAAATTAAAAAAAGTCACTCTTTGCAAAAAAGCATTTTTTTTACACAACGACCTTTACCTAATCTGTTCGTCCCCCGTAGCGTATCTTTTGTCTTGATGGTTTCTCTCTTCTTTTCCTCCCTATTTTTATTTTGCATTGTCCGGAATGGATATGCTGAAACAAAAACAACAATGGCCACGGCAAGAAAATACTATTATGGCCTTGGTGTTCCCAAAAATAGTACTAAAGCCTTCAATTTGTACCTACAAGCAGCGCAGCAGGGAGATGTTGACGGAATGTTTGTTGTAGGAGGCATGTATATGCAAGGGATAGGGACGGATGTTAATCAGCGCGAGGCTTTTAAGTGGTTGTATCATGCAGCCATAAACGGCCGCAGCAGTAAGGAATCGCAACGAATATTGGGACAATTTTTTCTAACCGGGAAAAATGTACCCCAAAATTATAAGGAGGCCCTTCGCTGGTATGAGCTTGCCGCGATGGGAGGCGATGCTGAAGCGCAAAGTGAGTTGGCTTTTCTCTACTTTTCAGGAAAGTTTGTACAAAAAGACTACCAAAAAGCAAGATATTGGTTTGAAGAAGCAGCCAAAAAAGATTACCCCATGGCTCAGTATAATATGGGACTTCTCTGGTATACAGGAAATGGGGTGGAGGCTGTGAGTGTCCGGAAAGCATACGCCTGGTTTAACCTTGCAGCGGCAAACGGTAATCCGAGCGGGGGTATTGCTAAAAATTATTTGGAGTCAATGCTCAGTAAAGAGGAGCTTACGGATGCACAGAATAAATCCATGGAACTTTTTCGTGAGATTAAGCAGGTGGCTCAGTAAAGTTGCGGTTTTTTCAATGGAAGGGTGAAATGAAAGAGTGTCTCACCATTTTTCCCATTTTCAGCCCAAATGGATGAGTTGTGATCTTTTAGAATTTGCCGTGAAATGGCGAGTCCAAGTCCTGTGCCCCCAGCACCTGTTTTTGTCTTCGATGATTGGATAAATTCACCAAAAATAGACTGCAGCTCTTCCTCCGGTATGGGCACTCCGTAATTTATTATGCTAACACGCAGCTTTTTTTCTCCGTTTTCAATACCTTTTTTCCTACTTTTAATGATAATTTTTTTTCCTTCGTCACTAAATTTTATTGCATTGAAAAGGAGATTGCGAAGGACCTGGAGAATTTTATCGGGGTCACAATACACCTGAGTACTTTCATCCTCGCACTGGTGCTCAAAATAAAGATTTTTTTCAAGAAACATGGGAGTCAACTCTTTTGCAACCTGTTCAATATAGGGTAACAGATGACATTCCTTCATGGAATAGCGCATTTTGTCGACGTCTAGCTTAGAAAAGTCGAGGAGATTGTTTAAAAGCCCCATTAGCCTCTGGCCAGATTCGTGAATAATAGAGAAATATTCGTAAATTTTTTCTCGTTCGATATGATCTGAGCGTTTGAGGCCAAGGCTTGCATATCCCAGTACCCCATGCATGGGGGTTCGTATTTCATGGGAAATATTTGCTATAAATTCTGATTTTGCACGGCTTGCGGCAAGGGCTGCTTCATTTGCCTTAACCTGCATGGTAATATCACGAACAGTGGCAATGATTACCGGTTCTTCGCTCCAGAGGGTTTTGTGAAAGTTGATTTGCGCCCTAAACAACAACGGTGGGTTTTTACGGGTTGCACTCCACAAAAATTCCTGATCTTCTCCATCTATTGCTTTTTCCCAAATTGCTTTAAGCTCTACCTCGTTATTGAGTTTTGAAGCAATATTTCTGGGAATGCTGTATTGAAGCGCCGTCTTTCGGCTGACCCCAAAGAGAGAAAGGGCGGTTTCGTTCACATCGATTACTGTACCATCAAGGTTGTAAATAAAAATTGCATCATGGGCGTTATTAAAAATATCCTGCAACTTTTTTTTGCTGACGCGGATTTTTTCTGATGTGCGTTTATGGTTTTCAATTTCTTGGGCCAGCTCCACATTTACCCGCTCAATTTCCAGAGAATTATTCTTTACTATAAATGTATTGATTAATGATACCCAGTAGTTATGATGCCAATGTCTGGCTTGAATAAGGTTGAATGTTAAAAAGAGGCCAATGGCTATTCCAATGGGATATGTTACTTCGTTTCCGATATAAAATTCGGCCATAATCGGAGGAGTGAGGATAATTAAGAGGTAGCCATATGCCAAGTTTTGCCATATGCAGTAAGTCGCCATTGATCCTCCACCAATCCCTGCAAGAAGAATAATGATCAGGCTTATGGAGACCGAATCATAATAAAAGAAAATGGCGGTACCGGTAAAAAAACCCCAGATTAATCCCACAAAAAAATTGGACCAAAAAAAAAGGGGAAGATACTTTATTTTTGATTCAAAAGAATTGCTTGAAAAACCATATACTGTCCAGATTCTGCATAGAATTGAAAGTGCCAGGAGGGTACCAATGGAAAAGAACAGGATGGGATGATCGGAGAAATAGTTTGTGAAAAATCCACCAACGAGAAAGGAAATTGGAACAATGATAATACCGACAATATTTCTATCTCGTAAGTCTGTAATTGCCTGCTCTTGTATTTCTATCAGCTGTTTTGGATTCGCATTTTTCCCAAGTCGTATACTGTAGTTGTCTATTTCCTCCTGAAAATACATTATTTATTCCGCGTTGTTGCCTAATCGACAGCCACTTCCCCTGGAAAGCTAAAGATAAATGTCGCACCTTCACCCGGAACTGATTCAGCGGTGAGATTACCTCCGTGAAGTTTCATTATTTTTTTTCCAATCGCAAGACTTAATGCCGTACCCTTTGAATGGTTTTCAATGTTTTGGGAATAAAATTCATCAAATATTTTTTCAATGCGTGAGGGTTTAATTCCTTCCCCTTCATCTTTGACGCGGAAATAGACCTTTTCTGGATTTTTATGTGCTGCAATGGAAACGGTGCCCCCTTGGGGGGAAAATTCGATTGCATTATTTACCACTGCAAAAAAGGCTTCATGGAAGAGCTTCCAATCTACGTTCACGTGGAAATCAACAGGACAATCAATTGTGAACGCACATGAAACAGAATGGTGTTGTTGCTTGGCCTGTTTCACTGTATCTTCCATATACTGCAGCACTGTCTGCGAGCCATAATTAAGAGAATTGTTTGTCTTAAGACTGGATAATAAGAGAATTTTTCGTACTAAATCATGGATTCGTTCTCCGGATATTTTGATTAGCTTTGCATATTCTATAATTTTTTCCGGTAGTGCGGGGGTATCTAATATTAGTTGGCTGCCAAGGATTATGCCGTTCAAAGGAGTTTTTGTCTCGTGGGAAAAAAGTTGGAGAATGCCTGTCTTTAACTCATCAATTTCTTCAGTTTTTTTCAATGCTGAAAAAACTTTTATTTTGGCAAGCAACTCATCATCAACAAATGGTTTCGTGATGTAATCATCAGCTCCCGCTTCATAGCCTTCTAAGCGTTCTTCGATAAGGGTCTTTCCACTTACCATCAGGATTTTGGCAAATCTATGTTTTCCCTGCTGTTTGATTTTTCGACACACATCATAACCATTCATGCCCGGCATCATAATATCAAGAATTATTATGTCAGGATCATATTCATCAAGGAGGGCAAGGGCTGATTCTCCATCGGTGGTGGATTTATATTGAAACCCTTCTTCATACTGGAGAATTTCTTCAATAAGTTTGACGTTAATTGGCTCGTCGTCAACTATAAGTATTTTAATTACCATGAAAACCTCAAAGAGTTGGATATGTGGTGGTATAACTTCGAAAAGGCCAATTACAGACATGCACTAACTAAATATTGCCGCAATAAGCAAGCTTTATTTTTATTGCTATTCAACTGCAGCTGTATGCGATCGAGGATTTCCATATTATATTGTCATCGGCGAGAAAGTAAAATAGTATCATCCTAGCTTACGAATTTTCTGTACTTTTTATTTGGAAATATTTTTTCAAATGGCATGCTCTCTTTTTTTAGAGAGGTTGAAATTATTAGCTTCTTGTTGATAAATTTCACCGGCTTTTTTTCAAAAAAAAGGTACAAAAGACACTGTTTTTTTTAGGCCTGAACTTGATTTATATCCTCTAAAGTGGATTTTTCTGAAAAAACATTTATTATGGCTCGTTACGATATGATGAGAAAGAAGACTATATTGCTCCTTCGTCATGGTGAAACCGGATATTCCGGGCGGTATATCGGTTCAAGTGATGTGCCGCTCACAAGAGAAGGGCGCATCCAGATAGAGAAATTACGAGCCAGGCTTACAAAAGATATGTACAGCAAAGTAGTCGCCAGTCCCAGGCAACGCTGTCGCACTACTTGTGAGCTTCTCTGTGCTGATATGGATGTGTGCTATGATCCAAGACTCCAAGAGATTGATTTTGGCAGGTGGGAGGGGAAAAATTTCCAGGAGATCCAGGAATCGGACCCTGAGCTTGTTGAACGGTGGGCAAACTGGTCAGAGACCTTTTGTTTTCCAGAAGGAGAATCCATCCACTCTTTTCTTGGGCGTGTGCACTCTTTTGCTGCTGATATTACAAAGTATAGTGAAGAAAATATTCTGGTAGTGAGTCATGGAGGTGTAAGTCGTCATTTGCTTTGTAAATTTTTAGGATTGAGTGCTGAAAAGTATCTTTTATTTCCCCTACAAAAAGGAAAATATGCCACCGTCGAGGTCTACGGAAAACGTGGGGTATTAACCGGTTTTAATTTACCATAGAGAAAAAATGCAAAAACTGATGTTGATAACCGGTGGTGCAAGAAGTGGTAAAAGCGACTACGCTTTGCACTATGCCGAGTCGTTGCCAGGACCTCATTTTTTTCTTGCTACCTGTCCTGTGGTGGACAAAGAAATGGAAGAGCGGATTAAACGACACCGTAATCAGAGGCGTAATAGATCTTGGCAAACCATAGAAGAAGAAATTGCCCTTGATAAGCAAATTAGAGCTCTCCCGTCAGATGGTGTATGTCTAATTGATTGTCTCACCTTATGGGTTAACAATATTATGTATCGTGCTGAAAAGTCTAACTTATTGTTTAGTGAAAGGAGTCTGCAACCCCATATTGATGCACTACTTTTTGCCGTGAGCGAGTTTCAGGGGACCTGTATTTGTGTGACCAATGAAGTTGGTATGGGAGTGGTTCCGGATAACGTGGCAGCAAGGAAATATCGTGACTGTGTTGGTCGTTGTAATAGAGCCATCGCGGATGCTGCTGATGAGGTTGTGTTGGTAAGCTGCGGTTTGCCGCTTTTTTTAAAAAAACAAATGAATAGGTAAAAAACAGATGGGCCTTCTGCAAGAAACTATACGTAAGATTTACCCACAGGATACGGATTTTCGCAATCAGGCAAGGGAGCGACTTGAGCAGATAGCTATACCTCACTGGGCCCTTGGCGATCTTATGGATCTCGCCATTGATCTTGCTGGAATTTGTCGATCACTAAAACCAGCTGTGCAAAAAAAAGCCATTGTCACCATGGCAGGAGACCACGGCGTGGTTGCTGAAGGGGTGAGTAAATTTCCCCAGGAAGTAACCCCGCAGATGGTTTATAATTTTGTTAATGGTGGAGCCGGGATCAATGCCCTTGCAAGACAAGCTGGGGCGGAAGTTGTTGTGGTTGATATGGGAGTTGCAGCGGATCTTTCAGCACTAGCCAAAGAAAAGAAAATTCTTAATTACAAGATAGGAGAGGGGACAAACAATATTGCGAAGGGGCCGGCAATGTCCATTGCCAATGCCACTAAAGCTGTTGAAGCAGGGATTACAATTGCCAGGGAATTGGGACCGAATGTGGATGTTTTTGGCACAGGTGACATGGGAATTGGCAACACCACACCGTCAACAGCGATTGCCGCAGTTATCACCGGTGAGCCCATTGAAAAATTAACAGGGCGTGGTACCGGGCTTGATGACACGCAACTCCAACACAAGAAACAGGTGATAGAAGATATCCTAACGGTGAATAAACCGGATCCCAAGAATGGGCTTGAAATATTGGCACAGGTGGGCGGTTTTGAAATTGGAGGAATTGCCGGGCTTATTTTGGGTAGTGCAGCGATGCAAAAACCGGT
Organism: Desulfocapsaceae bacterium; assembly: GCA_050291935.1. Lineage (GTDB taxonomy): Bacteria > Desulfobacterota > Desulfobulbia > Desulfobulbales > Desulfocapsaceae > Desulfocapsa. Next base: position 1,347 of record JBNKKR010000014.1, on the reverse strand, counting down.
GGTAGTGGATGGCTTAATATCAACGGCTGGTGCGTTGATAGCCACAACCATCGAACCCTTTGTAAGAGACTACTTGATATGCGCCCATCGTTCCATGGAACCGGGACATGCTGCAATGCACAAAAAACTGGGATGCAAGCCGCTGCTTGATTTGAATTTGCGCCTTGGTGAAGGAACAGGGGCAGCGCTAGCTATGAATCTTGTTGAAGCTGCGGTGGCTATTCTTACTGAAATTGCTACCTTTGAAGAGGCAGCGGTGGCAGGAGCGGACAAATAGATGGACAAGAGCAGTATGCAAAGCGAGTCGTCATGGAAGCTTGGCCTTGCTTTTCCACTGCTCTCGTTTCTTGTTGCGCTCCGGTTTCTAACTGTACTTCCCATTTCCTGGAAATCTGAAAAGGACGGCCTTTTTTTTAAGGCGAGCGTTATCTGGTTCCCGCTGGTTGGTCTTCTTATTGGGCTTTCTGTCTCTGGGATACTTATTCTTATTTCATCCTATTGTTCCACCCAGTTTCTTGCAGTAGTGCTGATGATACTTCTTGCTGGATTTTCTGGTTTTCTTCACCTTGATGGTTTGGCAGACAGCGCCGATGGGCTTCTTTCCAATCGGCCACGGGAGCGTGCTCTGGAGATAATGCGTGATTCACGCATTGGTGCCATGGGAGTTGTGGCCCTGTTCTTTCTCCTTCTTGCAAAATTTGCAGCGCTCTCCACGTTACCAGTAGAATATATGATTGCTGCGGGAGTGCTTATGCCAGTGGCTGGACGTAGTGCTATTTTACTCAGTATGGCCTTGCTCCCCTATGCAAGACAAGGGGAGGGCCTTGGATTGCTTTTCTATGGCAAAGAACGTTATATAACAGCCGCCATGGGACTTCTTTTTTTCTTCTGTTGTAGCTTACTTTTTTCCAGGCAGTCTCTATTTTCACTCCTTTTTACAATGCTTATCGTCGTCCTGCTCTTTTCCAGATGGTGTTTTACTGTTTTAGGAGGTGCCACTGGCGATACCCTTGGGGCGGTATGTGAGCTCAGTGAACTCACAGTTGCCGTAACCATGCACTGTCTTCAATAAATGATATAAATATCAAATGGAAACTTCTTTTACCCACGGCGGCAATGTGTACCAGGCTGCAAAAAATAAAAACATTTCAATAGACCAACTTATCGATTTTAGCGCAAATATAAACCCACTTGGTCCACCGGAATGGTTGCGCGCCTGTATTAGCAGGAGCATGGATGACGTTGTTCATTATCCTGATCCATATGCAAGTGCGCTGACAGACACAATTGCCACTAGCTGCGCACTTAATAAAAATTCAGTAATAGCTGCCAATGGTTCAACGGAAC
>JBNKKR010000013.1:0-81140 GCA_050291935.1 Desulfocapsaceae bacterium | reverse complement strand
TAAGGTCGTGGCTGAGATGTTTATGGCCGTGGGGGTAAGGCGGGTTTTAAGCATGGATTTACATGCTGGTCAGATACAGGGCTTTTTTAATATCCCGGTGGATCATTTGTACGCGGCACCTGTGATTTTGGATTATATCAAGGATAAATTCAAGAATGTAGTTATGGTCTCACCCGATGCCGGCGGCGTTGAGAGAACGCGTGCCTTTGCCAAAAGGCTTGACGCTGGGCTTGCCATTATTGATAAGAGGCGTGATAGACCAAATGAATGTGAGGCCGTCCATGTGATCGGTGATGTCAACGGGAAGACAGCGATTCTTCTTGATGATATGGTCGATACTGCTGGAACGCTTTGTAATGGAGCCGCAACCCTTCTTAAACATGGTGCAACCGAAGTGCATGCCTGTTGTTCGCATCCTGTACTCTCAGGACCAGCCATTGAACGGTTGAACAAGTCGGAACTGAGTTCTCTTGTGGTTACAAATTCTATTCCATTGCAGGGGGATGCGAAAACCTGTGATAAGATAAAAGTGTTGTCTGTTTCCAATCTATTGGCAGAGGCAATTGATTGTATACATACAGAAGGTTCAATCAGTTCACTTTTTGTGTAGCTGGTACGTACGATTTTACTAAGATAAAGAATGAAAGACTGTTCCCGAATCCTTACTGGGTAATGGATTTAGGAGTAAGGAGGAATATATGTTACAAGTAGATATTTCCGCTTCACCAAGAGATACCTTTGGCAAGGGTGCCATGCGTCGTCTGCGTGTAAGTGGTAGTACCCCAGCGGTTCTATACGGAAATAACAAAGATGTGATGGCGTTGCAGTTGAATACGAAAGCGTTTGTAAAGAGCCTGCATAGCATTAGTCGTAAAAATGCGGTGGTAAATTTGTCCATTGGGGATGATTTGCGCCATGTGATGATGCGTGAAGTGCAAACGGATCCTGTTACAGATTCCTTGATCCATGCGGATTTTTATGAAATCAACCTTGATGCACCGAGGACTTTCACTGTAAAAATCGATATTGTTGGAAAGGCGAAAGGTGTCGATAAAGGTGGAGAATTGATACTCGTAAAACCTGTGATTGTTCTTGAGGGCGCGCCCCTTGATATTCCCGATTCTATTACCCTTGATGTAACAGAGCTTGATTCCGGACAGGCCATTACCTTTGCAGATATTGCCATACCCGATGGTGTGAAGATGGTGTCTTCTTGTGATACGGTATGCGTTGAGGTGATTTCTGCTAAGGCTGCTGCTGCCCTTGCTGCTGCTGAAGAAGCTGCAGCTCAAAGCGAGGAAGAAGTAGTCGAAGATAGTGCTGAGGGAGCAGCTGAAGGAGAAGGAGCTGACGCTTAGTTACTATTTGATTTAGATGTTGATCCGGGAAGGTTGCTCTGCAAGCTTCCCGGATTTTTTTTTGTTATATGATAAGACTGGTGAATTGAGCGGTGAGCGAAGAACGGTATTTAATTGTCGGCCTTGGAAATCCGGGAAGCAAATACATAAGCACTAGGCACAATGTTGGTTTTACGGTTATTGATGCCTTGAGCAAACAATGGAACGCTCCACTTCAGCATAGAAAATGGGATGGGCTTTATTGTAAAACATGGCTTGACGGCAGAGTGGTTTATTTGTTGAAACCCAATAATTATATGAATCGTTCAGGCGGGCCGATTTCCTCTTTAGTCGATTATTTTAAAATATCTGTGGAGAATATTCTTGTTGTTCACGACGATCTGGATATGCATCCTGGTCGATTAAAAATAGTACGTGGCGGTGGTCATGGCGGACATAATGGAATTCGCTCTATTATCCAATCCTTAGCAACAAAGGATTTTTTTCGACTGAAAATAGGTATTGGAAGGCCTGGTAAAAATGAAATCCATCCCGATATTCCCGTTGAGCGTTTTGTGCTCACTTCGCTTTCCGGCGGTGAACAACAACTGTTTACTGCGCGTATACCTCTTTTGCTTGAAGGAATTGAGTCATTTGTGCTCTTTGGTCCCTCAAAAACCATGAATATGATCAACAGTGTAAAATAACCCATTGTTCTGCTGCCTTAATTGGCCACATATTAAGGATTCGAGGGAAACAACTTGTTGTTTTTTCAGAGCACTTTTTGGACAAGTGTGGTATAATAATTGTTTCTTGCGTTAGTGATTCCTGGGGGGGGATTTGTGGTAGTTTTTTTGTCCTGTGAGCTTGCTTGTATTATTCATTACATAACTTAAGGGTATCTTTTTTTTATAAAAAAGTAATTAACACAAATTGTAATACAAATCTCTGAAGTTCTTCCAGGAGGATACTTTGTTTGCTGAAGGTGATATGGCCGTATATCCGGCCCATGGAGTTGGTGTGATAGAAACCATAGAATCTCAAACCATAGCGGGTGTTGAACAGCCGTTTTATGTCATGAAGATTCTTGACAATGAAATGAAAATAATGATTCCGACTGCGAGCAGCGATAATGTCGGACTTCGTGCAATTATTTCTAAGAAGGAAGTCGAAAAGGTCCTCGATATCCTAAAAGACCGCGATGCTGAGATTGGAACTCAAACGTGGAACCGTCGCTATCGTGAATATATGGAAAAGATTAAGACAGGGTCAATCCATGAGGTCGCTGCGGTGTTGCGCGATTTGTATCTTTTGTCCGTGGATAAGGATCTTTCCTATGGAGAGCGCAAAATGATGGATACTGCAAAGAGCTTGCTGGTGACGGAAATTTCCCTTGCCAGAAAAGTTGATGAATCAAAAACAGAAAAAATGATCGAGAAACTTTTTATCTAGAAAACCCGTAGCCTTAACTTGTTGAAGGATCCTTCTAAGACGTTACCTGCTGCTTCTGTGCAACTGGAAGTTACTGCTTCGCATAGCGGCAGTAGGTTTGATCATTATCTCGTCCGTTGTAATCCTGCTGTTTCCAGAAATCATATCATTCGTTCCATACGTGATGGCTTGGTCCGTGTTGATGGACAAGAAAAAAAATGTAGTTACAAGCTAAAAGCGGGTGAAAAAGTTGTTGGAAATCTTTATGTTCCCCACGAACCCGTAATAGCACCTCAAAAAATTAATTTTGATATCCTCTACGAGGACTCTTCTCTTCTTGTACTTTCAAAACCCCCTGATTTGGTTGTTCACCCGGCCCATGGTAACCCAGATGGGACGCTGGTGAACGGTCTACTCTATCATTGTCAAGCACTTGCTGAAATCGGTGATGCAACCCGTCCAGGGATTGTTCATAGGCTGGATAAAGATACCAGTGGAGTAATGGTGGTTGCCAAAACCGTAAATGCTCACTGCTCACTTGCAGATGCCTTTCAAGAACGAAGGGTTGAGAAAGTATATATCACCCTTGTCCGTGGAATTTTAGCAGAAAAGCAAGGTAGAATTGTTACTCATATAGCAAGACATCCTGTGAATAGGCAAAAAATGGCAGTCTGTGATCCATCAAAAGGAAAGTATGCTGCTACTAATTGGCAGGTCTTAGAGGAGTATGTTGATGGGTGGAGCCTTGTGAAAGTGAAAATAGAGACTGGACGGACCCATCAGATTCGTATTCATATGGCGCATTTAGGACATCCTGTGGCAGGAGATAAACTCTATGGGCGTTCAAAACAAGAAAAATGTTTTTCAAGACAAATGCTCCATGCGTATTATCTTAGTTTTTCTCATCCAAATAGCTGTGAAAAACTTTCTTTTAACGCACCATTATGGCCTGACTTTATGCAAAATATCGAGATGTTAAGAGCAAAAGGCTTTGACAGACTTGAGGTGTTTTTTTGAATGTGGTGGTAACAGGAGGTATTGGTTCTGGTAAGAGTAGTGTTGCTGCTGCCCTTGCTGATATGTTGTCTGTTGATCTGGTCAGTGCCGATTTGATCTGCCGCGATTTGCTGCAAGTTGAAGGCGAGGCGCAAAGGGCAATGAAGATGGTCTGTCCAGCCAGTTGTTTTCAGGCCGATGGTTCCCTTAATAGGCCTGTCCTTAGAGAACTACTTTTTTCAGACAAGAACTTACGAAAAAAGGTAGATGGAATAATTCATCCATTGGTTCGAAAGAATATTTTAAAAAAATGTGAGAAAGCATATGGAAATGGCGTTTCATTACTTATAGAAATTCCCCTTCTTTTTGAAACCGGGTGGCAGAACGATTTTGATTGCTCGATAATGGTCTATGCTGAAGAAGAGACCTGTGTGGAGCGTATAATGAGAAGGGATAAGGTGAGTAAAGGATCAGCTATTCGAAGTATTGCAGCCCAGATACCCATGCAGGATAAAATTAAGCTGGCCGATTACTGGATAGATAATTCTGGCCCGTTTGCCAAAACCCTTGAGCAACTTGAATGTTTGGTGGAGGGTGGTCCATTTGCAACAAAGCGAAGGGAATAAATGAATAAAGCTTGACAGCCTTTTTTAGAAACCTTAGTATAACCTAGATTCAAGGGGAACAGTTCGTTCTGCTTTGCCATTCGAGAGAAGATAGAGAGTTATCGTCCGATGTCTGGTACTGATGAAGAATGACTTATACCACCAGGGAACTTTTTTGAGGTACCACCTTGAGTGGTGTGAGTTTTATATGAGCAGCAAGCCGCTCATCTTAGCTTTATCGGTATACGTATCTTGTTTGAATTTTTCTTTGAAAAGGAAGAGGTAACGTTGTGATGCAGTGTTAGATGCATTGGCAAACGATTTGTTTTGTAAAACGGCATGTCACCACCGGTGGCTGCATTTCTCGCTATATATAAAACCAAACTAATCCCATCTTTTATATCATATTTTTTAATAGCATGTTGCGCTGCTTTTTGTAGATAGCGGCGCCCGTTATCATATTCAAAGAGCAATTACCCTATTTTATAAAAGTAAATTTACTATAAGCTTTGTATTTCCCAACCATAATCCCGGTAATAAACAGCCCATATACAGGAGAGTAAACGGAATGAATCTGGCTGATTTAAAACTCAAGAAGATTGCAGAACTTGTTAAGCTTGGGCGTAAGCTCAAGGTCGAAAGTGTTAGCACGCTTCGTAAACAGGAACTGATTTTTGCCATTCTTAAAGCTGAAGCTGACAAGGATGGAAAGATGCGGGGAAGTGGTGTGCTTGAAATTCTTCCTGATGGTTTTGGTTTTCTAAGGGCTCCCGATTATAATTATTTGCCGGGTCCGGATGATATTTACGTGTCACCTTCGCAGATTCGTCGCTTGGGGCTTCGTACCGGAGATACCATAGAAGGACAGGTTCGGGCACCAAAAGAGGGAGAACGTTATTTTGCTCTGTTAAAGGTAGAGTTTGTCAATTTTGATACTCCTGCTGCTGCTAAAAGAAAAACTGTCTTTTCAAACTTAACTCCATTACACCCTCAGGAAAAGTTTAAACTCGAATGGCAACCTGATAATTTTTCCATGCGTCTTATGGAGATGATGTGTCCCCTTGGTAAGGGACAACGTGGGTTAATTGTTGCGCCACCCCGTACAGGAAAAACGGTTCTTATTCAGAATTTAGCCAATTCCATTGCCAGAAATCACAAAGAAGTCTATCTGATAATTCTCCTTATCGATGAGAGACCTGAAGAGGTGACGGAAATGGAGCGAACGGTAACCACTGCAGAGGTGGTAAGCTCCACCTTTGATGAACCTCCACAGCGACATATTCAAGTGGCAGAGATGGTTATTGAGAAGGCGAAACGGCTTGTGGAGCATAAAAAAGATGTTGTTATTTTGCTCGACAGTATTACTCGTTTGGCAAGGGCATATAACACAGTTACCCCGGCAAGTGGAAAAATTTTGTCTGGTGGTGTGGAAGCAAATGCCTTGCTCAGACCCAAACGGTTTTTTGGTGCTGCTAGAAATATAGAAGATGGAGGTAGTCTAACCATCGTTGCATCTGCCCTTGTTGAAACCGGGAGTCGAATGGACGATGTGATTTTTGAGGAGTTTAAAGGTACTGGAAATATGGAAGTTGTACTGGATAGAAAGATGTCCGACAGGCGTATTTATCCAGCCATAGATGTTAAACGATCAGGTACTCGTAAAGAAGACCTTCTTCTTGATAAGGACGTATTGAATCGTGTATGGATATTACGAAAGCTACTTGCTTCCATGAATCCAGCCAGTGGTATGGAATTTCTGCTTGATAAGCTCAAACAGACAAAAACCAACGAAGAATTTTTTGATCAAATGAGTCAATAGCACTTCTTATACCACCAGGGTATATAAGTTTCGTATGAGCAGACAAGCTGCTCAACTCAGCTTTAGCGCCTCCTCCATAAAGTTAGATACAATAATACTTGAAATTTCTGCCTGGGTTATTATATTTGGCGTGCTTTGGTATGGTACAATGTTAAGTGTGGTTATTAACCACTTATTTTATAAGGATACAAGATTATGAAAAGTGATATACATCCGGAATATCATAAGATCACGGCAGTATGTGGTTGTGGAAATGAGGTAGAGCTGGGTTCTGTTTTACCGGAGATGAAAGTCGAGATTTGTTCCGCCTGCCATCCTTTTTTCACTGGAAAGCAAAAGTTGGTCGATACTGCTGGGCGAATTGAGAAGTTTAAAAAGCGTTATGCAAAGCATTACGATAAGAAGGCCAAATAATTTCTTATCACGCTTTCTTTTCTTCGGTAAATGGCTGGAAAGAGCCGTTTAAACAAGAAATTGATTTGTTTTTCTAGAAAGTCCACAGCCTGATTGCAGGTTGTGGACTTTCTGTTTGGAGTCTCTTCAGTTCACTTTTCTCTTACATATCAATGATTGAAAAATTAGCAGATCTAGACGAAAAAATTGCCCACTTGGAGGGTAAACTTTCTGATCCTTCACTGATAGGCGACCAAAAAGCGTATCAGAAGGTTGCTCAAGAACATGCGCACCTTTCGAAGTTGCAACAACTCTATGATGAAAATGATGCAGTTGGAGAAGAAATAACGGAGAATAAAGAGCTGTTGCAAAACGGTGATGAAGATCCGGAACTCCTTGAAATGGTAAGAGAGGAAATTGTAACCCTTGAAGAGCGCCTTGGAGGAATACAACAGGAAATACTTCTTCTCCTATTGCCCAAAGATCCAAACGATGAGCGGAACACGTTCCTTGAGATCCGTGCCGGAACAGGAGGGGATGAGGCCGCACTTTTTGTAGCGGATTTGTTTCGTATGTATTCACGTTATGCGGAATCTCAGGGCTGGAAGGTGGAAATTATCTCGTCAAACCCATTGGGAATTGGTGGATTTAAGGAGATGATTGCTCTAATTCGTGGAGAATCGGTTTATTCGAAATTGAAGTTTGAGAGCGGGGTGCATAGGGTGCAGCGAGTTCCTGCAACAGAAACCCAGGGACGTATTCACACTTCAGCGGTGACTGTGGCCATTCTTCCCGAGGCCGATGAGGTTGAACTCAATATCGATATGAGTGAGCTGAAATTTGATGTGTATAGAGCTTCAGGGCCAGGTGGACAATCTGTAAATACAACAGATTCTGCTGTTCGTGTTACCCATTTACCCACTGGGCTGGTTGTCACCTGTCAGGATGAAAAATCACAGCATAAGAATAAAGCCAAGGCACTAACCGTGTTAAGAGCCCGCTTGCTTGATAAGATGGAGCAGGAACATCATAATAAAATTTCAGAAGATCGAAAAAGTCAGGTGGGAAGTGGTGATCGCAGTGAGCGTATACGAACCTATAACTTTCCCCAAGGGAGGCTCACTGATCACCGCATCAACCTGACCCTCTATAAACTTGATACAATTATTGCCGGAAAACTTGAGGAAGTCCTTAATCCCCTTATTACCCACGATCAGGAAGAGAAACTCAAACAAATTCAGTAATGCGGGTTTTCGAGTTACTACAGACCAGTATCAACGCATTGTGTGATGCCGGCATTGGGTCTTCTTCCATTGATGCGGAGTTGTTGCTGGGTTTTTGTCTTGGTTGTTCTCGTACCGAGTTGTATTTGCGTTATAATGAATTACTTTCCCAGGCTGTTATTGAACAATTTACTTTACTGCTCAAGCGTCGACTTAGCCGTGAGCCACTGGCTTACATTATTGGTACCCAGGAATTTTGGTCCCTTGATTTTCTGGTGACACCGGATGTTTTGATCCCTCGTCCTGAAACGGAACAGCTACTTGAAAGGGTGATTGCCCAAAATAGTAAAAAGGACTTTGCAACTGGGTTGTTGGTAGACCTTTGTTGTGGGAGTGGTGTGATTGCCGTCGTGCTTGCTAAAGAGTTGCGAAGACAGGTACTGGCAATTGATATTTCTGCTGAAGCTTTAGAAATAACTAAAAAAAATTGTCAAAAACACGGGGTTGCAGATCTCGTATTTTTGCTACGTGCAGATCTGCTTTCCGGAATTGGCCGCAATAATAGTATTTCTTGCGTGGTATCAAACCCTCCCTATGTAAGCTCTTTTGAAATGGATGCTGGCTTACAGCCAGAGGTAGCTTTATTTGAACCACCTATAGCCCTTGATGGCGGTATCCATGGTGTTGAATCTATTTCACGGATTCGGTCACAGCTTCAGGGAAGACTGCAACCAGGTGGACATCTTTTTATGGAAATAGGTGCTGAACAAAAAGAGCGGGTACGGAAAATATTTTCAGAAAACAACGAGATGGAGCAATCGTTTAGTAAAATTTCTGTGCACAAAGATTATGCCGGGCATGATCGTATATTGTATGCACAAGCCGCCAATTCGTAACCCTAAGAATCGTATAAAAAAAAGAATGGAAAAATTAGTAATTCAAGGGGGAAAGCCCTTACAGGGGAACGTCAAGATAAGTGGAGCGAAGAACGCTGCCTTGCCTTTAATTGCCGCGACTCTTTTGGCTCCAGGTGTTCACGTATTGCATAATGTCCCAGACTTAAGGGATACCAGGACAATTCTCAGGCTTCTTGAATCGTTGGGGCTTACTTGGGTGCGCGAGGGATCAAGCCTGCGTATTGACGGTAGCGGTCTTCGCTATTCTGAAGCTTCCTATGAGCTTGTAAAAACCATGCGGGCTTCTGTCCTTGTCCTTGGTCCTTTGTTGGCAAGGCTTGGTAAGGCCAAAGTATCTCTTCCTGGTGGTTGCGCCATTGGTGCAAGACCCATTAACTTTCACCTGAGGGGTCTTGAACAGCTGGGAGTTCGTTGTGACCTAAAAAAGGGCTATGTCGATGCTGTGGTAGATGGTCGTATGCAGGGAGGGAGGGTCTATTTTGATATCCCTTCCGTCGGCGGAACGGAAAATCTGCTTATGGCTGCAGCCCTTGCCGAAGGGAAAACAATTATAAAAAATGCTGCAAGGGAACCGGAAATAGGTAACCTGATCGATATGCTCACTTCCATGGGGGCTAAGATCAAGGGAAGGGGCAGTGACAGGCTGGAAGTTGAAGGTGTAGAATCATTGCATGCCGCTGAGAATAGGATAATTCCTGATCGCATAGAGGCGGGTACCTATGCCATTGCAGTGGCTGCAGCTGGGGGTGATGTTGTTATTAACAATTGTGATCCTGATCATTTACCTTCCCTTGTGGAAAAGTTACAGCTTACAGGAATTGGCGTTGAAGTTGGCGAGGATTATTTGCGTATTACTTCAAAAGGAAGAGCGCAAAAAATCAAAGCAATTGACGTTACAACCATGCCATATCCCGGCTATCCAACCGATTTACAGGCACAATTTATGGCACTTATGACGTTGAGCTCAGGCGTGTGTATGATCCATGAAACAATTTTTGAGAATCGGTTTATGCATGTTGCGGAGTTACAGCGAATGGGTGCTGATATTCAAATTGAGGGCCGTACCGCCATGGTAAAAGGACTGGTTTCAAAGTCGCTGACAGGCGCCCAGGTAATGGCCACCGATTTACGTGCCAGCTCATCTCTTGTTATAGCTGGTCTTGCAGCACAGGGAAGAACGGATATTTCAAGAATTTATCATCTGGAGCGTGGCTACGAAGATATCGTGGGTAAACTCAGTGGCTTAGGAGCAGCTGTTTGGAAAGAAAACGAATAAAAGAGGAAGTCGCTTGCAAGATTAGCTATGCAATGGCCTAGGTTATGAGGGAGGAAGCGGCAAAGAAACAGTAAATTTTGCTCCTCCAAGGGGAGATGTTGAGACGCTAATGTCTCCTTGATGTTCCTTAACCATCTGTTTTGCTATGGCAAGTCCTAAACCTGTGCCGTCCACTCGTCTTGTATAGAAGGGTTCAAATATTTCAGTTTCCTTACCGGGAGCGAGTCCGGGTCCGTTGTCCTCAACGTGTATTTCTATACGGTCTTCTCCTTTGATTTCCTGGGCGCTGATTCGAATAGCTTCATCTCCTAAGGGACAAAACGCTAAAGCATTTTGTAACAGATGATTAAGAATGGTGAATAACTGATACTTATCTGCCCAAACATCTATTACCTCTTCAATATCCAATTCAATTTCCCACCCTTCAGGCCATACTGGGCTGGATTTTGCGACTTCTATTACTTCCTGCAAACAACGTTTTAATGAAAACCAGTCTTTTTCCGCGTGTTCTGGGCGGGCAAATTTGAGAAAATCGGACACGGTGTTGGAGAGTCTATTGGATTCTCGAAGAATAATATTGATAAGATCGCTATTTTCTTTTTGGGAGGGGAGGTTTGCAAGGGAGAGTTCATTGGCCAAAACTTGGGCTGAGCCATAAATAGCAGTGAGCGGGTTTCGAAAATCATGGGCAATACCAGCGCTCATTTGTCCTATGGCAGCGAGTTTTTCAGCTTGTTGCATCTGTTTCTCAAGACGCTCAATCTCACTGATATCTTTTATGGTGATCACTTTACAGTTTTGGCAGGTCTCTGCAATCCCATCAGTGGTATTACATGAGTCCAATTGATGGAATTGAAGTTTTGCGTAAGAATAGCCAATGCGTATGATTTCCCCATCTTTTCGTTGGAGCTTGGCAGAGTGGCGCATTTCTTTTTGGGTAAAGGTGACATCCGGAAAACAGGTGTGAAAATCTTGTTCGAGTAATTCATCAACGGAATAGCCGCTTATTTCACTGGCGGCATTATTAGCTGAAGAAATGCGGTTTTGATCATCGGTGGTGATGATACCGGTGTTAATATCGTCAAATATCTGTTTATACAACAGGCTCAATCGATCAAAATCACGTACTGAATCGGAAAGTGCCGCCTCGGTTTTTCGTAAGCGACCAGCAAATAGAGAAGCGAGTATTGCAGCTAAGAAAAACGTAAGCCCATATACTGCAAACATATTCAGAACGGCAAATCCATCGGATCGTAAATAGAATCTATTTATTCCAAAAAAATCTGGAAAGATATTGTAGTACCCGAGTGCCAAGACGATGGCATATTGAAGGGTTGAAGCACCCGCTGCGACCAGTCCTCCAAGTCGTGGCATCAGCAGTCCACCTGCAATAATTGGAAAAAAGTAGATTGGAGCAAAAATGGAGTGGCTTGTGCCCGTGAAATAAATAAGGGCGGAAACAAATAGGGTGTCCAGCAGGTTTTGCTGCATTCCAAATTGTTTTGGATCGCGTTTTGTTTTTAACAGGATCAAACTGGAGATAATAGATGATGCGTAAACGATAACAATAAAGAGTAGGAGGAGCATCCGAGGGAGAATGACAACATGTATCTTGGATCCTTGCAGATAGACACTCACTCCCAGGATCAGTGTGTAGATGACAATACGCAAGAACAGCATCCATAAAAGCTGACTGACAAAGAGACGTTCTACAGTGGTGCTGTGTATATTGGTGTCGAATTCGTTAAGAACTGCCATAAACCTTAATCTAACTCATATTTTTTGACTTTATAACGAAAAGATCTAAAACTGATACGTAGGAGCTCTGCTGCTTTCATTTTGGAATTTCCGCTCTTTTGCAGAGCTGTGTTTAATAATTTTTTTTCCATTTCTGCCATTACTTCTTCAAGACCACGTTCAAAGAGCTCATCTTCGTCACCCACAATTTGAAAAGGTGAACTGGTATTGGCAGTAGATTGGTGCTGTGCGTTTTTAAAGGAAGATAGGGTGAGGCTTTCCGGAAGGATAATATTTGACGATTCAAGGGCAACGCCGCGTTCAATGATGTTTTCAAGTTCTCTAACATTTCCCGGAAAATCATAGTTCATTAACACTTCCATGGCATAACTGGATATTTCTTGAATTTTTTTACCAAAAAGCGTCGAATATTTTTTAAGAAAATGATCAACTAAAAGTGGGACGTCTCCTTTTCGTTCCCTAAGAGGGGGAACCCTTAAGGGAACCACTGCCAAACGATAGTAGAGGTCTTCACGAAAACGACCAGCCATTATTTCTTCTTCAAGGATCTTGTTGGTGGCAGCAATAATGCGTACTATAACATTTTGGATTTTGGTGCCGCCAACAGGCTTGACTTCACGTTCCTGTAGGACACGCAGAAGTTTTGTTTGAATTATGGGGGTAAGTTCGCCAATTTCATCTAGAAATGCTGTGCCTCCATCTGCCAGTTGGAAGAGCCCCTGTTTGTCACTGATGGCCCCGGTGAACGATCCTTTGATATGCCCAAAAAGTTCACTTTCCATCAGTTCTTCAGGAATAGCACTGCAGGTGATGGGGACAAATTCTTCGTTTGCAACTTGTGAGTGGCGATGGATTGCTTGGGCCACAAGTTCTTTTCCTGTCCCTGATTCACCATAGATAAGAACATTTGCAGGGGTAGGGCCAATACGTTGGATCATCTCAAAAATCTTCATCATTTCCCTACTTTCACCGATTATTTCTGGAAAAAGGGATGCGATGGATTTTTTTTCTAAAAATTCAGATGACTTTGAAGTGGCAGAAGTGATGACCGCCTTGATCTCATCCACATTAAACGGTTTGGAAATATAATCAAAAGCACCATTCTTCATTGCAAAAACAGCGTCATCAGGAGAAGCAAAGGCTGTAATCATAACAACGGGCAGGCCGGGCCATTCTTCCTTGATGGAATTGAGAAGCTCAAGGCCATCCATGCCATCCATTTTTATATCGGTGATAACAAGATCGAATAGTTGTTCATTAAGCAGTGTAATGGCAGTTGCACCATTGGCAGCGACTTCCACTTTGTATCCTTCTTTAGTAAGAAGAATTTTGAGGAAATCACGCATTGAACGTTCATCATCAACTATAAGGATAGATGTCATAAAAGAAATACCATCAGGGCCAAAAGAAATAGAATAATAGTGCCAGCTTATTAAGAGACAACCTCTCTCAATCTACAGCAAAATCCTCTAATTTTCCAATTAATTGGATTTTTTCTTTTCTCGTCATTTTTTTTATTTGATATTCCCGGCTGGCAGCTAGTGGATGGGAAGGCTGTGTTTCTAAGTAGACGAGCTCAACGGGTCTTCGACCTCGGGTGTATTTTGCTCCCTTATTGCCGTTGTTGTGTTCATGGATACGTTTTTTAATATTGGTCGTAATTCCTGTATAAAGAGTGCTGTCATTGCAGCGCAAAAGGTATACGAACCATTTCTGTTGTTTTTCTCCGCTCATTATTTCATTTTACTGCAATCTCGTCCTCTTTGCTTGCTGTAATGGGGGAAGTGAGGTAAAAGACAGTTCCATTGCAAGAGAAGGTTATACCACCAAGAGATGATGAAAGACGACGTAGAGCACAAAAAAAAAATACCAGAAACGAATGAACCGCAGTTTGAATCGCAAGCATTAACGGAACATTTACGCGAGCTCCGTTCCTGTCTCATTATCTCCCTTATTGCAACTATAATCGGTTTTGCCATTTCTTATGCTTTTGTTAAACCCATTGGCACATGGTTTTTTAAGCCGCTACTTGCGGTGTTACCAGAGGGTGGTAGTCTGATTTTTATCTCTTATCAGGAAGGTTTCTTTTTTTATTTAAAGCTGGCCCTTGTTTGTGGGCTTCTTTTTGCGACTCCGGTAATCTTTTATCAGATATGGCGCTTTATTGCTCCTGGACTCTATAAACATGAGAAACGGGTGCTGGTGCCGTTTACTTTTTTGTCAACCATCTGCTTTCTCGGTGGGGCAGCGTTTGGGTATTTGGTCGTTTTTCCTCCCGCTTTTCGATTTCTAGTGGGATATTCAAACGAATTTCTTACCTCAATGCCTGCGGTGAGCGAGTATTTTTCCCTGGCTCTTCGATTGCTTATAGCATTTGGCGTAATTTTTGAGATGCCTATCTTTATGGTATTTTTGGCAAAAATGGGGATTGTTTCGGTTGGATTTTTGAATAAAAATAGAAAATATGCCATTCTCATTAATTTTATCATTGCGGCGATCCTCACTCCAACTCCTGATGTGGTAAATCAGATGATGATGGGCATTCCACTTTTGGTACTGTATGAAATAAGCGTCGTTGCCGTCTATTTTTTTGGGAAAAAAAGTTTTGGGGGTTTTGTTGATGATGTGGAAGAGGCAACTTCTTGAATTAATTAACTGATTACAGTATAAGGGAATGACAAGAACCACTATTATGTAAAGGGATTGCAGACTGGAGCAGACGTACAGTATCATCAAAACAAAATAGATATCGACAGCAGCGGAGGTTTGTATGAGTAAGCGTGCAGATTTTGCCAAGGTCCTGGAAATTGGACGCCCACCAAATATTAAAAAGTTATTTCCCAACTCAAAAGCACTTATTGTAAGCGGGAAGGTGATTGATCGTGCCTTAAGGACAAAAGGTGCTGCAATGACCATGGCTGCCAATGGTAGAAATTATTTTGTCATTCGAGGTGCATTATTGGCGGCTCAGCGAGCAAATAGTGCAATTATAATTGAGATTGCCAGGTCAGAATGTAACTATTGCCCAGTAAACTTTTGGAATATGGCCCGGATTGTTGATGCACTGTGTAATGAAATGCAGATCACTATCCCGGTTGCCATCCATGCCGACCATTATGGCATAAAACAAGAGGCGGATATTGCAGAAGCAAAAAGTGAGATTCCCACACTTTTTGATGCAGGGATTACTTCAATTGCGGTGGACGCATCTCATATGCTTGATGATAAAAATCTCCTGGCGAATATTGAACTCAACGAGGTGATACCAGGTTGGGCCGGTCTTGAAACTGAAGTTGGCGAGATAAAGGGAGAGCAAGGTTTATCCACCGTCGACGACGCCTCATTTTTGATTAAGGGGCTCAATGCTTATAATATTTGCCCGGATTGGATAGCGCTTAATAATGGTAGTACCCATGGGCTTGAAGCGTCTGGTCAGGGAATCCAGGTACCGTTAACCGGTGAGATCCATAATGCACTATCAAGCTATGGAACTTCGGGGGCGCAGCATGGCACATCCGGAAACAATTCAGATAAATTACGTCTGATCTGCAAAGAGACTAAAACGACCAAGGCCAATGTTGCCACCGCTTTGCAAATGGTTTCCTGGGGGCTTGAGGTCAATGATGATGGCAATGCCATTCAAGATGGTGATGGCCGTTTTGTGAAAGTAAAAGGGGAGGGACTAAGCGATGAGGCTTGGCAGAAAGTCGTCTCCTTTGCCGATGAAAAAGGCTGGACAGGTGGAAATTATAAGTGGCTCAACCTCCCCCTTGCCAATATGATGCTGGGGCAACCTAAAGTTATCCGTGAGCGGATGAGCAACCGGGTTGAAGAGTTTTGTTACAATATGCTTGTCAATGTGTTTAATGCGGAAGGATCAGCAGAGTCTGCCTATGATGCAATACTTGATGCAGGCTCATATGATTTGGGAGCGAAGGTTGGGCGAATTGAAGATCCAGCTGAGTGGACAAAAGAAAAGATAATTGAACGGGCCAAAGGGCTTGATACAGATAGGGGACCGGAAGGGGATTTTGATGACTAAAAGCTGTACGATGAAAAAAATACTAGTTACTGGAACCGCTGGATTTATTGGTTCTTTTTTAGCGAAAAAATTGCGTGAGTCCGGGCTTGATGTAACCGGTATTGATACGATAACCGATTATTATGATCAGGATTTAAAACGTGATCGTTTGCGAAAAATTGCCGAGGGCGAACATTTTAGAAATCTGGAAATCGATATAGCGGATCGAGGCGCAATGGAAAAATTGTTTGCCGAAAACAGTTTTGACGCTGTGGTCAACCTGGCAGCTCAACCTGGCGTGCGTTATTCGCTTATTAATCCAGCATCCTATGTGGATACGAATCTTGTCGGTTTTGGTAACTTGCTGGAGGGATGCAGACATTCCAATGTAAAACATTTTGTGTATGCCTCCTCAAGTTCGGTATATGGCGCAAATACAAAACAGCCTTTTTCCGAGCATGATAACGTTAATCACCCGGTATCTTTATATGCCGCATCAAAAAAAGCAAACGAGTTGATGGCCCATTCCTATAGTCATTTATACGGATTGCCCTGTACAGGCCTTCGTTTTTTTACCGTATATGGGCCATGGGGGAGACCAGATATGGCTCCCATGCTTTTTGCCAAGGCGATTCTTGCTGGCAAACCGATAAATGTCTTTAATAATGGTAATATGGAGCGGGATTTTACCTTTGTCGATGATATTGTTGAAGGGGTTGCCAGGGTTATCCAAAAACCGGCTGAACCGGATTTTGACTGGGATAGTGAAAATCCAGATACCGCTACGTCCTATTGTCCATACCGAGTCTATAATATTGGAAACAATAAAAAAGAGCGGCTTCTCTATTTTATTCAGCTTTTGGAAGAGAATTTAGGAAAAGTGGCTGATAAAAACTTTATGCCCATGCAGGCAGGGGACGTACAAGCTACCTACGCAAACGTTGATGATTTGATACAGGATTTTGATTATAAGCCGGATACCCCGTTGGATGTGGGCGTGAAGAAATTTGTTGAGTGGTATCTGGACTATTATGCGAGCTAGGAGAAATTTTCCTGCAAGCAGATGATTTTCAAACTTTGCCTGATGAAACAATAGAATAAATTTTCGCTTCTACTGTTTCATCAACTCCATTGCTGCACTGATAATGGAGGGAGAGTCGAGCTTAGAGTTTTTCCAAAGTGTTTTTTGCGGCCCATGTTCGATAAATTGGTCTGGATGCCCAAGAATATGAGTCTTTACCGAGAAGAGTTTGTTACTGGAGAAGAGCTCGAGGATGAGGCTGCCAAACCCTCCATGTTCCACATTGTCTTCAACAGTGATAACCCTTTTTGTTTTTCTGGCCCAGTGGCAGATCAGTTCCTTATCCAGTGGTTTTATAAAGCGCGGGTTAATTACTGCTGCGTCAATACCAAGTTTTGTTAACCCTTCTGCCGCTCGCAGACAGGGATAGACCCTGTTGCCTATGGGAAGCAGAAGGATATCATTTCCTTCACGCAACACTTCACCCTTTGCTATCTCAAGCTGGATAAATGTTTCTTCCAGCTCCACGTCTTCACCTGCCCCTCTTGGGTATCTAATGGCCACTGCTCCCGGGAGTTTGGTGGCAGTAAAAAGCATATGTTGTAGTTCATTCTCATCTTTTGGAGCCATATAGGTGAGATTTGGGATAAAACGAAGAAAAGAGATATCAAAAACCCCGTGGTGGGTTTCGCCGTCATCACCCACTACCCCGCCTCTGTCAATGGCAAGGATTACGGGGAGGTTAGGGATACATATGTCATGAATGATCTGGTCAAGGGCACGTTGAAAAAAGGATGAATAGATGGCAACCACCGGTCGTATTCCTTCGGTGGCAAGTCCTGCGGCAAAGGTTACCGCATGCTGTTCGGCGATACCCACATCGAAGAATCGTTTTGGAAACAGCTCTGCAAATCCAAGAAGACCTGTGCCGGCAGGCATTGCTGCTGAAATCGCTGTAATTGATTCATCTTTCTCTGCAATTTTGCAGATACTCTTGCCAAATACCTCCGTGTAGCTGATCGGACCTGATGAGGGTGTTGGTTTGCCTGTCTTAATATCAAATGGACCCAGGCCATGGTAATTTCCAGGATTTTTTTCGGCCGGTTCATAGCCTTTTCCTTTCTGGGTTATAACGTGCACTAATACCGGGCCATCCACATTATCTCGTATGTTTTCAAGTGTGGGGATGAGATCGCTTAGTTCATGCCCGGAAATAGGGCCAATATAATAAAATTTCAGGGCCTCAAAGAGCATACCAGGGGTAAAAAAGCTTTTTATGTTTTCTTCGCTCTTTTTAAGGACGTTTAAAAAACGATCACCCACGCCCTGAAGTTCTTTCAATCTGGTGGAAATATGTTTTCGTAGACGACGAACAGTTTTTGAAGTCAGTTGGCGTGAAAGAAAACTGGACATTGCGCCAACATTTTCGGAAATGGACATCTCATTATCGTTTAGGATAACTATTAGATCTTTATCCAGATGTCCCGCCTGATTAAGTGCTTCAAAGGCCATTCCGGCGGTCATGGAACCATCGCCAATGATGGCAACCACCTTATTGTCATCCTCGTTTAATTCTTTTCCCACGGTCATTCCAAGAGCTGCTGAGATGGAAGTTGAAGAATGGCCGGTCTGAAAGGCATCATATTCACTTTCGCTAAATTTGGGAAAGCCGCTTAAGCCTTTGTATTGCCTCAGTGTGTGGAACTGTTTTTGTCTGCCTGTGAGCAATTTATGGGCATAGGTCTGATGCCCCACATCCCATATAAGTTTATCATTTGGTGTGTTAAATACATAATGCAGAGCGATGGTTAACTCCACGACTCCAAGACTTGGTGCCAAATGGCCTCCGGTTTTGGAGGTTGTTTCGGTAATGGTCTGGCGCAACTCTTCTGCGATTCCTTCAAGCTGTGGAATGCTCAAGTTTCTAAGATCTGCTGGAGATTGAATGTCGGCAAGAGTTACTTGCGTACTTTCGATGGAATTGCTCGTCAAGATGATAGTGTCCCTTTAGATATCGTTTGGTTAATGTGACCTTGTATAGATGTAATCAGCTAAAAGGCGTAAAGGCTCCGCCTCCTTATCAAAAAGAGAAAGGCTTGCTTTGGCCTCCTGCACAGCCGTTTTGGCTTTTTTTCGTGTCTCTTCAATGCCAAAATAAGCAGGATAGGTGGCTTTGCCAAGTTTCTCGTCACTGCCAGCCGCCTTACCGAGTTGTTCGGTGGTACTGGTGGCGTTAAGTAAATCGTCCACAATCTGAAAAGCTAGACCAATCTGGTTTCCGTATTGTTCAAGGGCCATGAACTGTTCTTTTTTGGCCCCAGCTCCAACAGCGCCAGCAAGAATGGATGCGGTGATCAAGGCCCCTGTTTTGTTACGGTGGATGGTTTGCAGAGTAGCAAAAGGAAAGCGTGTGTTTTCAGATGCGATATCAAGTGCCTGTCCTCCAACCATCCCAAATGATCCAGCTGCCCGGGCAATAATACTTATTATGCGTAAACGTTTTTTTGCGCTAAGATTACCATGTTTTGTATTTGACAGGAGGTCAAAAGCCCAGGTTAAAAGACCGTCGCCTGCAAGAATTGCGGCCGCTTCGCCAAATAGTATATGGCTTGTGGCTTTTCCCCTTCGTAAATCATCGTTGTCCATGGCAGGAAGATCATCATGGATAAGTGAATAAGTATGGATGCACTCAAGGGCACAGGCGATTGGGAGTATATCAACCTTGATGCAACCCGCTTTTGAAACAGCGTCAGCCGCAGCGAGACAAAGAATGGGGCGTACACGCTTGCCACCAGCCTCAAGGGAATAGCGCATGGCCTTAATATGATCAACGAACTCACCGGTTGGCGATGGAAAATAATCGTCCAAACCCTTTTCTACCACTAGTCGTTGTTTATTCAGATATTCCTTGATTTCCATCGTTTAACTCTTCAAACGGGACCGTTGTCAATGCACCATCTTTGTCAAGGAGCAACTCAACCTTTGCCCTGGCTTCGGTTAGAGTTTTATTGCAAAATTCAACGAGACTAATGCCCTCATCAAATATTTTCAGGCTTTTTTCAAGGCTTAGCTCACCGTTTTCCAGTTCTTCGGTAATTTGCTCAAGCTTTGCAAGGCTACTTTCGAATGTTCTTTTTGCCATCGTTTTTTTTGTGAAGTGTGTTTTGCTTTCCAATTATTCTGTCAGCAAGTATATATTCAACCATTGCTGAGAAGTCGAGGACAAAATCTGATATATGTGTGTGCAGGAATGGCTGAAATAGACAATGCAATTAAAATGTTTTTGGAGTGGTTGGCTACGGAAAAGGGATATTCTCCTCATACCCTTGAAGGATATGGAAGGGACTTGCTTGGTTTTGTGGATAGTCTGGAAAACAGTGGTTCCTTAGCTGATATTCAGTCAATCCATATTAGACGATTTGTGGTTTCCTTACATGGAAAGAGCAGCGCTGCCACTGTTGGGCGAAAACTTTCGGCATTACGAAGTTTTTTTAAATTTCTACTCAAAAAAAAGCAAATTGGGCACGATCCCCTTGATGGTATAGCGGGGCCCAAAGTTGGCAAGTATGTGCCGGTTTTTTTAACGGTTGATGAAGTCTTTTCACTTATTGATGCACCCTGTAAAAAAGACAGATATATGGTCCGGGATGTTGCCATACTGGAGCTCCTCTATTCAACTGGAATGCGCGTGGCTGAACTTGTATCGCGGAATGTAACAGACCTTGATTTTGATTCTGAAATGCTTAGGGTGGCGGGCAAAGGAAGAAAAGAACGATTGGTTCCTGTGGGACGTCCTGCTGCGCACGCCGTGCAGCAATGGCTAGGGCCTCGGGAACAGCTTATTGTTGCAAGACAAAAAAGAGGACGGGAAGTAGAAAAAGATGCCCTTTTTGTAAACGGGAGGGGAGGTCGCCTTTCCACCAGAAGTGTTGAAAGAATAGTTAAAGCCTATGGAGAACGAGCCGGTATTCCACAAATTGTTACTCCCCATGCTCTGCGTCATTCCTATGCAACGCATCTATTGGAGATGGGAGCAGATTTAAGGTCTGTGCAAGAGCTCCTTGGGCACGAAAGTTTATCGACAACCCAGAGGTATACGCATCTTACCCTCGATCATCTAACAGAAGTGTACGATAATGCGCATCCCCATGCAAAGTGAAGGGCTCTTTTAAGGGAAAACGCATATCTGAGACCATCCATTAATTAACATATCAGGAAAATATGAAAATCCGATCAACAACCATACTGGCAGTGCGTCATAAGGGGCAAGTGGCGGTGGCTGGCGATGGCCAGGTATCCCTTGGTAATACAGTGATGAAACATAAGGCGAAGAAAGTTCGAAGGTTATATCATGACAAAGTCATTACCGGTTTTGCCGGAGCCACAGCCGATGCTTTTACCCTGTTTGATAAACTGGAACAAAAACTTGAACAGTATAAGGGAAATTTGATGCGTGCATCCGTTGAACTCGCTAAAGAGTGGCGTACGGATAAGATGCTCAGAAAGCTGGAAGCAATGCTTATAGCTGTTGATGCCAATGACTCTTTTTTACTTACCGGCACAGGAGATGTTATTGAGCCTGATAGCGGTGTACTGGCCATTGGATCTGGTGGTCCATATGCTCAGGCTGCGGCGTTGGCCCTTGTTGAAAACAGTGACCTGAATGCAGAGGAAATTTGTAAAGCCTCAATGCAGATCGCTGCTGATATATGTGTTTTTACAAATCATTCCACAATAATAGAGACAATATGATCACCGTACAATCCCTTACTCCCAAAGATATCGTTTCAGAACTTGATAAATTTATTGTCGGTCAAGATGGTGCCAAACGTTCTGTTGCCATTGCCCTTCGAAACCGATGGCGACGGCAGCAGGTTCCATCACCCTTGCGTGAAGAAATCGCACCAAAAAATATTATTATGATCGGGCCAACGGGTGTTGGAAAAACTGAGATTGCAAGACGTCTTGCCACATTGGCCCAGTCACCCTTTTTTAAGGTTGAAGCTTCAAAATTTACCGAGGTTGGGTATGTGGGGCGAGACGTGGAGTCGATGATTCGGGATCTTGTTGAAATTGCCATTACCATGGTGAAAGAGGAAGAAAGGGCACGTTTAGAGGGCATTGCCGCAGCCAATGCTGAAGAGCGAGTCCTTGATATTCTCTTGCCACCAGTCTCAACTGATAAAGACAGTGGTGGTAAATATGATATGGATCTTAGCTCACCAAATACGATACAGCTGCCGGTTGAGCCGGAAAAAATGGAGGATTCTACCCGCGAGCGATTTCGCAAAATGCTGCGAGATGGAAAACTTGATGAGCGAGAAATAGAGCTTGATTTGACGGAGTCACATGCCACGCCCATGGTGGAAATAATGACAACTTCCGGGTTGGAAGATATGCAATCAAATTTGCAGGATGCGTTTAGTAAAATATTTCCTAAAAAGAAAAAGAAACGGAAAACAAAGATCCCTGAAGCCTTAAGTGGTTTGACACGTGAAGAGATGGAACGCTTGATTGATATGGATAAGGTGACTAAAGAGGCGTTGAAGCGTACAGAAGAGTCGGGAATCATCTTCCTTGATGAGATCGATAAAGTGGCTACCCAGCGTTCTGGTGGGCATGGGCCGGAAGTATCGCGTGAAGGTGTACAAAGAGATCTGCTGCCCATTGTTGAGGGATCAACTGTGACTACCAAATATGGTATGGTAAAGACAGATCATATCCTTTTTATTGCAAGCGGCGCTTTTCATACGGCTAAACCATCCGATCTTATACCGGAATTACAGGGACGTTTCCCCATACGGGTCGAACTCAATCCTTTGGGAAAAGAAGAATTTGTGCGTATCCTCACCGAACCTGAGAGTGCCCTGGTGAAGCAGTATGTGGCAATGATGGAAACAGAAGGGGTCGAACTGGTTTTTGAAGAGGATGGTATTGAAGAGTTGGCTGCCATCGCGGTTGAGGTAAATGAAAAGACGGAAGAAATTGGGGCAAGACGTCTCCACACCGTAATGGAGCGAGTGCTTGATGAACTGGCATTTAGCGCAAGTGATCGTGAAGATAAACGCTTTGTTATTTCTGCTGAATATGTAAAAAAACAGTTGCACGATGTTGTGGAAGATCGTGATTTAAGTCGCTTTATTCTTTAACAGTTAAATCAAGGTAATGTTTGTAGATAGACGTTAATATGATACGTAATGGTTTTATGGAAGGAAGTTAGCATGCGATATATTGATCCTGAATTAAAGTATTGTCCCAGTTGTGATGAAGAATATCGAGTTGAAATAGAGCTATGTGCCAGTTGCAATGTGACCTTGCTTTCTGGAAGTGAGCGATTGGCCCAGGAAGAAGCTGTGCAAAAACAACGGGCTTCCCGCTCCATGACCATTAGTAACAGTGATGAGCTGGCAAGTATCAGAAAAGGCTCTCTACACGATATGAAACAGTTACAAACTATTTTGGCCAATGAAAACATCCCTTCATTATTGGCCGGTGAAGCTGGTTGCGGCAAGGGCTGCTGTGGAACAGAACTCTACCTGCAAATCAAGGTGAGTGACGGGGAAGAAGCAATGCGAGTCTTGGCGGACGATTTTAAAGAGAAAACGGCCCTTGACTCCCATGATCTTAGCACTGCCCACGCCGTTTTTGACACGGGAGCGGAAAATTCAACATGCCCCGCATGCGGCTGTGTTTTTTCCACACGTTCTCCAACCTGTCCTGATTGCGGACTCTGTTTCTAGAAGAGGGGGAGTATTTTATTTTTTGGAACTTCCTTTAAGCAGTGTGTCGCTAATCTTTTTAAAATCGATATATGATTTGTCGCCTGGGTTTAAGGATCCGGAAATATAGAGAAAACCGTATAGTACGCAGATGATCAATGTAATACCTGAAATAAAATTGATCAAACTTCGTTCAAAAAGAGTGGCAATATCTCCTTGTACTCGGGCGAGCATGGTGAAAAAGAGTAAGAGTAGAATGCCTGCAATATAGGGGTATTTTTTTATCATCTGCCAAAACGATGCCATATCAATCTCCACAATGCCAAAAAGCGGTTGGCTGATTTTTAGTAAAGAATAAAATTCCACCCCATTACGATACCCAAAGAGGGATATTTCTTCAAGCATCTTTCAAGGTGAGGTCTTGGGAACTTACAAAAACACATATCATTCATTTTGATGAAGGGTACGTCATCTAGTAAAAGTGATTTTTAAAATTGATTTCTTGCGTTACAATGTTGCATGGCAATTATAGGGACGTATGTTGCGTTACTTCTTGGTTTATCTAGAGGAAAACATATGGCAAATCCATTTCAAGAAAGTTTTTTAAAGGCCGGCCTGGTCACCCAAAAACAGATCAATAAGGCAAAACAGGAAAAACATAAGAAAAAAGTACAGAAAAAGAAGGATGAACCTTCTGAAGTGAGTTTGCAAGTTCGGGAGCAGCTTCGATTGCAGGCTGAAAAAAATAAAGAAATAAATTCAAAGCGCGCACAGGAACGGCAGAAGCAGGAGCAGAAGGCCCAAGTTCGACAGTTAATAGAACAGAACAAAATGGAGCGTGATGAGCAGGGCGCGGCCTATCATTTTGTACAGGACAACAAGATAAGACGCCTTTTCGTTTCAGAAGAAATGATCGAGAGGCTCAGTGAAGGAGAACTTGCCATTGTACGTTCAGGTAGCTCCTATGAGATTGTCTCTGCAAAAGTAGCATCCCAGATTGCTAAACGTCTTGAAGAGGCCGTAATTGTTTTTAACAAGAAGAAAAAAGAGAGATGACCATATTCTCCTTTTTTTATGAAATACCCGAAGTGGTTTTAAAAGGAAAATAGAAGAACTATTCTGACCAAAATATATTTTGATGAGGAGTGTTGAAAACACCCTGTTGCTTTGATATTAATATGGTGCCCGGAGCGAGAATCGAACTCGCACAGCCACTAGGGCCGAGGGATTTTAAGTCCCTTGCGTCTACCAGTTCCGCCACCCGGGCACACAATCAGGCTTTGTACCATGAAGCCTGATTATTTGTCAATTGTCAAACTAAGGTTGCGGCCTCAGAAATAATTTTTTTCATCTCGCGAACTGCCTGGTCTAGTCCTACAAAGACAGCCCTTGTGATAATGGCATGGCCAATGGAGAGTTCTTCAATGGTATCCAGGGCTGCTATGCGAGCCGTAGTTTGATAGTCCAGCCCATGCCCCGCATTTATTCTGAGTCCCTTTTCATAGGCCTCATCAGCTGCTGCTGCGATGAGTTTGTACTCTTCGTCCCTTTTTGTTTCATCTGGTGCGTCACAGTACCTCCCTGTGTGGAGTTCAACATAGGTTGCACCAATATCATGGGAAGCCTGAACCTGCTCACTCTCTGGGTCAATAAATAGGGAGACCGGGATACCCGCCTTTTCCATCTTTTGGATGGTTTTGGCAAGCTTCTTTTTCTGTTTAACCACATCAAGCCCACCTTCGGTGGTGAGTTCTTCGCGTTTTTCAGGTACAAGAGTAACCATATCGGGTTTAGTGGCAATGGCAATACCAATGATTTCCTTATTGGCCCCCATTTCAAGATTCATCTTGGTTTTGATGGTTTCCCGAAGAAGTCGTACATCACGGTCTTTAATATGTCTGCGATCTTCCCTAAGATGAATTACAATTCCCGAAGCACCTGCTAGCTCACAGATGGCTGCTGCCGTTACAGGATCAGGCTCATCTATACCTCTCGCATTTCTAACGGTTGCAACATGATCGACATTGATTGTCAGTTGAGTCATTTGTCTGGTTCCTTTGTTGTAAAGTTCTTCTAGTAATTGTTGTTCAAGATCCCACATGATAAGAGCTTCTTGTTCACTTCGCTCATGGTCATAGCCCAGTAAATGCAAAAGTCCGTGGGTAATTAGCCATGTGAGGTGGTGGTGTATGGATTTACCTTTGCTTGCAGCTTCCCTTGCAGCTGTTTCCACAGAAATGATGATATCACCAAGTTCAAGAAATTGCGGTTCTAAGAGGGGAAAGGAAAGGACATTGGTGGGAACCGGCTTTTTCCTGTAGTGGTTGTTGAGCCAGCTAATCTCTTCGTCATTCACTAACGTTATGGAGAGAAAACGATCTGCAACGTTATTTTTATGCATCAGCCATTGAGCATGACGAATAAGCTGGGATGTGTTGATTCGTAACTCTGGAATATCAAAATGTACAATACAGTCTATACCCATGTTTGCAATACCATCAACCCTATGTTTACGAATAATATGCTTAAGCAGTGCCAAAAGTTAAAGCCAGATGGAAAGAACACCCATTACTTTGCAGTACCATTTTTTTCGTAGGCGGCGATTATTTTTTGAACAAGGGGGTGTCGCACCACATCCTGTTTTGAGAAGGTGGAAAAATTGATTCCTTTGATATCCCGGAGCAGGTGTTTTGCGTGGCGAAGACCAGATTGCTGGGAATGAGGAAGATCCACCTGGGTAATATCACCGGTTATTACAGCAGAAGAATCAAAACCAATTCGAGTAAGGAACATCTTCATTTGCTCACGGGTTGTGTTTTGGGCCTCGTCCAAAATAATAAAGGCATTGCTCAATGTCCTTCCGCGCATAAATGCCAGAGGGGCAATTTCAATAACTCCATCTTCGATTAAACTGCTACTTTTTTCAATACCCAGCATATCACTTAAGGCGTCGTGAAGTGGTCGCAGGTAAGGGTTTACCTTTTGAGCAAGATCTCCTGGTAAGAAGCCAAGTTTTTCCCCTGCTTCCACTGCAGGTCTAGTCAGGATTATGGATTTTACCTGGGATGATACCAGGGCTGAAACAGCCATGGCAACGGCAAGATAGGTCTTCCCGGTTCCTGCTGGACCAATACCAAAAACTATATCGTTGTTCCGGATCGCATCAATGTAATTTTTCTGATTTTGGGTTTTGGGAGAAATGATGCGATTCTGGGCGGTGATATAGACCTGATCGAGAAAAATTTTATCAAGGCTTGCATGGGGAGTGGCTTCCAATACCTGCAATCCAAAAGCATAATCTGAACTGTACAGCTGAAACCCCTTACTGATTAGACCATAAAATTGATTCAGTAAGTCTGTTACCAGTTGCACCGCATGTTCAGGGCCGCTCAGATTTACTCCACTGCCCCGAACATTTATTTTTATTTCAGCTTTTTGTTCAATAAGTTGCAGATTCTTATTGAATTCACCGTAGAGAATGGCAGCCTGTTGATTGTCAGGAAAGCATAAGTCTTTACTGCAGTTATTGGGCAAGTTCTGCATCTATGCGTTTTTGAAAAGTGGGTAGATCTCTTCTGGTTAATTTAATACCATTGATGAAGATTGTGGGGGTACCCGTGACACCAGCTTCCTGAGCATCACGAAGATCTTTGGCCAGATGTTGTTGAACTTCTGTAGAATTCATATCGTTTTTGAATTTATCCAAATCAAGTCCAAGTTTTTTGGCGATGAGGATAAAACTGTTTTTATCAAGTTTTGCAGTGGCAAAAAGTTCGTCATGGTACTCCCAAAATTTACCTTGTTTTCCTGCGGCAATGGCAGCCAAAGCTGCAGGTAGCGCCATCTCGTGAAAACTAAGCGGCATATTCTTGAGTACTACTTTGACGCTGTCCGGATTATTATCAAGCACGTCTTCTAAAAGCGGCACAACTTTGCTGCAATGGGGACATTGGAAATCTGTAAATACCACTACGGTTACGGGAGCATCTTCTTTGCCAACAAAAGGAGAGCCCTTAATGTCGATGTTTGCCACAAAGCTTACGGATAGTGTAGTAAAACTATTATCTTCTTCGTTGAGTAGATAGAGACTTTCACCACGCGGAGCGATGTCTATTGCCGAAACACCGTTTTGGACAGCAATTTTTCCAACAAGTTTTCCATCACTCGTGTACACCAGGACCTGTTGTTCATCGTTGAGGATAAAGGCATATTTCCCGTCCAGAGAATGGGCAATATCAAGGGGCTTTCCCGAGATTTTCCAACTACCTTCAGCCTGCCACTGAAGAGCAGGTTTGGGGGAAGGTACTGCCGCCATAGCAGCAGATTGAAACAAAAGAGAAAGCATTGCCATACAACAAATCATAACAGATTGTCTGGTCATTGGATCGTACCCGCATATTGACTGTTTTAATAAATATAAGGAGTAAACCTCCGTCATTGCCATACCGACTGCAAAGATATAGTCACTGAATATTCCTTTTGCAAGGAACTGTTGAAATATTGCTTTCATCAAGACGAAAAACATGGCTTTTTTTGGTAACTTTGTGTATCTGTCTTGACGGTCAGCCCAATGTGAATTATTTACTACTGGGTTGTTGCAAAAAAATCCAAACTTGCGAGGGTGGCGAAATTGGTAGACGCACTGGTCTTAGGAACCAGCGCCGCAAGGCATGGGGGTTCGAGTCCCCCCTCTCGCACCAATGACTATTGAATAAAGAAATTTGTTTACTTTGTCAGCTCTGTTAGGAAGTAAATATAAAAATGCATAGATGAGGACGGACAGAATGGATGTAGTAGTTGAAGATGTCAGCGCACTTACAAAGAAAATTACCATCACACTTCCAGCGGATGATGTGCAGAAAAAACTGGAAAAAGCCTATGGTAAGTTACAGCGTGAAACGAAGCTTAAAGGTTTTAGACGCGGCAAAGTGCCAAGGAAGGTTATCGTCCGTCACTATCAGGGGCAAGTTGAGGGAGAAGTTGGGGAAAAATTGGTCCAGGAGAGCTATTTTGATGCCATTGAAGCTGAAAAGGTTGAGCCTGTTGTTCATCCAGAGATCTCCGATCCCGTTTTCAATGAGGATGGAACGTTTTGTTATGTTGCCCAAATAGATGTGGCCCCTGAATTTGAACTTGGCGAATATAAGGGGCTTGAGATTGAGCAGAGTTCGACTTCGGTAAGTGATGCCGCCGTCGATATTGAGATTGAAGAGATTCGACGTAATATGGCACCACTTAAATCAGTGGAGGGGCGTAGCGTTGTAGAAGGTGATGTTATCGTCGTTGACTTTGAGGGGTTTCACAATGGTAAAGCCATGAAGGAAGTCAAAAACGACAACTACTCCGTTGATGTTGGATCAGGCAAGTTAAGCCCTGAGTTTGAAGAGAAACTTGTGGGTATGAATAAGGATGAAGAGGCCAGTCACGAGGTTGAGTTCCCCGCGCATTATAATAATCCTGTACTTGCAGGGAAAAATGTTGAATTCAGGGTTAAAGTAAAAGATATAAAAGAGCGGATTCTCCCTGAAGTGAACGATGAGTTTGCAAAGGATGTGGACGCCGAGTTCGCCACACTTGATGAATTAAAAAAGAGTATTAAAGAGAGCCTTGAAAAGGAAAAAGAGGGAAAGATTCAAGGGGAAACCACCGATAGATTGATGCAGGAGCTGCTATCGAGACATGAATTTGAAGTACCGAAGCGTCTTGTTCGTTTTGAAGTTGAAGAGATGGTGAAGAATACTGAGAAAACCCTGGAACAACAGGGCATGAGCCTTGAGGCCGCAGGTGTTAATCGTGAGGAACTTGAAAAACAGTCTGAAGAGACTGCGGAAAAACGTGTTCGTGGTGACTTTATTCTCAAAAAAATAGCAGAAGTTGAAGAAATTAAAGTTAATGATGAGGATATGGACCGAGCTTTCCAACGCATTGGGGATCAGTACAATATGCCCATTGCCAAGGTGAAAGAATATTTTGCCAGCCGTGATGACTTACTTCCTTTTATGAACGAAATTCTTAATGAGAAAATTCTTACTTTTCTTCGTGACAATGCAACGCTGGTTGAACCAAAAACCGTTGTAAATGAAAGTGAATCAACTCCTGATACACCGGAAGGAAACAACGATTAATACTCAATGCAAATCATTTATAAATGCTTAACGTACGACTGCAGGAACGCTTATGTTTCTGCAGTCGTACCTATTTTGGGGGAACAAAAATGAACCTTGTGCCAATGGTGGTTGAACAGAGTCCCAGGGGAGAACGCTCTTTTGATATTTATTCCAGGTTGCTTCGAGAAAGAATAGTTTTTCTTGGTGCAAGTGTGGACGATAACGTAAGTAACGTTATTGTTGCCCAGCTACTGTTTCTTGAGGCTGAGGATCCCGATAAGGATATCACTTTTTATATTAATTCTCCAGGTGGCTCGGTAACTGCTGGGATGGCCATTTATGACACCATGCAGTATGTTAAATGTGATATTGCAACACTCTGTATGGGGCAGGCGGCCTCCATGGGGGCGTTGCTGCTTGCTGCAGGGACAAGTGGCAAGCGTTATGCATTGCCCAATGCGCGGATAATGATTCATCAGCCCATGGGCGGGTTCCAGGGTCAGGCCACTGAAGTGGATATCCATGCAAGGGAAATGCTCAGAATGCGTGAGGATCTCAATGGCATCCTCTCTGCCCATACAGGGCATTCTATTAAGAAAATCCAGAAAGATACGGATCGTGATAATTTTATGAGTGCCATTGAGGCAAAAAAATATGGTATAGTAGATGAGGTATTGACCAAACGAATGGACCCTTCTGAGGAAGAATAGTATGAGTGATAATGAAAACAATGAATCGATCTGTCATTGTTCTTTTTGTGGCAAAGAGCAGGATGAAGTAGCTAAATTGATCGCAGGACCGCAGGTGTATATCTGTGATGAATGTATAGAGCTCTGTAACGAGATTGTCAAAGATGAAGATGCTGCGCAGGTATCCGATGAGAAGGGTGGTGTGGCTGCCGTTCTTAAACCCATGGATATAAATGAGCATCTTAATGACTATGTTATCGGCCAGGATTTTGCTAAAAAAGTACTCTCTGTTGCGGTGCATAATCATTACAAACGTATTGATGCACCCACTGATCTTGATGCGGTGGAACTGCAGAAATCAAATATTATCTTAATTGGCCCCACCGGGAGCGGTAAGACACTGGTCGCTCAAACCCTTGCCAGAATATTAAATGTACCCTTTTGCATAGCCGACGCAACTACCTTGACCGAGGC
The DNA here is from genome assembly GCA_050291935.1 of Desulfocapsaceae bacterium. Classification (GTDB taxonomy): domain Bacteria; phylum Desulfobacterota; class Desulfobulbia; order Desulfobulbales; family Desulfocapsaceae; genus Desulfocapsa. The sequence goes on along the minus strand of JBNKKR010000013.1, from coordinate 50,354 downwards.
TGGGTATGTTGGTGATGATGTAGAAAATATCCTTGTAAATCTTCTTCAGGCAGCTGACTATGATATAGATCGTGCCGAACGGGGTATTATCTATATTGATGAAATAGACAAAATTGCGAGAAAGTCTGATAGCGCCTCTCTTACCCGTGATGTGTCTGGTGAGGGAGTGCAGCAGGCTCTTTTAAAAATTATTGAGGGAACAGTTGCTTCAATTCCTCCAAAAGGTGGGCGTAAACATCCCCAGCAAGATCTGGTAAAGATTGATACCACCAATGTTCTCTTTATTGTCGGCGGGGCTTTTGTTGGTCTTGACTCCGTGGTAAAGCGAAGGGAAGGGACTAAATCCATAGGATTTGGTGCAAAGGTGGAACACGATAAGAAAGTCAAGCTAGGGGAGATGCTGGCTAAAGTTCGACCCGAGGATTTGTTGAAATTTGGCCTTATTCCAGAGCTTGTTGGACGTTTGCCGGTGATTGCAACCATGCAGGAACTTGAAGAAGAGGATCTGGTCCGGATTTTGACAGAACCTAAAAATGCCCTGACCAAGCAATATGAACGTTTATTTGAACTTGAAAATGTTCGTCTTCGATTTACCGAAGGTGCTTTGTCTGCCATAGCGCAGAAGGCCTTGAAACGAAAATCTGGTGCCAGAGGATTACGTTCGGTGATGGAAGAATCCATGCTTGATGTGATGTATGACTTGCCGTCGAAAAAGAATGTTCAGGAATGTGTAATCAGTGAGCAGGTGATTAATGATGGTGATTATCCGGTGGTTCTCTATACAAATCCCGATGAAAAAAAATTAGAAAATGCTGGATAGGGAATTGATGAGTCTATTTGTTTATGCTGCTATTCCACAGTTTTTTCTGTAAAGAATGGCAGTTCAACGCGATACTGGAAGTGGGCAACAAGAGTATTTTTCTTAGAAGGAATTGAATATGAAAAGCAGTCTGTATCCGGTGATGTCACTACGTGATATCGTCATCTTTCCCCATATGGTGGCCCCATTAGTTGTTGGGCGTGCAAAATCCATTAAAGCCCTTGAAGATTCGATGGAAAAACGAACAGAGATTCTTCTTGTGACCCAAAAGGATTCTAAAATTGATGATCCATCGGAACAGGAGATTTTTCGGACTGGTACCATTGCAGTTGTTATGCAGTTATTGCGTTTGCCAGATGGAACCATCAAGGCTTTGGTTGAAGGAAAGAGAAGGGCGGAAATTGTTTCTTTTGTTCCCCATGATAATTTTTTGCAGGCTGAAGTAACTCTTCGTGAAAATAAAGGAAACGAACTGCCGGAAACGGAGGTTTTTGTCCGGCGATTACGTGAGAAGTTTGAAGAATTTGCCGACGAACATCGGAAGATTCCTCGTGAAGTCATAAAATCGGTGAAGGCGATAGTTGATAATGGGAAATTAGTTGATATTGTCAGTTCCCATTTACCTTTAAAGGCGAGAGAAAAACAGGAAATTCTTGAAATTGACTCGATTTCAAAACGAATTGAAAAAATTCTTGCATTTATGCACCGGGAAATGGAGCTTGCTGAACTTGAAAAAGAGATAAACGCAAGAACCAAAAAACAGATGGGGAAGACCCAGCGCAATTATTTTTTGGGAGAAAAGGTTAAAGTCATCCAAAAAGAGATGGGGCAAAATGAGGACGGGGTGGATGAGATAGGTGAGCTTGAACAGACCCTCGAAAAGAAAAAGTTGCCGAAGCTGGTTCGGGAAAAGACCTTAAAAGAGTTAAAAAAATTACGGAATATGCCACCCATGTCCGCTGAGACAACGGTGGTTAGAAACTATATCGATTGTATTCTTGAATTGCCCTGGAGTAAAAAGTCGCGAGCTAAAATCGATATTGTCAAAGCTGAGGCAATCCTTGATGAAGATCATTTTGGTTTGGAAAAGCCCAAAGAGAGGATTTTGGAATACTTGGCTGTTCAAGCACAGGTGAAAAAATTACAAGGGCCAATAATTTGTCTTGTTGGTCCTCCAGGGGTTGGGAAAACATCCATTTCCAAGTCCATCGCTCGAGCCATGGGACGCAAATTCACCAGGATCTCACTCGGTGGGGTTCGCGATGAGGCCGAGATTCGCGGTCATAGAAGGACCTACGTAGGTGCGATGCCAGGGAAAATTATTCAGGCGATGCAGAAAATTGGGGTGGCTAATCCTGTCTTTTGTCTTGATGAAGTAGATAAAATGTCCACTGATTTTCGTGGTGATCCTTCATCTGCTCTTTTGGAAGTGTTGGATCCTGAACAGAATAATAGTTTTAACGACCATTATTTGGATCTTGACTATGATCTTTCCAATATCTTCTTTATCACCACTGCCAATGATTTGGATGGTATCCCTCTTCCTCTTCAAGACAGGATGGAAGTGATTCGTCTAAATGGCTATACCGAGGAAGAAAAACAGAAGATCGCCAGTGGCTATTTGATACCAAAACAGTTGGAAGTTAATGGATTTAAGAATGACGATATTCTGCTCACTCCAGGCGGTATTCTTGAAGTGATAAGAAGTTACACAAAAGAAGCCGGAGTTCGCAACCTTGAGCGTACTCTCGCGTCGGTATTTCGTAAGATTGCCAGGGACCGTCAAAAAAGTAAGAAACGGATACAGAAATACAAGGTTACAGCAAACACAGTCCTGCGTTTTTTGGGAACACCAAAGTTTAGATATGGACTGGCTGAAGAGCGTGATGAAGTGGGGCTTGTTACTGGGCTTGCATGGACACCGGTTGGTGGCGAACTACTGCAGATAGAGACCACTTTGATGCAAGGAACCGGAAAAATGATTGTTACCGGGAAACTTGGTGATGTCATGCAGGAGTCGGCTCAGGCGGCACTGAGCTATGTAAGATCAAGAAGTATGCGTCTTGGCCTTGAGCCTGATTTCTATCAGAAGCTCGATATTCATATCCATGTTCCGGAAGGAGCTATTCCAAAAGACGGTCCTTCTGCTGGTATCACCATGGCCACCGCGCTTGTTTCTGCAATTTTAAAACTTCCGGTACGACATGAATTGGCCATGACTGGTGAGATTACGTTACGGGGGCGCGTTCTTCCCATTGGTGGATTAACGGAGAAGCTTCTTGCTGCCAAACGTGGAAATATAAAAACGGTTCTGGTTCCAAAAGAAAATGAGAGAAATTTGAAAGATGTGCCAGCCAATATTCGCAGAAGTTTAGATATTCATTGTGTGGAAAATGTTGATGATGTCCTTGAAAAAGCGCTTATCTTGAAAGAAGGTGAAGCGCTCTTTAAGGAAGTGACTTTGGATTCGGTGGTTGGAGACTATACCGTCTCTTCACATAATGCTCCCCATTGATCTTTTTTGCTTGACGGAGAATAGACCAACTGTTAAATAGAGGTCCACAATAATTGAGGGGGCGGTTAGCTCAGCTGGGAGAGCATCGGCCTTACAAGCCGAGGGTCACAGGTTCGATCCCTGTACCGCCCACCACTCAGTTTTTCGCAAGCAATGTCTAATCGGGAGCGGTAGTTCAGCTGGTTAGAATACCGGCCTGTCACGCCGGGGGTCGCGGGTTCGAGTCCCGTCCGCTCCGCCAGGAATATAAAGGGTTGCAGTCAGTTTGACTGCAACCCTTTTTTTTTGCTTTTTAAGCTCAGGCGCAATATCTATCCAGATAGAAAATGTGAAATTTCCATGGATTAATTTGCGATTCGAGCTCCAAAAATTGCAGTGCCAACGCGTATGCAGGTAGAGCCTTCCTCAATGGCGACTTTAAAATCGTGGGACATTCCCATGGATAGTTGTACTGCTTCATTGTTGTAAAAAAGTCCCTTCTCTGCACATGTCTTGGAGAGATCACGTAAGGCTTTAAAGTGCGCACGCGTTTGTTCAAGATCTTGAGAGTAAGGGGGCATGGTCATCAGCCCCATGGGCTTAAGTGTTGGAAGCGCAGTAATTTCCTTAAGTAGGGTGATGGTATCATGGGGAGCTACACCATGTTTATTTGGGTCATTTGCAATGTTCACCTGCACAAGAATATCTAATTGTTTGTTTTCTTTTTCGAGCTGTTTATGCAAAGCTTTGGCAAGCTTGAATCTGTCAACGGTCTCAACCACGTCAAAAAGAGAGGCTGCAACTTTTGCCTTATTGCTCTGTACGTGGCCAATAAAGTGAAAGGATGCATCTTGATGCAGAGCTTTACATTTTATTTCTGCTTCCTGGATGTAATTTTCACCAAAAGATTTTTGCCCGGCATCAATTGCTTCCTGGATACTGCTTATAGGATGGTGTTTTGAAACTGCCAATAGTTGAATTGTTGAAGGGTCTCTATCACATGCGAGTGCTGTTGCATGAATTGCTTTATTGATTGCCTGTAGATTGTCTTGGATAGTCATTGGTCAAATAACGTTGGCTAAGGTATTTGAAAGAGTGCTTGAGCATTCTTACTTGTTTGATAAGCAACTTCTTCCATACTAATCTGTTTTATCTCAGCAATTTTTTTTGCAATATACGGAATATAGGCAGGTTCATTTCGTTTTCCCCGCCAGGGGACAGGGGAAAGAAAGGGGCCGTCTGTTTCCAAAAGCATTGCTTCAAGCGGAATTTTGGCAGTCACATCTTGTAGCATATACCCATTTTTAAAAGTTACAACTCCTGGTATGGAAATGTAAAAACCCAGTTCCAGTACTTGCTTGGCAAAGTGTATATCTCCAGAAAAGCAGTGCATAACACCGCCTTTGGGAAAAGGTGCAGCTTCTTGCAAAAGGGTAATACAATCTTTGTGTGCTTCCCGGTCGTGAATTATAACCGGTAAGGCCAGTTCCTTTGCGAGGTGAAGCTGTTCTGAAAATGCTTTTTGCTGAATTGATTTTGGTGAATAATTTTTTGCGTAATCAAGGCCAATTTCCCCGTAGCCGACAACGTGTTCTCTATTATTTTGAACAAGCTTTTGCAGGCGAACATAGGTGTGTTGATCAATATGTTCCACATCATGGGGATGTATACCCACGGTGGCCTTTATGCAAGAGGGGTACTGTTTGGCAAGATTTATTGCAGAACGTGAGCTTTTTTCGTCTATGCCGATGCTAATTATTGTGTGTACCCGGTGCAACCTGGCATTATCCAGTACCTGCTCAAGATCGCTTGCGTAACTGTCCATGTCAAGATGACAATGTGAATCGATAAAATAGGATCCACGCTTTACTGTTGGTATGGGAGCTTTTTTTGTTTTCATAATAAGAATAGATGTTCTATCAGATTCAATATTCACCCGCAATGATGAAATGAATGTGAAATAATTTTGTGGTCGTTAAGAAGTAATGGTATAAACGCATCAAAATATTTGTTTTGTAATTGGAAATTTCTATTTCAGGGAATTAGATACCCTTAATGATAAAAAATATGGAATTAGATACATAATGAACAAAATAGAAGAATTAAAAAAACGGATTCTCCAGGCAAAAGGGGCAGTTCCTGCTGAGCTTGTCTTGAAAAATTGTAAAATAATAGATGTGTTTGGAGGTGAAATTCTTGAGGGTGATGTTGCAATATGTGAAGGATTGATAGCAGGTGTTGGTCGATACGAAGGCATTAATGAAATAGATTGTAAGGGCTGCTATGTGGCACCGGGTTTTATGGAAGGGCATATCCATATTGAAAGTTCCATGTTAAATCCAAGAGAATTTGCAAAAACCGTGTTACAGCACGGTACGACCACTGTGGTTTGCGATCCCCATGAGATTGCGAATGTTGCCGGGATGACGGGAATTAACTATTTTATTGAAGAGTCAAAGGATGTTGCACTGGAAATGTATTGTATGGCACCTTCTTGTGTGCCCGCGACCTCTCTTGAAAATGCAGGAGCAAGTATCGGGGCATCGCAGGTAAGTGAGTTGCTTGCGATGCCACAACTACTTGGACTTGCAGAAATGATGAACTTTCCCGGAGTGCTTAGTGGGGACGAACAGGTTCTTCAAAAAATAGTTCACGCCCAAAAAATGGAGAGGCCAATTGATGGGCATGCACCCGGCTTGTCCGGACCTTCTTTGCAGGCATATATTGGTTGCGGGATTGGCTCTGATCATGAATGTGTTTTAGCAGAAGAGGCGATTGAAAAGTTGCGTGGTGGCATGTACGTCTTTATTCGAGAGGGTTCTACTGCTAAAAATATGGAAAAATTGCTTCCGGCTGTAACCACCAAAAACAGCCACCGATTTTTATTGGTGACCGATGATTGCAACGCACAAGAACTGTTAACAGATGGGCATCTTGATCGAATTTTGCGAAAGGTAATAGGCCTTGGCCTTGATCCTGTAACTGCTATTAGGATGGTTACAATTAATGTTGCAACCTATTATGGATTAAAAAATGTGGGAGCAGTTGCACCCGGATATAAGGCCAATCTGGTCCTGTTTGATGATTTGCACGATATTCAAGCACAACAGGTGTACGTGAAAGGGAAAAACGTGTCAGATGAGAAAGCTTGTGATCTCCGACCTCCATTAGATGTCCATAAACGTTATAAAGAAGTGTTTCATTCGGTAAATGTGAAACTTGAGGAACTTTCCTTTGCTATCCCGGCAATATCTGAGTTGGCAAGAGTCATAAAAATTGTGCCAAATCAACTTATCACCGAGCAGATACAGGTGAAGGTAAAAAGAAATGCGGGTTTTGCCATTGCTGATCCAGAAATGGATATTCTGAAAATTGCGGTGGTTGAACGACACCACGGAACCGGAAATAGAGGCTGTGGATTTGTGCAAGGCATTGGTCTTAAACGTGGGGCACTTGCTTCAACTGTAGGACATGACTCTCACAATATTACCGTTGTCGGAGAAAATGATGAAGACATGATGCTTGCCGTTGAAACCATATGCAGACAACAAGGTGGGTTGGCAGTGGTGGCTGACGGAGAAGTTAAGGCAACACTTGCTTTGGAAGTTGCCGGACTGATGTCTTGTCATGATGCGGATAGTGTTGCATTACGTCTTGCAAAGGTGATTAACGCAGCAAAAGATTTAGGGGTACAAGTGGAGGATCCATTTATGTATATGAGCTTTCTCGCCTTGCCGGTTATTCCATACCTAAAAATTACCGATTTGGGCTTGATTGATGTGGATAACTTTTGTCATGTACCGCTTTGGGTTTAAAGATTTTTTGGATGCTTTTTTTCTTAAATTTAGTTAAATAAGTATGTTAAGTGTCTTTTTGCCTATTTGTGGGAGGAGATTTATTACTATCAGTATGATTTTTTTACGAAAAACAAAAAAACAGCTTCATATCATTTTTGATCTGTCGTATACTATGAAGCGGTGTGGTCTGGTTAGTGTTTGTTATAGCTAGCGAAAGAAGATTTTGCATCCTGTGTGCTGTATTTTTTGGAGTGTGTACATTTCATTTAAAAGGCCACAGCCGATTTGGATTGAACCAATAAGGACGTTTTATTTTTTAAGATTATTCATTGTGCTGTGATTGGCAGTGCAAGCGGTTAAGAAGAGTTACGCTGGTGACTCACAATAAAGGAAGGGGTACGTAGCATGAACTATGGAATCGTCAGTCAAGAGCAACTTGAGCAGATCGATACTATATTGAACGATAAGCTCATCAAATTAGGCGTTGACTGCGTCATTATTATTGATATGGCAGGGAATATCATTACCGCCAAAGATAATGGTGAGAGCAAGTATGATGTTTACTCTTTTGCTGCATTGGCTGCCGGCAACTTTGCCACCGTGGACGCCATGGCTAAACTCGTTGGAGAGGCCGAATTCTCGTTGCTCTTCCATAAAGGACAAGATTCAAATATTCATTTTAGTAAAATTGATGATGAATTGCTTCTTATTTCCATGTTTGGCAAAGAGATTTCACTGGGGTTTCTACGCTTAAATGTTGTTGAAGCAATTGAGCAGATTAGAGCGGTTTGGGATACAAATCAGTAATGGGTAGAAAAAATAGAAATATCCTGATTATGCTACTAACTATGCTTTTTGGGGGAGGGCAGCATTGAGTTTTATTAACCTAAAAGAAAAGGTAGTACAGGTTAAAATCGTTTATTACGGACCTGGGCGTTGTGGGAAAACCACTAACCTTGAGTACATTAATCGCAAGTTCAGGAATCAGATCCAATCAGAGATGGTTAGTTTGAAAACCCATGGGGATCGAACGCTTTTTTTTGATTTTCTTCCTTTTGATATGGGGCAGATTAAAGGTTATGATATTAAAATCCAATTGTATACGGTTCCTGGGCAAGTCAAATATAACGCAACGAGAAAGTTGGTTCTAAAAGGTGTTGATGGGGTAGTTTTTGTGGCGGATGCCATGGAAAAGCAACGCGAAAAGAATATCAGATCGTTAAACCAACTCCATGAGAATCTTCAGGCCTACAAAGAGTCGATTTTTAAGATACCACTGGCTATTCAATACAACAAGATAGATCTCAAGGAGCATGGTGTACCTATTTTACCAACTGCTGTCTTGCGGAAAGATCTTAACAGTCGTTTGCGGGTTCCCGATTTTGAAGCTAGTGCGATCACGGGATACAATGTTGCGGCCACATTGAAGAAGATTATTTCGTTGACGGTTGTTTCAATTCAGAAAAAATTACTCTAGGGATGTGAACGGTGACACAGCAGAGCGGAAGTCAATTTGGGGATGATTTGACCGTTGGTATGGAAGAAGATGTATTTGCTACCGACTCAATAGACCTTTTGGGAGTTGGTGGTGAAGAATATTCTCCCATTGCCAGGCTCAAATCCATTATTCTCTCCATTGACTGGGAAATAAGTGATGAAATCTTGCAACAACTTGATGACGAACTGCATGATCTAAGTGAAATATGGGCCAGTGACAAGATCAAGCAGGTCTACGTTCAGGGCCTAAGCAAGATTGGAAAGTATATTTACAAAGAAAAAGCTGCCGCTCACCCCAATTCAATAAAATTGCTCCTTTCTTTTTACCATAATCTCGAAAAAATCGTGGTGCTTGAAGAAGGGATGAGTGAAGAAGAAAAGAAGCAGTTACTTTTAAGTGATGTCAAAAAATTTGACCGGTTGAAATCTCAGATTGATAAACCCGCTGCTCAGGAAGTAAGTGCAGTTCCACACCATGTTGAGAGAGATGTTGAGGAAATTGATGTTGCTGCTGAGGATGGGGGCAGAAATGCTGAGCTTAAGTCTCTCAAGGCATTGGTACTTGGAATAGATTGGGAAATTACTGACAGTAATTTAGAAAAACTTGGAGGAGAAGTTAAAAGGCTGGAGGGAATTTTTGGTTCAAGCAAGGCGAAGTTGATTCTACTGCAGGGGATCGGTGCGCTAAGCTCCTATATCAACAAGAGACGAAGCAAATCAAATTCCGGGGCCTTTAGTTTATTGCATTCCTTTTATAGTAGCCTTGAAAAAATATGTGACAGTACTCTTTCTGCAGATAAAGAAAAGCAACTTTTACTTTCTGAAGTAACCAAGTTTAATGCATTTAAAGCGCAAATTGCTCAAGAGAAGGGAGATTCCCCTGATGCTGAGACAGCAGCAGGAACTGCCATTGAGACCGGCGAGGTGGCTGATGTTTCGGTAGCACAAGCTCAAGAGGCTCCTGCCGCATTATCTGGTTCGGAGTTTGAAGAGCCTGAACCAGAAAAGGAAGACTCTGAAATTGAAGCAGACGTAACGTCCAGATTGTCGTCAGTGTTTGGTGATGAGGAGGTCGATACACCCACCTTTACAGGAAGTGAGAAAGCTGATGCCCTTGCCGGCGTGGATGTAGAGACGGAGGCTGATGATGATTCTGATGAAGAAGCACTCCCCTATGATGAAGCTGGTGTTGCCCCCGCTTTAGTTGATGCGGAAAAAGATTTAAGCCATAGCGTTGAAAAGCTAGCCGATGATTTGTTTGATACTGGTCCTGCCGTTAAACCCGAAGCAATTATCGGAGATGACCATATTGACGAGGAAGACGATTTTGAACTTGAGGACGTATCAGGGAGTGATGATCTCACAGGCTCTGATGATGTTGAAGAAGCTCTTCGTGGCGTAGATGTTGAGACGGCAGCCGACGATGACTCTGATGAAGAAGCATTGCCCATGGAGGCTGGTGAGTTAGCTCCTGCACTTTCGGCGGCAGACGATACGGAGTTTGATTCAGATGACCCTGATCCTGCTTTGGACTCCTCTGATACAGATGCCATAAACGATCGCCTTGGAGCTTTTTTTGACGATGAAGATTCAGATTCTGAAGGAGGTTGGGTCACTGAAACGTCTGAACAACTCCTTGAGGCTGATGATGAGATTGGTGATAGGACTGAGGCAGAAGATGATAATATCATTGCTGCTTTAAGTGACATTGATGAAGAAGATGAGGCGGAAGACGCACCAGTAGCTGCATTGTCCGATGAGGATACCGAGAGAGACTTTTCGTTTGAAGATGATGCGTTGGGAGAGAGTGAGGAAAGCATTGTTGAAGATGGTCTGTCATTTCTTGATGATGATGTTGAAATGGTGACCCAACAAAGTTCTCCTGAAGCAGCAGCAGCTACAGATGATGTTGTTGAAGAGAGTCTCTCCTTTTTGGATGACGATATTGAATCGGATCAGTTGCCATCTGAGCCTACGCAACAAAGTTCTCTTGAAGAGGAAGAAGCAGTCACAGATGATGCTGTTGAAGAAAGCCTCTCCTTTTTGGATGACGATATTGAACCGGATCAGTTGTCGTCTGAAACTACTACAGATCAAGAGGATGAAGGATCAGCCTTTGAAGAGAGTTTGTCTTTTCTAGATGACGAAATAGATCAATCTGAACCAGCACCAGAACTTGCTGCCTCAGAAACCGACGAGATGATTGCTGAGGCTGAAGGAAGTGAGATTGGGGAAGAAGGTGATCTCTCTTTCTTAGATGATTTTATTGATGAATCCGAGGAGACCGAACTCTTTTTGGAAGAAGATGATGCAGCTCCTGCGGATTCTGAGACCTTGATTGATGAGATTCAATCGTCTCTTGCAAGCGATGATCCATCCCCACAAACAGCTGAAGAGGCTGCCCTTGCCTTTTTTGAAGATAGTGATGAAGAGACGAGCGTACCTCTCTTTGAAGATGATGTCGAAGAGGAAAGCCTTTCACCGGTAGTTGAAAGCGAAGAAGAAATATCCTTTGAAGTGGAAGCAGAGGACATCTCAGACGATGATATAATTGAGTTTAGTATACCTGGTGAAGATGCGGACAGTGAACAACTCGTTGATAATACACTTCAGACTGAAACGGATGGCGAAGAAATTGAATTTGAGTTACCCGACCAGGGTATTATTGTTCAGGAGCTAGCCGCTGAAGATTCTAACGAATTTGTTGAAGAGGAAGATGAAAACGTTGTTTTCGAAGTCGTAGCTGATGATGTTGCAGTTGATCCACTCCCTGGCGAAGAGTATGATGATACCGTTGAAGAGGATAGCTTTAGTGTTCCAACAAAAGAGGTTGAAGAGCATTATTTTGCTCCCCTGATGGTATTACTGAAAACGCTTCGAACTAGGTCGGATGAGGCTAGTATTGGAAGCGTTTTGCAAGAAATAACGCAGCTTAGCAATAGCAAAGATACAGCGTATACCGAAAAAACATTTCTCCAGCTTCTTGCCACAACTGTTAAGGCTTTGGTACCTGGTGGTGATAACAGTGCAACAGTCGAGTTGATCGACAATATAGAATCAGGGTTAGCGCTTTGTCGGGCAGATGATTTTTCAAATGAGGAACTGCAGGAAAAACTCTTTAACTGCACATGTCAAGTGCTGCTCCTTCCTGTTCAAGAACAAGAGGATACGCTACAAGAAAGTAGCTTACCACAAGAAACTTCTGAAGATGTAGCCGAGGTGAGTGGTAGAGAAAGTTATGAAGCAGCAGGGGATGAAGAGGACCTTGCAGCATTTGTTCAAAAAGAATTAGCTGATATTCGAAAGTTATTTGTTGATGAGATTGCAAATCTAAGAAAGGAGCTTGCTGAAAAGTAATATATAGCTTGCTTTACCAGACCCAGTAAAGAAGGGCCTGCTGCAATGGATTTGCAGCAGGCCCTTCTTTACGTTGTCTACAATCATCTACTAATAGCGATAATAGTAAGAAAGAGGTACAGCAGCAGCCAACTCAGGATAAAGCCAAGACAAAAACGATAGGAATAATTTTTTTTCTGTAAATAGCAGAGAGCGATAACAAAGAAAGCAGGAAAGAAAATTCCGGCATAAAGGGGCTCTATATGGCGGAGGAGTTCCTGCAAGCCAAGAAAAAACCATGGCCCGTCTATATGTGTTATTCCAAGCTGTTCAATTTCGAAAGGGGCCATTACAAATACAGAGAATAGCAATATTACTATTGTAAGAGGGATGTTTTGTTCAAATGAAGCTTTGTATTTCTTAATATGTTTGAACACCATCCATCCCCAGAGTACTCCTAAGGCAATAACATGGTTTATATAAATTCGTTGCATCCCATTGTCTGTAATGGAAAAAAGCAAATCGTTTACGTTTTTTCCAGCTAGTGGGATGGAAAGGATGACGGATTCAGCAATTCTTCCGGCAGAAAAGCCGGTTGCATCGGCCCGTAGTACGTAACCTGTGAAAAGAATCAAAAGAGATACAGGAAGACTAAGAGAAAGTTTAATCCACTGTTGTGTTGAAAATTTTTCTGTTTCATTAAAAATTGCCAGTAAATGGCATACTGAAAACAAAAAGAAGAGCTGGCTGGAGTAAAAGTGAAGCGATCTAAAATATGCACCGAAAGGAACCAGTAGATCAATGGTTGAAACAGAATAGAAAGGGGCGTTAGGATTGTATTGCATTGCTACAATAATTCCTGATAAGACAGAGATATAGAGGGACAGAAGTGAGAACTCGCCCCATTTCACAGCGGAGAATTTTTTAAAGAATAGTGCCAAATGGAGCTTCCTTGTGCGAGGAGGGCTATCTTGATGTTTAGATTGTGACAATGTAGCCACCATCATCAAGCTTTTCCACCTTGTATCTGGGAAGATCTTTTTTGGCAGGACCGTGTAGTACATTGCCTGCTATTGAAAATCTACTTTGATGGCAAGGGCATTCGATAATTTTTCTTTTTTCATGATACTGTACAGTACAACCAAGGTGTGTACAGCGTCTGGAAACAGCCCAAGCCTCTTTGCCGTCTTCAAACAGTATAAAATCTGCCCCCAAATAAAAGTCACCTTTTGCAAGGGACTTGCTAATCTCTATAATTCTAGGTTTGGGCGGAATGGTAAAACCCAGAAGCCGAAACACCGGATATAATGCCGCAAAGCTTGCACAGCTAAGAAGGAATTTTCGTTTTGAAAAGAAGGACAGTTGATTTCGTGGTGCAGCCATTGAAATGTGCTAGAAAGTGTCTATTTCTTAAAAATATCAAGGAGTGCCTTATTGACGTGGGATGGAACGAGTTCGCAAACATCACCGCCATGCCTTGCTGCATCTTTAATAATAGAAGAACTGATATATATCCACCTAAAACCGGGCATTAAAAAAATTGTATCCACTTCCCTTTCAAGTTTTTTGTTCATCAGGGCAAGCTGAAATTCGTAATCAAAATCGGAGATGGCACGTAATCCTCGAATGATCGCTGTTGCGCCTCTATCAGCAGCATACTGGACGAGAAGACCTGAAACAGTTTCAACCTCAACCCTTGAATACTCTTTTGGAAAACAATCTTTAACCATTTTGAGTCGTTCCTCCAATGAAAAAAGAGGCTTTTTGGTGGGGTTGATGGCTATGGCTACAATAATCTTGTCAAAGAGGTTGAGGGCTCTGTCTATAATATCCATATGTCCCATGGTTATCGGGTCAAATGTGCCAGGGTAAATAGCTATTTTTGCATGTTTGTGTGTGGGTAAATTTTCTATCATAATAGTATGGACAAAAGTAAATCAATAGCGGCTTTCATGCTCAAGTATTAGGCATTTCTGTTAGCAGTATACAACCAGAATCTGCTGTCGCCGTATCGTCTGCTCTGTTGAAGTTTAAGTTGTTCTGTAAAAAATTCGGGTAAGTTGACACCTTGAAATTCTTCGGCAACAACCATACAATTTTCGCCGATAAAAATACTTTTGTCGAGGTGCTCGAGGCTTTTCAAGGCTAGTCCTTTACCGTAAGGAGGATCAAGGAGGACAAGAGTAAATGCAGGACAGCAGGATGGTAGCGTCTTGGTGGACAGTTTAAGGCCTCGCCTGAGGTCGTGTTTGATAACTTGGGTTGCTGATGGTGGCACATACTGTGTAGTACAGCACGATATATTCCTATGAATAAGCTTTAGTGCCGATTTTGAGTTATCAACAAACTGCACATATTTTGCGCCACGGCTTAAAGCCTCAAGACCAAGGGCACCAGTGCCTGAATAGAGGTCTAACACACAGGCGCCCAGTACCTGTTCACCCAGTATGTTAAAAAGGGCTTCTCTCGCTCTGTCAGTGGTTGGGCGAATTGCTGTAGATGAGCCGGCGGGGGCGAAGAGCTTTCGCCCCCTTGCATTTCCACCAATAATGCGCAAACTACTTGTAATCTTTGAGGTAGGCCTCTGCGATCTGCACAGTGTTTAATGCTGCACCTTTTAAAATATTATCAGACACAATCCACATATTGATTCCATTTTCTATGGATTCGTCTTCACGAATACGACCTACAAAGGTGTCAAACTTCCCACCACAGTCCACCGCTAAAGGATAGACGTTTTTAGTAAGATCATCAGTTAACGTAACCCCTGGAGCCTTAGACAAAAGTTCTTTTACCTCAGCCACACTAATTTTTTTCTTTGTTTCAATATTTACCGATTCTGAATGGCCATAAAATACAGGAACTCGAACGGTGGTGGCAGTGATTGCGATGGTTTCGTCTCCAAAAATTTTGCGGGTCTCATTGACCATCTTCATCTCTTCTTTGGTATAGCCATTATCCAGGAAGGTGTCGATATGAGGAAGACAGTTAAACGCAATCTGATGGGGGTAAACAGTAGATTGTATTTCGTTACCGGCAACATAGTCACGAACCTGCTGATCAAGTTCCGCTATGGCTGCAGCCCCGGAACCGGAGACCGCCTGGTAGGTAGAAATAACAAGACGTTTAATACCAACCGTATCAAGAATTGGTTTAAGAGCGACCAACATCTGAATGGTCGAACAGTTTGGATTTGCGATTATGCCATGTTTTTTGCATTCCGCTATGGCCTGGGGATTAACCTCAGGTACGACAAGGGGGATTTCTGGATCCATGCGAAAAGCACTGGAGTTGTCAACGACTATGGCACCAGCCTTGGCGGCAGCAGGGGCAAATTCCAGGGACCTATCGGCACCCGCTGAAAAAAGGGCTATATCAATACCTTCAAAAGCGTCTTTTGCAAGGAGTTGGACTTCCAGTTCTTCCCCTTTAAAGATGATCTTTTTACCAACAGACTTTTTTGAGGCAAGAAGACGCAACTCTTTAATTGGGAAATTCCTTCGTTCAAGAACATCCAGCATTGCCCCACCAACAGCACCTGTGGCGCCGGCGATTGCAACATTAACTTTTTCTATATCACTCATGGTATAATTCCTTATTGTGTAATTTGATTTTATTTTTTTAATGCTCGTTCTTTTTTATTGGTAAAGAAACTTTTTTAGTAGATTTTATTTTTTTGTAAAGTCCATAAGCTGGCCCTGAAGCGAGATAAATAAGAAACAGGGTAAATAGCATTATTTGAGGTTCAGCGGCTACCAGAATAAAGATCAAAAGCGATGCAATAAGCAGTTGAAACGGTTTGAAAGTATTCGTAGGCATTTCCTTAAAGCTAAAATAGCTGTGGGTGGAAACCATCAAGTATGACAAAATATAGACTAAAAACAGCAAAGAGACATGCTGTACCTCTCCCTCAATGCCAAGAAAATAAAAGAAGAGGACTGAAGCCGAAACCATGGCAGCAGCAGCAGGACAAGGAAGTCCTACAAAATTCTTTGTTTTTGATTCAGGCTTTTGGGTGTTGAATCGTGCCAGCCGTAAAGAGGTCATGGCGGCGTAAAGAAAGGCTGCAAGCCAACCGTAACGTCCGTAAGGGTGCAATGCCCACAGATAGGCCAGTACTGCGGGAGAAACTCCAAATGAGACCATGTCGCAGAGAGAATCAAGTTCTGCTCCAAATTGACTGGTGCTGTGCGTCATCCTGGCCACGCGACCATCAAGCGCGTCAAAGATAGCGGCCACAAGGATGGCAATGGCGCTGGTTTTGAAATCAGCATTAATTGCAGAAACGATCGAATAAAACCCACAAAAAAGACTTGCCAAGGTAAACATGCAAGGGAGCGGGTAAAACCTATTACTTTTGTTTACACTGGGATCACTCATAAGAGACCATGTTATTTGATGGTTGTTTAACTTGCAAGTGTCGCAATTGCGGTTTGACCTGCACGAACTTTTTGTCCAATCTTGACATCTATAGTGGCGTTTTTGGGGAGGTAAAGGTCAACCCTTGACCCGAAGCGGATAAGTCCAAAACGTTCCCCACGAACAACACTATCATGTAATTCCAACCAATTCACAATCCTTCTGGCAATGAGTCCTGCCATTTGTACGAAAGCGAGTTGCTGGTTATTTTTGGTTGTAAGCTGTACTGCGCATGTCTCATTATACAGTGCCGCTTTGGCGCTGTCAGCAGAATAAAATTCGCCAGGTTTGTACCGTAAACCAGTCACCTCACCGTCGCAGGGAATACGGTTTACATGAACATTAAAGACATTCATAAAAATCGAAACTTTGATAACCTGCTGTTGTAGGAATTTGTCGTCAAATTCCTCAGTCACCAAAATGACTTTGCCGTCGGCTGGAGAGAGCACAGCGTTTTTTGGAGCATCGGTCATTCGTTCAGGATCACGAAAAAAGGCAGCAACAAAACATGTGATCAGGAGTAGGGGCCAAAGCAAAAGACTTATGCCAGAAATGGCAGCCAGCAGCGTTAAAAAGGCAGCAAAAGCGATAAAAGGATAACCTTCACGGGCCACTGGAATCCTTGGTTCTGTCATAACATACCTGCAAAAAAAATTAGGCTAACAGAGCAAAAGCAGACTACGACTTATTCCTAGTCTGCTTTTCTTTCGTTATTTGCTTTATAGCTCGTAGCTCAAACTATTTTTTTGGAGCACGAGCCATGGCGATGGTGCCGGTGCGAACAATTTCTTTGATCCCTATGGGGCGTAAAATGTCAACAATGGCCTGAATCTTTGTTGATGATCCTGTGACCTCAACGGCATAGGATTTGGGGCTGACATCAACGACTTTGCCACGGAATATATCGATAACACGTAATACTTCAGCCCTGGTAGTGTTTTCAGCTTTGACTCGAATAAGGGCCATCTCCCTTTCGACATACTCACTTTCGCTGATATCTGTGACCTTTATAACATCAATCAGTTTATGGAGTTGTTTGGTGATCTGCTCAACAATTGCATCGCTGCCAGTGGTGACCAACGTCAGGCAAGAGAGTGAAGGGTCAAGGGTTTCTGCTACACTGAGGCTTTTAATATTAAAGCCTCGGCCACTGAAAAGCCCAGTGACCCTGGAAAGAACTCCGGGTTTATTCTGAAGTAAAACGGAGAGCGTATGTTTCATCTGTTTATCCTGTACGTAATAATATATTTCAAAGGTATCAGGTGGAGCAAGATACCTCTTTGAATCTCAATTAAGTGACTGTCGTAACTCTTTCTATACCAATAACATTTCCGTGGTGGCCTTTCCTGCTGGCACCATGGGGAACACGCCTTCTTCCCGTGAAATTCTAAAATCGATAATGACAGTGGAGTCTTTTACTTTTTCAAGTGCTTCTTTGATGGCACCTTCAACTTCACTGGTTTTAGTAGCACGAATACCAACGGCGCCATATGCTTCTGCCAGGGCGCAAAAGTCAGGAGTAACCTCCATAACCGTTGCCGCATACCGTTTATCATAAAAGAGTTCCTGCCACTGCCGAACCATTCCCAGGTAATTGTTGTTAAGGATACAGACAATAACGGGGCAACCATACTGCTTGGAGGTTGCAAGTTCCTGGATATTCATCTGTATGGAACCATCACCGGCCACATCAATGACTGTGGCATCAGGAAATGCCATTTTCGCTCCAATGGCAGCAGGTAAGCCATAACCCATGGTGCCAAGGCCACCTGAAGTGACAAGGCGTCTTGGTTTGTTGAATTTATAAAATTGGGCTGCCCACATTTGATTTTGACCAACTTCGGTGGTGATGATCGCATCACCTTTGGTGAGTTCGTCAAGCTTTTCAATGACAAATTGTGGTTTAATAACTTCGCCTTCATCCACATATCCCATGGGGTGTTTCTCGGTCCACTCGGCAATGGTTGAAAGCCAAGGGGCGTGAGATTCACATACAGCTTTTAAATCTTCTCCACAATTATCAAGCCAACTGTTCATGGCGGTCAGTGAGTGCTTACAATCGGCAACGATGGGAATATCGACCTTCACATTTTTACTGATAGACGTGGGGTCAATATCCACATGGATTATTTTTGCATGGGGAGCAAAGGCATCAATTCGTCCGGTGACACGATCATCAAAACGAGCACCAACGGCAATAAGGACATCACTTTTTGCCACAGCCATATTGGCAGTGTAGCTGCCGTGCATGCCAAGCATTCCCAAGGAAAGAGAGTCACTTCCCGGATAGCCGCCAAGCCCCATAAGGGTCATGGTTACCGGAATATTAAGCTTTTGTGCAAGTTCAGTGAGTTCTTTGTTGGCATCGGAAAGAATAACACCACCGCCAATATAGAGTACTGGCTGTTTTGCCTTTAAAATTTCTTTACAGGCCTTTTCAACCTGTCCCATATGGGGCTCATAGGTCGGTTGATAGTTTTGCATACGGATAGGTCTTTTTTCATCAAACTCCACCATGGATGCAACAACATCTTTGGGTAGGTCAATGAGTACGGGGCCGGGACGACCTGTTTGCGCAATGTAAAAGGCTTCACGGATGGTTGGGACCAAATCCTCAGCTTTGCTTACCAGATAGTTGTGTTTGGTGCAGGGGCGGGTAATACCGACAATATCAACTTCCTGGAAGGCATCATTTCCAATCAGCGGCGTTGGTACCTGTCCTGTAAGAATCACCAAAGGAATGGAATCCATATAGGCAGTGGCAATTGCAGTTACTCCGTTGGTGGCACCGGGACCGGAAGTAAGAAGGGCAACACCAACTTTTCCTGTCACCCGGGCAAGACCGTCTGCAGCATGCACGGCGCCTTGTTCATGACGAACAAGAACGTGATTTATTTCAGAATCCAAAAGGTCATCGTAGAGGTCGATTACAGCACCTCCCGGAAAACCAAAGATTGTTTTGATGCCCTCTTCAAGGAGGCATTGTATAATGGCTTCGGAGCCTTTCATTTTTCCCATGAATCCTTGTCCTTTCGTATGTTGAGCTTTTGCAGAAAAGTTGTCACCAGTGATAGCTGACAATAGTGTAAATAATATATCGTGAAAGTCACGAAATATATCGTTCTTATCCGTGGTTGTCAATATGCAACCGAAAAGTAGCATGAAAACCCATGGATGCGGTGGATTTTCCCTTGGTGAACAAGAAGAGACTTGACATTCTGTTGTGATAGTGATTATCTGTAATCTCAATATGAAAAAGGACTTAGCTGTTATGAACCAAACTTGTACATATCGTTGGGGTTTTCTCCTACTATGCCTAGTGAATAAAATCGCTGTGGCAAGGATTGGGAAGTTCTGACGCGTACTGTTTACCATAAAAAAATCCCAAAAGGCCGCAGTGTTAAACTGTGGCCTTTTTTTGTTTGTTCCCATTGGCTACGGTTTAACAGAACAATAACGTTTTAGGAACAAAAAGAGGAAACAATGAAGAAAGAAGCAGTGAGTAAGTACAAACCGTATGTGGGGGTGGATTTTTCCAGGCGTACCTGGCCGGAAAAATCCATAGAGAAAGCACCAGCTTGGTGTAGTGTTGATCTTCGGGACGGTAATCAGGCACTTGTCCATCCGATGAATTTAACGCAAAAGGTTGATCTTTTTCGCTGTTTGCTTGATATGGGCTTTAAGGAAATCGAAGTCGGATTTCCTTCCGCATCAGAAGTGGAGTTCACCTTCTGTCGCACTCTGATTGAAAAAGATTTAATACCTGATGATGTTGCAATACAAGTGTTGGCTCCTGCAAGGGAAGAATTTATCAAAAAATCTTTCCAGGCGGTTGAAGGTGCAAAAAATGTAATTATGCATTTGTACAATTCCACTTCCACACTGCAACGGAGAACGGTTTTTAAAATGAACCGCAAAGAGATTACTGATCTTGCGGTTGCCGGTGCGCAAGTCATTAAAGAAGAGGCGAAGCGATATGGTGAAACAAACTTTCGTTTTGAATATTCACCGGAAAGTTTTACCGGAACTGAACTTGATTTCGCGTTGCAGATATGTGAATCTGTGATGGATGTGTGGGAGGCAACGGCCAAACAACCGGTTATAATCAATCTCCCGTCAACGGTTGAAATGGCCACCCCAAATGTGTATGCCGATCAGATTGAATGGTTTTGTTCAAATATGCAAAACCGTGATGCTGCTATTATTAGTTTGCATGCCCATAACGATCGTGGCTGTGCAGTGGCTGCCACAGAACTTGCTCTGATGGCCGGTGGAGAGCGGGTTGAAGGGACCCTTTTTGGCAATGGTGAGCGTACCGGAAATGTTGATCTGGTTACTTTAAGTTTAAATATGTTCACCCAGGGGATAGACCCCAAGCTTGATCTGCATGATATTAACCGGTTAATCACGGTTTCTGAGGAAGTGACTGAAATTCCGGTTCATGCCCGCCATCCATATGCTGGAGAACTGGTTTATACAGCCTTTTCCGGTTCCCATCAGGATGCCATTAAAAAGGGTATGGAAAGCTATAAAGAGGGAAGTGATGGTTTATGGGAGGTTCCGTATCTGCCAATTGACCCAACGGATGTGGGACGTTCGTACGAATCTATTATCCGAATAAACAGTCAGTCTGGAAAAGGTGGCGTTGCCTATATCATGGAAAAGGAATTTGGGCTTAAGATGCCTAAAAAAATGCATCCTGAATTTGGGACCATTATTCAGCGAATCAGTGATAAGGCAGAGAAGGAGTTGATGCCGTCTGAACTTTGGGCAGCTTTTGAAGAAACATATCTGCAAAATGAAAAACCATTTTCCTTGCAGTCCTTTAATGTGGTTAAGCGGCATATTGACAGTGATGAAAAGGCTTCAATTGCTGAAATAGAAGCTGTTATAACTACCAACGGGGTGAGCAAAACTATTCAAGGTGGTGGCAACGGACCACTTGATGCTTTTTGTACAGCCATGAAAAAAGATATTTGCGGTACGTTCAGTCTACAGCAATATCATGAACATGCACTTGGTGGAAGTTCCAGTTCCAAGGCAGTGGCATATATTGAAATTGAAAAAGCTGAAGGTGGCAAGAGCTGGGGAGTGGGAATCGATACTGATATTATCGTGGCGTCCATTCAGGCCGTGTTGAGCAGTTTAAACAGGAGCAGTACGTTATAACAGACACTTTTGGTTCAAGATTAATTGCTTTTATTGTAATTAGTCCAAGAAACAGGGGAATCAAGCTTGCGGTTTGATTCCCCTGTTCTTATTTGGAGAGTAAATAGAAACCAATGCCACTTACTGCCAGCCAAATATTGGTGATATTTGAAATAGTTATATTGAGGATAGCAGCCAGTGGCTTGTCCCGGCTCAACAGGGCAAGGCAGGATTTGAATTCCGGCCAGGAGGTGAGGGTGGCAAGTACCAAAAAACCAATAATGCCTTTTGGCGCTTTTGAATGCTCAGCAGTAAAGGATACCACCGGGTCAAGAAAATACCCGGCGGCCAACAGGAAGAGAATAGATGGAAGAAACCATTTTCTTGCCCCTGGATGATACATCTCATCGCTTTTTTCTCCTGCTTCATTGGGCCGAAGGAGGAAAAATGAAACGGTTAGTACTAAGGCGCATACAAGCCATAGGAGATACTGCTCTTGTTTGAGGGTGTAGAAGACAACGGCAAGCGTTGCCGTTGAAATGAGGGTGGTGAACGTGTAAAGCGGATTAATCTTCAATGTTTGCCAGGTTTTTCCACAAATAATTGTTGCAATAATTAAGAGCACCGGGTTCATAAAATTAGAACCAAGCGGGGTGGAGGCTGCAAAAAGGACATCATCTGCAACTAAGCCGACGATAAGACAAAGCGCTTCGGGGCCGTTGGTGATAAAACCGGTAATGGTGCCGATTCCGTCAATATTTTTGATGGATTCGATGATGATTTCAATGGAAAGGGCAATTATCATCATCTCGACAATGATTCCGGACGCGCCAATAAAGGAGAGTTGCAGGTCACCATTGAAAAGGAAGCTACTGCCACAAAAAAAAAGCAAGACGATAATCCATACCAGAAGGTCCAGCCTGGTGATGGAATTGACAAATAATTCCCTCAATGTTCTTCACCATCCTGCAAGAAAGCAGCAATTTTTTCTTTGCTGGGCAAAATGGTAGCAAGTCTTTTTTTTTCCCTTAGCAATGTTGGAATCATAAGCACGCCGTCTTGGATGGCCCGAAGAGGATGATGAAGGATATCAACCTGTTCTATGTGTAAATCTTTGTACTGTTGTTCTCTTGCCAGCTCATTAAGAATTTTTCGTGTTCTATGGCAGCGTGGACAAAGATTTGAGTGGTAAAAAATGATCTTCATAGTTTGATTTCTTAGAATTTTGCGTATACCATTTAAGGAAGAATGCGGCGCAAAGGATACACTAAAACGTATATTTTTCACAATCATAATTCATGACCAGTTTAACCATAATCAGTGATCATCGATACCAGGACCATGATACCGGTGGTGGTGAACATCCAGAGACAGCAGAGCGTCTTAACGTGATTGCAAGAACACTTGCTGCCCAAGATTTTTACCCCTCCCTTCGTTTTAGAAAGCCGCACGATGCAAAACGTCATCATTTGCTTTTCGCCCATTCAGAATCCTGGCTTTTTCGTTTTGAAGAGGCGGTCCTTTCAGGCAAAACCCATATAGATCACCCTGACAATCAGGTCGGTTATAATTCCTATGATATTGCAATACTTTCCGCTGGTGCCGGCATTCGAGCGATTGATTTTATTGAAGGTGATGAGGCGAAACAGGTTTTTTGCCTGGTTCGCCCGCCAGGGCATCATGCGGAACATAATGTTCCTTTTGGCTTTTGTTTTTTTAATAACTGCGTAATTGCAGCAAGATATTGGCAACAAAAATATTTGAAGAAACGTATTCTTATTTTTGATTTTGATGCGCATCATGGAAATGGTATTCAGTCAGCATTGGAAGAAGAAGCTTCCACCATGTACATCAGTATCCACGAACACCCGAGTTTCAGTTATCCAGGGACCGGCTATGCGGACGAGAAAGGGATCGGCGCAGGCAAAGGTACGGTGATAAATGTTCCCTTATCACCTGGAACTAGTGATGAAAAGGTGCTGGAAAAATTGGATAAGTTGCTTTTTCCTGCGGTAAAGACATTTCAGCCTGAGGCAATAGTTGTTGCCGCAGGATTTGATGGTCACCAGGATGATCAGATGTCAGGTCTTCAATATAGCACCGCTCTCTACCACACATTTGGGACGGAGGTGAGAAAATGGGCAGAGAATTTTACAGAAGGAAAGGTCCTTTCCATTTTAGAAGGTGGCTATGAGCTTTCCGTTCTTGGGGAGTCCGTTGTGGCGTATGTTAAAGGATTGCTTGGTTTGTCGGTCAACTTGTAGGCCATTGTCGATATCAGCTTTTACACAATAAAAGGAGTGGAGTATGTATATTTCGCGTCATATGACTAAGGATCCGATCACGATTTCACCTGCTATGAACCTGCCGGAAGCAAGGGCTTTATTAAATGATTATCATTTTAGACATTTGCCGGTGGTTGATGAACAAGGTGAGCTTGTTGGTATGTTGACCGACCGTGATCTTCGATCAGCATATCCCTCTTCAGTTATCAGTGACAGTGAGTCAAGACTTGTCTACGAACGTGTTGAGAAAACAGAAGTTGCTGAGATTATGTCGACCAACTGTGTCTTTTTAACCCCTGATTCGACACTTGATGATGCCCTTTTTCTCTTTGATCGTGATCAAATGGGCGCTTTACCGGTTCTTGATGATGGACAAGTGGTCGGCATTTTTTCCATACGTGATCTCACAGCCGCCTATAAGCAGTCATTTGGCGTTGGCGAAAAGGGGGCCGTTTTGGTGGGACTTGAGGATGATGGTTCTGAGGATATTTTAACCCGCCTGGTCAAATTGCTTGAACAGGAGAAAATCCCATTTACCAGGCTTTTGCGGGTGGGCAATAAGGATGGAAAAGACGCAATCTATGTACGGATAAATACGTTTAAAATTGCAGCAGTCTTGGAGATTTTTGAGGAGAATGGTTTTAATGTAAAACGATTTGAATAGATGGAACGATTATGAGTCTGAAAAGTTTGTTAGAACCAAACAGTGTGGCGGTGGTGGGTGCCTCCCGTGATCCCAACAAAGTTGGCCATATCATACTGAAAAATCTTGTCGAGGGTGGTTTTTCAGGCGAAATTGTAGCCATTACTCCCCATGTGGATACGCTTCTGGGAATACCATGCTATCCCTCCCTTGCAAAGTCCAAGAAGGCTATCGAGCTTGTAGTTATAGCACTCCCTCAAGCCCATGTGAAAGAAGTTGTCCAAGAATGCGCTGAAATAAAGGCAAAGGGTATTATTGTTGTGGCTTCTGGCTTTAAAGAAGTGGGACCTGAAGAGGCAAAACTTGAGCTTGCGATTAGGGATATTTGCGATAGGTCCAAGATGCGGCTTCTTGGGCCGAACTGTCTTGGTTGTATAAATACCCAAAATAATCTCAATCTCACCTTTGCCAAAACACGTCCCAAACCAGGTCCCATATCCGTCTTTTCACAATCCGGTGCGTTATGTAGTGTGATGATGGATCTTGCCGAAGATCAACATTTAGGACTTAGTAAAGTAATTTCCATTGGCAATAAGGCAGATGTGGCCAGTGTTGATGTGCTTTCATATCTGGCTCAGGATGAGCAGACAAAAGTAATAATTGGCTATTTAGAAGATATTGCCACCGGAAAGGATTTTGTAAAGGCAGCAGAAGAAGCGTCGTCCCAAAAGCCTGTAATCATATTGAAATCCGGTACCACTGCAGCCGGTTTACGGGCTGCATCTTCCCATACCGGTGTCCTGGCAACGGAAGATTCCGCCTATGGTGCCGTCTTTAAACGATCAGGTGTTATTAGAGCTGACAGTTTTGAGGCCTTATTTGATGTAGCCTCAGCTTTATCAATGCAGCCTCTGCCCAAGGGAAACAATGTGTTGATCATTACCAACGCTGGAGGTCCCGGGATTCTTGCTGCGGATGCTGTGGAAAAAGCTGGGATGCGGGTTGCTGAGCTTGAAATGGAAACGGCCCAGCAGCTTAGCCATGATTTACATGCTCCAATTTCCAGGGCAAATCCTGTGGATGTATTGGGGGATGCTGATCCTTCCCGCTACGCCGCAGTTATCAAGGCAGCCCAAAAAAATAATTCGGTGGATTCAATACTGGTAATCCTTTCCCCACAAGCCATGAGTAAACCTGCTGAAACAGCAAGAGCCATTGCGGAAAGTCTTGATGGTACAAAACCGGTTGTGGCCACCTTTATGGGAGGATCCGGCTTGTTACCTGCACGAAAAGAGCTGACAGCTGCAGGGCTTCCCCACTATGAATCACCCGAGCGTGCAGTGATCGCTCTTAAAGGGATGAGTACCTATACCAATTGGAAACAACGACCTCCCCGCCTGGTGACCAGATTTAGGGTAAACAGAAGAAGGGTGGAGCGTATCCTGTCAAGAAAGCAACGGACAGGGCAGCTTCAATTGGGTGAAGTTAAAGGAAAGGCAGTACTGGGTGCCTATGGCTTTCATGTCCCTAAGGGGGCACTTGCCTCTACCAGCGAAGAGGCGCAGGAGATAGCCGAACGGATTGGTTTTCCAGTGGCCATGAAAATTGTTTCCCCGGATATTGTCCATAAGAGTGATCTTGGAGGAGTCTTTCTCAATGTGGCAAGTAGAGAAGCTGCGGAGGACAGTTTTGAACTGATGACCCTTAAGATCAAGAAAAAAATGCCAGATGCGCGAATTGACGGGGTCTATATCGAAAAAATGATCAGTAAAGGGCTTGAAGTTATCATTGGTATGACCCGCGATCCTCAATTTGGTCCCATGCTTATGTTCGGTTTGGGTGGGATTTTTGTTGAAGTAATGAAAGATGTAACCTTTCACTTGGCCCCCATTACCGAACAGGAAGCTATTCAGATGTTAAAATCAACAAAATCCTATGGCATGCTTCAGGGAAGAAGGGGCGGAGATGGGATAGATCTTGCCGCAATCGCTTCTGGCTTGCAGCGTATTAGTCAGTTGACAACAGATTTTCCCCAAATTTTAGAACTTGATATTAATCCCTTTATCGTTGGTGAATTTGGTTCGGAACCCGTTGCAACTGATGTCCGTATGGTACTAGCACCGTTGCCGAAAAAGGAGTAGGGACGTAAATGGAATATGATGCACATTGGAAAGAAACCTACAAAGATATGATCAAGACCCCGAAAAGGGCGTTATCGAAGTTGCAATCGGGGCATCGTGTTTTTTTGGGTACTGGTTGTGGTGAGCCGACGGTACTTGTTGAGGCAATGACCAAGATTGCCGGAAATCTGGCCGATGTTGAAATAGTGGAGTTGCTCACCAAGGGGAACGCGCCCTATGCGGATAAGAAATTTGCAAACTGTTTTAAGGTGAATGCTTTTTTCATAGGACATAATGTACGTGAACTTATTCAGGAAGGGCGTGGTGATTATACTCCTGTTTTAATGTCTGATATTCCTAGGCTTTTTAACTCAGGCCAGTTACCCCTTGATGTGGCCTTGATCCAGGTAACTCCGCCGGATTCCAGGGGGAAAATGAGCCTTGGCGTTTCGGTGGATATTGTCAAAAGTGCAGCAGAAAACGCTTCGCTTGTGATAGCGCAAGTCAATCCACAAATGCCATGGACCAGAGGTGATAGTCTTATCGATGTGTATGATCTCGACATTTTGGTACCCGCTGATGTACCACTGCTTGAGAGAAAATCAAAACCACCCCATCCCATAAGTGCAAAAATTGCAGAACTTGCCGCTGCTCTGGTTCCAAGCGGCTCAACGGTACAGTTTGGTATTGGACGAGTTCCTGGTGTCGGTCGTATCCCACCTGCAGTTATTGGTGCTTTACGGGATAAACATGATCTAGGCATCCACACGGAGATGATTACCGATGATGTCCTCAAGCTTATTGAAAGTGGGGCTGTAACCGGCAGCAGGAAGTCGGTTGATCGAGGGAAAGTGGTAACCAGCTTTTGCATGGGATCAAAGGCCTTGTATGATTTTGTTGATGACAACCCGCTATTTTCCTTTCGCCCAACTGAATATGTCAATGATTCTAACGTGATCGGTAAACAAAACCGTATGGTTGCCATCAATATGGCCCTTGAAATTGATCTTACCGGCCAGGTCTGCTCCGATTCTGAAAGCGGGATCTTTTATTCAGGGGTTGGCGGGCAGGTTGATTTTAACCGTGGAGCGGCAAGGTCTGAAGGAGGAAGGGCCATAATTACCATGCCCTCAACAACCAGAGATGGTAAATCAAGGATAAATTCAAGGCTTAGTAGAGGTGCAGGTGTTGTGATAAGCAGGGCAACGGTGCACTATGTGGTAACCGAATATGGTGTCGCCTACTTGCATGGAAAATCCGTGCAGGACCGTACGTTGGCACTTATTTCCATCGCTCACCCGGACCACCGTGAACTGCTTTTAAAAGAGGCCATTGAAGCAAGATATATACGGCAGGATTTTATCCAGATTGAAGGCAAATTTGTGGTTGCCCCTCAGGATATGATGCGTTCCACGTTTCTATTGCCCGGTGGAACGGAGGTCTCCTTTCGACCTATTCATCCAACAGATGAGCCCAAGATCCGAGATTTGTTGTACGATCTCTCCCAGCAGACCTTGTACTATAGATTTATGAGTCATAATCAAAATTTTGGCAGTCAACAAATTCAAAATTTTGTCTATGTGGATCATCGAACCGATGTGGCAATTGTCGGTACACTCCCTGAAGCGCATGGCGATGATATCGTTGCCGTTGGGAGGTACTATCTTGACGAAAAAACGAACAGGGCAGAAGTCG
Organism: Desulfocapsaceae bacterium; assembly: GCA_050291935.1. GTDB lineage: Bacteria > Desulfobacterota > Desulfobulbia > Desulfobulbales > Desulfocapsaceae > Desulfocapsa. Next base: position 22,100 of record JBNKKR010000013.1, on the reverse strand, counting down.
CCTTTGTCGTCCGTGACAGATACCAACGAATGGGCATGGGAGTGTTTATGTTCCGGCACCTGATCAATATTGCAAAGGCCAATGGTATAGCCGGCTTTACCGCAGAAGTGTTACGGGAAAACAGGGGAATGCAGGCTATTTTCAACCATTCAGGGTACAAGGTACAAAGTGTGCTGGAAGAGGGCGTGTATAGTTTTCGGATAGAATTCTAAAGCTGAGTTGAGCAGCTTGTCTGCTCGTACGAAACTTACACCACTCAAGGTGGTACTAAAAAGAGTGGACTGGCGGTATAAGTGGATTTTCTTATTACATGGTATTTTGTTTTGATGGCATGCCCAGTTTTAATTCAGGACTCCAATTAAGCCACTTATCGTCCGGTTCGGTGCTGAGTTGAAAATGGTGGCCATTTTCAATGGGAGTGGCTTCATCTTTGTCTTCAGGGGTGGAGAGTGATATACCTCCGGAGATAAGGGTTGCCAATGATTCGGTGCTGATTTTCATGGTTGTCATCAGTCCTCCCTTGATATGGATTCCAGTGGAATTCCAAAATTTTGTATTTTCCCGGATAAGCCCAATATACTTTGGTTCAATATTGACATAAATAAGGACCTTTTGGCCCGTTGCTGAGAGTTTGTAGCCGGTTGTTTTACCAACCTGCACCTGTCTATAGTAAACCGGTTTGTTGTATCCCAGTGAACCTAAGCGATCAGTTTCAAGTACGATATTTAAGCCAGTGGAGACGGGGATATTTTCCGGTGGCCGGTCATAAACAAGAAAATGAGTTTTAGGCTTTCCGTCACCAGGGATAAGATTTACATATGGTCCTGAAATAATGGCCGTCGGATTGTCGATACCACCTGCGTTAAATCTTGCCCTAACTGCATAGAGATACGTTCCTTCTTTGAGAAGATGCTTAAGGTCTTTGCGGATATATGCCTTGGCATGAACACTTTTTAGATTTGTATCCAATGCAATGGTATCAATTGTACCCACTGGTACCCCGTTGTATTGTATTTCAGAGCCTGCCATTAACTCGTTTTCAACTGGAAAATCTAGTGTTATAAGTATATTGTCGCTATTTTCAGCGGCCATTTTATCTTTGTACAGCGTATGGGGTGAATGCGTATCAGTAAGGGCCTTCCCTCCCTTGGGGCTTATAAAGCTGATTCCCCCACGAAGAATAGTTTTGAGAGGGTCCAGTTGGAGCGAAAGTTTGGGAAGGGTTGCATCGACTCGTAATCCGCTACTGACATAAAAGAGTGTCTTATCAGTTATAAGTTTGTCATATTTTGGGTAGATAATAATCTGTGTTTCAATACTTGCATCATCCTGCAAATGGTTGGATATTACCTCACCGACCTCGATTTTTTTGAAATAGACCGGAGAACCCGGATGCAAAGAAACTGCCTCATCGGAATAAAGGGTCAAGTGAAGACCGGCATTCCTTGAAGAAAGAGGCGGCGGCTCATCCAGGGCTGTAAATGTCCTTGTCGTTTCCTGTGCGGTCCCTGGCTCTATTTCAAAGTAGCTGCCTTTTACGATGGTATCAAGCCCGGTAATACCATTAAAGGAAACTTCAGGTCGAACAACCCATATCTTACTGTCTTTTTTTAGCTTTTCTTTTACTTCTTTTACCATTTCCACCTTGGCGTAGATCCATTTAAGGTCGGATGAAATGGTAATACCGCGTAATGTTCCAATGGGAAGTCCTTTAAAAAATACCTTTGTTTTATCTGGAGTTAAACCTGATGCATCTTTCATTTGGACAGTAATGAAAAATCCTGATTCACGAAAATCTTTATACAAAAGCCAGCCACCGAGAATAAGTGCAAGAAGGGGGAGAATCCAGATCGGTGACATGCCTTTTTTCGTCTTAACAAGAGGAGTGTCCATAGTGTTTACACAGTTTTTGGGTAAAGAATCATTTAAGCGTCCCAGAGCAGTCTTGAATCGAAAGTATGGGCAGCAAGCATTGTACAAACAACCACTGCCGCGAAATACGAGGCGGCAGGAGCGATGGAGGTGGATGAAAGGGTACCAAAATTGACTAACGTGGCCATCAGCGCAATAACGAAGATATCTAGCATTGACCAACGGCCAATAAATTCTATAAATTTAAACATTAATGTTTTATGGCGTAAGCCACGCTGCCATTTAAACTGGATGGAGAGAAGAATAATAATAAGGCCCACAATTTTAAAAAGCGGAACAAGTATGGAAGCGACAAAAATAATAAGACCGATCCCATATTCCTTGCTGTGAAAAAAATAGAGAATGCCATCCAGAATGGTCGAATATTCAGCACTACCGAAAAGTTCAACATGCATGATGGGAAGCAGGTTTGCCGGGAATAGAAAAAGCGTTGAACAGATCAGTAGCGCCCAGGTTGTTGTGATTGACTTTTGTTTGCGAAAATGAAGGGTTCCTCCGCAACGCGGGCAAACAAGAGCTGTGTTTTGCGGAATAGTCTTGGTATCCAGTAGGTTGCCGCATTCGTGGCAGGATATAAAGCCGGATGCCATGGCGATTTTTGCAGTTTTTTCTTTGCTGCTAATCACTGTGATTGTCTTTTAAGGTCTCAAACCGTTGCCAAAAGGTTTTTTTATCAAGGGCTGTACTGGTGGCTTTTGTGAAGAATACCAATAAAACAAAGCAGACAAAACCCATATCGTATGCAATGCTTGCCATTTTATGTATCTTGATCGTGCTGATTAAAATTGCAATAAGATAGACATCAACCATGGCCCATTCATCCAAAAAAGTAGCTGTGCGAAAAAGAAAGGGCAGAACGCGCAAGTAGAGGTGCATTTTGAGTTGAAAACTGACCATGCAAAGCAAGGCGAGTCGGAATAAGGGGAAAAGTATTGCGGTGAGCAAGAGCAAAACGGCAACCAGATAGTAATGTTGATGATAAATGTATAGAAACGTATCAAAAAGTGAGCAGCTCTGTTCCATCCCCATGGTATGGATATTAAGGAGCGGTAGAAACATTGCTGGCAAATACACCACAAGACCAGCCAAGGAAATGGCAAGAACCTTGCTAATGGAATCACTTTTTTCCTGATGCAGACAAGTATGACATCTTGGGCAGAGAAGCTTTTCTCCTGAGGCAACGGGGACTGAAGAGAGCAGCAAATCGCAACTGGGACAGGCCATATATGTTGGAGAAGCTTTCATAATCCTTTTTTATTGAACGCTAAAGTGCCAATGTGTTCATTGGAAAGGCAGTGGCAAAATGGATAAATTTTGTGTAAAGCTTTGTGAAATCGTGTAGTCTGTCTCGCTATGCAGGCAGTACTGTTTTTAAATGATAAACGTTTAGGCTAGAAATACCATAAATTCCGCCAGGAGCGAAGTAGAGAATCTACCTTTTTATGTCTACGACCTTAAAAAAACGATCAAGTACAGTCCAAGAGAGCTGCATGCAATGTGGTACCTGCTGTCAGAAAGGTGGGCCGGCTCTGCATATTCAGGATCTTTCTTTGCTTACTTCCAATTTGTTGCCGCGCAAGGACTGTATCACCATTCGAAAGGGTGAACTTGCCCACAACCCACTACAAGAAGGTCTTGAAGCGACCACCGAAGAGATCATAAAACTGCGGGGGAGTGGTGGGCAGTGGAGTTGTTGCTATCTAAATCCCCAAAATAATAATTGCACCATCCATGGACATCGTCCCATAGCCTGCCGTACACTTCAATGTTGGAGCCCTGAAGCGTCCCTTGCGATGATCGGTAAAGACTTGCTTTCCCGGAAGTTGATTCTAAAGGAAGAACATGAACTTTATGCTTTAACCGTAGAGTATGACAAAAAAATTCCTTTGCCTGATTTTGGTTTGGCATTAAAGAATGTACAAAAGTGGGTGGATAGCAATCGAGATATGTTAGAAGACTTACTGAATGCGGATCTTCGCTTTCGTGATAAACAGGTTGCACTCTCTCCAAAGCTAGCGGAAGAAGAGTTGTTTCTCTTTGGCAGGCCTGTCTTTCAGTTACTGCAATCTCTTGGAATACCGGTTTTACAAAAGGGAGGAGGTCTATGTCTGCAAAAGAGTTGATAGACTATCGTGGTGACTGTTGAAAGGGATATTTAGACGTGCGGGCACGTTTAGACCAAATGAAGAGAAGTGAGGAACTTCGATGTATCTGCGATGCCGATGTGGCCGGTAGAATGGATAGGGTGATCACCTATGCCGGTGGAGTTGTAAAACAAAAGAAAATCACCGAAAATGGTACTGAGATCCTCATTATGAAGGCAGAATAACCATTCAACCAAGCCATATCCATTCTGCCTAATTTACCAATTTTTTGTTTCTATTTCCGCTCCCTGGGTGGAAAGGGTCGTCTGTTTAACGGAGACTGTCTGGCCAGCACGTTCCATTGCCTTTTGCAGGATAGTGTTCATGGCGGAGCAGCAGGGAACTTCCATGATTAAGATACTAATACTGCTAAGACCGCAGGAAGCGATTATTTCAGCAAAACGCTGACTGTACATCTCTTGGTCATCAAATTTGGGGCAGCCCATCATAACAACTTTGTTTTGCAGGTACTTGGCTTGAAAATCAGGAGCGGCCACTGCGCAGCAATCAGCAACTACCAGTATGTCTGCACCTTGTAAAAAAGGTGCAGTGGCAGGAATCAGGCGAATTTGCACCGGCCAGTGGGCGAGAAGGGAGCCTTTTTGGCCAGTCGCCAGTTGCACCGCCGTATTTGCCGTCTGACAAGGAGTGTTACCGGGGAACGATTGCAGTTGTGTGGAAGGACATCCACTGCTTTTTGTTGTTACTGAACTCTTTTCAGCCCCTTTATTTTTTTGTGCTAAATACTCTTCAACCGCCTTTTCATCAAAATCTTCAGCTATACGCTCCACGATTTTAAGCGCCCCGGTGGGGCAGGATTGTAGACATGCACCCAGGCCGTCACAGAGATTATCAGAAACCAGTTTAGCCTTTCCATTAACAATTTCCAGCGAGCCCTCAGCACAGTCAATGATGCATTCTCCGCATCCTGTGCAACGTTCCTCATTAATTTCAATTATCTTCCGCATTATTTGCATTGCTTTACTCCCAATATGTTTCTAATCTGTTTTTTTTGTCGTTTTTAGCAAGTTATGGGCATGTTTGGTTTGAAATGTATGCGCAGTACCCCTTTGTTGAGAAATGGTTGCAATTTCACTAAGCACGCAGGCATCATCAAAAATTGCTGCCGACAGTGGGGCTGTTATCTGCTCACTCTTTCTTTTATGAAGAAGGGCTTCTACGGTATCAGTAATTTGAGGATCCTTACTGACTTTGAATAAAAGTTCCAGGGGATTACTACAATCCACCAAGAGTGCTGCTGCGACAATGGCTATTACAAATCCATCTTGTTCTTGTTCACAAAGCCGTTCTACAAATTCTACACGCATAAGTGTTCTTTTCAGCAACTCTTTTCGGCCTGCCAGTTGTTTACGGACTTTAGCGGTTAACGCGTCTTGCAGGAAATGCTTCTGTTTGGCAATATATTCGGGAGCCATGGCACCCAAGCACTGTTTTGCATGTGAACAATAGGAGGCACAACCAAAATCCATCCGGGGATTCAGGACCTTCTGCCCACATTGCTTGCAGGTTCGCTGACTGTCATCTTTGAAAAATTCCATCATGGTGCCGCAAGAAGGACACGGAATCTCAAAAACCGCGCTACCGTCCCAATATCTATTATCCTGTCCGGGGCATTGCATAACGTTTCCCTCTCTTATATCGCCAGTCCACTCTTTTCAGTACTCTCTTGAGTGGTGTAAGTTTTGTTTGAGTAGGCAAGCTGCTCAATTCAGCTTTAGAGGACATGTTCCTTAAATTTTTCAACTCCATAACTTTCCATAAATCTTGAAGTGCGTGAAACCGCCATCGCCTCTTTCTGATAAAAGCTAAGACATTTTTTGATAAGTTCCAGCAGTTCTTCGTCGCTAAGCCGACTGGCAATAACATCGCCGATACGCGGTCTTCCCCCGCCGTTTCCACCAAAAATTAAACTCCATCCCGATTTTGAGGCAAAGGCTCCGACGTCACGCAGGTAGGGTTGCGTACAACACATCCGGCAGCCTGATACGCCAATCTTTACTTTTGCAGTGAACGGTTTCATAAATTGTAAGTGTCCAATTTTATCCCCCATTGCCAACGCATCTTTTTGGCCATATTTGCACCATTGTTTACCTGGACATGCCTGGATATAGGTTATTCCATTGTCACTTTTTTGTTGAAGATACGGTTGTAATTCTTGATATAAGGCCTGCATTTCTTCCTCTTCCATGCCGAGTAATGCCAGACGCTGAGCACCGGTTAGTTTTGCTGCCGGGACGTTATATTTATTTACTATTTCTAGAATGGTCGCTAAATGCTTCGGTGCAAAAAGCCCCATATCAAGTCCTTGCAGAATTGTGTAATTTTTTGTTGGTAGTTGTTGTGTCATATTCCTTCCCTGGCATGAAAATATATGCAGGAGAAGTCAACCTTCCAACCAATCCTGCAAAATAAAGAGTATATATGGCCCCTATACCATGTCTTACTGTGTAGTATCAACCAAGGATTGCCTTTAGATCTTCCTCAGCAGTGTCTGCCGTTGGCATAATGTGAAAGTTGTCCACCAACACGTTAAGTACATTTGGAGAAATAAAAGCTGGTAGGGAAGGGCCAAGACGGATATTTTGAATGCCAAGGTGTAAAAGGGAAAGAAGAATAACCACTGCCTTTTGTTCATACCAGGATAAAATAAAGGAAAGCGGCAGATCGTTTACCCCGCACTTAAAAGCATCCGCAAGGGCTATGGCAATTTGGATTGCTGAATAGGCATCGTTACACTGGCCAATATCAAGCAGTCGGGGAATACCACCTATTTCACCAAGATCCTTATCAAAAAAACGAAACTTTCCACAGGCAAGGGTGAGGATCATACAATCATTGGGGATATTTTCCGCCATGTCGGAATAATAATTGCGACCGGATTTTTCTCCGTCACAACCGCCAAGGAGAAAAAAATGCTTAATTGCTTTTGAATTAACTGCTTCAATAATCTTGTCTGCAACTCCAAGGACCGTATTTCTGGCAAATCCCACCATGACAGTTCCCCCATCTTTTGTATCAGCAAAACCTTCCATGGAAAGTGCTTTTTCAATTACCGGGCTGAAGTCTTTTTCTTCACCTATGTGGGTAATATCCGGCCAACCCACAAGACCGGTGGTGAATACAGCATCCTTGTAGGAGTCTTTTGGTTTTTGGATACAGTTGGTGGTAAAAAGAATTGGGCCAGGAAAATTCGGCATTTCTTTTTGCTGGTTTTGCCATGCTGTGCCAAAATGGCCATAAAAGTGCGGATGTTTTTTGAGTTCGGGATAGCCATGACAGGGCAGCATCTCGCCATGGGTATAGATGTTTATCCCTTTTCCAGCAGTCTGTTGCAAAAGGAGATCTAGATCTTTTAGATCATGCCCTGTGACCAGAATACATTTTCCAGGAATATGGCCAAGGGGAACGGAAGTGGGTACAGGGTGGCCATATGTTGAGGTGTTACCACCATCTAACAGTCCCATCACCTTAATATTGATCTCTCCAGTTTTTAGACAAAGGGCCACAAGATCATTTAGCTCCATCTCGGTTGTTAATGCGGCCATGGTCTTATGGATAAAAGCGTATTCTTCTTCATCTTCTTGACCAAGGATTAAGGCATGGTCGCTGTAGGCGGCAAGTCCACGCAATCCATACAGAATGATCTGTTTAAGAGAGCGAAGGTCTTCGTTTTCATCAAGGGAAGCTATATAATTAAGCTGTAGAGCTTGCTCAATTATGTCTTCAGAGCTGTCTGCTGGAACAAATGTGAGTGCTTGGGCAGGCGAATGAATAGTACCACCGGCAGCTTCAACTTTTGTTTGTAATGTGTCACGAAGCCTTACAGCCTCTCTTATTAGGTCTTCAAAGCGAAGGGGATCAAAATTAACATTGGTCAGACAGGAAAAGATTGCTTTGACCGTAAACCTATCAACTTTATTGTCGATAATGTGTAGCTTTCTGGCAGCATAGGCCACAATGGAAAGCCCCTGTACAGCATGGGTAAGAAGATCTTCAAGCCCAGCTACGGTTTCATTTTTTCCACAAACTCCAATTTGGGTACAGCCGGTACCACCAGCCGTCTGTTCGCATTGGTTACAAAACATGTGTCATTCCTCCAGATTGTGTTGATCTATGATTCTTTTTTAAAGTAAGGAGCACTATAGCTTCTGGAGTGGAATGGACATTGACTTAGGTCAAGAATGGTGATTTTTTTAGTATTTTTTTTAAATTTGCAAATCAGGTTTAATATTGTATTACCTCTGAAAGTTTAAGATCTCACGAAGATATAAAAAATGTGATATACGGTAATTTACTTTATCAATCAGATAATTTTCTCAAGGAGTATTGGGAGTGTTAATTGGAGAAACCCTGGCTATTGCCACTGTCTGCTGCTGGACTTTAAGCATTCAATTTTTTGGTGCTGCTTCAAAACTGGTCGGGTGCTACACCTGTGAATATTATCAGGCTTACAGTGGCTATATTGTTGTTCTCAACTTTTCTTTTCGCAAGAGACGGGGCGGTCGTTTAATATACTGAAATTGTTCTGACCTGAATGTCAACGTGCAATTTCTCCCGGAGAACCTTAATAATTTTATTCAAATTATCCATTGTAGGGTTGCCTTTAGCGGACAGCATACGGTGTAAGCTTTTGCTTGGTTTTGATACAGCTACGGCCATCTCTTCAAAACCAATTGTAGCATTTACCAGTTCACGAAGTACAAGGCGAGCTACATCAGGTTCACCATTCAAAAACAGAGAAAGAGCTTCGTCTAACAGTGCTTTAGAAAAATCCGGTTCTTGCTGAGCACGTTCTTTTATTGTTTCTTTGTAATCTCTTGTGATTGCCATTCTATTATCCCTTTCTATTTTTATATTCTGCAAATAACTCCTTTGCTTTCTTGATATCTTTATTTTGACCTTTCTTGGTTCCACCCCCGAAAAGGATAATTAAATCTTTACCATCTTGGGCTAGATATATCCGGTAACCAGGCCCCCAATTTATTCGGTACCAACCAAGAGCTCCATACCATTTTATGTTTGAAGTGTTGCCAAGTTCCATCTTGACTTTAGCAACAGCAACTTTTGCGGCGGCTTCAGTATTAAGACTGTTAAACCATTTTTTGTATGGGTTTTCCCCGGTTGCTCTTATATATTCCTGTACTTTCATAGTAATATAGTAACTTTTATGTTACCATATGTCAACTCTGCATAAAACAATTTGAGATAAACTGGCGGAGGCAGTGGTTTATTTCAAGACAGAAAAAAATGTTAAAAAAATCATCCTTTGCTGGCTTTTATCAAAAGTGTTGAATCACTATTTTCCCTGAAAGGTTGCAGGTTATAGTCACCCAAAAAAGTTAATCTTGTAAATCCGGAAGCCAAGAGCATATCTCTCCATTTTGTATAAGAAAATCCAGCAAGTTGTAGTACATGGGAAAAATCTTCCCTTTTTCCTTTTCCGGTGGCTGGGCGAAGCCGGTATCTCTCTTCCAGAGTAAGCACAGCTGATTGCTTGCTGAAGCTTCGTATTGTCTCTTTGATGAGTTTTCCCTCTTCTGTCTGGAGTGGAAGTATTTGAAACTGAAAGAGTTTCTTGTCGCCAGCAAAAGTACTCTTTTTGGGAAGATGAATTTGGCAAAGGAGGGTTCCCCTTTTGGAGAGCAATGCTGCTACCTGTTTCAGGCAGGTGGTGATGGAGTTGCTGTTGAGAAGTAAATTCAAGGTATTGTATGGAACAATAATATGATCAAAAGTTGTTTGAAAGGACATATTGAGCATATCCATACAGACAAAACTGGTGTTATCCGGAGCGTTTTCCCTGGCCAGTTTTACCATCTGAAGGTTAAGGTCGATTCCTGTAAAACGACGCACCTGAGGCGCAAGATGCTTGCTTATTCGTCCTGTACCACAACCAAGTTCTAATACGCTTGCATTCTTACTAATATGTTGGACATAAAAAGGGATGTCTTTTGCAAAATCATCCATTTCAATGGAGTAGAAAGAGGCATAGCGAGTGCTGTTTAGGGGAAGAAAGAGTTCATCTGGCTCTTTATGAAAAGTTTCTTTTGAACACATCAGAGTGGAAGGCAACTACAGAGGAGAAATTACACGGGAAAATATTTTGAGAGGGCGAGAAGCAGTTCATTGATACGATTGCAGCCCAGTTTGTGCATAATATTTGTGCGATGGACCCGTACGGTTTTTGGGCTGATAAAAAGTTGCTCACCTATCTCATCCGGGTTCATGCCCTGTGCTACTAAATTGGCTATTTCGTATTCCCTGGGGGTAAGTACGGAAAGAGCGTCATGCCCACCTTTTCCACTAAGCACTCCTTGAAGAACTTCCGCCGGTAGGTTGCGACTAAGACATACGTTTCCGCGAGTTACTTCTACGGTTGCGTTCGTTAAATCGCTGATTTCATCACTCTTTAAGATATAGCCCAATGCTCCTGCCTTAATAGCCCTATGAATATGACCAAGATCCTGATGCATGGAATAGATTATTATGGCTGTGTTCTCAACCCGCTCTTTTATTTTTGGAATAAGATCAATACCACTAATCCCTTCCAGGGTAATATCAAGGATGATAACATCGGGCTGTAGGGTCTTTAGCATTTTTAAGGCTGATTGTGCATCCTTTGCCTCACCAATGACCTTGATATTGCCCTTCTTTTTCAAAACAGAACTGACACCATGTCTGATAACGGGATGGTCATCAATGATGAAGACAGAAAGAGTTGGTATCATCTATTTTTTTATCTTAAATGGGTTGTGATATGTGGTGTAGCTGTCCGATATTAATTTGATAGTAACAGATGGAGAACTTCGCTGTCAAACAGAGTCTTTATTTGCGAGAAGATTGTAAATGGAGTAGATGAAGGGGATATGGAAAGCTTATTTGAACTTATTGCTCCTTTTTCACCTTCAGGCGATCAGCCCCAAGCAGTACAAACCTTGGCAAAAGGTGTTGCAAGAGGTGAAAAAAATCAAATTTTATTAGGGGTTACCGGGTCTGGGAAAACATTTACCATGGCCTCGGTGATAGCTGAGGTGCAACGCCCAGCTCTTATAATAGCCCCCAATAAAACCCTCGCTGCACAGCTCTTTACCGAGTTTAAAGAACTCTTTCCCCATAACGCCGTTGAATACTTTGTCTCATATTATGATTATTATCAGCCAGAGGCATATATCCCTCAATCTGATACCTATATCGAGAAAGATTCCTCCATTAACGATGCCATCGATAAGATGCGCCATTCTGCGACTCGTTCTTTGCTTACCAGAAATGATGTGATAATTGTCGCCTCCGTTTCTTGCATCTATGGCCTTGGTTCACCGGATGAATATAAAAACATGCATCTGTTTTTACAAAAGGATGTTGATTATCCGATGGAAGAGGTGCAACGTCGTTTGGTGTTTATGCTCTATGAGCGAAACGATATCTCTTTTCATCGTGGCACCTTCAGGGTTCGTGGCGATGTGATTGATATCTTTCCGGTACATGAAGAAGAAGTTGCCCTTCGAATTGAATTTTTTGGTGATACCATTGATTCCATTGCGGTGATTGACCCTTTGCGTGGGGTTGTTCTTGATAGTCTTGAGGCTTATACAGTCTTTCCTGGAAGCCATTTTGTAACTTCTAAAGAGCGGTTGCAAAAGGCTATTGAAAGCATCAAAGAAGAATTAAATCATCGGCTTGCTTATTTTCATAAAGAACAGCGCCTTGTTGAGTTGCAGCGTCTTGAACAGAAAACCATGTTTGATCTGGAGATGATTCAGGAGCTTGGCTATTGTAATGGAATAGAGAATTATTCAAGGCATCTTACCGGTAAAGAACCGGGAGTTGCTCCTCCCAACCTGCTTGACTACTTTCCCGAAGATTATATCCTTTTTCTTGATGAATCGCATATTGGTGTTCCGCAGTTAAATGGTATGTATAATGGAGATCGGGCCAGGAAGGAGACCTTGGTAAAATACGGTTTTCGTTTGCCTTCAGCCCTTGACAACAGGCCCTTGCGCTTTGCTGAGTTTACCGATCGGATCAATCAGGTAATTTTTGTGTCGGCAACGCCTGGGCCATATGAGCTGGAACAGGCTGGTGGAAGGATTGTGGATCAAATTATCAGGCCAACGGGGCTGCTTGATCCTAAGATTGAAGTACGTCCCGCAACCACCCAGGTGGATGACCTGCTTGAAGAAATTCGTGTGCGTACGGAGTTGGGCGAGGCTGTTTTGGTGACAACGCTGACAAAACGGATGGCAGAAGATCTCACCGACTATTATGAAAAACTAGATGTTAAGGTCCGTTACCTCCATTCGGATATTAAGACGCTTGAACGAATTGAGCTTATCCACGATTTGCGTAAAGGGGAGTACAATGTCCTTGTGGGGATCAATCTTCTTCGTGAAGGATTGGATATTCCCGAGGTATCACTGGTTGCGGTTCTTGATGCGGATAAGGAAGGCTTTTTACGTTCTGAGCGATCACTTATCCAAACCTGCGGGCGGGCTGCACGAAATGCAAATGGACTGGTACTACTCTATGGTGATGAAATCACCGGTTCCATGCAGCGAACCATTGATGAAACTGAGCGACGGCGTACAATTCAAAAGGCATATAACCGTGAACATGGGATAGAACCGACTACCATCCATTCCAAGGTAAAAGATACCTTACAAAAACATCTGCGGGCCAGCGGGTATGATGTGGCCGATACCATGGAAAACAGTGTGTTGCAGGCGGCTGAGGAACTTCCGGTCTATTATTCAATACAAGAATTGGAAAGTGAGATTAAAAAGCTTGAGAAAAATATGCAGGAGGCTGCCAAAGAACTTGCCTTTGAGGAGGCGGCAGCGCTGCGTGATAAAATTAAAGCACTTCGGAAACTGGAAATTGAAATCGGATGAAAAGTGCAATGCTCAAAAAAATAGCGCTTTTGGTAGTTCCAACGTTTCTTTCCATCATTGTCCGTCTCTGGTTCGCTACCTGCCGAGTTACTGTTCACGGGCAAAAGTACAAAGATGCAGTGTTGGCCCATGAACACCCTGGAATTGCGGTATTTTGGCATTACAGCTTTCTGTATTCGTTTTATCAAAACCGCAAGGAAAAAGTTGCTGCCATGGTAAGTGGTTCCAGTGACGGTGAATACATCAGTAGGTTTTTAGAAAAGTTTGGAGTAAAAAGCTTTCGTGGTTCCAGGAACAGGGGGGGGGTTGGTGCGCTGAAAGGAATGATTCGTGTCACCCAAGGGGGGTATAACGTGGCAATTGTAGCCGATGGATCGCAAGGGCCGCCCTTGGTTGTCCAGGCAGGATGCATCTTACTTGCTTCAAAAACCGGTTGCCCTATTTTACCCATGCTCTGGTCTTCTAATCGGTATATTCGGTTTAATTCCTGGGATGGAACTTCGGTTCCGTACCCATTTGCAAAAATAGATTTTTTCTATGCTGCCCCACTTGAGGTGCCACCTAAACTCTCTTCTCAGGAGGTAGAAAAATATCGTGTTATTTTGGAAGAGCAGATGCTTCAACTGTATGCAACTGCTTGGGATATACAGGGAAAAGTTGAACATTGATTAGCTAAAAAAAGGGATACATGACAAAAGCAATTGTGGTAGCGGGACTTGCAGGTGGTTCCGGGAAAAGTGTGGCGGCTGTTGGAATTGTTGCAGCCTTGACCAAAAGTGGCAAGAAGGTTGTTCCCTTTAAGAAAGGGCCTGATTATATCGATGCCGGGTGGATGAAGGTCGCGGCAGGGAGAGATTGTTATAATCTTGATCCCTATCTTATGGATGAGACTGCGATACAAGAATCATTTAGCAGGAGTTGTGATGGCGCAGATATTGCCATTATAGAAGGAAATCGGGGTTTATATGATGGTGTGGACCCCGAAGGGGGATATTCCACTGCTGAGTTGGCCATTTCCTTAAACCTTCCCATTATTCTGGTGGTGAATTGTACGAAAACAACTCGTACTGTGGCAGCCATGGTCCTTGGGTGCATGCAACTTGATAAGCGTATTAATATTCGAGGGGTTATTCTCAACCAAATCGGTACTAAAAGGCATCAATCAATAGTAACAACATCCATTGAAAAGTATACAGGGCTTCCCGTACTCGGCGCCATTCCTCGTCTGAAACGCGATATATTCCCCATGCGTCATCTTGGGGTGACTCCCCATCAGGAATATGAGGGGAGTGAAGAGGCAATGGACCTTTTGGCGGATACAATTAAGGCAAATGTCGATCTGGATCGAGTCGTTGCATTGATGGCGAAGACTAAGACGGTTCTAACGAAAAAAACTAAAGTAATCAAAAAATCCACGCTTCGTATAGGATTGTTGGTTGATGCTGCCTTTCAGTTTTATTATGCGGAGAACCTGGAAGCCTTACAGGCGGAAGGGGCTTCATTTGTGTTTATTGATGCCCTTCAGGAAAAAGTATTACCAGATCTTGATGGACTCTATATTGGTGGCGGGTTTCCGGAGACATCTGCCCAACTGTTGGCCGCCAATAGAAGTTTTCGACATTCCGTTAAAGAGGCTGCGGATAGAGGGCTTCCAATTTATGCTGAGTGTGGCGGGTTAATCTATCTTGGTGAATCCATAACCTTAGATGGTGAAACATTCCCACTTACTTCTGTCTTTCCCATACAATTTGGACTTTCCCAAAAACCACAGGCCCATGGATATACCGGATTTACCGTGGATGGGCAAAACCCGTTTTATGCCATGGGACAAGAGGTGAAAGGACACGAATTTCGGTATTCCACGGTTTTGGATTGGCGAGGTAATCCAAAGGAACTTGCTTTAAAGATGAGCAGGGGAGTTGGATTTGTTGATGGCCGCGATGGGCTGAGCTATAAAAATGTATTAGCCCTGTATACCCATGTCCATGCCTTGGGAACGCCACGGTGGGCCACCGGATTTATGGCCTGTTGCAGAAGGGAAAAAGAAAAAGCCCATTCACCTGAGTGAATGGGCCTAAGAAGTAGTTCCCATATAGTTTACATATTTTCAGCGTTAGCCGCATCTTCCTGTAACGGTACTTCTTCTTCCTCTTCTTTTGGGGCTTCCGTCGTTGTACTGCTTTCTTCTGTAGCCACTTCTTTGCTTGCTGAAGCTTCCTCTTCCTGTGGTACAGCAACTTCCTCAGTAGCTTGTTCGCTGGCTACTTCTTCCGTTGCTTCTTCAACGGCAGCTTCCTGAACGACTTCAGCTTCTTTTTCCTGGACTGCCTCTTTTTCCTCTGTTTTCCCTTCTTCTTGTATTTCAGTTGTATCTTGGGGGGCAGGTTCGGCGACTGTTGCATCCTCTTCACTGGTTTCTTCAGTGGCAGGGGCAGGAGTATCCGTTGCATCTTTTTCAGCTAAGGCTGCCAGTAACTCAGCGTTTCGAGCTTCAAGGTTTGCGGCAATTTCAGAAAGCTCGGTGCTTTTGGCCTGGGCAGCAGATACTTCTTCGATAAGTTTTGCAATGCGCTCGTCCTGCTCGGCGCTGATATTTGCCTCTTCGACTTTACTGCTTTCAATTTGCTGGGTAAGTTCTTCTACGGTCCTCCGGTTTTCAGCCACCGCAGCATTTGCTGCTGCCAGATCGTTCTCAAGTGTTGCTATGGCCTCATTTTTTTCTGCCAGTTGTTGTTGGATTTCGACCACTGTTTCTTTAACAGTGGACTGGTCATTTTCATAATCAGCAAGTTTTTGTTGGGCTGTCTCAAGGGCGACTTTAGAAGAATTAAGTTCATCGCTAAGGCGTTGTTTTTCATTTTGAACCTCTGTGAGGTTACTGTTTGCCTGTTCTAATTCTTCATTTACACTTTCTTGCTCTTTGGCGGTCTGACTGATTTGCAGCTCAAGGGCGGTAATTTTTTCTGTGAGCGGTGACGCAATGCTCATTGTTTGCTCTTTTGCTGCTGCCACTTCTTGTCGTTGAGCAGCAAGGGTCTCTGTTAATTGATTCAAGTTCTGTTGAGCAGCGACACTTTGACGCTCAAGTTTGGCGATATCCTTATCTTTCTCGGCGATTAGAAGCTGAAGTTGTTCTACTTCACCTTCATACGATGCAAGGAGTTCTTCCTGGGCGGCTATTTTCTCTTCAAGCTCGCTGATTGTTCCCTGTAACTCTTTAATTTCGGTTGATAGAAGATCATTTTCAAGACTTAATTTTTCAATAAGCCCTTGGTTCTCATTTTCTACCACAACTGCAATTTTGTCATTTCCCCCAGCAGTTATAACTTCACTTTCAGCTTCCTCAAGTTTTCCTTGTAATTCAATAACCAGTGCAGTTTTGGTGGCGAGTTCATCTAAAATGAGCTTCAGGTTGAGTTGCTCATTGGTGTCACCAGCCTGCAGTAGCTGCATCTCGGCAGCAGCTTTGTCTAGTTTTTGTTTGTAAATATGAATAACCCGGTCCTTCTGGGCAAGGGTCTCCTGATACTGCTGGGTAGCTTGGTCAAAATTTTTCAGTTTAACGGCAAGTTCGTTCTTTTGAGCCTCTGTATCGCTCAGGGTCTGCTGGACGACTGCGAATGCTTCTTGATCACCGCTCATTTGCGCTTGCAGTGCCTCAAGCTCAGAAGAGCGCTGTTTGACAAGATCCATCTGCTTTTGCAATTCGGCCTGGAAATCATCAAGTTGCTTGACATACACAAGCTTTTCCTGCTTTATTGTTTCAAGTTGTTGTTTTAATTCGGGAATAAGTTTGTTCGCGTTTTGAATTTCTTCCATCACCGCTTTTGTTGAGTGAAGGGAATCTTCAATGGACGCAATCTTATTGTCCTTTTCTTTGGAGATGAGTTGCATCGATTCCATATCAAGGGAAAGCTGTGCACTTTTCTGCATGGAAAAGAGCAAAAACATCCCAATAAGACAAATCGTTAGAAAACTTCCAAATAGTATTTTAGCTGTTGATCCCATAATAATATCTCCCTAACATCAAAAAATATATTGTCAATTAAATGACGAAAAATGTAGTTACGTAGGTAGTTGCATAACACACCCAAAGCTTTTGAACAGGTAAGTCGGTGATTTTTTGAATGACTTTGTACCGGATTTGTTCTGTTTTGGGATGATTGATTGTTTATAAATAAATGGTTGAAGGCTCCATATGCATTAATTTGTTTGAGGCATCTCCCCAAAAACTTTGCCATGAATCATCTTTTTGTCTGCTTCGCTGGGTTCTGGTTTTTTCCAATGGATAAACTCTTCAGTGACACGCATAAACGCGCCATTATCTTCTTTGCATTTCGGGCAGATAGATTCAGCTTGATCACGGTATATTATAAGTTTTGAGGCGGGATCTCCATTTGCGGCAACAGCAGCCATTTTTTTACAGCCGCATTCAAGACGAATGATTACAACACCGATACCTTCCGGACTTCCCTCTAAGATACCTTCCACCATCGCCATTTCATTTTTTTCTGCAATGAGTTGTCTGTTTTTTTTGGAAAGTTTTTTACTTTTTGTCATTTGTCTATTTGATAAAGAGATACGTTATTAAGAACGAATCTTGCTAGTCTGTCACTGGCAAAGGTCCCACCAACAAAAGGCTTCACTCTACTAGATATTGTTTACTCTGGCTAATTATTTCTGAAAAAAATACACAGTTCAAATCATGGGCCATGGATGGCAATATGTTTTATTTTCTTAATAAGGGAACGGTGAAATATCCTTGACAAAGTTCAGGCTCTGAATTAATTGATCAGTGAACAAAAAGAGTATTCCAGAATTGGCAGTTTTGACAATGGAATCTAAGACGGATACATTCTGTATTTGTTGCTAATTTTTTTTATTTATGGAGGTTTGTTATGGCTTGGGAAGTGGTTGTTGATAAAGACAAATGTGTTGGCGATGAAGAATGTGTAAACGCTTGTCCAGCTCAGGTTTATGAGCTTGTAGATGGCAAAGCTGAGGTTGTTGAAGAAGATGAGTGTCTTGGTTGTGAGACCTGCATTGAAGTATGCCCAGAAGAGGCCATCACTGTGACAGAAGTGTAATTCACATTACATCTATTTGTTTGCAAGCCCATTCCTCAAAAGGGGGATGGGCTTGTCGTGTTTTTAGTATAGTAAAAATATCGGGCCGTAATCAGATTTTTTCTTTGGATTAGCTGCATAGCAATGGGACCTATTCTCTTACAGTTCAAACCGGCTGCCTCCAAGACTACCCATCTGCTGGTTGCCGGTACAGTATGGGGTATTGTCGGACTGCTACTTGTAAGTCGAGGGTTGTTATGGCTAAATGCAACTAACACCTTGTGGCTTCTTTTGCCGGCTATGATGATCGGATGTTTTAAGGCTTTTTATATGCTGGAGCCTTCTGCACAAAAAAATATTCGTAGAATTTTAGATGGAGATAATAAAAGGTGTCTGGGAGGGGTTTACTCCTGGAAAACATGGTTGCTGGTTCTTCTGATGATGGCAATGGGTCGTATATTACGAAGTTCCAATTTACCAAGAGAATTTTTAGGAGTCTTATATATTTCCATAGGTTGGGGACTGTTCTTTTCTTCTAGAAAATGTTGGCAGGCATGGAACCAAGAAAGAAAAATGGTACGTTGAGATGCATGTACAATCATTTAATCAAATAGAGGTTGATCGCTCTGCATTACGTCACAACTATACTATATTAAAAAGCTGTACTCGCTCCAATGCGAGATTGCTTGCCATGGTTAAAGCAGATGCTTATGGTCACGGCATGCTGGAGTCGGCCCTTGCTTTTCAGGAAGCTGGATGCTGTGATTTTGGGGTCGCAGAAATCGGAGAGGGGGTTGCACTTCGTAAAAGTGGTATATCACATAATATTTTTGTGTTTTTAGGTTTTCAGACATATGATGCACATCTGTTATTTGAATACGATTTAACGCCAATTATCTATGATATCGAAAGTGCCCGTATCCTTTCTTCCGAGGCAGTTTCACAAAATAAAGCGATTGGATTACATGTAAAAGTTGACTGTGGTATGACCAGGCTTGGGATTATGCCAAATGAACTTCAAGAGTTTGTGGCGGTCTTGCAGACCCTTCCCGGGATTCAATATCAGGGGTTGGCCAGTCATTTTCCACGTGCGGATGAGCCCGCTTCCCAGCATACCAGTGAACAGTTTATCCGCTTTGAATATCTTGGAATGTCGGGGAGAAATAAAATCCCTGAACTCGTTACCCATACCGCAAATTCAGGAGGTATTTTATATTTTCCTGATAGCTCGTGTGATATGGTTCGGGCGGGAATTTCTTTGTATGGCTACTACCCTGACGGGGAAGAAGGGCGCAAACGAGCAGTGGGGGAAACATTACGCCCCGCGATGAGCTTTAAAAGCTCCATTTTACAAGTGAAAACCGTCGGTGCAGGGACAGGAGTAAGCTATGGCCATACCTATATTACTGATAAGGAAACGAAAATAGCTGTGTTGCCCGTGGGCTATGAGGATGGTTTTTCTCGCACTCTTTCCAATGGTGGCGAAGTGCTTATTCATGGAAAGCGTGTTCCCATTATTGGCAGAATCTGCATGAATTTATGTATGGCGGATGTGAGTGGAGTTGAGAATGTGCAGTCCGGTGATGAAGTGGTACTCCTCGGAAAGCAGGGAAACGAGCAAATAAGTGGCGATGCAATTGCTGAAAAGATGGGCACTATCTCCTATGAGGTATTGTGTATGCTTGGAAATAATAATCAGAGAACGTATATAGGATGATACAAGAACGACTACACAATATCATTGACGCATGCTTTAAACGAGGTGTGGAAGCGGGAAAATGGAGTGGAAAGGCTTCCGGTAAATACTCTGTTGAAGTACCAAAGAGGGAAGGACAGGGTGATTTTTCCACCAATATGGCCATGGTGATGGCTGGAATTGAAAAGAAAAATCCCCGTGAAATTGCAGCGATTATTGTTGAACTCCTGGAAAAAGAGTCCATAATAGAAAAAGTTGAAATTGCAGGCCCCGGTTTTGTAAATATCTTTCTAAAACAAACTCTCTGGCAGGAAGTGTTGGGTGCAGTATTACAGGCTGGTAACACATTTGGCAGGTCTGAAAAAGGAGATGGTCGAAAAGTAATGGTGGAGTTTGTCAGCGCTAACCCCACAGGACCACTCAGTATAGGACATGGCAGGCAGGCAATCTTAGGAGATGCCATTGCAAGGCTTCTTGAGGCAACGGGGCATAATGTCTTTCGTGAGTACTATTTTAATGATGCCGGACGGCAAATGCGAGTACTTGGACAATCCACCAGGGCACGCTATCTTGAGTTGCTGGGAAGGGAGTTTGAACTGCCTGAAGATGGCTATCAAGGTGAGTATATACAAGATATTGCCCAGGCGCTGATTGATGAAAAACAAGAGAGTCTGGTTGAGTGTGAAGATGTACTCCCCTTTACCGAGAAAGCTGTGGAGCTTATTTTTAAAGATATTTCCAGTACATTACAGGATATGGGAATAGTCTTTGATAATTATTTCAACGAGCATACCTTATATGACGATGGACATATTAGTTCCGTAGTTCAGGATTTACGGGAAAAGGGATTGGTGTATGAGAAAGATGATGCAACCTGGTTTAAAACCACAGCCCTTGGTCATGAGCAGGATCGGGTTATAATTAAAAAAACCGGTGAGCCGACCTACCGTCTCCCCGATATTGCCTATCATCGTGAGAAATTTCGTCGTGGTTTTGATTGGTTGGTTAATGTGTTTGGCTCTGATCATATCGCAACCGTTCCCGATGTACTGGCCGGTGTCCAGGCTTTGGGATACAATCCTGAACAAATTACCGTTGTTCTTCATCAGTTTGTAACCCTGATGAAGGATGGAAAACAGGTGAAAATGTCCACCAGGAAAGCGACATTTATTACCGTCGACGAACTTATGGATCTGGTGGGAGCCGATGTTCTCCGCTTCTATTTTTTGATGCGTAAACCGGACAGTCAGCTGGAATTTGATCTTACTTTGGCAACAAGTCAAGAAAAAGACAATCCTGTCTACTATGTCCAATATGGGCATGCGAGAATTTGTTCCATTTTGCGAAAAGCGGTGAAACAAAATATAGAAGGGTACGAAATAGAAAACGTTGATCTTGATTTGCTGGAAACTGCCGAAGAGTTACAGCTTTTAAAGCGAATCGCCTCATTTCCCGCCACCATCGAAGAGTCGGCTTTAGCCCTTGCTCCCCATCGGGTTATCTTTTTCCTGATGGAACTTGCGGGTGATTGGCACAGTTATTATAACAAACACAAAGTAATAGATCCTGAAAACGTTGATATTTCCGTAACAAAAGCAAGGCTCTGCCTTATTTCTGCGCTACGGACGGTTTTTAAAAACGGTCTGGAAATGCTTGGACTTTCAGCCCCTGAACGGATGTAATGGGGGGCTTCTATCAGCCATGGCTCCCAGGAAAAGAAAGAAGACGGTTAAAAAAATAAAATTTCAGCTTACCCGAAGTGGCATAGCTGGAGTTGCCGTGGTCTGTTTCTGTATCTTTCTCTGGATGTTTCTGATTGGGGTTTGGGCTGGCCAAAATCTTCTCTATCCCCCGGTACAGAAAACAAAAAAGAACGTTGAATTGGAATCAATTACAAAGAAACAGACTTTTGATGTGACCCGCCTTGAGGCCAAGAAAAAAAAGAAAATTGTTGGCCATTAAAACGGAGCAGAAAGGGATAAGGATGTTGTGAGGATTGGTGGATAAATGATACGAAATGCTACCATGGAAGACGTGAAAGAAATTCACGCCTTGTTGAATCATTTTGCCGGAAAAGGTTTGTTGCTCGCCAAATCCTACAGTGCCCTCTATGATCAATTACGCGATTTTAAAGTCTGGGTGGACGCTCTGGATAAACCCGTTGCAGTATGTGCTTTGCACATCATTTGGGAAGACCTTGCCGAGATTCGTTCCCTTGCAGTTGTTGAAGAGTATCAAGGAAAGGGATTGGGGAGAAAACTTGTTATAGAATGCCTTAAAGAAGCTGCTGAGTATAAAATTGATACAATATTTACTTTGACCTATCAATCCGGTTTCTTTCGAAAAGTAGGTT
>JBNKKR010000012.1:0-85660 GCA_050291935.1 Desulfocapsaceae bacterium | reverse complement strand
TGTAGGTGATCTTTTTGAAGTGATCCCTAAACTGATAAGCAAGATTGAGGAGCGTCAAAAGTAATGAGTTTACACGGGAAAAATGCTCTGGTTACCGGAGGCAGCAGAGGAATTGGCAAGGCCATTTGTCTTCGTCTTGCGAGCATGGGAGCACAGGTTTTTATTAATTACGTGAGTAATGCAAAAGCTGCCGAAGAAACGCAAAAGCAAATTACAGAGGCGGGTGGAACAGCCCAAATTGTAGGCTTTGATGTTGCTGATGCAAATGCCAGTCAATCAGCCATCAAAACAATGATAAAAGAAAATGGCAGCCTTGATATCTTGGTGAATAATGCCGGTATTACCCGTGATGGATTAATGGCTGTAATGAAAGAAGAGGATTGGGATAGTGTACTTGCAACAAATCTTAAAGGTTCCTTTATTTGTGCAAAGGCAGCAGTTCGTTCGATGATGAAAAAGCGGTGGGGACGCATTGTAAACATAAGCTCCGTGGTGGGTTCTGCCGGAAACGGCGGTCAAGTGAATTATGCGGCAGCCAAGGCCGGTTTGCAAGGTATGACCAAATCAATGGCCCGCGAGTTCGCCAGCCGTAACATTACAGTCAACTGTGTCGCGCCCGGTTATATTGAAACGGATATGACAAAAGATTTAAGCGAAAAGATTCAGGAGCAATTGCTCACAGAGATTCCTTTGGCTGCTTTAGGAAAAGCTGAAGATGTTGCTGGTGCTGTCGCCTATTTGGTCAGTGAAGATGGTGCTTATGTGACTGGACAAACATTGCACGTAAATGGTGGCATGTACATGTAATTGTGGTGTCACTCTGGACTTTGTAAGAAACTATAGTTATAGTAGTGCCTCCGGTGAGACCGGAAAATACTAAATACAAATAAAATACAGGAGTTTGAAAAATGGCAATTGAACAGCAGATGATCGATATTATTGTTGAGCAGTTGAGTGTAGATAAAGATAAAGTTGTACCGGCTGCATCCTTTGTTGATGACCTTGGTGCAGATTCACTTGATCTTGTGGAATTGATTATGGCCATGGAAGAGGAATTTGATGTTGAAATTCCGGATGAAGAGGCTGAGAAAATTAGCACGGTTCAGAATGCCATCGACTTTGTTAATAATCTGAAATAATTCTTTTTCCTATAAAAGTATTTTGGATAGTAAAGAGGATTTCAATGGCTCAACGTAGAGTTGTCGTTACAGGGATTGGTCTTGTTACGCCACTTGGTACTGGCAAGGAAAAGACGTGGCAGAATTTGCTGAGTGGGGTAAGTGGTATTGGCAAGATAACCCGTTTTGATGCAAGTAGTATGGCAAGCCAAATAGCCGGTGAGGTAAAAGATTTCAATTCCACGGACCATTTTGATAAAAAGAGTGCCAAGCATTTAGATTTATACGTGCAATACGCTATCGTTGCCGCTCGTATGGCATTGGAAGATAGTGGCCTTGTTATAAATGAGAGCAATTGTGAAAGGGTTGGTGCAATAACTGGCTGTGGAATGGGAGGTTTGGCCATCATAGAGCAAAACCATCGTGCCTTTCTAGAACGTGGCCCAAAACGCATTTCCCCATTCTTTATTCCCATGGCGATACCTAATATGCCGTCTGGGCATATATCCATGCAGCTTGGTACAAAAGGAGCTAACCTTTCTCTCTCTACTGCCTGTTCCGCAGGTACTCACGCGGTGGGAGAAGCATTTTATTCCATTGCAAGAGGGACATCAGATGCGGTCGTGACTGGCGGTACAGAGTCGGTTATTTGCTCGCTGGGTATTGGTGGCTTTGCTGCAATGAAGGCATTATCCACTCGAAATGATGAGCCGGAAAGGGCATCACGGCCTTTTGATAAAGACCGTGATGGATTTTTAATTGCGGAGGGATCCGGAATATTAATCCTTGAAGAGCTCGAACATGCACTAACTCGTGGGGCTGATATTTATGCTGAAGTAGTTGGTGCCGGTGCGTCAAGTGATGCGTATCACATAGCAGCTCCACCAGAAGATGGCAATGGGGCAGCCAGGTGCATGAAGATGGCATTGGAAAGTGCCGGAATGGACCCATCTGAAATTGATTATGTGAATGCACATGGGACCTCAACTCCTTTAAATGATAGGTGTGAGACTGCAGCTATAAAAACCGTTTTTGGTGATCATGCGGCCAAGCTTGCCATAAGCTCAACAAAATCGATGACCGGTCATGCCTTGGGGGCCGCAGGTGGGCTTGAGGCAGCCTTTACAGCAATGTCAATAAAAGAGCAAATTGCTCCACCAACCATGAATTTAGAGACTCCTAGCCCTGAGTGTGATCTTGACTATGTTCCAGGAAGCGCCAGGAAGATGGAGATAAATGCAGCAATATCCAATTCATTTGGTTTTGGTGGAACCAATGGTGTTGTGGTGATGAAGCGGTATAAACAATAATCATAAAATTTGGGGACAACGTGAAGCTGGCAATAGGATCTGATCATGGCGGATATGCACTAAAAGTTGTAATACTTCCACTGTTGCAAGAGCTGGGACATGAAGTGGAGGATGTTGGTTGCTATGATGATAGCTCCGTTGATTATCCGACTTTTGCTGACGCTGTTTGTGAAAGTGTTACAAGTGGAGTTGCTGAGCGTGGTATTCTAATATGTGGCACCGGGATAGGCATGTCCATGGCGGCAAATAAGAAGGATGGGATTCGGGCTGCGCTCTGTAGTGATTATTATACCGCTGTAATGAGCCGGGAACACAACGATGCCAATGTCCTCTGTCTTGGAGAAAGGGTCACTGGCCCTGGAGTTGCAGCACAAATTGTAGAGGTATGGCTGGCGACTTCTTTTGCTGCCGGGAGGCATTTAAGGCGTGTTGAGTTATTCAGTTGAGCTTTAGTTCAAATACAGTAATTGAGCCGGCATTCCAAAAGGGAATGCCGGCTTTTTCGTCTTTGGCATTATATAATTAATTAACGTTGAGGAAAGGAAATGGGATCCTTAAAAGAAACAGATTTTGAAATATATACTCATATCAATAGCGAATATGACAGGCAAAACAGCCAGCTTGAGCTTATTGCATCTGAAAACATTGTTTCTGAAGCAGTGATGGCTGCTCAGGGATCAATCTTCACCAATAAATATGCAGAAGGCTATCCTAAAAAGAGATATTACGGTGGTTGTGAATATACCGATGAAGTCGAAACGCTCGCCATAGAAAGGGCAAAAACAATATTTAATGCGGAGTATGCCAATGTGCAGCCTCATTCCGGATCAGGGGCTAATATGGCTGTCTATTTTGCTAACTTAAAACCTGGAGACAAAGTCCTGGGTATGGACCTTGCCCACGGTGGACATCTTACCCACGGAAGTGGGGTGAGTTTTTCAGGGCAGCTCTTTAATTTTATTTCGTACGGCGTTGATCGAAACACTGAGAAGATCAATATGGAAGAAGTGGAGCGAATTGCCTTTGAGAATCGTCCTAAAATGATTGTAGCAGGTGCGAGTTCCTATTCAAGGCATATTGATTTTGAAGCTTTTCGTAAGATTGCCGATCAAATTGGCGCAAAGTTTATGGTGGATATGGCACATATCGCAGGACTTGTTGCCGCGGGTGTCCATCCATCTCCTGTCCCTTATGCGGACTTTGTTACAACTACAACGCATAAAACGCTGCGCGGTCCACGAGGAGGACTTATCCTTGCCAAGGAAAAATTTGCCAAAAGTATTAATTCAAAGATTTTTCCAGGTATTCAAGGGGGACCGCTGGTTCATGTGATTGCAGCCAAGGCTGTTGCTTTTAAAGAAGCCTCAACTGAGTCGTATAAAAAATATCAGCAACAGGTGATAGATAATGCGGCAGCCCTTGGCGAAAGCTTGGTGAAGAAAGGTTTTCGTTTGGTTTCCGGTGGAACCGATAATCATCTTTTACTTATTGATCTTACAAGTAAAAATATTACAGGAAAAGATGCAGAAGAGTTGCTTGAAAGGGCAGGGCTTACTGCAAATAAAAATGCCATTCCCTTTGACAAGCAACCAAAATTTGTAACATCTGGAATTCGTGTTGGTACACCTGCTGTTACTAGCCGTGGGTTAAAAATTCCTGAAATGGAATTAATAGCTAGCTGGATTGAAAAAATATTAACCAATGGAGACAATGAAACGTTGACCACTGTTCGTCAGGAAATTCGTGATCTTTGTGAAAAATTTCCAATCTCTGCAGTTATGTAATTATTATAATAACTTTTCTGGAGGTACGATATGAAATGTCCCTATTGTGGTCATCTTGATAACAAAGTAATTGATTCCAGGCTGAATAAAGAGAGCACTATTACCAGAAGGAGGCGTTCTTGTTTGTCTTGTGAACAGCGCTTTACAACCTATGAACGACTGGAAGTGATGTTACCCATGCTCGTTAAAAAGGATGGAAGACGGGAGGTATGGGATAGGCAGAAAATGGTGGTTGGTCTTGAAAAAGCGTGTGAAAAAAGACCGGTGAGTTGTGATGATATAGATGAATTTGTCGATAGAATTGAGAGCCATTTGCAGGATTATCCCGCCAAAGAGGTCCCTTCAGGTGTTATTGGGGAGTGGGTAATGGCAGAGCTTCCAAAACTTGATGAAGTTGCCTATGTGCGATTTGCTTCAGTATATCGACAGTTTAAGGATGTTAACGAATTTATGAACGAGTTAAAAGGATTACTTGATTCCAAGGCGGAAGAAAATAATGATTCAGGTTCCTGATCCTAATAACTACCCAAATGGTTCTGATGACTACTTTATGGCTCTTGCTCTCTTAGAGGCCAGAAAAGGATTGGGAAGAACAGCTCCTAACCCGTGTGTCGGTGCGGTGATTACCAAAAATGGAAAGATTCTAAGCAAAGGATACCATAAAAAAGCGGGGACACCCCACGCAGAGATAAATGCTTTGCAAAGCTGCCCAGAAAGTGTTGTTGGGGCAACCATGTACGTGACACTTGAGCCTTGTAACCATACGGGCCGAACTCCTCCTTGCAGTCATGCCATCGTGAAATCCGGCATTAAACGTGTGATAGTTGGAATAACCGATCCAAATCCTCTGGTTAGCGGTAGTGGAGCCTGCTATTTACGTGAGAATGGCGTAGAGGTACGGAGCGGGGTTTTAGAGCGTGACTGTTGTGAAATAAATCTTCCGTTTCTAAAACATATTAAGACATCACTTCCTTTTGTAATCATGAAAGCGGGAATAAGCCTTGATGGCAGACTTTCTTATCAACAATCTGTACCAGGGAAGATAACAGGGAAGGAAAGTCGAAAAAAGCTTCACCAACTAAGAGATGCAGTTGATGCAATACTTATTGGCAGTGGAACTTTAGTTGCGGATGATCCAACACTTACGACACGTATTGATCAGAGTGGGGCTGATCCAATCCGGGTCGTCCTGGATACATCACTAAAGATTTCTTTAGATGCAAAAATTCTTCATCTTGATTCTCATGCAAAAACAATTGTTTGTTGTAGTAACGATGCTGATGCAAAGAAAAAAGAGCAGTTAATGGGCCTTGCGAATGTGGAAGTGCTACTCATCGCTCAAGAAAACGATGGTTCCTTAAAGTTGGATCTACTATTGGCAGAACTTGGCAGTCGTGGCATCTGCTCACTGTTGGTGGAAGGTGGTGGCAGAATACATTCGAGCTTTTTGAAAAAAGGTTTGGTTGATAGGGTGACCCTTTTTATGGCCTCTATCTTTGCAGGTTCTTATGGAAACGCACTTTTAGCTGATTTTTACGTCGAGGATCAGAAAAGCGCACCTAGACTACAAAATGTTATATACCAACCTTGTGGTGAAGATCTCCTTGTCCAGGGAGATTTCTTCACTCCAGGTTTTTAAAAATTGCGGCGTTTTTTTGTAACTGATTAAAATCGTTAAATTGTACTCTTACTTCTATCCTATCTCTTTCAAATATGGGATCATGTTCTACAGTACAACTTGCTGGCAAATGCAGGCTTGAAATCTTTTTTTGAAATTCTTCTTCAGCAGCAGTACTTTCGGGAAACAACCGCTTAAACAACAACGAGAGGAGTCTTGTCCCTTTCTGAGGGGTGTTCATCTCGCTACTTGTCAGAATCTTTTGGTATTCATCTTCTTTCAGAAGAGAGAGGATTGTTTGCTGATTTCTATTTGCTAAATCCTTACATAAAGACAGAAGTCGTTTCTGTTTACCACCACCCAGTTCTAAAAGGATAAAGAGTTCGTGAAGGATACGTCTGTCGGAAATTGGAAGTGTTACTAGTTCACGTCCAATTTTTGCCGAAATTTTACCACAATGGATGCTATGTTGTATTTCTTGTTCAAGACTTAACAGCAGTAAAAATTGTTCTAGAATGTAAACTTGTGGTTTTTCGCCAAATTTGGGTAATATTGTATTGCAAATAGTCTCGTTTTTGAGGTGTTGACCGCAAAGGTTGAGAAATGATGCCTTTTCCATTGGGCTAAAGCCCGTTGTTGATAATTTATCGTGCAAGGAATATTCAATTTTTTGCTCCATTGAAAGTGTATCAGGTAGACTGATAACTGCAATCTGAGTCGTGTCTGGAAAGTGCTGACAAAAATCAAAAAACCTGTCATGACCACACAGCAGTTCATTTTTTTCTCCATTTGTTACTACTACTGGAGGGAAGAGCAGTCTTCCTGTTGCCTCTGCTGTAAGCTTGTCCTGTTCCTTATTTTGATACTTAGAAAAATACCAGATATCGTTTATTGTAATGGTGTCAATGGGAACAGTATTGATGGTTGGTATAAGCATGAAAAATTAAATACTAATGAGAAACACAAAAAAGCCTGTATCGATAAATAATCAATACAGGCTTTCCACTGAAAATGATGTTAACTAAATTGTGTTACGCTACGCTTCGTTAATTTTTTCGCGCAATATTCCAGAAGGCTTAAAGGTTACCACCCGCCTAGCGTCCAAAGTAAGCTCATCACCCGTTTGAGGATTTCTTCCTCTGCGAGATTTTTTGTCTTTTACATTAAATTTCCCAAATCCACTTAACAGTAAATCAGTACCACCAATAAGAGACGCTTTGGAAATCCTCAAAAAGGCTTCAACGGAATCGGTTGCCTGAGCTTTTGTTAAAGAACCGTGTGATTTGTATACTTGCTGTACTAAATCAGCTTTTGTAAGAGTCATAGGTTGATCCTCCTCAATTGTTTAAATTGTGAAAATATATAATCATATGATATGTGCCAGAAAAATAATGTCAATAAAAAGTATATAAGTTTAGTCTTAATAGTTTGTTTTGTGGCATGATAAAAGGGAATTATACTGGTCATTAACCAACAGCGCCGGCCATTGAAAATATTGGTAGGTACATCGCAATTACGAGACCACCAATTATTACACCTAAAAAAACCATCATAAAAGGTTCAATCATTGCAGTTAAGTTTTCCACAGCCTGATCAACTTCACCGTCATAAAAATCTGCAATTTTAGCTAGCATAGTATCAAGTGCTCCAACTGATTCACCAACATTAATCATCTGAACAACCATATTTGGGAAAACGCCGCTTTCTTCAAGTGGTTCAGCAATAGGTCTTCCCTCAGCGATGTTATCGGCGACACGAAAAACTGCTGCTTCGATTACTTTGTTTCCTGCAGTTCTTGCCACAACTTGTAATGCATCTAATATCGGAACCCCACTTTGAAGCATCGTACTTAAAGTTCTAGTAAATTTTGACACAGCTACTTTTCTTATTAATAATCCAACAACAGGTGTTTTAAGAAGTATAATATCAATTTTCTTTCTTCCTTTTTCTGAGTTGTAAATTTTTTTTAAACTAAAAAATAAAAGAAAGCATCCCAAAAAAATCCAAATAAAGTTAGATTTGAATGAATTTGAAGCAGAAACTACAATCTGAGTAGGTAAAGGTAGTGCTGAGCCGAAACTAGTAAACATTTCTTCGAAAACGGGGATAACAAAGACAAGAATAACTATTAAGATTAAAGCGGATATTCCAAGGCAGATTGCAGGGTAAGTCATTGCACCTTTTATTCGCTTCTTTAACGCCATTGATTTTTCCATAAATACAGCTAATCTACCAAGAATAGTATCTAAGATACCACCAGTTTCACCAGCTTCGATCATATTGGAAAAAAGATTGTCAAAAACTTTTGGATGTTTGCGCATTGAGTCTGCAAAAGTTGTTCCTGTTTCAACATCTTTTTTAATGTCTAATATTACCCTTTTAAATGTCATATTTTCTTGTTGTTTTCCTAGCACATCTAGGCTTTGAACCAGGGGTAAGCCAGAGTTGATCATAGTTGATAGCTGTCTCGTAAAAATAACAATATCTTTACCTTTAACTCTAGGCTTAAAGAAAGAAACATTTTCTAAAAGATCTTTGGGTTTCTCTTTTATTACTACTTCTTTGATACGAAGACGTTTTGTGTGTGCAAGAGCCGCCACTTGATCTGGTGCCTCAATCTCACCTTTTCGCTTCTCCCCATATGCGTTGATACCTTTCCAGGTATAAATAGGCATGTCTTATTCTCCTACATGAAACAAAATTTGATTGTATTACTGTAATACGCTTATTTTTGAGAAATTTTCGTACCAATTACAAAAACTCATTGTATATCATGCAATTGGAGATTACAAGTTTATCAATGATATTATTGTCATTTTAAGAGAAATAGTCTTAGATTAGATTCTCCTGTTTAATTAAAAATAAGAAATAAAGTTCTTGTTGAATATCATTCAAGATGGTATGCTAGAAATTTTCTTTCTGTTTTTATTGAAAATAAGTAGTTTCTACAGTATGTTATATAATTGTTTTGCCATACGGAGGGTAACATGCAGACTCAGACAGCAATGAGTTATAGTGAAAGAAACTTTCAGCCAGTGGTTGAAAGTTGTACGGGATGTGAAAGAATAGTGGAAGAATCGGGAGCACAGTTTTGCAAATCGTATCTTAAACCAGAGGCTAAATGGCGTTTGGGGATATGTAATTTCGCCACCCATGCCAAACCAGAGATTACCGTTGCAACTGTTCGTATCAATCCATTGAAGGCTGCCAAACGGGCATCTGCCAAAAAAGTTTGATAGCGGTACAAAAAATCAGTCACAGCCTTGTGAGGCAGGATTGTGACTGATTTTAAGAATTTTATCTTATGGGTCTGTTCGGCCTATTTTTTCCTTAAACTTTTCATTTACTTGGTAAACGAAGGCGAGTACTTCTGCTACAGTCTGGTAGAGTTCAGTGGGGATTTCTTTCCCCAATTCAATTTTAGAGAGTAACTCAACAAGGTTTGCGTCTTCTTGTATATACACTCCTGCTTCTTTAGCAGTCTTGATAATTTGTCGTGCAATTTCGCCTTTTCCACTGGCGACTACCCTTGGCGATGAAGCTTTTTGGGAATCATATAAAATCGCAACTGCCTTTTCGACATCTTTCTTTTTCATTTGTTGCTATATTTTTGTGTCAAGGATACCTTTCCCAACAGGAATAACTTGCTGAATAAGGGTGTGAGCAGGTGTTTGTGCCCCATCACTAAAACTAAGACCAAGGACTTTTTTTTCGCTGAGCAGGTCTTTTAAATCCTCTTGGTAACTTTTGGTAAAGATAGCTTTTTCCTCGGAATCACAAAGAAATCTGACATATATTCCATCGCCACTTTCGAGAAAAGAAATTTCCAGGTTGCCCAAAGGCTCCAAGTTGAGATGAAGAGAAAATTGTTTTGCAATATTTCCCTCGTAGGTTGCTCTGCCATTTTCATCTTTATTTACAATAAGATATCCATGGTTAAGAAATGGAAGTGGTAGCGGAAAGAGCAAAAGGTTGTCATCATTTAACTTAAGTTGAGCAAGTTGATACAGTTCAATGGTGCCGATAAGTTTGTGCGTAATTTCCGCAAGCTCACTGCCACTTTGCAGAAGAGTTGTAATTTCAACCAGGGCTGACTTTAACGTTTGACCACAACCATCCGTCTTTGTGTTTGATGCAAGGATGGATTCAATGTTGAGGCCAAGTTTGTCCAGTAAAAGTTTCAAATGTTCGCCGCGGGTATTCCCGTCTAAAAATGAATGTTGTAGAGAAAAAAACTCTTTTAATCCATTTTGCGATTGAGAAGAAAGTTCCTTTAAAATGGATGATTGGCTTGTTTCTATTTTTGTGAGCAGATTGCTAATATCGAGGTTCTCTTCTAACAGCGTCAATGTTTTTCCAAAAAAAAGTGCTTGGTCTTTTGAAACTATCTTTAATTCAAATTCTGGTGAAGTGCTGACTACCTCAAGCTTTAATTTTACTCCTGGACTAAGAGACACACTATCACTTTGGGCCAATATTTTGTTGCCGAGAATATCAAGGTAGAAGAGGTTGTTGTCAGTTTTTTCAAGAACGGTGGCAGTTAGGATTTGCCCCGGTTGGGCCTGCTGTTGAAATTGCTGCCTGGTCCCTCCATCTGAGGTAGAAGAACCTATAGCGCGAATTGCTGAAAGGGCGTTGATAGTATCCATACTACTCTTTCGGTTGATAGAAGGTGAATCTTAATCTAAGGTCTGGATTTTATCACGTAATCGATTGCGTTGTTCCTGCAGGCAAAATGAAATAATTGCATCTCTATGATTTGGTTTCAGGGTGTCAAAGTGAAAGGCTACTTGGTATTTATCCCGTCGTAGACGTTTTGTTCGTACAACATGGGCTGTGCAGTTGACGATATTTTTACCGTTATCAAGATCAAGTTGAAGGTCGATCTTATGAAATGTCTGAGGAGGGCCGGCCATTAATGTGAGAGTTCCACTTCCAGATATGTCTAATGTTTGTCCTTTTAGGGTCCAGGACCGTTTCTCGCCGTCTATCGAATCGGGAGTATAGTTTGCGGTGATATTTACCTTGGTGTCTACCCTGAAGTATTCGCGAAGGCTTTCTGGCTTTACAGTATCCTGAGCCAAAAGCTCAAGGGTCCTGTCTCCTTTAATCGATACTATTTTGGCCAGCAAGGTTATGGCACTTTGATTGCTTTTAATGGAGACAGGACAGAGCTTGTCCCTATCGATTTCTTCAGGTAATCTTTTTGGTGGGAACACCAGAAAGAATTCAGGTGAATCGGATTCTTTGTAAATACTATTAAGCCGTATGATTTGGCCTGCTTCGGTAGTTATATCAATCTCAGCGGATACACTGTCCGGTACCCTACTGATTGTTTTCCATATTGCTTCTGACACTGAATAGTTTTCCTAGTAATCTTTAACCTGTACTTTGAGACGAAGAAGTCTGCGCTGGGCTGTCAAGCAGCAACCGATTATGGTATCTCTATCTTCATCGGAGACCTCATCAAAAAAATATGCAGCATCCCATAAGGTATCAGAGAGCTGCGTTATACGCATGGGAGAGGCTAAAACCGACACAATAGTGGGTACTGCGGTGGGAAGTGCGACCTCCATTCTTATCTGGGTGTTTTCCGGAGGTGGGGAAGTAAAGCTTGCCCGAAGACCGGAACCACTTAAATCAACGGTAGTTCCCGTTATTTTCCATTGCTCACTTGCAACTTCAAAAGCTTCAGGGACAATGGATTTTAGTTGTATGGGGAAGGTGCAATCGACCCTAAAAAATTCCCTTGATTGCTCATGGTTTATAATTTTCTGAGAAACCATTTTTAATGTTTGGTCATTAACAACTTCCAGGATTTTTGCCTCCATAGAGAAAACTTTACCTGACAGATCAAGAGTGACAATCACCGAAGATTGAAGATCCAGTTTGTCTGCTGGAAGAAAACCTTTTAAAAATATTAGAGTAAAGTGTGGGGCCTCAAGTTTATGCAAAACGCAGCTTATGCGACGACTCTCCTCGTTGTCCCGAAGTGGCAGAAAAACTCTTACAGGGGTGTCATCTGCTAATGATTGTATTATATCCTTTTGTTTTTGCACATGTTTCTCCGATTTGTAAAACTTGTGAAAATATCATTATCTGTGAGAATTAATTTTAGCATCTATTTTTAGTAGTGGCAAGAAAGGCGACCCTAAAAAATTACTCTCTTTTTGCTGTTAAAAAAAATATCTAATGCTTTATACCTAAACTGTCGATACCGATCTTACCTTAAAAAGTTTGTGGTGCTTGGTGCCCCTTAATTGTTCGTTCATTGAACGATTGATGTGCTTGATAACTCAGTGAGTTCTTTGTCGCTATGCTGGATCTAATAGAATCAAAATATTTTTTACCCACTAAGGCGTTAAGGGAATTATCTATTATGTTGGCCATATATAAGGACCCAGAGTTAAGTCAACAGAGTATAGGAGTGCAGGCAAATCTTAGTGCTGCGATGGTGAACACCTATCTTAAAAAAATGCGTGATGAAGGTGTGGTAACAGTAAGGGAAAAAAACAAAAGAGACCGCCTCTATACAATCAGTGAAAAGGGTGAACGTATATTAATAAACGCAATGCTCGGATGTTCTGCTGAACTTGTGCAACACATTGCCAAAATACGAAAGATTTTAGCTGGAAAACTAGTGGCGTTCTTTAAGAACCATCCAGCTCAAAATGTGGTGCTTTTTGGTGGAGCGGATACTGCACAATTTGTTCTCGAATCAATCCTTGATGTTTCTGTTGTGGCTATTGTAGACAGTGATCGTTCTAAATGGGGAACCAAACTAAATACGATAGTTATCCAACCACCTGAAATATTAGAAAGGATGCAGTTTGATACTATAATTATTTGTTCTTATGCGCATCAGGAGGAAATTTACAAATCCATTGCTCATATGCAAAAAAGAGAAATTCATATTGTACAATTGACTTCGATATAAAGCTGAGTTGAGCAGCTTGCCTGCTCAAACGAAACTTACACCACACAAGGTGGTACTGAAAAGAGTGCCCTGGTGGTATAAAGCTGAGTTGAGCAGCGTAATTGTTAGACAACACTTGTGCCTTTGTGGCATTACCATTTGACCTCTGGAGTTAAAATGGAAATAACTATAGAAGGAAAAACAATTGGCGACGGAAATCCAACCTATATTATCGCTGAAATTGGTATCAATCACAATGGTGATGAGAATATTGCCAGAGAATTGATTGATGTAGCAGTTGATGCAAAAGTAGATGCGGTAAAGTTTCAAAAAAGGCATTTACCGAGTCTTTATCCACCTGAGCTTTTAGATCATCCCGAACGCTACGAACAAAACTTTCAGTATATGATTCCTCTGCTGAAAAAAGTGGAGCTTTCAGATTCCAGTATAGCACGTTTGAAAAAGTATTGTGATACTGTGGGGATCAGCTTTTTGTGCACTCCGTTTGATAGGGTGAGTGCTGATCTGCTGAAGGAATTGAATGTCGTTGCATATAAAATAGCATCGGCGGATCTCACAAATTCTCTGTTGCTTCAGCATGTGGGGAAATTTCAGGATCCTCTCATTCTCTCCACCGGAATGTCCAAATGGCAGGAAATAGAAAACGCCGTTGAGCTATTAAAGTCACTGAACAGCAAATTTGCTCTGCTCCACTGTAAAAGTGTCTATCCTGTATGGCCACGGGAAGTTAATTTACAGATGATAACAAATTTGCGGCAATTTGGTGTTCCTGTAGGCTATTCAGGGCATGAAGTAGGTATCACCATTCCACTCGTTGCCGCTTCCATGGGAGCAAATATCATTGAGAAGCATATTACCTTAGATAAAAAAGATGAAGGTCCGGATCATAAAGTGAGCCTGGAGCCCCATGAGTTAAAACGTCTGGTGAGGGATATCAGGGTTGCGGACGAAGCTATTGGAAATAAAAATCGCATAATGCTTCGTGGTGAGGTTATGAATCGTGAAATTTTTGCCAAGAGTTTAATAGCAAATTGCGCGATTGCAAAAGGGAGCGTCATAACAAGGGATATGATCCAGATAAAGGGACCTGGAAAAGGGCTCGCTCCTGATCAAATGGACACATTGCTTGGACGAAAAGCGAGTCGCCCAATGAAAAAAGGGGATTTCTTTCTTGAAAGTGACCTCTCAGATAGTTCAAAACCTGATTTTAACGCAATTTTCACTGGGAAATGGGGCCTTATAGCTCGTTACAATGACTATCAAGAGATGCTTAAGTATAAGCCGACATTTATTGAGTTTCATCTGGCCGAAATGGATATGGGCTTCACTTTTTCTCCAAGTGAGACATATGACTGTGGATTGATAGTCCATGCACCTGAATATATGGGTGAAAATTTGATGGATCTCTGTTCACAAAATGAAGAGATTCGAAAAAAATCCGTCCAATTGGTGGTCGATGTAATAAAGATAGCAACACAATTGGCAAACTTTTTCACGGGAGTTCCAAAAGTTATTGCCCACCCGGGCGCCATGACCTTTCAGGGAAAGATTGAGGCAAGCCTTTTAGAAAAGTCCCTTATCAAATCGCTTGTAGAAATTCGCAACTATCCGGGTAGCAGTGCTGTTCAGCTTTTGTTCGAAAATCTCCCTCCTTATCCCTGGTATTTTGGCGGACAGTGGAAGGGAAACTATTTTATGGATTTAAAGGAGATTGCTGATTTTTGCAAAAAAAATCAGATAGAGATTTGTTTTGATCTTTCCCATGCAGCGCTTTGCTGCAACGCAAAAGAGTTAGATTTAGGTGATCAAATAAAAGCGATTTTACCTTATACCAGTCATTTGCATCTGGCTGATGGATATGGACTTGATGGGGAAGGAGTTCAATTTGGAGAAGGAAGTATAGCTCTTGAAAAAATTATTCCACTTTTTTCTTCGTTTTCGGGAACATGGACTCCTGAGATTTGGCGAGGCCATCTCAATAATGGTAATGGCTTTTTGGAAGGGCTCCATTATTTAAAACAGTATGATTTCTTATAATAGTATTTGATAGTCGGAAAAGGGTAAGGACTGCTATGAAAACCTGGTTTGTAATTCCCGCAAGAAAGGATTCAAAAGGGATAAAATTTAAAAATAGAAAGTTATTTAATTACACGGCAATTTCGCTTCCTGAAGATATTGGCAAACAGGTGGTAGTATCAAGCAATGATGAACATATTTTACAGGCTGCGGCGAAATTTGGATTTACATGTTTAGAAAGAAGCAGCGAGATCGCAAAGGATCAATCTTCCATGCGGGATGTGTTGCTCAATGTCATCCAAGAACTGTCCATTGCGCCGAATGATGATATTATTCTGCTCTATCTTACCTATCCACAAAGAAAGTGGAGTGATATAGAGAAAATATATGATTTTTTTAAAAAAAATAATGCTACTACCCTTAGTTGTGCCATTGATATTGCTGATCATCCATACCTCTGTTACTACGAACAGGAAGGCTACCAGGGAAAACCCATTGTCGAACATTCTCTCTATAGACGACAGGAATATCCGAAATGTTTCAGGCAGTCATTGTTTGTAGCAATATTTAAGGCAAGAAAGGTAGATCAGGTGAACGATTCGCTACTTACGAATGATACAATCTTTTACAAGCTAAAAAGAAAGGTAATCGATATTGATCGCGATGTCGATATGGCCGCGTTTGAGGAGAGTGATGACTGCTAACGAAAATTTTTTTCCAAAGAAATTTGAATATGATTTTGCAGTTCATTTTCGTCATTTTCAACGCTATGTAAAAGCAATAGAGCTCTTAGGGAAAACTGGCGAAGATGAAACATGGCTGGATTGTGCCTGTGGAAGCGGATATGGAACACAACTTCTGTCGGGTTTTACAAAACAGGTGGTTGGTTATGATATTAATAAGGAAGCGATCATATATGCACTGAACAATTATGGAAATGTTAGTTGTACATTTGTTGATAACAAAGATCTTCTTAACAACCGGGTATTCAATGTGATTTTCTCCATTGAAACCATCGAGCACATGACCAGGGACAAAGCAGTACCGTTTCTTAAATTTTTAGGAGGATTGTTAGATAGAGATGGCATTTTACTTATCACCACGCCTCTGGTCCAAAAGTCAAACCCAAATCCTAGTAATGTGTATCATAAGTATGAATATTCCAAAGAAGAATTTTTGGCAGTTCTTGCCCAAGGGGGGTTTACGGTGCAAGATACTTTTGCAGAACTGGTAACATTTACCGACGGAGAAACCAAGTCACAGGCATTCTTTAAATGTATTCAGGTGGCATTATGAACGTTTTGTTTATCAATATGCCAATACGGGTAAACGCAAAACCTAATGTCGTACCGACCGGTGTTGGAATATTAAGCAGCCTTATAAAAACACTGGGACATCACTGTGAAGTGCTGGATCTTAATTGTTACCGGCCGGTGGTGGGAGAAGATGAAGTAAAAAAAATGCTGCTTTCTTATTCAATTGATTTTGATCTTATTTGCCTTAGTGGGATGATAACAACTCTTCGTTGGCAAAAAAAAGTGGCAAAACTTGTTAGGCACTGTTTTCAGAATGTGTGTTTAATCAGTGGTGGTGGATTGGCCAGTGATTTTGATTCCATCATATTTGATTGGATACCCGAACTTGACGCCACCGTGCAGGGGGAAGGTGAGCCCATTCTTCCACGTATCCTCACCAATTTGGAGGAGGTAAAAGGAAGTAAGAAAATATTTGTTCCTGAAATTGTACGTGACTTAGCCAATCTTCCTCCTGTGGATTGGGAGGCTTTTGCCATGGAGACGTACGTAAATAACCCGGTTTGGGGAGAAGGAGCCGGGAACGCTTCGTGGACACCATTTAAAGATAAACGTTCGATCAACCTTATTAGTTCAAGGGGGTGTCCGTACAATTGCAATTTTTGCGACAGAAAAGCCACCGGCGGGAGCGTCTATAGAGGGTATGGTGTTGAACAAATCTTGTCAGAAGTTGAACACGTAATTGAAAAATACGACGTTTCATTCATTGGTTTTGTGGATGATAACTTTATTAGTAATAAAAAACGACTTGAGTTGTTTCTCCCTGCAATGGAGAAGTTTAATATCCATTGGGGATGTCATGGCAGATTGAATGAAATTGATGATGCACTTGCAAAGAAAATGCGGCAGGCGGGTTGTGTCTATATTGGTTTTGGTGGTGAATCAGCAGATAGCTACGTGCTTAAACGGATGAATAAAAAAAATTCACCAGAGCAGATGTCCCTGGGGGTAAGAGCTTGTCAACGCAACGATATTACACCAAACTGCACATGGATTATGGGGTATCCAGGTGAGACTCGTGAATCGTTGAAACGAACTGCAAACTTTATTCTCGAACATGGATTATCCCAGAAAAATATGTTTGTAGCCACTGCCTATCCCGGAACAAAACTTTTTGAAGAAGTTAAAGGGCAAATATTTTCTGTGTACAGCGATTTGCAGGAGTATGTACTGGATTTGGATGATGCGACTAAATTTCTAGCAAAGAATGACAGTTTACTTAATTATTCCGATATGAGTGATTCCGATTTTCTAGAATGTAGAACCCATATTGAAAACGGTACCCTTGAATTAATTTGATTGGCTCAGAGAATAGTAAAGATGTTGCAATAAAGGATATATGGGAAGAAATGTTATGAAAGTGTTGCTAGTTTCTTTTTACAATGATGAAGCCTATGGCGTGAGGAGTATCCATGCACATCTGATACATAGAAAAATTGATGCCCAGATGATGTTTTTCAAGTCACCCATTTATCAGGGAGAGTCACAAAAGGAAAAAATTAAGGCTAACTTTAAAGCAGAGATTAACACTGTTTCAGCAAAGGAAATAGCTTTACTTATAAAACATATCGTCCGGGAACGTTATGACGTTGTTGCTTTTAGTCTGGTTTCACAACATTTCAGTCTGTATAAAAAAATATTCGCAGAGCTTAGAAAGATTGACAGGATAACAGTGGTTGTTGGTGGATGGCAAGCTTCTCTTAATCCGGAAGATACAATTTGCTATACAGACTATCTTTGCATTGGTGAAGGTGAGTGGCCCCTTGTTGAGCTCATCGAAAAACTGGAAAATTTGGAAGATCCACTTTTGATAGAAAATATTTGGGTTAATGCAAAAGAGAAACCACAGAAAAATCCAGTTCGACCTTTGACCATGGATTTGTCACAGTTTCCCATTCCGCTCTACGAAAACAAATATAGTTTTGTTATTGAAAATGACAGGCTGGAACAAAAAGAACCCTATTTTTTTAACAGTCGCTACGGTACTTTTATTGGAAGAGGTTGTCCTTACCGATGTACATATTGTTCAAACTCCTATATGGCCCAGAACGTGTATCCTGGTTCTTGGTCTAAAATACGGTACAGGAGTATAGAACATGTTCAAAAAGAGCTTTTTTACGTGAAAAACAGATTACAAAATGTGCAATCAATTAATTTTTACGATGAAGTGTTTACCCCTCCTCTTTCCTGGATTACAAATTTTTTTGAATGGTACAAAAAAGAGATAGGACTCCCATTTTTTTGTTTTTTCTTTCCAGGTACTTGCTCCGAAGAAAAAGCAGAAATTCTTGCCGATGCCGGCATGAAAGGCGTGTGGATTGGAGTACAATCTGGATCTGAAAAAATTCGCAAGGAAATTTTTAAGAGGCACTATTCCAATGAGTTGGTTTTACAACAAGCCAAAATATTTCATAAATATAACGTAAGTGTTCGTTACGATTTTATATTTGACAACCCTTTTGAATCATTTGATCAATCAATGGAGAGCATTCAGCTTATGCTGGAACTCCCCCAGCCGTTTTCGCTTAACACCTTTTCTCTAAAATATTTTCCCAATACTGAGATAACTGAGATGGCCAGACAGGCAGGGCTGATAGATTTGAGCGATCTGGATGACCATAACGAAAATGATCAGAACTACTACTTAATTAGCAATACCAATAATGATACAAAAAATAAATTTATCAATGGATTAGCCTTTTATATGTCAAATATATGCGGTGAAACATTCTCAAATACTCAAAAAACACATGTTAATTCTCTAATTGAAGATTTTAAGAAAAACGGTCAGCTGACAAAAATTGACTCTCTACTTGAAACAATTGAGTTGTGAAAAGTACTAGTTCTTTTGTGATTCTAATTGATTAGTGGTGCTGGTGAGCGCTAGATAAAGGGTTTATCAAAAGGAAAATGCTATGAAGCTATCCGATGATGTTCATGCCACAGAAAAGATAAA
The DNA here is from genome assembly GCA_050291935.1 of Desulfocapsaceae bacterium. Classification (GTDB taxonomy): domain Bacteria; phylum Desulfobacterota; class Desulfobulbia; order Desulfobulbales; family Desulfocapsaceae; genus Desulfocapsa. The sequence continues at coordinate 66,608 of JBNKKR010000012.1, read as the reverse complement.
AAGTGTTCGTGAACTGGGAAAACTCACACGTGCGCTTCAATTGGAAGGAAAGAAAATAGTCCATTGTCATGGGGTGTTTGATCTGCTCCATATTGGTCATATTAAATATTTTGAAAAGGCAAAAAAGTATGGAGAGGTTCTAGTTGTTACCATTACTCCTGACCAATATGTAGATAAAGGGCTGGGGCGTCCGGCCTTTCCAGAACAACTCCGAGCTGAAGCTGTGGCATCTCTTGCTTCAGTTGATTTTGTAGCCATCAATGAATGGCCCACTGCAGTGGAAACATTACGGATTATACGACCTGACTATTATGTGAAAGGTCAGGAATTTAAAGAAATAGACTCGGATCGTACTGGCAAGATGGGGGCTGAATATAAAACGGTGCAAGAAATAGGTGCTACGTTTGCCTATACCGAAGATATTGTCTTTAGTTCATCTAATTTAATAAATCGCTATTTAAATCAATTTCCAGATGATGTAGAGCAATATCTCAAATTGTTACGAACCCGTTATCAACTCAAAGAGATACAAAATGTATTGGATAAGATAGCCAATATGCGTGTCCTTGTGATTGGTGATGCCATTCTGGATGAGTATCAATATTGCAATGCCATCGGTAAGTCTTCCAAAGACCCTACAATGGTTGTTCAGTACCAGTCCCACGAGTTGTTTGCAGGAGGGGTTTTTGCAGTGGCAAACCATCTTTCTGAATTCGCAAAAACCGTTGATTTGGTCACAGTTCTTGGAAGTTATAACGATAGAGAAACATTTATCCGTTCCAAGCTGAATAGTAATGTAACTCCTACATTTTTTGTCCATGAAGGGGCTCCAACTACACTCAAAAGACGACTTATTGATTCCTATTCCTTTAGTAAGTTGTTTGAAATTTACGAAATGGACGATTCTGATCTTGATGAGAAAGAAGATAAGCGAATGGGTGCATATCTTCGTCAAGTGTTTCCGCAATATGACGTGGTAATAGTATCAGACTTTGGTCATGGGGCGATTAGTCCTGCTCTTCGCCAGCAAATTATAGAACATTCTGGATTTACGGCTATAAATACCCAGGCAAATGCCGGAAATAGAGGATTCCATACCATTTCTAAATATGAGAATTTTGATTATGCATGTATCGCTTTCCATGAATTCAGCCTCGAAATTCGTAATAAAAAGAATGTAATGTTACGCCCGGATATGCATCGCTTACTCCAAAAATTACAAGGGAAAACACTAATGGTTACCAGGGGCCGGGAAGGGAGTGTGGCGATCAATAATAGGGATGAATATGTAAAAGTTCCATCCTTGTCAGATAAGATTGTTGATAGGGTTGGGGCAGGGGATGCATTTTTTGCCATAACTTCCCTTGCTGCTGCCCTGGATGCGTCACTGGAAATAATCTCTTTTTTAGGGAATGTGGTGGGGGCAATGGCCATTCAAACCATTGGTAATAAAAAAGCAATCGGTCGAAGTGGCACGGAGAAATATATAACAGCCCTAATGAAATAAAGAATACTATTCCATGGCCAGTAAATACAAACAATTTGACAGGGGTAACTTGCAGCTTTTACCCCTAAAAAAAAGGGTCCATAACCTTGATCTTTCCATTGTTAAAGATCTTGAACAGGTGAAACTTATAGATGATTCACTCTCTATAGTGGCTGCTAAAATGAGTGCTGCTAAAAAAAGGAATAGTTCCGTGGTAATGCTGCTTGGAGCCCATGTTATACGCTCCGGTGTACAGCGATATTTAATCGATTTGATAGAGAAAAAGCAGGTTTTTTGCCTTGCGGTGAATGGTGCCTTTGCCATTCATGATTTTGAATTTGCTAAAATTGCTGCTACCACTGAAAGTGTCGAACGATATATTCGTGATGGAAGGTTTGGGCTGTGGTCTGAAATAGGAGCTCTCAATGAAATTGCCATTGCAGCCCATGAGGGCGGATTTGGCTTTGGAGAACAAATAGGCAAATATATAGAAGAGAATAATTTTGCATACAAGGAGATGAGTGTTCTTGCCGCAGCCTATCGAGCCGACATTCCAGTAACGGTTCATGTGGGAATTGGCTCAGATATAGTGCATGAACATCCTAACTGTGATGGTGCTGCAATCGGCGGAGCCAGCTATACAGATTTTCTCATCTTTACGCAAATACTCACCCAATTGAGTGGTGGTGTGGTGATGACCTTTGGCAGTGCGGTGATGGCTCCGGAAGTATTTTTGAAAGCTCTTGCCATGGCTCGCAATGTTGCCCACCAACGCGGTGAAACCATAACAGATTTTACTACCCTTGTCTGTGATTTACGTAAGCTCCCGGCAACATATAGAGATGAGGCCAGCAAATCAAATCCTGACTATTATTTTAGGCCATGGAAGACCATGCTTGTAAGAACCCAACCACAGGAAAAAGGCAGCTACTACGTCCAGGGAGATCATAAAGATACCATTCCGGGCATTTGGAGTTGTCTGCAACATATCAGGGAGTAAGGCCATGTCCACAAGCAGAAAGTGGAAAAGCAATTGTCAGACCCTACAGGGGATATTGCTCAATATGCATGTCTGCGACAAAAAAGGCTCTATTTTTACTGCCGATGAAGGTTTTACTAAGTGGCTTGCGCGCTGTAACAAGCTCAAGGCTCATAAACGTCAGTTATTTCTTATCGGTAATGGAGCAAGCTCATCAATGGCCAGTCATTTTGCAACCGATATCATCAAAAATTCAGGTATCAGGGCAATGACTTTTACCGATGCTTCTTTGTTAACTGCGGTATCAAACGATATTAGTTTTGAAGATGTGTTTGCTGAACCCCTTAATTGGCAAGGAAAAAAAGGGGATATGCTGGTTGCCATAAGTTCTTCTGGTAATTCTGGAAATATCGTAAAGGCGATACAACTTGCTCAGAAAAAAAACATAAGAGTGGTGACACTTTCAGCAATGTCAAAAAATAATACAATACGCTCAATGGGGGATCTCAATTTTTATATAGAAGCGAAGAGTTATGGACTTGCCGAGAGCGGGCATGCGGTGATTCTGCACCACTGGATGGATATGCTCGAGGAGGCAACGCGTGGATAAGTATGGGATTGACGATCATAAGCTCCACTATCATGTTCAGCGCGTGAATAAGTGGCTTAATGGTGAAATAATTGCGCCCATCTATATGGAGATAAGTCCATCTGGAGCCTGCAATCATCGCTGTGTTTTTTGTGCACTTGATTTTATGAAATATAAACCTGTCTTTCTTGAAACTGTACAGCTAAAGACTCGTTTAAGCGAACTGGCAAAGATCGGATTAAAGTCGGTGATGTTTGCAGGAGAGGGAGAGCCATTATTGCATAAAGATACCTGTGAGATAGCTAATCATTGTGCAAAAGAACATCTCGATATAGCGTTTACCACAAATGGTGTTCTTTTAGCAGAAGAAATCATAGAGCAACTGTTGCCAGTGACCAGTTGGATAAAAGTAAGTTGTAATGCGGGTACGGCCAAGACCTATGCAGGACTGCATCGTTGTCCGGAAAATGATTTTGAAACAGTTTTCAACAACCTTGAGCGTGCAGTTCAGATACGCACAGCAAAAAACGTTACCTGTACATTGGGCTTGCAAATGTTACTTCTTCCGGAAAATTGTAACGAGGTTATGGAACTTGCGCTGCGCTGTAAAGATATTGGACTTGATTATTTGGTTATAAAACCATATTCGCAGCACCCTGACAGCAAAACAACACGCTATAAGGAAATTGTATATTCAGATCTGTCTCCTACCCTTGAAAAGGTAATGGAAATTTCATCCGATACATTCACGGTTATCCACAGAAAAACCAGTATGGACAATTGGGATATGCAACAACACGCCTATGATAACTGTTTAGCATTGCCCTTTTGGTCATATCTTGATGCCAATGGGAATATTCATGGTTGCTCCATGCATATGAAAAATGAGCATTTTTACTATGGAAATATATATGAAGAAAGTATCGAGGCAATTTGGTTTGGTGAGAAACGCAGACGCTCCCTTGAGTGGGTGGACAAGCATCTTGATCCTCAGTCGTGCAGAGTGAATTGCAGGATGGATAAGATCAACCGCTATCTATGGGCATTAAACAATCCACCTGCCCATAAAAATTTTATTTAGCTACTGTGGTATGATGATAAATGAGTTCATCCATCCACACAACTAGTTATGTGATTTCAAATGGAAAACAACGGTAACCATCATCTTCTACTTGATCTCTATCAAATGATGCGACGCATCCGCATTTTTGAAGAGCAAGTTATACACTATTATCCGGAACAGGAGATGCGAAGCCCGGTCCATCTCTGTATTGGCCAGGAAGCCATAGCAGCAGGAGTTTGCAAAACACTTAACGTCACAGATACCATGTTCTCGACCCATCGTAACCATGGACATTGTATTGCAAAGGGAATGCCGTATTATCAGCTCCTTGCTGAGTTCTATGGAAAAAAGACAGGATGTGCAGGGGGCAAAGGTGGTTCCATGCATCCAGTTGCAGTTGAACTGGGGATTTTGGGTACCACCGCAATTGTAGGCGGTAATATTCCAATAGCTGTGGGATCTGGCTGGAGTCATCAATTTAAAAAAAATGGAAATATCGCGGTGGCATTTTTTGGAGATGGTGCGTCTGAAGAAGGGACATTTCATGAGTCTTTAAATTTTGCTGCATTAAAAAAGATTCCAGTACTTTTTGTCTGTGAAAATAATTTGTATGCAACTGCCTCGAAGATTTCAAGCAGGCAAGCGAAGGGGACATCCATTGCCGAAAAGGCTGCTTGCTATGGGATGGTTGCCATAGAAGTTGATGGAAATGATGTGGAAGCTGTCTACGCAGAAGCTGGAAAAGCTGCTGAGCGTGCAAGAAATGGAGGCGGACCAACGTTTATTGAAGCAAAGACCTATCGCTGGAAGGCCCATGTCGGTCCTGTGGATGATACTGAAACCGGGCATCGGCCAAAGGATGAACTTGATGGCTGGATAAAAAAATGTCCACTTGCAAGAATTGAACACCGGCTTTGGAACACAGAATTTTGGAATAGTGAAGAGGACAAAGTGTTTCAACAAAAACTGGTAGATGAGTTCAAAGAGGCGATGGAGAGGGCAAAAGAGGATCCTTTTCCATCACTTGATGATTGTTTTCGAAATGTTTTTCAGGAGTAACACTTCCTATGCCATGGACATTGCCAGCAATACAGGAATCGACAGATCTTAGCATCCATGATGGTGAACGCAAGTGTAGCTATCGTGAAGCAATTCGAGAAGCGCTGGAGCTGCTTCTTGATTTAGATCCACTCACATTTATCATGGGAGAAGGAGTTGATGATGCCAGTGGTGTTTTTGGTACCACCCTGGGACTTGCAGAAAAATGTGGAAAAAATCGTATTGTTGATCTTCCCCTTGCGGAGAATGGTATGACCGGCGTAGCCATTGGTGCAGCTATTTCCGGGATGCGGCCCATATTTGTTCATATGCGGCCAGATTTCTTACTTCTAGCTCTTGATCAGTTATTAAATCATGCGGCAAAATGGTCCTATATGTCTGATGGGAAACTTGCTGTTCCACTGACAATCCGATGCGTGGTTGGACGTGGCTGGGGGTCGGCTGCGCAACATTCCCAGGCAATACATGGTCTACTCACTTATCTCCCCGGGGTGAAGGTTATTATGCCGTCAACTGCATATGATGCAAAGGGACTGCTCGTTTCGGCTGTGGAAGATAACAATCCCGTGGTTGTGTTAGAGCACCGTTGGCTTTACGACAATAGAGGATATACTCCTAAGCAATTATATAAAGTTCCCATTGGAAAGGCGCTACTGTGCAGGAAAGGGAATGATATGACGATTGCTGCCTTGGGGCCTATGGTTCATGAGGCAATGAAGGCAGCAGAGGAGTTGCAGAACAGGTTTGATATTGAAGTTATAGATATTAGATCCATCAAGCCTTGGGATGAAGACACGATACGTATGTCTGTGGAAAAAACTGGTCGCTTATTGGTAGCAGACTCTGGCCATGGTTTTGGTGGAATTGGTGCTGAAATCAGCGCATCTATCTCTACATGTTGTTGGAAGAGTTTAAAAGACCCAATAAAAAGACTTGCTTTATCGGAGGCTCCAGTCCCAGCCTCATCCAAGTTGGAAGAATTCTATTTTCCAGATGCAAAAGATATTGTGAAAATATGTAAAAATCTACTTAGGAAGCAGAACGAACAAACATGAAAAAAGTCATAATGGATACTCACCGCGAAATGATAGACCAATCTTCCGATGCCGGAAAAAAACTAGAGGCGATGTATCAAAAAAATGTTTCTGCGTTAGAAAAATCGTTTCCTGATGCTTCTCTTGTAATGGATGGTTGGGATAGCGGGAAAGTAGCACTGTGGCGAGACGATTCTTTTCGATATGGAATGGTAATAGAAAATGACAAAAATGTTCTATCGTTTCCGCAAATGACGGATTTTGATTCTATTCAAAAGAGGCAAAATAGATTTATTGAAGTGCTATCTTTTGGATATGATAGTGTTTTTTTGTTGAGCGTCGGAATCGGAGAATATTTACTAACACTTGTTGAATTGTTAACACAAAATCCGAATGAAACGATTCCTGAGATATGGATGATAGAGCCAGAGCCACAATGGTTGGAGGCGGCCTTATGTTTTTTAGATGTTCATGAGTTATGGAAGCATCCGCAAATTCATTTAAGTGTTGGTGATAACTGGCTGAGAAATATAAAAAACAATTTTGAGAAAAGTCTTTCCCTGAATTTGCAATTTTTAATTGCTGAAAATCCATCAAGAAAACTTCCTCTTTGTCAAAATGCACTTCTTACAATTTTGCAAAAAGATCATTCAAGCAAAGTAGATATATGGAATGGTGAAACGGCTGCGAATAGCTCAAGGTCGTGCAGCACTGCCAGGACAACTACTGAGGATAAAACGTTTATCCCATTTATCCTAACTGCAGAACATAAAAAGAGGTACGAAAAGAATTTGTCAGCACTTGAAAGTGCAACAGCACACTTTTATTGCGACAATGATACATTGCTTGAGTTGAAGAATTGCAATCCGGATATTGTTCTTGATAATAACGGGAATATAGGTCTTAGGATTGGTCAAGACGATGGTAAATGGTTACCGATTGCAACGGATGATCGTGGTGGTAAAGAGACGATCAAAGAATTTAAGCAGGTGAATTCGCATCTTCTAACCTATTTAATCCTGGGATGTGGCGAAGGAAAGGCACTACGATCTATTCTAGATCTCTCAAATATTAGTACTCGGTGGGAAGGCTTTGCGCAGGTTGTTTATTTAATTGAATTGTACCCATTATTATTAAAAACTTGTTTGTGTTTTGAAGATATTTCGGATGCATTGAAAGCAAAGAGGTTACGACTATTTTTAGGAAGAAATGCGAAAGAGTTGTTTGAACGATATTTGGAAAATGATTTGCAGCTTAGAAGGCCGAATAAAGTGTTCGTAAGTAGCTATTGTCGGCACGGAAATTTGTTTCAATCCATTGAAAATTATTTAATCCAATCCAATGGTCAGCAAGTACAACAAATTGCACTTTTACATGAAAAAGTGCAAAACTATTACAGTGCGATACCCAAGGAAGAGTGGGTTAAGAAGTTTACTAAGCATACCGCAATAAAAATCATGTGCTTTCCGTCAAGAAAATCATCTTTTCTGCAATACTGTTCACGAGACATAGTGGAAGGGTTTCGGGAAATTGGCTGTGAGGCAAAACTTGTTACTGAAAAAGATGGGATGAGTGATTTACCGTCCTTGGAGGTCCTGCAAGAGATTGATCATTTTAAACCGGATATAATTTTTATCTTAAATCGTTTACGTTCCGAAAATAATTTTTTACCAGAGTCTATACCTTATTTCTGTTGGGTTATGGATCCCATGGATAATATTTTTGAAGACAACGGTTTAAAAACTGATGACTTTGAATTGGTTTGTTCCATATCATCTGCATGGGCTACAGCGCTTCGCAATACAAAAAAATTTAAGCATACACAGATAGAGCTTCTTCCTTTTGCGGTAAATGAAACCCTCTATAAACCACTTGATATTGGGAAGAAACTTTATGATGTAGGCTATATAAGTCATATGTATCATCCGCAACAATCTTTGCTGTTACACTTTATGCCTGATGATACAATTTCCTTTAATCAGCGAGAACAGCAAGTTATTGCAAAAGATCCATCAATAGAGTCAGTTGTTGTTGCTTGTTATAGGGAATTGTCGAACCTCATTGAAGGCATGGGTATTTTGGAATTAAATGACTTATTATTTCAGGAGAAGCGTGAAATTTTTCTAACAACGTTTTTTTATCAGCAGAGCTTCGATAAAAATTCGTCCTTTTTTGACTATCTTGTTTCCTTTGAGTCCAGATTTGTGATCTCTGTTACAATTATGTTGAAATACCTTGTGATTAAACTGTTGTTTGAGACGGGATTTGATGTTCGGGTATGGGGGAAGAATTGGGAATTGTATAAGGGGCTAGGAAATAGTGCTCAAGGGCCCGCGAAAAATGGAGCAGAAATAAACAAAATACAAAATACGACGAGTATTTCGTTAAATAATAGTCCCCTTGTGTCAATGCATATGAAGGCCCTTGAAATAATGGCAAGTAATAATTTTATGTTAACTCGCCGCAACTGTCATGATATTGAGCCGATTACGGACTATTTTACAGAAAATGAAGAGGTTGTACTGTTCGATGATGAAACGGATTTGGTTCAAAAAGTCCAGTTTTACATAGATAACCCAGTAAAAATGAAGACTCTTTCCCAAAAAGCTTATGAAAAAGTTCTTCAGAAGCACACATATAGTGCGCTTGCTCATACTATAAAAGATAGGTTCCATAGCCGTTTTGCAACAATGGAAATGAACTAAAATTATCATATCGAAAGAACTATTAGATACCACGATTTGGAGAAACTATTTTGCCCTTTGATATCATCAAAAAACTACGATTGGCTACTCCTGAAGAACGGGGAACAGTGTTACAGACGATTTATGATAAAAATATGGAGTATTTTTCCCTCCATTATCCCACAATTATTCAATTTCTGAAAAATAATGTTAGTCCGTATCGAATCGATATGACAACTGATTTTCTAAACATTGTCCATGATGAAACTAATATACTTGCACATCCTGATAGACTGGATACGTTTGCTGAATTGTTAAGTGAATGGGTCCATGAGGGGTGGCAGGAATTTTTTAATTTAAGAGTTATTTATCCCGAAAATAGAGGTGATGTTCATAACCAGTGCGTCACAAAGTTTATTAGTACCATGGATAAACGTTTTCCCGCTCATCAAGTGCTATGGGATAATGCTAAACTCAATTTAAAAGTATTGCCAGACGGTCGCAGATTCTCTCCTCCGATAGTGTTTTTTGGCATATTTCATGGTTTACATATTGCCGAAATTTTTCGTAAAACTGTTTTTACAAATGGACTTTTTCTTGAACCCGAACCTGAAAGGTTTGAGGTATCATGTTATTTTCTCGACTATAAAGAGGTCGCTGATCGTCTAGGTTCATTGCACATTTATGTTGGAGAAGAGGCGGTAGGCAGGTATTTTGCCCGATTTTTTGACGACTATCTTATTACTCCCCATATGTGGACTCGTGGGTTACCGGCCTATCCATCGGAAAAAATACCGATGTTTGTGGAAACAGTAAAATCGCTACAATCAACAAGAACGGATACTGTTTTTTCTTTTGACCTTCATGTGCAAGGTCTACAAAATGCGTGTAAAAATTTTAATGCTAATTTACCTCTTCTCGCAAAACGTCCTAAGGTGTCCAATAAATGCAAAATTGCAATTGTCGCACCGGGGCCTTCGCTTGCTAATGACATCAAATGGCTCCAATCAAATAAGGAAAGACTGTTGATTTTTGCGGTCCACAGTGCTGTTTCAACCTTGAGACGTCATGGTATTACACCTGACTTTCAATTCAATCTTGACACCCAGTTAACCCAGGAGACGTTGGATAAACTTGAGCTACATGAGGATATCCCAATTATTTGTCTTACAAAAGTTGGCGGGCCGATTGTGGAGTATGCGAACAAGCTGTATTTAGTGGGGGAAACACATGCGTCAAATAGTGTAAATATACTGCAAACGTTAGCGTTTACGACGCCTTCCAGTACGAACTTAGCCTTCACTTTTGCATGTTTCTGCCGTCCCCAAGTAATTTATTTACTTGGCTGCGATATGGGGTTTGAATCACTGAGCCGATCACATGTTACAGGACATCATATCTCGGAATCAAATGATAAAGATAATTTGTACAAAAGAGCGAGACAAATGATGGTTGAAGCAAGTTACAATGATAAAAAATTTGTTCAAACCACTTCCTTTTTAAACAACACCCGAATGGCCATTGAGGCAAAGCTGGCTGAAGTGAAAAGTGCCACCCAATTTGTCAACTTTTCCAAAGGTGCAAAGATAGGTGGAACAGTTTATCGAAAAAGTGAAAATACAAAACTTCCCCAATACAAGAAAAAAGAGAAGGATATCCAGTTGATTTGTGGCTCTTTTGCAGCTGCAAAGGAAGGGATTAGTTGGAGGAGATATCCAGACTCAGGAAGAGATATTTTCCAAAGGCTAAGGGAAGAATTTCTTCAAAATCTTACCATAAACGATTTTCAATGGAAGGAATTTAGTCAGTCGTTTAATGGGGCATTGTTTGATGCCATGGAGAAATGTGGGCAAAAAATTGGAAAAGATTACAGGATGGCTATCTATAATAAAATGTTCCTGGACTTGCTTTCTTCATGGTATATCTATGTAATCTTTAGAGATGATATTGATGAGGCCAGGACGATCTACGAAGAGGGCTATAAAACTTTAGAAGGGATTCTTGCAACTCTGGAATGGCCAAGCGATATTGATCCTGTCTAACTATTCGCTGCTGAGTTTTGCTTAGCAGACCTGTTTTATTGCTCTATTGCCTGATTCCTTCAGCGTGTTTGCATATCCTGCCATGGCATGTTTTGAATGTGAAATTCCATGGATTTCATTTTTGAGTAGGGAGAGTTGAGACTTAAGTGAGTTGCGTAATTTTTTGTTAAGTTGTTGGACCTTTCGCATTACTTCTGTGAGCTCATTGTATAGCAGACATTCGCTATCATCCAGCATTTCAGGTGAGCATATCTGAAAGGTATGGGAACAACTGTTTTTGCATTGCTCTCCTAAAGTTGTTATTTCTTCAGCAAGAGAAGTCAATTCTTTTTGAGAGCATGTTGAAAGAACCGCCGAAAGTTTGGTCATTTTTTCATAGAGAGCTGAGTATACTGAAATCGAACGTTGTAGACTTTTTTTGCAAGAAAAATCTGGGTTGTTGATCTGTTTATGCATGTTGACTGGCCATTGGGGCGGGGGGTTCGAGTTGTTCTTTTTTCTCGTTTAAAACAATTTCCACAGCCTTTCCCCAAGTAGCCCTCAATTCTTTGAGCATGGTGCTGACCCGTACCAGTGGCTCTGGATCGTTATGCACGTTTGCACTCATCAGCTCCTTTAGCATATAATTGTACAAGGCATCGAGGTCGTCTGCAATTATGGCACCAACGTTGTGGTCAAGTGTCGCAGCAAGTTCACTGATAATCGCTGTGGTTTTATTAACATAGTAATTTCGTTTTTCTATGTTCTCATCTTCTATGGATTGGATCGCCATGGCATTAAAACGTATTGCGCCATCATAGAACATCAGGAGTAATTGTTCAGGGGTCGCCGAATTAACCTGGGTCTCTAAATACTGATTGGTATAAGCGTTCATTAGGACCTATTCGTTAGGGAACTGATTGAATCCATTTGCTGTGTTAGATAGTCGCTTTGCGCATTTAAGTTGCTCACCAGAAGTTCCATAGCGGTAAATTGGGCCCTTAGCATCTCTTCTCGCTTTTCAAGACGTACTTCCATCATTTCGATCCTGGTATTAATCCGCTCAATATTTGTAGTGGTGGAATCTTTTCTGCCCTTGAGCATACCGGTGCTGCTATTGGTCATACTGCTAAGGTAGTCAGTGAATTGTGTGGCAAGTCCACCTTCGCCATCATCTCCTGCAAGAAGACTAAGTACCGAATCAATGTTGTTACTCACAGCATTGGAAAGAGTGGTATCATCGACAGTAAGAGTACCATCCTTTTGAGTTTCAAAACCAAGTTCTGATAGGCTACTAAAAATACCTGAGTTTTCAAATTGCTGGGTCAACATATCCTGGAGGTGCCGTTTTATGGTATTGATACCAGAGTCACCTGCCAAAACCCCAGCATTGGTCTCACCCATTGCTGACTGACCACTGATAAAACTGATAACACCATTATATCCCGTGGCAAATGTTTTTATGGTTGATTTAATGGAAGCTGTGTTCAAGCTCACATTAATGGAAGTCGTGTCTCCAGCCGTTTCTTGCTCTTGAAGTAAGTTGAGAGTAACACCGGGAATGGCTTCTGTGAGGGTGTTGGAATCAGCATAAATATCAGTAGAGTCTACCTTGATATGGGCTCTGGTTGCAGCCTGGGTGGTTGTTAAACTCCCTATGTTTGTTGTTCCCCCAACAAGTGAAGAACTAAGGGAAAAATCAACAGCTACATTTTCGCCAGTTAAAACGAGTTTATATGGCTCCGTTTCATCACCATCGTTAATGATGGATGCATTGACACCACTTTCTGAATCATTGATTGCTTCCACAATACCAGAAAGGGAGTTATTCTCCGAGTCAATCGTGATGTCAAAATCTTCACCATCAACGGTAAGGGTAAGGGTTCCGGTTCCAAAAGTGTCATCGTCTTTAGACGCAAAATTGTTATCAGAAACGGATTTTTGTACATTGGCAAGACTTACCACCTCAACACTGTAACCAGCTCCCGGGGTGGCATCGCTGGATACACTGGCAGTAAAATAGTCTTCCGAGCTGGTGGAAACGGATCGCTTGAGCAGTGATTCGGAATCATCAAGGTCCGCAATGGCTGCGTTAAATGTTTTTAACAAGCCATCAAGTTGGGTAAAGGCGGTTAGTTTATTATTGAGCCAAGTCTTATCCTGCTCATAGCGAACAATGGGAAGGCGCTCAATATTCATCAGTTGGTCTATGATACTATCGGTATCAAGTCCTGTGGAGAGTCCACCAAAAGAAATAGTCATATCTGCCGCCTCCTGTTCACCATTGCAGTTAACTCTTTGTATCTACAATATTCCCTTGCAGCTCATTGAGGGTTTTTGTCAGCTCAAGTAATTCCTCCGGAGGGATCTGTCTGACAACCTCGTTAGTCTCAGAATCCACAACTTTTACAATAAACTTATTCATATCCTGATCTTTTTCAAAGCGCACACTGTATAAGCCATCTTCGGTAAGCGCTTTTATTTGCCCCAGAAGTTCTTCCGGTTGAATTTTATTTTGCGTATTTTCAACCGTGGCCTGCTGGGATTCTTCTTTTACTTCTTGCCGCTTCTTACTTACCTGTTCCACGGGTTCATTGACCCTTGGTTGGATTGCCGTTGCAACACCAATACTTTCAACAGTCATAGTCTCACCTCCATAAATGGTAATTGTCCCGGTGGACCCTTAATGGGAACCACCGGGACTACTCGCTCCTGTTAACCTAGGAGTGACAACGCAAGTTGCGGTGCCTGGTTGGCCTGTGCAAGTATGGATACACCGGCTTGTTGCAGAATATTCTGCTTGGTCATGTTTGAGGTTTCCTGTGCAATATCCGCATCAAGAATCCTTGACCTGGCTGCAGAGATATTCTCTGAAATGTTCTGCAGGTTGGCAATGGTTGATTCAAACCTGTTCTGGATTGCACCAAGATCACCCCTTTCAGAATCGATGGTTGCCAAAGCTTTATCTATGATGTCAATGGCGTCTTGGGATCCTGATTGGGTGCTCACATCAATTGTGGAGACTGTTTCTTGGGAAGAACCTTTGATTTCATTTGCACCTGCTGCGCCTAAAAGACTTCCGGCAGAAGCATTAGAGGTGGAAACAGAGAAAGATTTCTGTGAAGAAAACTCCACAAAACCGGTTACAACCGAAGAATCTGCAGTGGAAGAACCATTAAACGTAACTGTTGCTCCACCTTGACCTACCAGAGTTGCGGTTGTGGTCGTTGCAGAACCTGAAGCATCACCACTGTTGGTGATATTGGAAAGTCTGATATCCTTACCTTCAGACTGAACCAGCTTCAATGCGTTCGCAGTTACTTCAGCAGTAATCCCCGTGGTACCTGATACATCATTAATTGCATCTACCAATGCAGTGAGATCATCCACGTCGGTAATATTGGCAGTTACATCTGTAAGAGATGAGCCCGTACCGATCTTCATGCTGATGGATCCAGCAACACCAACATCAAATGTAGCCTCGTTGTAAGCGGTTGCCTCAACACCGGTATCAGCGGTGTAAGAATTAATAACTGCCGCAACAGAATCTGCCTGCATTCCAGCAGTGATTTCCGTGTTAGCAATTGTCTTAGAACCGGCAAAACCAGCTATGGTCAAGGCCTGGGCAGATAAGGAGTTACCAGTTTGAGCAGTTGCCGTTGCAGGGCCCGCAACACCAGCACCGGTAGCAACACCAGCCAAATGCTGGGTATCAACAGCATAGCGACCAAGGCTATCAGTTGCCATGGAACTAATACTTACGCCAATTGTTTCGTTAGCATTTGCTCCAACCTGGAATTTTTGTGCTGCAAATGTGCCATCCAGGATATTTAAACCGTTAAATGTTGTGGTTGATGCAATACGATCCATTTCAGACTGCAGCTGGTTAACTTCAGCTTGCAGGGCACTGCGGTCTGATGCAGAGTTTGAAGCGTTTGCTGATTGAACTGACAGTTCACGCATACGTTGCAGGATGTTGGTACTTTCTTGCATGGCACCTTCAGCCGTTTGGGCAAGGGAAATACCATCATTTGCATTACGGACAGCCTGATTCAAACCGCGGATCTGCGAGGTCATACGATCTGAAATAGCCAGTCCGGCAGCGTCATCCTTAGCTGAGTTAATACGAAGACCGGATGACAAACGGGTCATCGATTTGGACAGATTACTCTGTGTTTTGCTCAGGTTACGTTGAGCGTTGAGAGACATTACGTTTGTGTTAATAGAAAGACCCATGATATTCCTCCTTGAATATGTGTTATGGGATACTTGCGGGCATCCTTGCCCTGTTACTTGCTCCTAACTTCTTTACTGCAATGTATGTATGCCAGACACCTCCTTTGTTAATTTTTTCTTCATAATTTGAGTATCGGTCAAAAGAAAAAAAAGATTAAGAAAAAAAGATTTTTTTTATAAAAAAAAAGAAGAGCTGCGAATATGCAGCTCTTCTTAAATGTATTTTACTAGCCTTGCAGCAGTGAAAGTGCCAGTTGTGGTGTTTGATTAGCCTGGGCAAGGATAGAAACCCCTGCCTGTTGAAGGATATTTTTTTGGGTCATTGTTGAGGTTTCTTGGGCAATATCAGCATCACGAATACGTGATCTTGCTGCTGTGAGATTCTCAGCAACATTCATCAGATTGGAAATGGTTGATTCAAACCTGTTTTGCAAAGCACCGAGATCACCACGTTGGGAGTCAATTTTGCCAAGGGCAGAGTCTACAATTTTCAAGGCGTCATTGGCTCCTGCCACATCACTGATATCAATCAAAGATACTTCTTCAAATGATGATATGGTGGTGACACCGGCAAGTCCGTCAATTATACTACCCGCCCCTGCTGCCACCGATGAGGAAATGGTGTATGCATCCTGGGAACTTAATTCCAAAGTTCCTGAAATAATGGTAGAATCAGCAGAAGTTGTACCTGTGGTTAGTGTCTCAGTGTCTGTGTCTGGAGTAGTTACAGTTATTGAAGTTCCACCTGTGGTATGGGTGAAATCTTTTAATATTATGTCCTTACCGTCAGACTGGGTGAGTGTCACAACTCCGCCGCTAATGGAGGCAGTAACACCGGTAACACCATTTTGATCATTTATTACTGTTACCAGGTTACTGAGATCTGTTGTGGTGACAGTTGCAGAAACTGTGGCTGTAGTGCCTCCACTGCCAATGGTTAAAGAGACCACGCCGTCATTGGTTAAACCTGATAGGGTGGCACTGTTTGTTGCGGTGGCTGTAACACCTGTGTTATCGGCAGCGTTGGTGATGGCAGCTGCGATGGTAAATGCAGTGTCACCAGCAGTGACCGGAACGGCGTCAGAACCTTTGCTTCCTGTTATAGTGAGAGTCTGGGTGGCAATCGTGTTATTGGATGGCAAGTTGGTTGCTGCGGCGGTTGCCGCACCTGTACCTTGATTTGCTGTATTGTTAACCGCGTCAACATAGTAGCGGCCCAGGTCATCCGCCTGCATACTGGCGATGGAAACCCCAATGGTCTCATTGGCATTTGGGCCCACTTGAAATTGCTGAGAAACGAAAGTCCCATCAAGCACTTTTAGACCATTAAAAGTGGTTGAGTTGGCAATCCTGTTCATTTCACTCTTAAGTTGATTTACTTCTGCCTGTAAAGCTGCCCTATCCTCTGCTGAGTTTGTGGCGTTGGCTGATTGAACGGCAAGTTCTCTAATTCGTTGCAGGATATTGGTTGACTCCTGCATTGCCCCTTCAGCAGTCTGAGCAAGGGAAATACCATCATTCGCGTTTCTGGTGGCCTGGTTAAGCCCGCGAATTTGTGAGGTCATTCGATCTGATACGGCAAGACCTGCGGCATCATCTTTTGCGGAGTTGATGCGAAGACCAGACGATAACCTCTCCATTGATGTGAAAAGTGCTTTTTGGGAACTACTTAGATTGCGTTGAGCGTTTAAAGATGCAACGTTTGTGTTGATTGTAAGTGCCATGGTTATTCCTCCTTGAAAGGGTAGCTTTGGCGTCAGTTATCAATCGTTCACAAACGTAATGTGATTATTTCTCTCAGGTGTACCTCGCAGTTACCATACTTGTCGTCATGGTGTTACTATTTCTTTAGAAGAAAATGAAAAAGAAAAACTGTGTGATACTAATAAAATAGAAGGGAAGGGGGATGGAAGTTTCCCCCTGAGGTATGCTGTTTTACAAAAACTATGCTGGCAGGGGTGTTTTAGACTTATATTCTGTATTTTCAAGTATTACTTGAATGGCTCTATTTGTCTTTGGAGAGAAGAGAATGGGAGCTGCCAGGTTAAGGGTAATCTTCTGATCTTTGGGAACAGTGACCACGGATAGGACAAAGCAATCATCGTCATCACCGATTTTAAGGGAATTTCTTTCGCTGGCATCTGGTCCAATCCGGTAATCCAGAAAAAAATTGCTGGGATCGGTCAATACAAAGGCAATGGCCGGATCATCCACCGATTGGATCCAAAAAAGAGGACCTTCTTTTTTGTTGGGCATAACAATAAAATCATGAAGAGTTGGGAATCCAATCATTCCGGCGGGGAAATGAAGTAAATTGGCAGGATCGTATTCAACTTGGCCAAATCGGGTATTAATTGTTCTCATTTCTTTTCTTCTCAGTTGAAAGATTGTTGCTAAGAGAATCAAGCACATCCATATCCCATTCAGTGGCCTGTTTGT
This sequence comes from Desulfocapsaceae bacterium, assembly GCA_050291935.1. Lineage (GTDB taxonomy): Bacteria > Desulfobacterota > Desulfobulbia > Desulfobulbales > Desulfocapsaceae > Desulfocapsa. The sequence goes on along the minus strand of JBNKKR010000012.1, from coordinate 49,018 downwards.
TCTCTTCAATTATACGATCGTAAACTTCCTGGCGATATATCTTACTACTTCGGGGAGCGTCGATTCCAATACGAACGCCGCCACCCTTTAATTCAATTACTTTAATGGTGATCTCATCGCCAATGACGATTCCTTCACCAGGTTTTCTGGTTAATACGAGCATGAAAAAGCTCCGTTAAAAGGTATCTGACATATGAAAAGATAAATACTCTTTCGTTATGGTATGGTTAATAGCTAAGAATGTCAAATCAGAAAGAATATTTGACCACTAAAAATAATCTAAAATGGAAATTTTAGAGACTTTCGAAGTGATATTGAGAGCCGCTTGTAAGGCTGTCTCCTGTTGGACAATGTCATTAAAAGTCTCAATGGCGTCGGCATCCTGATAGCGTGAGAGGACCTGTTCAAGATCAATTTTCACATCTTCCTGGTGTAACATGGCGGTGTCCACGCGGGATGCCCTGTTGCCAAGTTGACTTCTAAGACGTCTATTTTGATTGGCTGCAAGTTCCAGCTCATCAAGTTTAGCCTCCAAACCGCCACCAGCTCCAGTGACATCACTAATATTTCCTGCGCGTAATGCCTCTTCAGTACGTTCAAGTACGCTAAAGATATCAATACGATCGGTCTCCGGTTGCCCAGCCGCGGCAGTGGTTGAATCAACCCAGTTTGCATTGGAAACGCCTAGAAAAAGATCATTTCCGGTTAGATTGGATTCCAGCAGTTCACCAGGAGTGATTTCAAGCTCGGTGGGGTCAGGAGTCCCCATATAAAGATAGGGCCACGTTGTCGAATCGGCTGGATCATAAGGGGGGGGCACAGGCACCAGTTGGTCAGGGTTATAATTTGGATTGCGAACAAAGGGTTGCACGTCTTCTTCGTAGCCGGCAAAGATATATTTCCCATCTACTTGGGCATTGGCTGCGTCAAGCATCTCTTGTTTCATTTGGGCTACTTCGTCGGCAAAAATAATTAAATCCTCAGATGACATCGCACCATTGATGGAGTTAATGGTAATCTCTTTTACCCGTTGCAAGATGTTTTCAACATGCTCAAGATGTCCATCGGTTGATTGCATTTTATCAAGGGTAACGCCCATTGTTTCCAGATACCGTTCGGTATGCATGATTTGGGTTCTGGTGGTGAGTACGGGGCGTATTGATGCCGGATCATCTGAAGGTTTATTAAGCTTAATTCCAGTGGCACCTTCTTCTCTTAGATCTGCAAGACGATTAGTAACCCGGTCAAGGTTCGTTTGCAGCATGCGATAGGTGGTTCCTTCTGTGGCTTTCATTTCAGTTATACCCTTAACATGTACGAGTTATCGTTTGAGCTGCATTAGAGATGCCATCATTTCATCAATGGTGGAAAGAAACTTGGCAGAGGATTCAAAACCTCGCTGGAATTGAATCAGACTGATCATTTCTTCATCCAAAGAAACCCCGGCCAAACCATCACGCAGGTTTTCCAGCTGGACCATGGCATCTTCAGCACCTTCCAGGGCAAGTTGATTCATATTGGATTCAATACCGACCTGAGCGGTTATGGTTCCATAGTAGTCGCCAAAGGTGTCAGTACCATTAATGATCGCCTGCTCACCAAGATCAGAAATAAGAAGGGCTGTTTCGTTATTGCCCGGTGAGGCTGCAGTGGCTGGCGGTGTCGGAAAAGAAGCAGCAGCCACATAACTTGAATCAGTTATGGCAACAGCCATATTTCTTGCTGCATCTTGCCAAACATCAGCTGGAGGGGCAGGCACGGGATTTGGGGTGAAAAAGTTTCTACTGGTAGCAGGGTCATCAAGTCCAGCGCCAGCTGCATGGACAGTATTGACCGCCTCCGTAATTTCATAGGCAAGACGATCAAGACTATCTTGCAGTGAGGGGATAAATTCGTCACGAATATGGACAAGTCCCTCAAATTCGCCACCAAGACTATCAATGGCAAGTGGTTTAACAGTGCTGCCGGCATGGAGTTCAAGGTCCAGGTCAGACCCATTAGGTACAGCATCAAGCTCCATGGCCATTACACCTTGGACCAGGGGAAGTCCATTGCTGAGGGTGACAGCCAGCATTCCCTTATTGTCTTCGTATGTTTTGGCCCCAAGGGAAGTTGCCAGCTCTTTTGCAAGCATATCACGTCTATCCCTTGAGCTATTGGCCATTTGCCCTTGTATTTCTATGGTGTAGATTCGATCATTTAACTCTGCAATTTCTTCAATTTTAGAATTTATATCGTCGATTTTAGAGACTATGGTGTCATTAATATTATCCTTGATGCTAGTCAGATCATCTGTGGCAAGATTGAATTGTTCCGCCAGCAGTTCACCCCGTTGAATAACAATGTCTCTTTCCACAAGGCCGGATGGATTGGCGGAAAGTTCCTGCCAGGAATCAAAATATCGATTTATTTCAGTGGAGATGTTTTCTTCACTTACGCTAAAGAGTCGCTCAAGTTCAGAAAGGGCCCTGGTTTGCCCGTCCTGGAGGCCATATTCCACTGATTTTTCTTGAAGCATATTATTAACAAAGACATCATGGTCCCTTTCAACATTGGAGACCACAACACCTTGACCAACAAAATAGCCGCCAAAATGCATCGCAGGGTAGGGGGAAAGAGATGCGCTTTGGCGGGAGTAGCCTTCGGTATTGACATTGGAGATATTATTGCCAATAATCTCAATGGATTTTTGGTTGACACTAAGAGCTGTTTTACCGGCATTAAGTGCTGAAAAGAGTCCAGCCATATTACACCTGTCCCGAAAGAAGACGACCGTTTATCTTTGAATTGGTGAGTCCACCAGTGGCTGAGTATCCAGAACTTACACCATGTCTTCCGAAAAACTCCATGGTTTCACGAATCCAGCCAAGGGTGGCCTTAAAGAGGTACGCATTCCTTCTGTTTTCATTTCGAATAGCTGCTGCAAGCTCTTTATCGCCTTCATCCAGGGTTTCAATATGAGACAGAACCCTGAGCAAGCTTTCCTTCTCCCGCATAACATCCTCTAAAGCGTCCATATCAAGTTCTTTGGTAACTTTTCTCTCTTCAAGAATAATGTCGTGCAGACGAACAAGATAGTCATGGATGGTTGCGGTGGCCATGTTTACTTCTCCTCCATTAAGAACTGTAAAAGGCTGGAAGCGACCTTGTTAAGATCTGGCTCGTAGGAACCGTTTGCAACCTGGGCTTTTAGTTCTTCAACCTTCTCAACTCGGTTGCTATCGGTCATAGTACCCGCATTTTTAACATCTTGCAGAACAGATGAAAATTCAACAGTATCTCCATCCTGTACGTTGCCTGTCTTCTTACCGGCTTGGGACTGTTCACTTTTCTTTAGGCTGCCAATCTGTCCCAGACTGCCTACTCCAAAAAATTCAACACTCATGATATTTCCCCTATATCGTGTTATGATGACTCCTCAGGACTTTCAATTTTAGCCCAGGCATCAAGTTTTTCCATTATTGCATCGTAAGTGTTATAAGATATTTCAGGTAGTGTACCACCAAATGCTTTAAGTGCATCATTAAATCCGCTTTCAACACCTTCTTTTATTGCCGCAAGCCTTGCTGGATCACCACCGGCCACAGATGTCGCAAAATCAACTATCCTATCAGAGGTTTGTTCTATTCCAAAATAGCCATCGTCTGCCACAAGCTCCGCTGCTTCTTCCTGACTAAGAGCACTGATATCGATTTCCTGGCTGCCGGTGGCAACAGTAAAATCTATCCCCTGTTCTTTGAGCATATTGGTGACAAGATTACGCAGCAGAGAATATTGATCCTGTTCATTTCCTGTCTGCATTACAAGGGAGCTTGTGTAGGTCATGGAAACTTCCTGATACGAATTTGTCATCACAGAATCGGCTTGAGCAACTATTGAGCCTTGTTCTATTTCTTTTCTTTCTACCAGGACAGTATGGACATTACTCGTATATTGTTGCAAACCATACTGGGTGTAGTGAGCCTGATTACTGATTGTATTTGTCATTGCTCTCGCCTCCTTGCGCTTTTCCGGCATCCTTGCCAGGATAAAAAACCTTCGTCTGGATTTTCTTGTTAACTCTATCGGAAGGAAAAGAAAATTTCTTTAGAAACAAAAAATAAGGGATGTTATTATGGGAAAAGTGAGGTGAGCAGGTGATAAAAGAGATGGGGTGAATTTTATTTGTCTTCATCCTTATAATAACGTGAATGGAGTTGCTGATACATTGCCTTTCCTATTCCCATGCCATCACCCGATGCAGTTTGTCTTGCCATTTCCATGTCAAGCATCTCCTGGTATACCTCCTCAGCACTTCCTTTTTTTTCAAACAGTCCTGATTCGGGAACGGTTTTTCGCATACTTTTGTACATTTCATTTACGTAAATAGCCTCAAATTCACGACAGGATTTACGTAAGGTTTGCAGTTCTTTTGTCTGTACTGCATCAGTTTTATTGTTGAGACTGTTCTCGGCTATGGTGGATCGAGGATCAATTTTAAGATTCATAGTACGATTAGCTCTCCGTGCATAGCTCCTGCTACTTTTATCGCCTGAAAAATGGCAATCAGATCGCGCGGGGTGGCACCTATTGCATTTAAAGCATCGGCAACGGCACCAATGGATACGCCTTCCTCAACGACCATTAATTGACCACTGTCTTCCACAGCTTCAAGATCGGTATTGGGAACCACTGTTGTTTGCCCTGGAGCAAGCGGATTTGGTTGGCTCACTTCAAGATTTTCTTTAATGACCAGGGATAGGTTTCCATGGGAAACGGCCACGGTGGACAACCTCACATCTTCTCCCATTACAATGGTACCTGTACGTTCGTTGACAACGACCCTTGCGTTACTGTCGGTTTCGATACGTAAGTTCTCAATGGCTGCTACAAACTGCACTTTGTCATCAATAAACGGATCTGGAATAGTAACTTTTACGGTTGCTGAATCAATGGGGATTGCTGTTCCTTCACCATACTCTTTATTAATTGCACTGCTCATATTGTTGGCAGTGCTAAAATCTGATATGCGAAGGGTGTAGCGTAGGGTTCCTTCCTGAGCAAATTTTCCTGGTGCCATTCGTTCAATAATAGCTCCCTCTGCAATCCTGCCAACGGTGGGATGATTTTTTTGGGCTTTTGCTGATTTACCACCAAAGGAAAAAGCACCTATGGTTAAGGGTCCTTGCGCCACTGCATAGACCTTATCGTCAGGCCCTTTTAGGGGAGTCATTAGCAGGTTGCCACCGGCAAGACTCTGTGCATCGCCTATACTTGAGACCATTACATCTATTGTGGAACCCGGTTTGGCAAAGGGTGGCAGTTCAGCACTGACCATAACAGCGGCAACATTTTTCACTTTGATCTTTTCAAATTCAGTGGGGTCCACTGTAATCCCTTGACGGACCAGCATGTTGTACAGGGCTTGTCTGGTAAAGAGCACTTTTTTTAAATCATCCCCGGTGGATGCAAGGCCAGTTACCAGCCCGTAGCCAACCAATTGATTTCCCCTGACACCATTGAGCTCAGCAATATCTTTGATCCTTGATCCATATGCGTTGCCATAGGAAAAAAGGAAGAGAGCCGCAAAACAACAGGAAAGTATCGGATAAGTACGCATCATAAAACCAAAAAGTAATTGTTAAAATGGCCACACATTATCCAGGGTGCGCAGAAGCCACCCCGGTTTTTGTTTGTCACTAATTGCCCCTTTACCGGTGTAAGAGATCTTTGCGTTAAGTACATATTTGGAGTCAATGGTATTGTTGGCCATAATATCAACGGGACGCACAATACCGGTTACATAGATAACCTGGATTTCATTGTTTACCTGAACCTCTTTGCCGCCCCTGATCTTTAGATTTCCATTGGGATAAAGTTCCACAACCTGGGCGGTGAGATATGCATCCAAATCCTCTTTACGAACCGTTGTGCCGGTTCCTGAAAAAGTGTTGGCAAAATTTGCCTCAACAAGATTTGCAAGATCCAATTTGGAGTGTTCGGTTATCCACTTAGAGTTTTCAAGGCCAAAGAGATGGGGAATGCCGGCGGTCATATTCGATGTTCGGTCGGTTGCCGTCGATGCCTCTTTGGTGGCACTGGCCTGTTCAGATATCGTTATGGTAACAATATCGCCAACCACCCTTGCCTTATGATCGGCATAAAGAGAATGCTGCTCTCCGGGCCAAAGGGATCCTTCTGTCTGGTCAGCTTGCTCGGAAATCTGTATTTCTTCTAATGGTTCTGGGATTTCCATCACCGTTTCCTGCTTTTTGGCACAGGAACAGAACAGTAAAAGAGAAAGCAGAAGAGGGAGTAAAGGGGAAAGATGTTTCATGCTAGATTTGCACCTCCACTATTCCAGATCCTGCGACCCTACAAAAAACACTTTTTTGCGAACGAAGGTTTTTTACCCGAATAATATCATTTTGCTTGCCGTTGCTATGGGATATTCCCGTTGCTGTAAGATGCAGCCCATTATGATTAACGACCATTTTGACAAGTTGCCCTTTATAGATCAATGGAGGAAATTCGATATCACCAAGCTCAAGAACTGCGCCGTTCCTGAGCCTCTTGGTTACTTTTTTTCCAAGCACTGTTCGAAGATCTGTGCAGGGTTCGCGTAATTTTGACAGATTTTGTCTTTCCATTCTTACCATATCGGGACGTAATTGAGTCCCTCGTTTTACATCGCAGGTGAGAACTGCGACATCGGACATGGCATCCAGTTGTCCGCGAATGGAAATATTTTTTTCGGTTTTACCATCCACCAGGTAAAGGAGTGAAAATCGTCTGCTTCCAATAATATCAGGATCAGATGGAATAACCTGTATCTCTAAATCACCAAGGGGAATTGTAAAAGGAAGCGGCAGTTCGCGTGGATGAAAAGAGTAGTCAGCATTTGGTAAATGGACTTTGTTTTTAATCAAAAACGATGCAATTTCACTTACAATATCATCCGCAGTTATAACGACTCCACGTCGTTTAACGGTGGTAGTCCGTGATCCAGTCCAAAGGATATCCTGTTCCAGATGTAGCTCACGTGCTATCTTTTTTTGGACGTTTTCAGTCTGAATAACAAGGCTTTTACCAGCATCCGGTGCAGTACAAATATGCGTGGAACCAAGGGCTGATACCAATGGCGAATCTTCGGAGAACGTTACAATATCGCTTAACAGAACGTAGTTTGTGGTGATCTCTGTTTGAGTTCGACTGTTTATCTGTAAACCATGGGCAGAAATGGGGACAAGAAAAAAGAGAAGCAAAAATGTTATGGAATTCTTGGCCATACACATGGTTACACCAGGTTGTTTGTGGTCTGCATCATCTCGTCAGATGTCTGGATTGACTTTGAATTTATTTCATAAGCACGTTGGGTGGTAATCATAGAGGCCATTTCTTCCACTATGTTCACATTGGAACCTTCCACATAAAACTGAAGGAGGGAGCCATAACCATCATCTCCGGGAGTTGCTGCCTGGGCGTCCCCTGATGCATCCGAGCTGCGAAAAAGATTCTTACCAACGGCAAGTAACCCACCGTTATTGGTAAAGGTCACCGTTTCAAATTGCCCTATTTCGGTGGATTCAGTATCTTCACCGATTATGGCACTGACCACTCCCGTTTCGCTGATGGTAATTTCCCTGGAACCGTCAGGAATGGTAATGGCCGGAAGAATGGGATAGCCATCAGAAGTGGTGATCCGTCCATCACTGTCCCTTTTAAAGGTACCTGACCGGGTGTAGGCTTCTTCGCCATTAGGCAGCTCAACTTGAAAAAATCCGGCTCCTTCAATGGCCACATCCAGTTCATTCTCAGTATTAATAAGATCGCCTTGGGTAAAGATTTTTTGTACAGCAGACGGACGAACACCAAGTCCTACCTGTATACCTGTTGGAGATTCGGTATCAGCAGATGTTTGAGATCCTGGAACACGCATGATCTGATACATAAGATCCTGGAAATCAGCCCTGCTTTTCTTGAAACCGTTGGTGGAAACGTTGGCCAGGTTGTTAGCAATTACATCCAGATTTAATTGCTGGGAATTCATACCGGTGGTGCCGGTCCAGAGTGATCGTATCATGGGAGTTCCTTGTTATTAAATTGATTAGCCAAGTGTTCCAAGTTCATCTTGTTTGCTGCCAAGTTGTGAGTAGGCCTTTAATACCTTTTGGTAACTCTCAAAGGTTCGCATTGACTCGATCATAAGGGCCATTTCTTCTGTCATATTGATATTGGATAATTCAAGATTACCAACAGCAAGATCCGGTTCTTCAACCGGAAACTCCTGCCCATTAGATTCCAACGCGTAAAGGGTTTCTGATTCCCTTGTAAGTTGCTGGGGATCACTGATGGTTACCACCCCAATTTTGCCAACCACACTTCTGGTTCCATCCATTGCAATAACAGAGACTTCACCAATACTGTTTGTCGAAATTTTTGAAGATTCAGTTTCCGGGACGTTTATCGGTGCATTGGCCGCATCAAGAACGGGAAGGTTGTTACCGGTAAGAAGTGTCCCGTCACTGTCCACATGAAAATCTCCCCTGCGGGTAAAGCGAATTCCATTGGCAGTCTGTACCTTAAAAAAACCTTCACCATGGATGGCAATATCTAAGGCGTTACCGGTTGGTCGTAGCGGTCCTTCGGAAAAATCAGAAAAGTTGTCACGTATCCTGCTGTAATTGATTCCTTTAGCACTGTTTTGTTGTTTTTCACCACGCAAAATGGACTCGAAGCTCATTTTGTTTTTTTTGTATCCCACTGTGCTAATGTTGGCAAGATTGGAGGATATATTGGCCAACCGTTGTTCGCGTGATATCGCGCCTGCTAACGCACTGTATTTTCCTGAAACCATCGATACCTTAGATTGTAAAAGTTAAGATGTCGTAACCATTTTCCTACTACTTTCTCGGTCTATTAATGTGAAATCTTAAGGGTTTTCCTATATTTTTTTTCAATAAAAATACTAATTTGCTTCTTTTTGTTCTTTACAAGTAGCTGTATATTAAACCTATCATTTTGGATCGTCCCGTAAGGCCACAAGTTTTGCAAGTTGGTTGATCTCATGGGTTGAGATGCCAAGTGCTGTTGCGATCTTTTTTTTCTCCATACCAGCTTGAAACATGGAGTTTACGTAGGTGTATCGTTCAGGGGCTTCCAGGTGCTCTTTTTTTTCTAAGTATACTGAACGCGTTTTCATCAGTTCTGTACGTAATTCGGCGTGTCGAAGGCTTTTTTGAAATTCCATCTCTTCTTGTTCTTTCGCCTGGACTGCAGCGAGTTTTTGCTGCAAATTTTCAATTGCCGTAGACTGAAGCTTTGTTGATTTTTTTAGAAAAAAAGAACGGACAAAGACGGCCATACAAAGCAAGAGGGAAGAGATGGTTATGATGAGTTGAGGTTCCATACGTTCTACACCAAATTTAGTCTATACTGTTCTGCACTTTTGTCTTTAGCTTGATAAGTGCCTGCGAATGTAATTGAGACACCCGCCCTTCGGACACATCAAGGACCACAGCAATTTCTTTTTGGGTTAATTCTTCATAATAATAAAGGGATATGACCAAGCGTTCTTTTTCTGAAAGTTGTTCTAAGATTGTTGCAATGGATTTTGTAAGCTCATGTTGTTCCAAAATGGCAGCGGGAGATGCACTTTTATGTTCATCCACCAGTGCATCTTGAAATGATCGCCCACTATCGGTATGGTCAAGGGTTTCATTCAGGCTTACGCAACCGAGATGACTTACTTGGCCGAGCATTTTTTGATAATCAGCAAGGCTTAGTTCCATTGCTTCGGCCATTTCCTGTTCCGTTGGACTGCGATCCAGCTCCCGCTCAAGGGTAGCCATACAGCGGGAAATGTTGTTCTGCTTCTCACGCAAAGATCTTGAAAACCAGTCGAGCTTTCTCATTTCGTCGAGAATGGCACCTCTGATTCTATATTCGGCAAAGGTCTTAAAAAGGATATTTTTTTTGGGATTAAACTTGTTTGCCGCATCAATAAGGCCCATCATACCAGCACTGCGCATATCATCGCGGTTCATAAATGAAGGGACTTGAGTGACCATCCTTCCAGCAATAATATCAACAAGGTAGAGGTGCTCTTGAATAAGTGTCGATCGGTCTTCCGGAAGCTGTTGGGGGGTGTATGCCATGGCTAACCTCGTCCGCTTATATCCAAAAGTCGTTTCCAGAAAAACTGGACACCTCCTTTGGGCGTGGAGGCGGGTTGTTCAGAGCAAATCGTTGCTGCAAGTTGTCCAAAAGAGTGGGCGATAGTAGATTTTGGAAAGAGATCTACCATTACTCGTTGTTTACGAATTGCTTCCGTCATCTGTTTGTCGTTTGGAATTGAACCAAGAAAATCGATGGAAATGTCCAGATATCTATTTGAAACCATGGTTAGTTTTCTGTATACATCAAGGGCTTCATTTTCATTTTGTATCTGGTTAACAACTAAGTTAAAGGATTTCTCATGGTACTTGGTGGAAAGAAGTTTCATTAATGCGTAGGCATCGGTGATAGCCGTTGGATCAGGAGTTGTAACCACCAGTATTTCCTGGGCCGCTGTGTTAAAATAGGTAACATTTTCTGAGATTCCTGCTTCGGTGTCGATAAGGACAAAATCGAAGCGATTATGCATGGCGTCAAGGCCATCGAGGAGTTTTAATTTTTGGCTGGAATCGAGTCTTGTGAAATTCTGTACACCTGAGCCTGCAGGTAATATTTTTATGCCATAGGGCCCATCCACTAAAATTTCGGAAAGTTCCTGGTCACCAGCAAAAAAATGATTGAGGTTGTAACGAGGAGCAAGGCCAAAAACAACGTCAATATTGGCAAGTCCTAAATCGGCGTCAAGGATTAAGACTTCTTTTCCCATCTTGGCCATGGCTACAGCCATATTGGCAACCACAGCCGTTTTCCCCACCCCGCCTTTTCCACTGGTAATCGAATATACCCGCGTTGCAGAATCATTATCGATGCCACGAGTCTCTTGCATCGAAGCTCTCTCCATGGCTCTAAGGCTCATGGCTTGATCCTGTAATAAACTATTTTGTGAATTACTCATAAAGTGATCCTTCACCTGGAGACATAATAAGATTAATAATGGTTGTTGTATCTGCTTCCAAAATATCCTCTGGCACCCTTTGGCCATTGGTCACAAAGGAGAAAGGTAATCTATTGTGGATCTGTAAATCCAGCAAGATGCCGAGGGTGGTACACTCATCAATCTTGGTAATCAATGTGCGATCAAGTCCTAAAGAGGAAAATCGGTCAACGCTTTCAAAAAGTTCATTTTCCCTTGTTGTCGCAGAGAGAACAAGGTGTTTTTCAACTGAAAGATCCGGTCTAAAATAGGTGGTCAGCTCATCTATACAAAGTTTGTCTTTAGGACTTCTTCCAGCAGTATCTATCAAAATTAAATCTTTATCACGGAGTTTTAATAATGCTCGTTCAAATTGCTCAGGACTTAAAACAACTTCCACTGGCACATTCATTATATCACCATACACCTTAAGTTGTTCAACTGCTGCGATGCGATAGGTGTCGATTGTGATAAATCCAATTGAAGAAGAACAGTTGCTGAGATACCTTGCTCCAATTTTGGCAAGGGTGGTTGTTTTTCCAACACCAGTTGGGCCCACCAGAGCAATCCGTTGCTGTTGCCCAGTTTCATCTTTTTGAAAAGGAGTAGACCATTCAGGTAAAAGCTCAGCAAATGTGTGTTGCAGATATTTTTGCTGGGCAAGGGGATCAAGTAGTTCGTCAAGGGTTAATGTTTCTTTGGCAAAACCTGTTATGGTTTCAGTGGTGTTACTATTAATTCCAAGATCCAGTATGCGTTGCTTAAGCGGAATAAGAGTTTCATCTTCTTTGGTTGTCCTGGATAAGGTTGGGACGTTTTGGCGAGTGGTAATTCTCGTCATCTCCTGCCCAAGGGACTTCATCATTTTTTTTAATTCATCTACTTCAGATTGCAGTTTTACGTTTTCATCTTCTTTTACAGGTGAAGCCACCAACGCAGGTGGGGGAGGCGACTCTTGTTGAAGTCGTAAGCTTCTGTCGTATGTTCCAGTGTCTTGTTTCTTTAGCGTTTCTTTGTGCTCGGTTTGGGGCCACTCACTATCAAGTGCTGCCGTTATTTCAAAATGTTTTTTTCCAAGTAAGCCAAGTTTTCCTGAGTGAACAGTTTTGGTAGAAAGAATAAGCGCGTCCGGTCCAAGCGCATCTTTAACCATTTTCAGGCCTGTAGCCATATCGGGAGATTCGAAAACTTTAACTTGCATTTAAATTAATAGTTCCAAGGGACTTAATTTTTATATTGGGCAATATCTCATTATGAGACAAAATAACCAGTTGTGGATAGTAGCGTTCCGTTAATTTTCGTACATGGGGCCTAATTTGCGGGGCCGCCAGAAGTGTCGGTTGTTGGCCGCCTACAAAGAGTGGAAGCGCTTCTCCCACAGAATCCAAAATAAGCTGTGCCTTTGCAGGATCAATGGCCAGATATGCGCCTGTCTCTTTATGTTGAACCGATTGGGCAATTTCATTCTCTGTGTTTTTATCCAGGGTAATAAGGGGAATTACCCCATCCGTTGCAAGATCATGACTAATTGTCCGTCTAAGGGCATGGCGGACATATTCTGTTAATATGTCTGTATCTTTTGTCATGGGAGCCCAATCTGCCATGGCCTCCAGGATGGTACGTAAATCCCGAATTGAGACGGATTCGGTGAGTAAATTTTGTAAAACGCGCATGATGGTGCCAAGCGTAACCGTATCTGGAACCAACTCAGAGACGAGTTTAGGATAGGTTTTGGCAAGATTGTCCAGCAGGTTCTGGACTTCTTGCCTGCCTATCAATTCGTGGGCATGGTGCTTAATCACTTCGGAAATATGGGTTGCCATTACAGTTGTGCAGTCAACAACCGTATATCCAGCGATTTGAGCACGTTCCTTTTTCTCCTCTGTGATCCAGATTGCAGGTAAACCAAAGGCTGGTTCTTCGGTTGCCACCCCTTTAATTTTTTCGGTGACCATTCCGGGATCCATGGCCATAAAGTGGCCAGGTAACATTTCGGCTGTGGCTACTTCAACACCTTTTAATGAAAAGGAGTATTGATTGGGGGAAAGTTGTAAATTGTCTTTAATATGGACCGGTGGAACAATAAAACCATTGTTTAAAGCAAACTGTCTGCGGATGGATTGAATTCTGGTCAGAAGTTCACCGTCTTGATTCGCATCCACAAAAGGAATTAATCCATAGCCAACTTCCAGTTGTAAAAGATCAACATTAAGAAGTTCCTCATAATTCTCTTCAGTTTTTGGCAGAGGCTCGGCAATTTCTTCTTTATGTTCACGTTCTTTCTTTAATTTTTCCGCTTTTTCAAGGTAATAGGCAGTGCTCCCCAGGGCTGCAGAAAGAATAAGAAATGGGATAAAGGGAAGACCTGGAATGAGTGCAAAAACCATCAAAATTGCAGATACCACCCAAAGGGCAATGGTGTATCTGGAAAATTGAATTTGAATATCTGAACCAAAATCATTGTCCCCGGAAGACCTGGTAACTAACAGACCAGCCGCTGTTGAAATAATAAGCGCTGGAATTTGCCCAACCAGGCCATCACCAACGGTGAGGATTGTGTAATTTGCGGCAGCTTCGGCCATGGGCATTCCTTTTTGGAGAACACCGATAATAAAACCAGCACCGATATTAACCAAAGTAATAATAATGCCAGCAATGGCGTCACCCTTGACAAATTTTGATGCACCATCCATGGCGCCATGAAAATTTGCTTCATTACTAATTTCTTCTCTTCTTTCCCTTGCCTTTGCTTCATCAATCAGGCCAGCATTGAGATCAGCGTCAATGGCCATCTGTTTACCGGGCATGGCATCCAAGGTGAACCTGGCGGCAACTTCAGCAACACGTCCCGCACCCTTGGTGATAACCATAAAATTAATGAGTACCAGGATGGTGAAAATAACGATGCCAACCACATAATTTCCACCGACCACAAACTGCCCAAATGATTGGATCACAGCACCGGCAGCGGAAGGACCTTCATCACCACGAATCAGGATCAATCTCGTTGATGCAACGTTAAGGGAAAGCCGAAAGAGGGTGGTTGCAAGTAGTATCGATGGGAAAATTGAAAAATCAATGGCTTTTACGGTGAAAAGGCTGATCACCAGAATCAATAGCGCAACAGTTATATTAACTGATAAGAATAGATCAAGGAGAAGAGATGGCAGAGGAATAATCATAATCATCAGGATAGCAATTAAGCCAAACGCCGCCATCACGTCGGATCGTTGACTCAAGTCGCGCCACTGATATTTTCGTAATATGTTTCGTGTATCTGCTAGTTCCATGAATGTTTTTTGTTCTTTAAGGAATAGACATGGGCCAAAATTTCCGCCACAGCCTTAAACATCTCTTCAGGTATGGTGGCTCCCAGATCAATTTTATGCAATAACCGAGCCACAGGTGGGTTCTCAATGATTGGGATTTCTTTTTCCTGGGCAATTTCTCGTATCTTCATTGCCACATGATCAGCACCTTTAGCAAGCACCACCGGGGCATCCATGGAATGAATCTCATATTTTATTGCCACCGCTAAATGGGTGGGGTTAGTGATAACCACATCGGCATCAGGTACATCGGCCATCATTCTCTTTTGAGCCATCTGTTGTTGAATTCTCCTGATTTGCCCCTTAATAAATGGATCACCTTCCATCTCTTTATATTCTTCTTTGACCTCTTGTTTGGTCATCTTCATTTTTTCTTCCATTTCATGTTTTGAATACATGAAATCGATGACAGCGATAAGTATGAGTAACCCGCAGACTTTAGCAAGAATAAGAGTAGCGATACGACCCATAAAGAGAATGGCGGCTCCAGCACTACTATCCACCAATACCAAAGCTTCTTCAAAGTTATCGATTACGGTGGAATAGGCCACCCAACCGATAAGAACGACCTTACCAATGGATTTGACAAGATCCACCAGTGCTCGCATGGAAAACATCCGGCCAAAGCCGTTGATGGGATTTATTTTTGAAAAATCAGGAACAAGGGGTTGAACGGTAAAAAGCCAGCCAATTTGAAAAACAGAAGAAAAAAAACCGACAACAATAACAAGAAGAAACAACGGGATAAGTAATACAAAAAGTTTTTGCAGAAGAAAAA
This sequence comes from Desulfocapsaceae bacterium, assembly GCA_050291935.1. GTDB lineage: Bacteria > Desulfobacterota > Desulfobulbia > Desulfobulbales > Desulfocapsaceae > Desulfocapsa. The sequence goes on along the minus strand of JBNKKR010000012.1, from coordinate 33,843 downwards.
TAGTAAGACTGTAGACCTTATTGGCTGTACCATCAAAATTATCAATATTTGTCCATAGACTGGTAATAAGTTCTAAAAGTCCTGACCAAAAATCAGGTAAATAGAAGATCCAAAAAATAAGAATAATGGTGAATAGACCCGCTGTCTGTACTTCTTTACTTTGGGCAACCTGACCTTTTTTCCTAAAATCCGCTCGTCGTTTCGCCGACGGTTCTTCAGTCTTTTCTCCACCAGATGTGGATTCTTCAGCCATGGTGTTTTGGTTTTGTTAAATTATTGTCTGATTTTTCCTTATGCTAAAATAGGATTGCAAAAATTTTGCCATCATCAAGAAGATTTTTTCTTGTGTGGATAGACTACTATCAATTTAAGAGCTGTAAGAGCGTCAGCAATCTATTGGCCAAATCGTCAAATTCTCGTCTTAGAAGAACTGTTACCAGTGGAAGTGTCAAACCAATGACAGTAAAAGAGAGGGCAATATTTAAAGGAAAGGAAAGCATAAAGACATTGAGTTGAGGAAATACCCGAGCCAGAATGCCTAAAATAAAACCAGAGAGCAGAAGAACTGCGAGAATTGGAGCGCTGAATTGAATGCCCAGAAAAAAGATCCTTGACGATAGAGTGATAAGATAAGGAATGGCCTCTCCTGTGATATTAAATGAACCTGGGGGGAGGAGGGTGTATGAATTTGCAGCGGCCCGAAAAAACAGATGGTGACCATCAACTGCCAAAAACACTAATATGGCAAAGACGTTTTGAAATTGTGAGATAAGGGGTAGTTGTCTTTCATTTTGAGGATCAAAAATATTGGCTGCAGCGAAACCCATCTGATACCCAATTACCGTTCCCCCATATTCCACAGCCGTAAAAATCATTCTGGCGACAAGTCCAATTATACTTCCCAAAAGCACCTCCGCCACCAGAAGAAAAAAAAAGCTGCTTATGTCGTACGTTTCTGGACCCATGGTCGGTTCCATTACCGGAAACAGCATCAAAGAGGTCATAAACGCAAGCCCGGTTTTTATCTGGAGTGGAGTTTGGTTTCCCATGAAAACAGGAATGGCACCCACAAAACCGCCAACACGGGCAAGACATACCAGAAATGATTGAAATTCGTTTATGGGGAGGAGTGGTAAGTCCACGGATTAAAAGGTTGCTATGGTGGAAAAAATCCCGGTGGCAAAGGATGTTACAATATGGATCATCCAGGGAGTCATAAGAAGAAGAGTAAGAAATACAGCCACAATTTTTGGGATAAAAGTAAGGGTTTGTTCATTAATTTGTGTTGTTGCCTGAAATATTGAAACGAGGAGCCCAACGATCAATCCGGCAAGAAGCATGGGGCTTGCCACCATCAATGCCGTTTGTACAGCCTTTCTACAGATATCTACGACAAATTCGATACTCATAGGACATTAAAACTTTTAATTAAGGATCCAACAATCAAGGCCCAGCCATCAACTAAAACGAAGAGAAGGAGCTTAAAGGGCATGGAAATAATAACTGGGGGTAACATCATCATTCCCATGGACATTAAGATGCTGGCTACGATCATATCAATCACTAAAAAGGGGATATAGATCATAAATCCCATTTGAAAAGCCCTCTTTAACTCAGAAAGCATAAATGCCGGAATAAGGGTCATGGTGGGAATATCATTTTGATCAACGGGTTCCTGGGTGAGGGTAATATCAGCAAGCATTGTCAGATCAGATTCTTTTACCTGGGAAAACATAAAATCACGCATGGGGGTCACGGCCTTTTCAAAGGCGTCTTTTTGAGTGATCTCCTGGGCGAGGTACGGTTGCAGAGCCTCACTGTTTATCTTCACTAGGGTTGGGGACATAATAAAAAAAGTAAGAAATAAAGAGAGTCCTATTACTACCTGAGTCGGTGGCATATTCTGTGTCCCCATGGCTTGACGAACAAAGCCAAGGACTATGACAATTCGGGTAAAACAAGTTGTCATTAACAAAATGGATGGAGCAACACTTAAAATAGTGAGCAGAAAAAGGACCTGTAAACCGGTGGAAACCTGCTCAGGACTATTTGCCTCAGCAGTACCAAAAGTGATGGTGGGAAGACCTAGTGCACTTGCTGTGGTGGAAAAACATAACAGAAGAAAAATACAACAAAAAGAAACTTTTCCAAGGGGTACACTGTTACTGTTCATCATCGCACTCTTGGGTTAGCGTTGAGAGTGTGTCTTTAAAATCCCCTTTTTTTGCACTGGAGACCGCTGACAAAAAATGTATGGAATCGTTTCCTAGTCCTAAAAGATATTCCTGTCCTCCAATTTCTACCAAACAGAGGGACTTTTTGGGCATCAGATATCGAATTTCTTTTACGTTAATTGCTGAATTTTTAGAGTTTTTTGCAAAAGGTAGACGTTTTTTTAACAATGCATAGATACATAACAACAATGCAAGGACAATAAGCAGCCCCCATATCATACGTAAACTTGCTGAAATAAGTGTGGGATCACTACTTTCTATCATGGTGAATAGAACCTTTGTTTATTGACCTAGCTGCTCAATACGTTCACTGGTGTTGATAACATCGGTTAGACGGATACCGAATTTATCTCCAACCATAACAGCTTCACCTTTGGCGATGAGCCTTGAGTTTACGTAGAGATCCAGTGGATCTCCGGCAAGTTTATCAAGTTCAATCACATAGCCTTCGCCCATTTTTAAAAGATCTTTTAAGAGAATTTTGCTTCTGCCCACTTCAACCGAAATTTGCAGTGGCACATCGTAAAGAAACTCTAGTCCTCGTTCATTTGAGACCGTATCTAAGGAGGCTGATGGGGGAGTGGCCGTTGGATCCGTTATGGAGGTGTCCATCCCATCATCATCAAGCAATTCTTTAATTTCTTCCGGATCAGGTCTTGTCCCGCTGTCATTTATTTCATCTGTCATTTCACTCTCCTTGATCTTGAACACCTGTCAGGTGTATGGCTTTTTTACCGTTAATGGAACCGGGTACTGCAAAGAATTTTTGGCTGTCCTCAACCAGTACTTGTAGTGGTGAGTTGGGGTCATAATTGAGACCGATGATATCACCTTTCTTCAGATTCATTACCTTATGTACCGGCATGGTGACAAGACCTGATCTGGCAATGATCGTAGTGGTCATCTGTTCAAGCTCACGGGTAAGAATCTCGTACCATCCGGATTGTTTAACAGTTCTGACTGTTAAGAGGTCTCGTAAAATCTCACGCACAGGATCAAGGGTGGCCACTGGAAAAACGATGTCAAATTTGCCTTTAAGCTCACCAACTGCCACTTCAAAGCTTCCGGCTAATATTTCGGCATCTGCTTCGGCAATTGATACAAGCCTTGGGTTAGATTCAACTTTTAGAACAGAACTCTCAATGGGGATCACCTGCTCAAAAGATTTGTTGATATCCTGGCAGGCTCTTGCCATCGTTGATTTAAGAACATTAAGTTCTATGGTGGTGGGCTTTCTGGCAAGTTGTAAGGGAGCCATTTCAAGGGATGCCCCAAGCATGATTTCAATTAAAGAAAAGCACAGCTCCCCGTTAAAGACCATTAGTGCGCCGTTTTTCAGAGGATCAAGGCTTAGCACTCCAATTGCACCCGCATTTTTTTGAGATAACAGGTACTCTTGAAAACCCATGTCTTCAATACTGGTACGAGAAATATGGAAGGTTCGTTGCAGGAGATTTGTTAGACTGATGGAAAAGTTTTGGGCGAAATTATCAAGAATGATATCGAGATTTGGAATCCGCTGCTGTTGGTCTTTTCCAGTGCCCAGTTGAAACAGGTTGATCGGTTCGACATTATCAAAAAGGGTATCATCTTCACCACTAAGATCAGTTGATACCTGGCCACTTTTGATGGCAAGTAGAAGCTCGGCAATCTGTTCTTTTGTTAGAATGGGTTCCACAGTACTTCCTGGTAAATTATTGAACGACAAAGTCTGTAAAGTAAATGGCTTTAACTTTCCCGGTCTGTAAAAATGAATTTATCTTACTTACAAGTTCTGCTTTGAGTTGTTTTTTCCCCTGTAAATCATGGAGTTCTTCAAATGTTTTGTTTCCAACCAGAAGTAAGATAGCATCTCTGATTTGGGCCATCCGTTTTGTCGTCTCATCCAATGCTTCTTCTTTATCAAGCTCAATAGTCAAAGCAGCTTTCACATAATGTCGCTCATCTTCGCTGATGATATTGACCACAAATTCACTTATTTCAACCATAGGCCCAATTTCCTGGCTTACAGTTATCTCTGGTACAGGTACATCAAGTCCAGGATCCTTCTCTTCTTCTGGCTCCGGGGCAGGTCGTAAAAAAAAGAAGGCTGCACCACCAATAAGCAGTAACACAACAACGGCAGCAACAATAATTATAATAAGCTTCTTTTTTCCGCCGCTTTCTGTTTTTTCTTCATCCTTCTGTTTTTTCTTTGAATCTGCCATTTTTTATCCTTAATTTGTAGATGAATTTTTTATTAAAAAGGAAGCCCTGTTGCATTTGTCGCACCACTAGTCAAACCAATGTGTTTATTGGTGCGTAATACAAAATCAACACGCCTGTTTTTTGCCATATTTTCTTTTGTGGTATTTGGCACTATTGGTCTTTCCGGGCCATATCCGATGGCTGCCATTCGATCAAGGGGGAGAAGATCGCTTTTTTTAAAAAAACGCATTACTGCAACGGCCCGATCGACTGAAAGATTCCAGTTGCTGATTTTGCGTTTGGATATGGGAGTTGCATCCGTATGTCCCTCTATGCGAAGACGCATGGGGAGTGGTCTGATTATATCGGCAAGGCTTCGTAAAATTGGATACACAGTTGGAGATAATACCGAAGAACCTGGTTTAAAGAGAATAGACTCATTGATGCGAAGAATAATGGTATCATCTTCTTTTTTTATAAGCTCTACGTCTTCCGGAATATTATCGGCTTTTAGTTGGGCCTGGATCCGCTTATAGACTTTCAGCGCTGTTTCGGTTTGGATTGGAGTGAACTTGGATTCTGGTGTTGAGGGAATAACAGGTATGGAAAATTTGGATGGTGCTGGTTTGGAATGTGCTCCAAATGCAGCCCGAACAGAAGCTGAGGCCTCTGCAAATTTGACATTTTCCATATTTGACATGGACAGAAGAAGTACGAAAAATGTAAGCAGCAGAGTAACCAGGTCAGCAAAGGTAGTCATCCATGCGGGAGCACCGGCAACGCATTCACATTTCGGGCATTTTGTTTCTTCGCAGGGAGCTTGTTTGTCGTCTTCGCTAGCCATATTAGTGTCTATTTAAAGGTGGATTCACGTAATTTGGGGGCGATAAATGCGTGCAGTTTTTGTTCCATTATTCGTGGATTTTCCCCAGTGAGAATGGATTGCATTCCCTCAATCACCAGTTGTTTCATTAACGCTTCCGAGGCTGCTCTGTTTTTTAGTTTTCCAGCCATGGGAGCACAAAAGACGTTGGCAAGTACTGCGCCATAAAGTGTTGTAAGAAGAGCAACCGCCATGGCAGGGCCGATAGAGTCGGGATCAGACATATTCATCAGCATCTGGACAAGACCAATAAGGGTTCCCACCATTCCCATGGCCGGACCGTATGCGGCAAGGGAGGTGAAAATATCCTGCCCTTTGCTGTGCCGTTCTGCCAGGTAGTCGATCTCCGTGGTGAGCATTGACTTTAAAGTATCTGGTTCCTGCCCATCCACTGCCATTTGCATGGCCTTTACTAAAAACTCATCCTCCACATTATCCATCATGCCTTGCAGGGAAAGGATACCTTCTTTTCTTGCTTTATTGGCAAATTCCATTAGCTGAACAATAAGTCCGTACGGGTCTGTATCCTTATTGAGAACTGTCTTTTTGGCTATTGCCACGGCACCAATAACATCCTTTAAAGGATAGTGAACAAGACCAACGCCTATGGTGCCACCAAAAACGATAAGGGCCGAAGGAATGTTGATAAAAATGCCAAGGGGGCCACCCTGGACAATGGCCATAAGCATAAGCCCACAGGCAACGGCCAAACCGACTATTGTTCCGATATCCAAAGAAACGTCCTCCGTAAACAAAAAGAATTACAATTTTAAACCATAAATAATCTTATATTTTGACGTTTAAAAAAACAATGCAAAATATATTCCTAAGTCATGCACTTTTCTTTAGGGATATTTAGTTGTTGATATAGCGTGCTAATGCGGAAAAGAGGGGAGGGGAAAAGACAGATTCGGCGCAAGGTCAAAATAATGACATTACGCCGAAGGTGAAGGAGGTTAATAAGTTTAACGCTTTAGGTTGATTAATTCGCCTAACATCTCATCAACGGAAGTGATAATTTTGGAGTTTGCCTGAAAGCCCCTTTGGACTGTAATCATTCGTACAAACTCTTGACCCATATCGACATTGGACTGTTCCAAAGAGTTGGTGTAAATGGTTCCAAGTTCTGGCCCGGGAAGACCTGTACGAGGATCTCCTGAATTTTCCGTACTAACATACATGTTAGAACCGGCAAGTTCTAATCCTCCTGGATTGTTAAACTTTGCAAGAACAAGAGTGGCGATTTTTACCTGTTCTCCATTTGAATATGAGGCAAGAACTGTTCCATCTTCGTTGATACCAACGTTGGTAAGATTTCCAGCGCCATAGCCATTTTGACTTTGCGAGATAACCGTTGACTCACTGTTAAATTGCGTTGTATCAAAGATAAGACTTATTGGGGTGACCGTTGAACCATTCCCCCAATCAATATCAGCAGCAAGGGTAAGTAAGTCACAGCCATTGTCTGTTGGATCACATGGGTCGGCGACTGGATCTGGAAGGGGAGGATCTAACAGGCCGTCAGAATCAAAAGTTACCGAACCTCTAGCAGCAGATCCTGCAGCATCACCAAGGGCAACCCCATCCGTGTCTTCAGAACTATACCAGTAATCCCAAGTGTTTGCGACACCATCTTGTTTCCTGAAGTGGATGGTGACAAGGTGGGACTCTCCAAGGGTATCATAAACTGTTGTAGAGGATGAATAGTTAAAGGTAGTGGGATCATCAGGGTCAAAAGGAACAGCGGCCAACGTTCCTATATCATCGGCATTGGAATCTAGGTTTGTGGTCAAACGTACAGTAGTCGTGGCATTTGCTGGGACCAAACCAGTGCTTTGCACCTGAATATCCTGAGGATCACCGGCAATAAGGTTACCATCTTCATCGTACGGTTTTCCCTGAACCCTGTATCCCTCTGGGGAAACTAAATAACCCTCTTCGTCAAAACGAAATGCCCCAGCTCTTGTGTAATATGTTGTGTCATCCCCTGGTTGTTTGACAAGGAAAAATCCGCTACCTTCAATGGCAACATCTGTGTCAGAAGAGGTGGACTCAAAGGTTCCCTGGCTAAAAATACTATCGACAGTGGAAACTGATACTCCCCTTCCTACCTGGGATTTTCCACCAGAGCCAAAAATGGAAGAAGAAAGCATATCTGAAAAAACAGATCGCGATCCTTTAAAACCCAAGGTGTTTGTATTAGCAAGATTGTTACCAACGACACTCATTGCGGCCGAATTTGTACTCAGCCCACTTACTCCACTATATAGCGCACTGGTGATACCCATATAAACCTCCCTCTACTGGAATGGATAGAATTAATTTGTTCCAGTTATATGTTGTCCTAACTGATCCTGTTCGATCTGTTCTTCATCCATGAGGGCAGATTCGTTTGTGGCAACAGTGGCTATCCTGGCCGCTGTGAAGATTATTTCTACATTATTCTTCTACATCAATCTCTTATTCTGTACTGCTTTCCTCATCTCCACTACTCTCTTCGCTTTTGGTTGAACTTGCGTCGTATACCGCAAGGATGGAATCCGATGTGATTTCTGCCCCTGTTAAGGTGCAGAGAATGGCATCATCGGTTTCACTATTAAAGTCCACACTTGTCACTTCAGATTGGACCAGTGGAGAAATAGCTATGGATTCTTCGCCTTCTGCTGCAGTGGCCTGAATGGAGATGGTATAGGTGCCGGCGGGAACATGTTCGTCATTTGTATCAAGACCATCCCACTCAACAAAGTGATTTCCTTTCGTCATTTCTGTTGGATATAAGGTGGCAACAGTTGTTCCGTTTTCATCGACAATTGCTAAGCTCACCTTGGCAGCAGCGCCATCCAAACTATAGCCAATGGTGGCAGTGCCATCTTCTGCAATGCTAAAGTCACTATCCTGGTAGGCGACCGTTTTTCCAATAAGATTCATGGTTGAAAAACGATCGGATTGTTTTTGGGCACTGGTCAGTGATTCCATTGATTCATTGATATTAAACAACTGTTCCAGCGAACTAAACTGGGCCAGTTGTGCGGTGAATTCTGTGGGATCATCTGGATTCATGGGATCTTGGTTTTTGAGCTGGGCAACCAGTAGTGTCAGGAAATCTTCTTTTCCCATGATGGCGCTTGAATCACTTGATTCGCTGGTCTGGGTCGAAACCTGGGTAGATGTTCCAAAAATTTCGGATATAGATGTCATAACAAATCTCCAGCCACCTTAGGCGGTAACGTTCACACTCTGGTCATTTTTTGCTTTGGGCTCAATCTCCTCCTGAGATAACAACGCCTCGAATGAATCACTTGTTTGGGTCTGCTGACTATCAGAATTTTCAGCAAATTGCTGCTGAGATTCAAAATGTTCTTGAAACAAGTTTTGTTGTTTATCACCTTCTGAATGAACACTGATATCAAAAGAATCTATGGTGAATCCCTGACTTTCCAGAACAGTTCGTAAACGAGCCATATTTTTATCCAGTGTCTCAAACACATGCTGACTCTGGGCAACAATGTTTGCTGAAATCGAATCACCTTTTACCAAAACGTCAATTTTTAACTCACCAAGCTCAGCCGGGTGGAGTTGGAGTGTAAGTTTGCTGGTTTGTAACCTGGGGTTTACATTGAATCGTTGGATAACGGTGTCTACTATTTCCTTATCTTGAAATTCGTGGGTTGAGCCGGGGCTAAATTTCCCTTCAACATTTCCCGTGGAGGTTTGTGAGACAGTGGACTGTAATTGCTTGCCAAAACCCAGCTCACCAGTTGTGGAATCTACTGCACTGTTTGTTGTGATAGAACCAGCTTCTGTCTGAGCGGTGAGGTTTTTTTGAGGTGAATCACTGGACTCCTGCTTAGAGTTGCGTTGTTCTTCAGCAGTTGATTGTTGATCACCAATTTTTGCATTTATAAACTGCTCTGTAACTTCTTTTCTACTACTTTCTGTACCATTGCTGCTACTTTTTGGGCTCTTTTCCTCAGCTGGTGCCAGTTGCGTTTGAGCAAGTTGCCGTATTTGAATGGTGTCGTTTTCTGTTTCCTGTACTACTTCAGAAGAGAGGGTGGCAAGACTTTCTGAACTCTCCAAACTAGTCATTGTTGATGGAGTGGATTCACCTTTTATGGTGACTGGTCCTTTGTTTTCCCCCTCGTCAATTATTTGTTGAATTTGCTTTAACAGAATTGATTTTGGAGTAGCATTTTCTGCAGGAATTTCCAGGATAAGATTTGCGCCTTTACCGGAATTTGATACTGAAAACAGGTTCGAATCACCTTCCGTGTTATTTGTAATAGCGCCACTATCTATGACAAATGATGTATCTGCCTGCGTGGAAACAAGCCCATTAGAAAGAGTTGAAGACTTTCCATTCTCCGCGGCAGCTTGTGGAGTAGTTTGTTCTACCAGGGATGCAACTATATTTTCTGCCTGGGTGAGAAGGGACATTTCAGATTGCGTTTCATTTGTTTGTCCCTGTTTTGCAACCATTTCTTCAAAAAAAGAACCAAAAGAGGCTGTTTTGCTACCATCAAGTTCAGCATTATTCCCTGCTGTTTGTAGTTGGGACATCTGGGATGTGTCTGTAGCTCCCCCAGTATTAAATGCTAGCAAAACTTGTTCCATACCCGTTTATTCCTCGTCAATGGTGGTAAAAGTTGTACTGAGTTGAGATGCTTTAGCTTTATCCATTCTATCTAATATTTTCGCTGCTGATTTCACCTTAATATTTGCAAGCAGATCGGCTGCAAGCTGTACATCCATGGTGGTTAAGGCCTGGGCTGCTCTATCCGGTGACATTTTCGCGTATATTAACCCCAATTCCTGTATCTTCTTTTGCTCAACGATGTCTTTTTCTTTGAGTAATGATTCAATTTTCTTTTGCACTTTCCGTAGTGCAATGAGCTTTTCGTCTAATTGCTTGAGCTTCTTATCGGCTTCCTGTTGAAGAGTCTTTAGCTCCTTCTCTTTTAAGGCAAGTACTTTTTTCTCTTCTTCCAGATTATCGCGTTCATTTTGCAACAAGGCGTAAAGGCGTCGTTCTTCAACAGAATCAAAGACAGCTTTTTGGGGGAGTGCTTTTGTAGCTTCCGGTTCTATCTTTTGTTCTGCTGCACTATCTTCAGAAATGCTTTGTTCAGTTTCTTCTGCAGCAAAAGAAAAATGTGGCTTGCAGGATATGATTAGTCCGAGAAGAATAAATACAGATAAGAATTTCATGTGATATCCCATGACTTTTTTTATTATTTGAACGCTCTTTCGTGATGAAGAATTGCGATCTCATCTAACATGTTTGCCTCTTTTTTATCGAGATAGTGTTTCCAGTTACGATCCTGCTTATCTTTTAGGCTAAGCAATATGTTGTACTCTTGACTCTTTTTTAATAAAGTACTTCGCTTATTTTTTGTTATTTGTTTTTTATCACGAAGTTTTTTTTCCAAAGATCGTATCTGATTGTGCATATGAAAAATTGTTTCTTCAAATCGCTCTAATTCAACAGCCAGCATACCTTCAGCTTGCTTGTCTTCAAGTTGCAAGATGATTCTGTCACACAGGTCAATATTCTCCTGTAGCTCGGCTTCCACAGCTTTTTCTTCATGTTGTGCCTGAAAAAGCCGTTGACGGGCAACGTCTTCTTTTCGTTTCCTTACCTTAAGCACAACATCTAAAGCAAATGGCTTGGCTACCATTGTTCACCTATAAAAATGATTCAAATCCTGTCACTTTCTCTTCTGTCTTTTCTAAGCTCAGCGTCATCTTTTCTCTCACTTAAGAGTTGTCCCATCATTTCAACAGTTTTTTTAAGGGGGGTTGTTTCGTCATAGCCCTGTTTTAAAAAGGAGGCAATACCATCGATTTTTTGGATGGCCAGGTCAATTTTGGGATTAGATCCCTTTACATAGGCACCAATATTAATCAGGTCTTCAGCCTCGTTGTAGGTTGCCAACACATTTCGTGCACGTCCTGCGAGTTCAATATGGCGAGGAGAAACAATCTCTCGCATAATTCTACTGGCAGAATTCATAATATCGATTGCTGGATAATGGTTTTTCGCGGCAAGTTCACGTGAAAGAACGATATGGCCATCTAAAATCGACCGTACTGAGTCCGCCACCGGTTCAGTCATATCATCCCCATCAACCAGTACCGTGTAGAGCCCTGTGATGGAACCTTGGCCATGAAATCGACCCGCTCGCTCAAGAAGTTTTGGCAGCGTTGCAAACACCGAAGGGGTATAGCCTTTGGTTGTTGGCGGCTCACCGATGGCGAGTCCAATTTCCCGCATTGCTGTTGCAAAACGTGTTACCGAGTCCATCATCAGTAAAACGTTTTTTCCCTGTGTACAAAAATATTCAGCAATTGAAGTGGCAACAAAGGCGCCACGCATACGAAGGAGGGGAGATTGGTCAGAGGTGACCACCACGATCACAGATCTTGCCAAACCTTCTTTGCCTAAATCACGTTCAATAAATTCACGAACCTCTCGACCACGCTCGCCGATCAGGGCAATAACATTGATATCGGCTCTCGCGTACCTGGCCATCATACCAAGTAATACACTTTTCCCAACTCCTGAACCTGCCATAATTCCCATTCGTTGCCCCATTCCACAGCTCAACAGACCATTGATGGCACGAATTCCAAGATCCAGAGGTTCATTGATATTTTTACGCTTCATCGGGCCTGGTGGAAGTGAATAAATATGTTTTTCCTCTTCCAGAAGAGGTGGAGGCTGTCCATCAAGAGGTTCTTCCATACAATCAATCACTCGTCCCAGTAAATTTGGACCCACCTTAATGGTTGCACTGTCTTTAATGACTTGAATGGTGCTTCCAGGCCCAAGGCCACGTAATTCACCAAGGGGCATAAGCAAGGCGCGCGATTCTTTAAAACCGACAATTTCTGCTAAAACTATTTGCGTATGATCAAGGGTGCTGATGGCACAAAGGGAGCCAATGGATGCATGGGGGCAATGGCCTTCAATGATAAGGCCTACAATACGCGTTACTTTACCCTTGACCTGGATGGTATGGAGGGAGTCGATTGATCCTGAGAAAAGGGCCATGGTATCACTTTTTCTTAGGGAGTTGAGTGGGTGGTTGTGTCTGGTGCCATTACGTTGTCCCTGATTATTTTAATCTGGTTAGTTAAGGTGGCATCCACTGTACAGCAGGAAGACTCAAGTTTACAACCACCTCGTTCAATGGTCGGATCTGCTTGTAAAACAATATTTTCAAGTCCACTAATAGAATCGATAATCGTTTGTTTGTTATCTTTTATGGATTGGAGATCTTGCGGATTTATTTGAATTTGTATCTCATCTGATTTAACAGCCAGTCGAATAGCATCTTTGATGGTGGTCAGGATGGTTTCTTCTTGTTCCGCAACGGAATGGCGAATTATTTTTTCACTGATATTAAGTACAAGTTCTTTCATCTCGGAAACACTGTTTCTTAAAATAGTTTCCCTGAGCTTGTCGAGTTCGTTGCAGATATTGAGCAATGTGTTTATGCCATCCTCAAAATCTTTTTCTGCCTCTTTGCGTCCCATATCGATACCCGAGGCGAACGCCTCATTTCGAATGGATTCGATATCTATCTCGGGTACCGGTTGTGGTGTAGGGGGTTCTATTTCAGGCTCTTGAATTTCTTCTTCAGGAATTGTCTCTTCTCTATTTTGTTCAGGTTCTACTGACTCTTTAGTTTCAATTGCCTCTGGTTCGGCCGGGATAGTTCCTTCTTCCCAAAGCTGTTCTTTTTTAAATTGTTTTTCTTTAGGAAGAATGCTGTCAGGTTTAAATGACTGATTATATTTATAGAATCTAGACAAGCTCATCGCCGCTTCCTGTTCCTAGTACAAGTTTACCCTCTTCTTCAAGTTTCATGGCAATTTTAACAATGGATTGCTGCATTGCTTCCACTTCTGAGAGACGAACCGGTCCCATGGCTTCTAAATCATCCCGGATCATATCAGCAGCACGTGTAGACATATTTGCAAAAATTTTCTCTCGCATTTCATCCGATGCAGTCTTCATAGCTAGCGTTAAGGAATCGTTATTTACTTCACGAAGGATCATCTGTAAGGAGCGTCCGTCTATGGAGGTCAGGTTCTCAAAAGTAAACATGCGTTTGCGGATCTCTTCCACCATATCAGGATCTGTTTCCTCTATATCCTCAAGAATTTCCACGTCCAGTGAATTTTGCATAATATTGAGAATATCGACCACTTTATCAAGACCACCAACCTGGCTCTGCTCTTTGCTTCCCACGATTCCGATCTCCCGATGCAAGGCATCTTCAATTCTGGTAATGACTTCAGGGCTTACCTTTTCAATTTTGGCAATACGATATACCACATCAGCTCGCATCTCTTCAGGAAGATGTGCCAGGATATCACTGGCATGGGCAATATGCTGGGTGGAAAGGATAAGAGATACCGTCTGTGGATGCTCATTTGCCAGCAGCCCTGCGACCATGGCCGGTTGCATCCGTGAAATTGTCTCAAGGGGACGAATTTCCGTTCCGGAAACGAATTGTTCGAGAAGATCTGCGGTTCTTTGTTCGGCATCAAGGGAAGTAATTGCATTTTTAGCAAATTCATTACCTTTAATAAAAAGTCCGGCAAACTGCCTTTGTGATTCTGCAAAATGCTTAAAAACAGTTTCTTTCACATCTTCAGGAATATGATCAATGGTGGCAATGGTCCTCGTCACCTGCCCAATCTCTTCATCACTGAGTTCCTCAAAGATTTTACCCGATGCCTCTTCTCCAAGACACATCAGTAATACCGCCGCTTTATCAATTCCGGTTAGATTATCAAAACTCATAACTATCCTTCATTTATCCAGTTTTTAATAATATAGGCTGTCGGAACTTGGTTATGCATAACTTCTTGGCGTAATGTTACCACAGCATCCGGTTCAATTTCTTCTGCATTTCGCTGCTCTTCTTCAAGCCGCATTCTCTCTTTTGCATTCCTAAGCTCTTCTTCTGCCTTTTCAAGCTCACTTACCCGGTCATTATGTTTAATCACATCAGTTTTCATAGTTTTGATAATGGGGCGTACCAGTAAGAAATAAAAAATGAATGCACCAAAAGAGAGTAATCCAATTTTTGCCAGGGGTAAATATTGGTAGAGCAAATTAGTCGGCATGGAATCGGCAAGTAAGTTCTCTTCAGGTCGGTCGATAAAGGGAAGGGAAGTTAAATTAATCACATCACCCCGTTCTTTATCTATCCCAAGTGCACTTGCGATCATAGTTTCAATGGCCTTTAGCTCATCTTCATTTAACGGTTTTGTGGTTGTTTTATCAGATTCTTCTTTTGCGGGAATAACTTTATCCGCCACAAGAACTGACACAGAAAGCGATTTTATGGTGCCAACGGGTTCAATGGTTTTTGAAATCGTTTTACTGATCTCATAATTTGTGGTCCTGGAACTTTTGCTTGAGGCAGGAGTGGTACTGTTCTGTCCATTTGATGGCCCCTGTAAGTTTGACTGGACTCCTGGAATTCCACCGGCAGATCCACTGCCGCCACTTTCACTTTGGGTCTGTTCACTTCTGATAACCGGCTCTTCACCATCAAAAAATTCTTCTGTTTTTTCCGTTTGCGCAAAATCAAGGTTTGCACTGACTCGTACCATGGCTCTGCCATAGCCCATGGTTTTGTCAAGTAAGGTTTGGGCACGTTTTTCAAGTCTTCGCTCCAATTCCTGTTGATAGAGAAGGGAGTCAACGGAGAACTGTTTGGCCTCGCTATCCTGCCTTGTGCCTTCAAGCACCTTTCCAAAACTGTTAATAACGGTTACTTCTTCGGGGGCAAGACCTTCAACTGAGCCCGAAACTAAATGGATAATGCCCTGCACCTGTTCCTTATCCAGATCTTTTCCTTTACTCAGGGTTACGATAATAGAAGCAGTGGCTTTTTTTTGCTGATTTTTGAAAAGTCGTTTTTCCGGTAGCGCCAGATGCACTCTAGTGTTTTCAACGGGTGCAAGGGAGGTAATTGTCCTTGCAAGTTCTCCCTGAAGGGCCCTGGTGTAATTAACTTTTTGGACAAAATCTGTAAGGGCAAAAGATTGTTTATCAAAAACTTCAAAGCCCACTCCACCTCCAGAGGGAAGCCCACTTGAAGCAAGATTTAAACGTGTTTCATAGAGCTGACTGGCAGGGATCCAAATATTCTTTCCATTATTTTTCAGCTCATAGTCAATTCGTTGACCTTTGAGCCAATCCACCACCGCGCCGGCATCCTTTGGGCTTAGATTAGCGTACAGGAGTTGATAATCTGCTGTCCTTGCCTGGATGATGATTATGGCAAAAACCGCCAAAGAAATGATTGTAACAGCAACTAGGGCAATTTTTCTTCTGAGCGGCCATTCCCTAAGGATTGTTGCTAAATCTTTCCGTTCAGGAATATTTATTGTTTCTTCCTGATTTTCAGTTTCAAGAGTCGCCGTATCGACACTGTTCTCATTTGCCATAAAAAAACCTTATTTCACTCTATTCACGTACAAAAATAAACCAACTACACCTGCATACGCATTATTTCTTCATACGCCTGTAATGCTTTGTTTCTAAATTGAACTAACATCTTTAGTGAGATGTCAGCTTTTTCGACACTTATCATAACTTCATGCAAATTCCTGGCCTGTCCGCTGGCAAGATTTGCCATAGCATCTTCGCCAGCTCGCTCAGCCTCTGCGGTGCTGTTTATGGTTTCCTGGATTATTTTACCAAAACTGTTTGTTGTTTGTTCTATGGGATTCTTTTGTAGTTCTGGTTTGGTTAAAGATTCTAACTGGGGGGACAGGTTTATTGTGTTCATACCATTTACCTACCTATTTCTAAGGCCTTTAGTGCCATGCGTTTTGCAGATTTTATAACGGTGGTGTTTGCCTCATATGACCTTGTGGCTGACATCATATCCGTCATTTCTTTTAAAATGGAGATGTTGGGCATGGCCACATAGCCATCATCATCTGCGTCAGGATGAGAAGGGTCATATATTTTCCTGGGTTCACTTTCGTCTGCCACAATTTTTGTGACTTCCACTCCCTTAATTGATGCATCCAGTTCCTCTTTAAAGGGAACAGGCTTTGTTTGAAAAATAACGGATTTCTTTTTATATGGTCCGCCTTCAGGAGTAGAGGTGGTTTCAACATTGGCCATATTGGAGCTAATGGTGTTTAATCTTGTCCTTTGGGCTTTTAGGGCTGAGGCGCTGATATCAAAAGTTGTAAAAAGATCCATTTAGTCTATTCTCCTTACTTTATTATTTGCCTTCCTGAATGGCATATTTAAGCATCCCTAATTTTTTCTTTAAGAGTTGCGCTGTTGTTTCATATAGCAGTTCATTTTTCGAGAGCTTGATCATTTCCGTATCCACATTGACACTGTTTTTATCGCCAATTCCGGTTTCATCTTTTATTTCAGTAATATCACCTTTAACTGAACTCAGATTTGTTGATTGGATAGGAAAATGCTTTTCATGGGTTGTTCTCAGCACAGCACCTTCCGTTTTTCCTATTGCTGATTGAAGTTTTTCCTCAAAACTATAAACCTTACGGCTATACCCAGGGGTTTCAGCATTAGCGATATTTGAGGCTATAATTGTTTGATTGGCAGAACGCAAATCAAGAACCTTTTGTAAAAGCTCTATATTTGAATCGAAGGGATCAAGTATCTTCATAGTTCCATCATAGTAGAGAGGTTTGTTTTACAGTTTTTCAGTGTTAAAAGTAGTTAAAAATTCAACGGCTTTTTGGGCAAGATTACCCCACTGGGTGTTCTCTTTCGTTTCGGCTAGTTCCCTATAGAGTTTTAATGCTTGCTCTTTTTTGTCGTGTTGGAGCAGGTATTCGGCCCTTCGATACAGCGCTTGTCCATAGTGGCTTGATGTCTTTTCAATCTTTTGAAAAAATGTAATCCCCTTATCTTGCTGTTGTACTTGATAATAACTTTCCGCCAGCATAAAGGTGTATCGATTCCATTTCGCTTTACTGATCATTAACGGGCGATCTAATATCGAAATCACTTTGTTAAACATATTCTCATGAAAATAGAGGGTGGCTGCCAAAAGGGAAAATTCTTCTTCTTCGGGGATTTCTTTTGGAAGCAATTCAATGGCCTTATGGTAATTTTGTTCAGCCAAAAGGCTTTGTATGCGAATTTTTACAATTTCCCTTTGGTCTTTTCCGTTTGGATAGCGAAAACTGTATTGATCGGCAAAATCTTCCACCACATAATAACTTCCATGATGGAAGGCGGCTTGTATAATGGGAAGGTAGTACTGTTCTTTTTGATCTTCAGAAGAGATGGTAATTAAATATTGATAGATTTTAAACGCTTCATCGTATAAGCCGAGTGCATTGTAGGATGCCGCAAGGTCCGCTAAGATAGCTATACTTACCCAATTTTTTTCAAAGAGTTTTCTGTTTTGTTTTGCAAGAACCAGGGCGTCCACGTATTTCTTTTTAGAAACATATTCCTGTAAAACAAGTGGGAAAATCTCAATAAGGAGTGCCTGGGCTTCACTATGGAGCTCCCCGCCCCTAAAGTCTCGCAGGAACTTCATTGTATGGTTTACGCAACGAATATTCTGATTTTTTAGACGATAAAGAAGGGCAATTTTAAAACTTGCCTCTTCTCTGCTTTCTCTGCTAATACCCTTTTCTGCAAAGGCTTTGTAATGTAATAATGCCTTATCCGTCCAATCTTGCTCTGTGAGAAACCTAAGATCGGTCTTTTTCATGGCACCACGATACCCGGCATCAGTCCCAGAGTAGGTGTTTTCAATTCTTGAGAAAAAATCAATCATTTGTGATGGCTTTTTTATATGTAATTCTGCCATATATTTACGAAAATTAATCAATCCAAGTTTTTCTTTATCGTCAATATAGCTTGCAAGAAGGTTGTAGCAATTGCTTGCCTCAACGTATTGTTTTTGATCGTATAGTGTGTCACAGTATCCATTGAGGGAAAAACGTTTGTTTTCTAAAATGGACTGTTTTTCAAGGAGTTGATAGCCAACGTAGGCTTTTATGGTATCGTCTGTTCCTGACCAGTAATCTGCTTGACGTAAGTCACGGATTATTTCTAACTGTTCCGGGTATCCAACATCATCCAGAGCCAATAACTCTTTCATCCGAGAATATTGGGCAGTGGCAAGGGCGGTTTCAATTTGAGTAATACGAAAATAAGGTGTCAAAGGATTGGCGGTAGTCATCACGGGTTTTAGTTTTCGTAGTTCATAATCTGCGATAAATGGGTCTCTAAGTTTAGCCTCTAAAAGATAGAGAAGATATCTTGCTATAATGCCAATATCTTCCTCAGGATACTCCGTTGACAGTAGATAAAGCTGTTTATAGGCGTCAGCAAACTGTCCGTATCGTGTAAGGACCTCGCCGTAAGTTAAGGCAAGCATTTTTTTTCTTTCAGGATCACTTTCTGTGGCCATCTGATCTAGAAGAATAGGAGGGATAGAATGCCAAAGATGCTGGTGACCAAACTGGACTATCTCCTCGTTTAAAAATTCAATATTCTTTTTTCGATTCGGTAAAAGGAACTGAATAATGGGGAAAGGGGGCATGCTAAATTGCACAGGAACAGTAATATGATATTTTGCTTCGTAGAGTTTAAAAAAGCTTCTCCAATCTGCAGCGTAGGGAGAGGCAATGAGAGGATTGGAGTAATCTTTTGCTTTTCGATCAACCACGGTAAGTCCCGACAATTTACTGGATAAATTTGAAAGGGCGGAACTATAGGAGTTCCCAAGGAGGATGCGAACAATCAACTTGTTTTCATCTGTATTGGGGGAAACAGTGAATTTTTGAGGGGGGTATCTAAAAAAGAAGGAAAGCACTGTTTTATTATTTTTATGCTGAGACAAAATTTTGACTATTCTGTCATCTGCTTTAAAAAACAAAAAATCGTCTGCAAGTACTGTATCTTCAAGGATAAAATCAATCCGCTTTTCTCTACTGGTGGAACGGTAGCTTGGAATGTTTGAAAAACTACAATAGAGCTCCACAGCATCTTGTGCGTCAATTTTATTTATTCGTGTAAGCACATTTTCCGCGTGAACAAAGGTGCTTAAAAAGAATATGATGCCAAGAGTAAAAATGAGTTGTCGTTTCATCGTACCATTTGTAATGGGTTAAATTTCTTTTTTTGATGCAATATTTGGTCCAAATAGCATTTCTCCCATCTTGCTTAATCTCCGTGTTTTTTACTAAATGAAAAAAAATATGCTTTTTTTATACAAAGTTATTTGATTTTTACCGTCCACTACTGATAGACTTTTTTAAAACAAGTTTACAATAATCAATTCCACTGTGATTGGAGTTGATTGTAACCAGAAGTAAAATGACCATTGTAGGAGAAACAAAATGGGCAAAAACGTATTATTAGTGGACGACTCCAAAACCATGCGCATTATCATTGGACGTTCTCTTAGGCAAGCTGGAATAGATTTTGAAAATATCTTTGAGGCCTCAGATGGGCTGGAGGCATTGGATGTGCTTGAAAAAGAATCCGTCGATATTGTTTTAAGCGATATCAATATGCCCAATATGGACGGGATAAGTTTCTTGCGAGAGAAATCCAGTCGTGATGGTATGAAAGATATACCTGTACTTATGATTTCTACGGAAACAGGTGACGATATAATCGGTGAAGCAAAATCTCTTGGCGCTGTGGGGGCACTGAAGAAGCCATTTACCCCTGATAAGGTCAATGAGGTCTTAGGACCATTGCTGTAACTATCCATTTTTAAAGTTAGGAGATTGGCGTGGAGATTCAGGAAAAGATTATTGACGCCACCAAGGAAATATTTTCCACCATGATCATGATGGATATAGCCTTTGAAGAAGTAATAAATGATCATGGGGTGCTGATTGATACCATTACCGCCACAATAGGCCTTGCCGGAACCCATAAGGGTGTTTTGGCGGTGCATTTTCCAAACGAAGTAGCAATGGCTATCACATCCAATTTTTTAATGATGGATATCAATGAAATAAATGATGATGTCCATGATGCGATGGGTGAGATTGCCAATATGCTTGGAGGAAATGTAAAAACCATTCTTTCTGAAAAGGGACGGGATATTGATTTGTCGATGCCTTCAACCATTGCGGGGACTGAATATACCTTTCAGTCAGAAAATGATGTTGATAGGGTGATTGTTAAATTTTCCACCGAAAAGGGATCTTTTATGGTGGAAATTGATCTTGAGAAATAGGGGCGCATTACAGGTCTGCAATGACCTGTAGGCCCGGTTTTTCTCCATATTTGGATTTTGTTATGGATGTTGGAAAGGCAATAATTGATGGTACGAAGGATGTGTTTTCCACCATGCTCATGGTGGATCTTGAACATGGTGAACCCATTGTTGGATCAGATTTCAAGGTAGAATCAAATTTAACCAGCATGCTTGGACTTGGAAAAGACATAAAAGGCATGTTGGCTGTTCATTGTCCGGAAATAGCTGCTAAGGCGATTACAGGGAGTTTTCTGGGGCTTGAGGTGGCTGAACTGAATGAGGATGTCAAAGATGCCGTAGGTGAAGTTGCCAACATGGTAGCGGGATATCTGAAAATATTTTTTCAAGAGTATGATAAGAATATTGAACTTGCGATTCCAACCACCATTATTGGAAAATCTTTTAGTATTGCAGGTATGTCCAATGGCACAAGGGTTGTCGTTCCATTTACCATGGATACGGTCAGTTTTTCTGTAGAGTTAAAGTATGAAGATCTCACATAACTTTCCTTCCTTAATGTCTCTTTCGCAAAAAAAACATTAAGAAATTATATTGCTTGTGTCGATAGTTATTTATCGACTCAACTTTTATAATATCTTTGCAAGAAAACCGCATGCCATCTGATAAAGTTAAAAAGAAAATTGATAGGATTCTTGGGTTTGTCCAGGAACGTTTAGGTGAAGAGGTTGGCAGCCTGATGGGCGCCACCTTGACCCTTTCTGATATGCAAACCGGTTTGATCAACAAAGAAGATTTTTTTGATCAACCGGCAGGGAAGATGGTCTTTTCGGAAATGGAGCTCAGTGGTGAAATTGAAGGCAAGGGAGGGCTTTTAATTTCGGTAAGAGATGCCATTCGTCTTGGCGGGACACTTATCATGCTTCCCGATAATGAACTGGACGAATCTGTTGTAACTGAAGATTATACAGAAGAAATTGATGATTCATATGGAGAAATCGCCAACTTGATTGCCGGTGCCTATACTTCAACTTTTGAAGAGATGTACCCTAAGTCATTTCGGTTTATTCGCAAGACATCAGAAATCATTATGCCCATGAAAGTGGACATTGAATCTGATCACCCGTTACCCAATCAGAGCTATTATCAAGTTTCTGTGGCGATGGCTCTTAATGACACAGAAATGGGACAACTTGTCCTGTTGATGCCTTCTGATGCTTTTGGCTTAGGTGAGGTTCCGGTTAGTGCGGATGAACCTGTTAAAAAAGAAAGTCCTGTTAAGGCTGAGGTGGAGGAGGCCACTGCTTCCAGAGAAGAAGAAAAACAGGTTGCAGAAGAAACATCAGCCCCCGCAACAAAACCCTTTGATCTAAAAAAACAGAAAAAGCGTGTTGATGCCTGTCTTGCTGAGTGCCGTGCCCGAATGGAAGTTGAAGTTGGTGCATTGCTTGGGGTTGAGGTAAAACTGAGTGATCATAAGGTAGACCTTATTTCCAAAGAAGATTTCTTTATGGACGAGGCAGCTGGAAAAGTTGTTCTTGCCCATATGGATATTGTAGGAGAATTAAAGGGAAATAATTACCTTAGTGTCAGCCTTGCCGATGCAATCCGTATTGGAGGTACCCTAATAATGCTTCCACCGGATGAGCTGGATACTGTGGTAATGGATGGTGATTTCAGTTCCGATTGTGAGGATGCATACGGGGAAATTGCAAATATTATTTCCGGTGTTTATACAAAAGTATTTGAGGAACAGTACCCCAAAAAAATACGTTTTGTGAAAACACACCTTGAAGAAGTTATCTCAATGAAAGTTGATGCCCAGTCCGATGACCCAATGTCTGATATTTTGTATTATATGGCCAGTGCAAATATCGATATAGGCGATCATGAGCTTGGTAAGATGCATATGTTACTTCCAGCAGATGTGTTTATGCTGGAAGGGCTTGCCGAAAATCAGTCAGCTGATGATGGCCAGGAGGATGTTTCCAGGAGCAAAGGCTCAGTTACGGGAACTTCAGGATCCCAAGCTCAAGTCGTGGGAGCTGCACAGGTTGCAAGTGGTGATGATACCACCAATAACCCCGAATTTCTTATTATCTCCAACGATGCCATAGAGTGTGAAAAGTTTACATCTTTGCTTGATCAAAGGGAGACTGCTTACACTGTTTTGGATTATAAAGAAAATGTGAGCAATTATCTTCCTGGTAATGTTCGAGCGCTTTTCCTGGTTATGGCAGAAGTTGATGAAAAAGGTTTAGGTGTTGCAATAAAACTCAGTGCTGCAAGTTCACTACCCTTGGTGGCAGCGGGGCCGAGATGGACCAGAACAAAAGTGATAAAAGCTGTAAAGTATGGTGTTGATGATATTTTGCTTACTCCTGCAAGTGATAGCGATATAATAGAAAAGTTCGATTCCCTCCAGGCTGAAAAAGCCGCCTGATTTCCCGTATCCCCCCTTGACTGCCCCTTTTGTGATTCCTATTATTATACCGCTAGAACACTCTGGCAAATGATGAGCGTACTCAATTGTGGTTGCTATTTATAGGGAAGAATGAGGAACTTAATGGAATATTATGATATATTAGGGGTGAGCAAAAATGCATCGACCCAAGAAATAAAAAAGGCGTATCGTAAATTGGCATTACGGTATCATCCTGATAAAAATAAAGGTAATAAGGCAGCAGAGGATAAGTTTAAAGAAATATCTGAGGCCTATGCTGTATTATCCGATCCAGAAAAAAAGAAACAATACGATACCTATGGATCGGCAGGTTTCCAACAACGCTATTCCCAAGAAGACATTTTTAGAAACTTCAATATGGATGATATCTTTCGTCAGTTTGGTTTTGGCGGTGGTGGCGGTAGTTATCGAGTGAATATGGGAGGAGGTGGAGCCAACCCCTTCTCAGATATATTCGGTCACGCAAGTGGAGGAGGTGGATGTGCTGGCGGTGGTTGCGGACAGCAGGCAAAACCCGCAAAAGGCCAGGATATGACCTATCAACTCTCCATCAGCCTTGAAGATGTCCTGAGTGGTACAGAAAAATCCATAGCTTTACGAAGCAATGGGGAAAACAAAAGTGTCACTGTAAAAGTTCCCAAGGGAATTGAAAGCGGGAAGAAATTACGTTTGAAAGGAAAGGGGGGACAAGCACCCTTTGGCGGGATCCCTGGAGATCTGTTTTTAAAAATAGATGTCTCTAAACATGGTGAGTATGAAAGGGATGGAGACGATCTTATTTACACCAAAAAGATTCCATTTAGTCAAGCATGTCTGGGAGCGAAGGTGAATGTGAAAACCCTTGAGGGAAAAACGTTCAAGGTTAATGTGCCAGCCGGTATTCAAGACGGTTCCAAATTAAGGCTAAAAGGTTACGGTTTGCCAAAGGGACCGCAAAGTAGCAGAGGAGATCTTTTTGTAAAAGTTGGGGTGGATATCCCCAAAGATCTGGATGAAGTGCAGCGCGAAACCATTTCTAAATTGCAGGAATGCGGTTTGTAACGGTGAAAAGAGTTGCAGGATATAGAGTAGTGCCTGTCCATAAATAGTCAATTTTTAGACAGGCAACTGCTTTACGCGTTTTATTATTAATAGTTTTGGTCGGCGTAATTCAGCCAGCCACCTGCAGATACCAGGTTTTTGTCATACTCATTTAAGGAAAATGAAAAAGTCATTGTTTCTTGATTGTTGTTAGAAGAGCTCAACGTAAGTTTACCCTGTTCCATATCAACATTTGCCACTAAGTCACCCTCCATTGCAAAAATTGCCGCAATGTCACCGGCAGGAAGTTCCATTGCCAGTATTCCGCAATTGAACATGTTTTGCCTGAAGATCCTGGCAAAACTTTCGGCAATTACCACGTTAATATCATTTACCTCAAATGCCCAGACAGCATGTTCACGTGAAGAACCGCAACCAAAGTTTGCCTTTGCGATGACAACCTTGGCCTGTTTCATGGCCTCACATTGTGAATCAAATGCCTCCGCGTTAACCAATAGGTCTTCAAGCAGATGAGGTTTAAGGGCCATCTTTGTAATTTCGGTAAGATATTTTGCGGGTATTATTTCGTCGGTATTTATATCGTTTCTGTCCAGTAAAACAGCTGGGCCGCCAAATGATTTCATTCTTATATCCTCTTCTCTATTACAGGTAATTTCGGGGATCACAAATAGCTCCTTTAATGGCGCTTGCTGCAGCAGATGCGGGGCTCATAAGATGCACCATGCCACCTTTGCCCATTCGTCCATTAAAGTTTCTGTTGGTGGTGGATGCGCAGACCTCACCTTCTGCTAACACACCTGAACTCATGCCCAAACAAGCTCCACATGTCGGGTTAAGCACACAAAAGCCGCTATCCATAAATGTTTTCAGAATACCTTCCTTAAGGGCCTGTGAATAGATGTATGGGGTTGCGGGCGTCACAATGCCGCGTACACCAGGTGCAAGTGTTTTCCCTTGAAGAATGGCAGCAGCCTCACGTAAGTCTTCAATGCGGCCATTGGTGCAGGAACCTATATACACTTGATCAATGGCTTCCCCTTCCATTTCTTGAATATCTTTTACATGATCCGGTTTGTAGCCATAGGTAACCTGAGGAACAAGTGTGCTTATATCAAATTGAATCGTTTCAATATATGTAGCATCAGCATCGGATTGCCACTTCTTGAAATCTTCTATTGCGGCGTCAATGGTTGGGTATTCACTTTGAATAAATGGCCAGAGATATTCTGCAGTGACTTTGTCAGGTGCGCAGATACCGGAAGTAGCACCGGCCTCAACTGCCATATTGCAAAGCGTCATACGCGAAGCCATATTCATTTTGTCGACAACCGGTCCCGAAAACTCGATAATTCGATCTGTGGCACCGTTTACACTAAGTTTTTTGATAATTGCAAGGATAACATCCTTTGCACAAACCCCTTTTTGGAACTCTCCAGTGAGTTCAACCTTCATGGAGACCGGTTTTCGAAAGGTGCAGACCCCTTTAAGGATCCCTACCTCAAGATCCGTGGTTCCAACCCCCGCAGCAAAGGCTCCAAAAGCCCCATGGGTGCAAGTATGGGAATCTCCCATAATTACGGTGTACCCAGGACGGATAAAACCTTTTTCAGGAAATAAGGCATGGCAGACACCATTCTCTCCAATATCAAAAAAATCTGTAATATTGTGGCGCTTTGCCCAATCACGCATAATTTTTCCCTGCATGGCGGTTTTGGAATCCTTTGCAGGGGTAACATGATCAATTACTGCTTTAATTTTGGATGGATCAAAAACCCTGTCCATTCCCTTTTCCAAAAGATCCATAATGGCAATGGGGGTAGTTATCTCGTGGCATAATACTACGTCTAAATCAAGCACCATGTTTTCAGGTGTAGGATTATCTCTCAAATGACCTTCGAATATCTTCTCAGCGATGGTCTTTCCCATAATAGACTCCTAATTCTAAAACAAATTTTTACAGTTAATAGTGGTATTTTAAGCAAGAAGAATTGGCATAATACCCCAAAACTGATACAGTTACCATTGTTAAGTGAGCTCTTGGCTATGACGCCTTTAAAATTATCCCTACATTGGAAGATATACATTATGGATTTGAGATCAGTTGTAGATGGTGTACTTAAAAATCATAAAAAACTTAGTATTATTCTACTTTTTGCATCGCTCCACTGTCTGTTGGTGGTTTTTCCTTCATTGCTGCTCGCAGCCCATGGTGTTTCAATTGACGGGAATCTAAAATATCCACCAGCTTTTTCCCGTTTCGACTACACTTCAGAAAAGGCTGCAAAAGGGGGCACTCTCCTCCTCTACGATATTGGTAGTTTTGATAAGATGAACCCTTACACCCTTCGTGGTGTTGCGCCCTTTGGGCTTACAATTTTTGTTTTTGAGACCCTGGCGGTGCCAAGCCTTGATGAACCCTTTTCCCAATATGGTCTTCTTGCTAAAGATATTGATTTGGCAGAAGATAAAATGTCCGTTACTTTCACCCTCGATGAAAAAGCAAAATTTTCAGATGGTAGCCCTGTCCGGCCTGAGGATGTTGTCTTTTCCTTTAAGACATTTAAAAGTGATAAGGTTCATCCTGGATATCCCTATTATTATCAAGATCTTTTCGATGCAGAAGTTTTGGATGGTAATCGGGTAAAATTTACTTTTGCCCACAAAAACCGTGAGCTGCACTTAATAAGTACTCAAATGCCTATTCTCTCAAAAGCCTTTTATACCAAACATCCCTTTGATGGGGATTCAGATGGGCTTATTGGACCGGTGGGTAGTGGTCCTTATATTGTAAGTGATATACAACAAGGAAAATCAATAACATACACAAGAAATCCCAACTATTGGGCAAAGGAGCATCCCACCAGAAAAGGAATGTATAATTTTGATCGCATTGTGGTGAAATATTATAAAGATCAGATCGTTGCCTTAGAAGCACTGAAGGCGGGAGAGTTTGATTTTATGGCAGTAAGTGTTGCCAAACAGTGGGCCCGCGATATGAATGGAAAGAAATTCACTGATGGGACACTGGTAAAGGAAAAATTCCCCCATCAAAACAATGCCGGCTTGCAAGGCTTCCTGATGAATAGCAGACGTGCAATTTTTAAAGATACACGGGTGCGCAAGGCCATGGGACTGGCACTGGATTTTGAGTGGACCAATAAATCGCTTTTTTATGGTCAATACATTAGAAATAATTCTTTTTTTAGTAACTCTTATCTTGCAGCAACGGGACTGCCAACCGGCCTTGAGCTATCCTATCTTGAACCTTTTCGTGACAGTTTGCCGGCTGAAGTGTTTACTACTCCCCTAAAAGCTCCTGAAACGAGTGGAAAAAGGGGAGTGCGAGAAAACTTACGCAAGGCAAAAAAAATGCTTGCAGAGGCTGGTTGGACCATAGAACAAGGGGTTTTGCAGGACGCAAAAGGTACCCCTTTTTCGTTTGAAATAATACTTGTTTCGCCTTTTTTTGAACGGGTGATGGCACCCTATGTTGCCAACTTGAAGAAACTCGGGATGCAAGTCAGCTATCGCACCATTGACCCAGCCTTATACACGGACCGGGTGCAGAAATTTGATTTTGATATGATTGTCCACAGTTATGGCCAATCACAGTCTCCAGGAAATGAGCAGGTAAACTATTGGCATTCTAAATCAGCAGATCGGCAAGGTTCCATGAATCTTGCCGGAATTAAAGACAAAGTAGTTGATAATCTGGTTGAAAAGATAGTGTATGCAGAGACACAGGAACAATTAACGGCTGCTTGTAAGGCTCTTGATAGGGTGCTCTGGTACAGTTATTATATGGTTCCAAACTGGTATGCGGACGGGCATCGTATAGTATTTCATAAAAAATTCGCAAAACCTGATCTGTTGCCATTCTACTATAATCATTATCAGCTGTTGATGACCTGGTGGATGCGTTAAGACTAAGATGATTCCTTTTAAGATATTATTTGTAGATGATGAAGAGATCAGTCTCCTGAATTTCAGGATGATTTTTCAGGATCGGTATGAAATAATCACTACCCTGTCAGGTGAAGAAGCCTTAGAAAAATTTCAAAACACAGAAAATATAGGTCTTGTAATTTCGGATCAACGGATGCCGGGGATAAGTGGTGTGGAACTCTTAAGTACCATTTATGAAAGCAATCCAGAAACGATACGAGTATTGCTCACCGCCCATTCCCAAGTGGAATATGTATTGGATGCCATTAATCGCGGCCAGATTTATCAATATATTTTAAAACCTTGGAATACCAATGAGCTAAAAGCTATCATTGAAAGAGCAAAAAAGCTCTATCAACTCACCCAGGAAAATGTTTCCCTAACAAAAGAACTGGCTCTGAAGAACAAGACTTTGGAGAAGGCAAACCTTGAGCTAAAATCTGTCAATCAGCAACTTGAAGAGGATGTGCAGCGAAGGAAAAAGCTTGAGGCCTCGCTACTTGAAAGTGAGGAGCGTTTTCGTAAATTTGCCACTGCATCCCAAGATATTATAGTCCTTTTTGGAGTCGACGGCAGGGGAATTTATGCAAATCCTGCAGTAGAGCAGCTCCTGGGATATAGCCATGCTGTGTTGTTTAATAAACCACTCAATTTCTTTGTCCATCCTGAGTATCGAAGGGTGGTTCGCAAAGAGATAGAAATGCTTTTACGGACCAATAAAACTCCATCCCTTCGTGAAGTGAAGATTCAGAAAAAAAACAAAGAATATCTTGATGTTGAGCTCAATTTTTTTTGTATATCCCTTGAAAGTGGAGATCGGATAGTCGGTTCCATCATTCGTGATATTACCACACGAAAAAAGGCACGGGAACAGCTACGACTCTCTGAAGAACGTCTTGGTGATCTGTCCGCCATGCTTATTAATGCCCAGGATGATGAACGCAGACGAATCGCCATGGAGTTGCATGATGAATTTGGCCAATCCCTTGCCGCATTAAAGATGCAACTTCGTGGAATGGAAAATAAAATTGATGAGGGAATTGACTATGAACATACCGCAATAGTTGATGATCTAAGAGAGTTACGCCAATATGTGAATCAACAGATAAGTAATGTGCGTAATTTATCCCATGATCTCTGGCCGATGCTGGTAGATGATTTGGGAGTGGATGCCGCATTTGACAATCTAATTGCAACATTTTTGCGACATGCTGATATACGGCTTATCCTTGATATGGAAGCAATAGGCCAATTTTTTACTACAGCTCAGCAACGCCATCTGTACAGATTACTCCAAGAATCGCTTACCAATGTAATAAAACATGCAAAGGCCCGACATATTACGATACGAACGCAACATCGTAATGGTATTGTGATCCTGAGTGTCCATGATGATGGGGTCGGTTT
Organism: Desulfocapsaceae bacterium; assembly: GCA_050291935.1. GTDB lineage: Bacteria > Desulfobacterota > Desulfobulbia > Desulfobulbales > Desulfocapsaceae > Desulfocapsa. Next base: position 4,470 of record JBNKKR010000012.1, on the reverse strand, counting down.
TGATACGGAGGCTGTCGCACACTATACTGGAACTTCAAGAGGAATGGGGCTGCAGGCGATGGATGAAAGAACGAAAATACTCAACGGTAAGATGGAGATCCAGTCAACACCAGGAGAGGGGACTACGCTTCTTTTTACAATACGCCTTGATGACAAATGATGATGACTTGCTCGATTCTCACTCTAACAAATCTTGAAGAGACGGCCTCTTTGGGGAATTTCATAGGGAAAAATGCAAAACCAGGGGATATAGTTTGCCTTGGCGGGGATCTTGGGGCAGGTAAAACGGCACTCACTCAAGAGATTGCCAAAGGGCTTGATGTTCCTCCATCATGCTATGTTACCAGCCCAACATTTGCCATTTTACAGGAATACCCTGGCAGAATCCCCCTCTATCACATGGATTTTTACCGTTTGGCAGATGAGTTGGAGGTTGAAGAATCGGGATTTGACGAATTTTTTTACCTTTCAGGAATTACAGTGATAGAATGGTATGAAAGGGCAATAAACACTATTCCGGATACGCGTTTACTGTTAAGGATCCGTATTGAAGATAATTTGTTCAGAAAAGTTGAAATTGATTTTGGAAAAGGAGATTGGGAACAACGATTTAGCACCTATTGGGTGGATGGTAATAGGTAGCAGTCTGTGTAATATCTTTGAATGATGTAGAAAAACAGGTGGATATTGATGGATGTTTTTGTGGCAAGACAACCAATTTTTGATAGTAATAAAAATATTTTTGCCTACGAATTGTTATTCAGGGAGGGGATGTCCAACGCATTTCCGGAAATGGATGGTGAGACTGCCACCTCAAGTTTACTCTCTTCATCATTTTTTACCGTCGGAATAGAAAAAATTTCAGCGGGAAAAAAGGCCTTTATTAATTTTACCGAAGAGCTACTCCTAAAAAAAACGCCAACCATGTTCCCACCGGGAAATGTGATGGTGGAAATACTTGAAAATGTAACCACAACAAAAGAAGTGTTTTCTGCCTGCAAGCATCTTGTTGATCATGGTTACGAACTTGCCTTAGACGATTTTGTATTCTCAAAGCAGTGGCTTCCACTTATTGAACTAGCTTCCATAATTAAAATTGATTTTATGCTCACCCCAATGGATGAGGTTGAGGAAATTGTGGCCAGGGTTGCACCATACGACTGCAAACTGTTGGCCGAAAAAATTGAAACCTATGAGGAATTTCAGCAGGCATTGCGTATGGGGTTTGAGTACTTTCAGGGCTACTTTTTTGCAAAACCCGAGATCTTGAAGAATAAAGATATTGGTGCTTCTCAGCTCACCATGTTGCAACTGATAACAGAAGTTAACCGCGCGGAATACGCTCCTGAGGGTTTGGAAAAACTTATTAATCAAGACGTCTCCGTATCCTTTAAATTATTGAAATATCTTAACTCGGCATACTATTCACGTGTTGCTCCAGTCTCGTCTATCAAACAGGCCATCGCCTATCTTGGTGAACGGGGTATACGCCAGTTCGTTTCACTGATTGCAACATCTAAATTGTCAGAAAACAAACCAGATGAGCTGATAAAAACTTCCATTATACGAGCGCGTTTTCTGGAGCATTTGGCTGAAAAGTTATCCCTTAACAACCCTTGTGATTACTTTATGTTAGGGCTGTTTTCCTGTATAGATGCCATGCTGGACAGTGATATGGCATCCATTATGGAGCAGCTCCCCCTCACCGCAGCAGTAAAAAATGCGCTTATTGTCCGTGACGGAGCGATGTATCCATTTCTGCAGGCAATTGAACGCTATGAGCATGGCGATTTTGCCAAGTTCGTTGCAATTATAGATAAACTTGGCATAGGAGAAGAACAAATCAATGCGTTTTATCTTGATGCTGTGAGTTGGGCTGATAGTTTTAATTAAGCTTTTCCACGCATTTTTATTCTCTTGCACACTCCCTTTGCAAAAAGCTGTTAAGCCCAGTATAGTAGCATCCTCCAAGAGAGAAGATCATACTTTGTTACACCTACGCTTTGGTACGCCCATATGTCACAGAAGAAGTTTGTTACGCTCCAAGATTGTATAAAAAACTACACCACCGATCAAGATAAGGCCATTAGCCCTGAAGAAACAGTTTCTCGATTTAAGGAAAAACTGGCAAATCTTGATATCGCCCTTTTAAAAGAAGTCAAAAGAATAGATAACGGCCGGCTGGGGATTCCTGTTTATTTTTCCGTCTGTGGAGAAGATGCATACACGATAACCGGAACTAAAAAACAGATGGGAAAAGGGGCTTCTCCCATACAGGCCCAGGCTTCTGCCTGTATGGAGCTGGCAGAACGGTTCTCATTTTTTACTTTTAAAAGCAAAGAGGAGAATTTTCTGTACGGTGAATATAAAGAAATGGTTGCAGAAGGATATCCTGTATTACCCCTTCGTTATCTGCTCCAATCTGTCCACGATAGCTCCCATAATGAAACCTTTTTAGAAAATATTTTAACGGGTATTCCCATGCAGTGGGCATGGGCCAAAAATTTGACAACGGATACTGAGGTACTGCTGCCATTTTCCTGGTTTTATGCGATAAATGAATTCAATGGGCCATCTGCTGGAAATTCGTATGAAGAAGCAGCGTTGCAGGGCATCTGTGAAATTGTTGAACGTCATGTCTGCGCGCTCATAAGCCACAACAAGCTAGAAACACCGCGTATTGATGTAAAGACAGTGAAAGATCCGGTTGCCCAAAACCTTATCAAAATATTTGAGGATAACAATATCGATCTGTATCTAAATGATTTTACTATGGATACAGGAATTTGTACCGTCGCAGCACTTGGTATTGACCGGAATACCTTCCCTGAACAGTCTGAAATTGTCTATACGGCTGGTACCACCCCAGACCCTGAAAAGGCACTTATTCGTGCAGTTACTGAGGTCGCTCAATTGGCAGGGGATTTTAATTCAAAGTCCAATTATATTGCATCGGGGCTGCCAAAGCCGTTACATATGGATGACGTTGCCTATGTCCACGCTACATCACTTAGCTGTGGCGTTGATGATATCCCCAATTTGAGTGATAGCAACATTCGAGTTGAAGTGGAAAATTGTGTGTCGGCATTGCAAAAAATAGGTATGGACACCTTTATGTTGGATGTTACCCATAACGATCTTAAGATACCAGCAATTTATACCGTTGTTCCCGGAGCACATTTTCGTGAACGATCCATGATACAGGACGTCGGCCTTTTTGCTGCCAAACTCCTTGTTGAGCAGGTGAGAGATCCTGAACTTCTTGAAGAGAAATTAGCCCGTTTTGAACAAATAGTTCCTGATGTATACTATCTACACTTTTACCGAGGGAAAAATTTATATGAAACGGGTGCCATGGAACAGTCCATAACTCATTTCCAGACGGCTCTTAAAAAGAATCCGGAAAAAGAAGATCTTCCATATATTTACTCTTTTATGGGAAGTGCTTATAAAGATATGGGTGAGTATCCATTGGCACTTGCTGCGCTTGAAAAGGGACTTGCTGAAGATGAAGAACGTCCGGATATGTACAATACAATGGGTGTCTGTTATTTTAAACAAAAGCGATACAACAAGGCCATTAGCAGTTTCGAAAGGGCGGTTGAGTTAAATCCTTCATCTGCAATGGATTATGCAAATCTGGGTGTCAATTATAGAAAAGTTGGAAATAGTGAGAAAGCCATCCACTTTTTCACCCTTGCCCTTTCCCTTGATCCGAGTATTGAATTTGCCGGGGTTCAATTGGCAGAGCTTGTGGCAGAATAGAGTGAGAAGATACCAATGTCTCTGATAGAGCAGAATCCAAAAAAAATTCTTATCCGATCTACCAATTGGATAGGAGATGCGGTGATGACAACTCCAGCCGTGCACAGCATCAGAGAAAATTTCCCCGATGCCGAAATTACCATGCTTGCCGTACCCTGGGTTGCCGATGTTTTTCGTATGAATCCAGATGTGGACAAGCTCTTTATTTACGATAAAAAACACCTCTATTCAGGAAAAGTACAGGGACCACTAAAACTTGCAAAAGATTTAAAAATGTTTGCCTTTGATATGGCCTTTTTACTCCAAAATTCCTTTGAGGCTGCACTTATTACTAAAATGGCCGGTATCCCGATCCGGGTTGGCTATAAACGGGATGGACGTGGACTCCTACTGAGCCATGGGGTTAAAATAGGGAATGCTACCAAGACCAAACACCATGTTCATTACTATCAGGATATGCTGGTAGCTGCAGGACTTATCGCTGGTCCTAATGCATTACGTTTACCGCTTCTTGAGCGTGTCGAGGCGAAGGCAAAAGGGTTTGTGGACTGTCTAAAATATCAGAATCCTATCTCCTATGCAGATCTTAGGGAGCTTAAGAACCAACAAGGGATTGGGCAAATTCAGGCAATGAATGATGAACGGGTCCATATTCCGGTGATTGGTTTTAATCCGGGTGCCGCATTTGGGCCGGCTAAACAGTGG
>JBNKKR010000011.1:0-90400 GCA_050291935.1 Desulfocapsaceae bacterium | reverse complement strand
ATTTGGGCCAACGAAAAACTTCTTTCCAGACCCAAGAAACAAATTTTGGGAAGAAATATTCGTGACATTCTTAGCCCTGAAGTTTTGGAAATCGCACTTAAAACAATGGCGGAGGTGGAGGACAAAGGGTTTTCCAGAGGTAATGAATATATGCTGGAGCTGGTAGATGGTAAACACTGGTTTGAACTTTCGGTTAGTAAAAAAGAGCCGGAAGGAACGTTCCTTGCTTTGGCACGAGATGTTACTGAGCGAAAGCAAGCGGAAAAAAGAATTTGTTTGCTCGAAAGAGCCCTGGATGCCACAGAGGAGACAATATGGCTTTTCAGTTTAAAAGAGAGGAGTTTGCTCTATGTTAATGGAGGGGCCAGTCGCATGCTGGGGTTTAACCGGGATGAAATTGTCGACATGGGTATTAGTGGTATTGATAAGGATCTTACACCGGAAGAGGCACAAAAAAACGTTGAGGAATTATTAGAGGAAAAGAATATTGCATTTGAGAGGGTGCATACGGCCAAGGACGGTCGAAAAATACCAGTAGTTGTCAACAGTGTTTTATTTGAAACAGAAGATTCGTCATATATTTTGTCAACGGCTCGTGATATCACCAAGCTGCGCATGGCCCAGAGCCAGACGGAATATATGGCCCGTCACGATCCTCTTACCGGCCTTCCCAACAGGGAGACCGTGCGAGAACAGACCGATAAGGCCATTTCCGCTGCCCTGTGTCATGGGGGTAAATTAGCCCTGTTATTTATTGATTTGGATAACTTTAAAGCTGTTAATGACTCTTTGGGGCATGTTATTGGTGATCAGCTTTTACAAGAGGTGGCGCATCGATTACGATTATGTGTTCGAGAAACCGATACGGTCGGCAGGCAAGGGGGAGATGAATTTGTTATTATCCTTGCTCCCATTGAGAATGCTGATGAAGTTACTTCTTTTGTGACAAGGCTTTTTCGGGAATTTGAGCGCCCTTTTGGAGTGGCTGGCCATACCCTGTTTGTTCCCCTGTCCATTGGTATTTCTCTGTATCCCGACGATGGGGAGAGTTTCGATGCCTTGCTTAAGCTTGCCGATGCAGCCATGTACGCAGCTAAAGATGCCGGACGCAACACCTACAGCTTCTTTTTTGACAAGATAAATCGGTCCACCTTAAAGCATTTAAGGATGCATACCGATTTGAGAAAGGCGTTGGGTGCTGAAGAGTTTCACCTCCATTATCAACCGCAGATCAATACCCACAGCGGTGAAATTACGGGGGTTGAGGCCCTGGTCCGTTGGCAGCATCCTGCTGATGGTATTATTGCTCCGATCCAGTTTATTCCTGTGGCCGAACGTAGTGGGTTGATCGTACCCCTTGGAAGGTGGATTATTTTTGAGGCGTGTAAACAGGCGGCTTTATGGCATGAAAAAGGAATGAAGTTGAGCATGGCGGTAAATATTTCAGCCGTACAGTTCAGGCGTGATGATCTTGTGGAAACGGTTGCCCAAGCCTTGGAAACTTCAGGGTTGGAAGGTCGTTATCTGGAAATTGAATTGACCGAATCGGTGATCATGAGTGATACGGCCCACACGTTGAATGCGGTGCATCAACTCAAAGATCTTGGGGTACGACTTTCCATTGATGATTTTGGTACTGGATATTCCAGCTTGGCTTATCTCAAACGTTTCGCTGCCGATAAGCTGAAGATCGACCGTTCTTTTGTCGGTGAGCTTACCCAAGACAGTGAAGATAAGGCCATTGTACGCTCTATTATTCAGCTAGCAAAAAGCCTTGGTCTTACCACAGTGGCGGAAGGAGTGGAGGACCAGCTCACGTTGGATTGCTTACAGGATTTGGACTGTGATGTTATTCAAGGATTTTATTATTCTCCACCAGTCGACAAGGAGCGTTTTGAAGAGTACTACTATCAGCGCCGAGCTTTGTTTGAAGAGACAGGTGACAAATTTAGATTCGTGGCTGCCTAAATGGGGTGCTGGAAAAGTGCCGCATTTGGAGCCCCTTTACGTTCGTATTACATTATAAAACCCTTATACGATGGGGTTTATAGTCGTGATTCGTATCGTATGCCGTATTTTTCTCTTTCTTATACCCCCGCCGCCAGGACATACATTTTGTTTAAGACGACAAGCTTTTTAAATCAGCCAAATGTACTCATAAATTGAACATGGCTCACAAATAATATGTTCTACGTAAGAGAAAAGCTGACAGCGTCGTCTCATTTTTGCTATTCTTAATTATATTCCCTTTGGGCATGTGCCCGTGTCATTTGTTTACTATGTGCACGATGAGAGCATAAGGCTTAATGAACTAAAGGGTGATAGTCAAAGGAAAATAATCAGCGGCGATGGATGATTATTCAATAGAAAAGCTCTTTGATGTCCAACAGGTGCAAAATTTGTTGGAATCCCACGTGCGAGTTTCTGGTATTTCTTGTGGCTTGATGGATAATTGCGGTGAAATCATAGCTGCAGCCGGCCTTCAAGATATATGTACTCGCTTTCATTGGCCTAATGCAAAAACCTTCTCCCGATGTTGGAATAGTAATGCAGCATTCAGGGCTGAATTGCTTGATGCAACCGAACCACAGTTTGAAACCATTTGTCCAAATGGTGTGGTGCATATCGTTCTTCCCATTTTTGCTGAATCGTCACGGGTTGCGGTATTGTTCGTAGGCCAGTTTTTTTACGATGATGCGCCTCCTGATCTGGACTTTTTTAGAAAACAGGGGCTGCAAGCCGGTTTCGATGTGGGCGAGTATCTTGCCGCTGTTCGCCGGGTGCCAATTTTTAGTCATGAGTATGTGGAAGATACCTTAAATTTTTTGTATCAAATGGTACAGATGCTGGCTGATAATTCTTACACGGCAATACAGCGGGAACGGGAACTGGCTGAGCGTGAACAAGTTGATCTGGAGCTTTCCTTTTTATCCGAGGCCTTTAAATATTCATCGGAATCTTTTTTTCTTGTGGATCAGGAGTATGGCTTTCGCTACGTGAATGATGCGGCTTGTCGAACTCTTGGCTATAGCCATGAGGAGTTACTGACTAAAAATCTTATGGACATTGTTCCTGATCTTTCAGAAGAAAAGATACGGGAGATTCGACGTGCATCCGATAGAAATAGGGACGGAATGACCCTTGAGAGTCGACACCGAAGAAAGGATGGCCATATCTTTCCGGTGCAGATTACCCGCTGGGTATTTGATCATCGAGGGAAACGGTTCGGTATGGTCATGGCTCGTGATTTGACCGAACAAAAAAAAGCGGACAGGCAGATTAAATTGCTCAGTAACGCACTGGATAATGTGCGTGAAAGCGCTTTTCTTATTTCACCTTCTTCCGGTAAATTTCTTTATGTGAACCAGGAGGCCTGCCGTTCTCTTGGGTATAGTAACGATGAGTTGGTGGGAAAATCAGCCCTTGATATTGATCCCAATTTCACAAAAGAGTCTCTAAATCAAAATATTGAAGAGCTTCTTACCAGTGGGTCAATTACCTTTGAGTCGTGTCATCGCCACCGTGACGGTGGAATCTTTCCGGTTGAGATAACCGGAACCATCTTTGAATATGATGGCATTAAATATTCCCTTGCCATGGTTCGTGATATTAGTGAACGCAAACGACTTGAGAGGGAGATGTCAATCTTCACGGTTGCTTTTAAACATTCTGTAGATGCTTCGTTTATCATAGACTCGTCCTTTAACTTCCAATATGCAAACGATGAAGCCTGCCGTTCTTTAGGCTACAGCCGGGAAGAATTGCTTTCCATGGGTACCTTGGATATTGATCCGGATATGACTCTGGACGTTTTGCAGAAACTGAGGGTAGAGAGCAAAGATAACGACAGGATACCACCTATCGAGACCAGGCACCGTACTAAAGATGGTCGTATTTTCCCTGTGGAGGTCAACTCATGGCGTTTTGAATATGAAGGTGTTGACTATGCTTTGTCCATGGCCCGTGATATTTCCGAACGAAAAAAAATTGAACATCAACTCTACCTATTGAATCATGCCTTGGATCATGTTCGTGAGGCAGCGTATCTCCACGAATTTGAAAGTGGTGCTTTGCTGTATGTGAATCAGGAGGCTAGCCGGTCCTTGGGATATAGCGCTGAAGAACTCATCGGCATGGCACCTTTTGTCTATGAACCAGGTTTTAATGAAGAGAAGCATCAAAAAGTTGCGGAAAAGTTGCTTTCAAAAGGCACCCTGACTTTTGAAACACACCATCAGGCTAAAGATGGACGCATCTTTCCAGTGGAGATCAATGCCACCATATTTGACTATAACGGAACACAATATGCTCTGGCCCTGGTTCGGGATATCAGTGAGCGCCAGCAGATGATGGCAGAGCTTGCGGTGCGCGAGCGAGAGTTTCGTACCTTGGCGGAAAATCTTCCAGATAACATTGCCCGATACGACACAGATTGCCGGATTACTTACTTTAATCCAAGATTATGTGAGCTTTTGGGGTTTACAAAAATTCCCATTGGTAAATTGCCTGTGGAATTGACATCCGATGACCGCTTTAAAGAGTATCAGAAAAAGATATCCCAGGTGCTTGACAACAGTCAGGAGGCAGAGATTGATCTTGTCCGTACAACTTCAGACGGCCAAGAGTCGCATAATCGGATCCGATTTATTCCCGAACGTGATAAGAGCGGAGTAATTTGCGGGGTACTTGCAATCAGCCGCGACATTACCGACCAAAAGCGAGCCGAGGAGGAACGATTAGCCCATCTGTATTTTCTTTCCAGTATGGACCGAGTTAACCGTGCTATTCAGGAGGCATCTGATCTTGACGAGATGATGAGCTCAGTGCTTGAAGCTGTACGTGCCATTTATGGTTGCGACCGGGCCTATCTCCTCTACCCCTGTGATCCTGAGGCGGAGTTCTGGAAAATTCCAATGGAGAGTGCATCTGCAGAGTACCCGGGAGCAAAAGACCAAGAGAGAAAAATAGAACATGATGACTGGATTAAAGCCAAACACCGTCTGTTGCTGACAACTGATCATCCGGTATCTCTGGGGGTAGGTACCCAGTACCCCTCTATGCCCGGTACTGCCATGGAACAATTCCAAGTCAAAAACGTGCTGGCAACGGCCCTTTATCCCATGATAGACTTACCTTGGGAGTTTGGACTGCATCAATGTTCCCGCTCCCGTACATGGACAACAGAAGAAGAGCGTCTTTTTCAGGAAATAGGCAGGAGGCTTGCGGATGGTATCACCAGTTTGCTTATCCACCGTGATTTGCGTGAGAGCGAAGCACGTTATCGTATGGTTTTTGAGAATTCGCCGGTGTCGATCTGGGAGGAAGATTTTTCCGCTGTTAAACACTATTTTGAAGAATTGCGGGCGAAGGGCATTGAAGATATTGAGGAGTATTTCACCAAGAATCCAGAAGCCGTTCATCATTGCGCGAACCTGGTGAATGTTGTCGATATGAACCGGGCGGCCCTGATTTTACACAGTGCCACAAATAAAGAGGAAATCCGCGGTGGTTTGGGGAAATGTTTTAAGGATGAAACATTTACGGCCCTTCGTCAGCAACTGGTAGGGTTGTGGCGAGGAAAGACCAGTTTATGTTTTGACTCCGAGGTGAGAACGTTGTCGGGCGAGACGCGCCAGGTTACCATCTATGTGTCTATTTGTCCTGGATATGAGCTTAGTTGGGGCAAGGGCCTGATCTCGTTTATTGACATTACAGAACGGAAGCTGGCAGAGCAGGAACTGTATGAGAAGCAGCAACGTCTTAATGATATGGCTTTTGAACTAGCGCTTTCTGAACAGCGGGAGAGGAGGCGTATTGCTTCGGAATTACATGACAGTTTAGGGCAAGATTTAACCTTGATTAAAATTAAGCTAGGCAGCCTGGCAAAGGTTGCTTCTTCTGTAAAACAGGAGAAACTTATAGGTAGTATCAAGGAACTTACTGAGGATTCAATAGTTCGGGTCCGCAGTATGACCAGACAACTTTATCCACCCGTATTGGAGAGTGCAGGCCTGGAAGCAGCATTGAAATGGCTGGTTCGTCAATTGGAGGGTGATTATGATCTGCAGATCACCTTTGAAGATGACCAAAAGAGTAAAACTGTGGCACGTGAGTTTCAGATGGAACTCTATAATTGTGTTCGGGAGCTACTTATTAACGTTGCAAAACATGCCAAAACATCAACTGTCTATTTGGCAATTGCTAAGGAAGCAGAAACTCTGATCATACAAGTTGAAGATGATGGTTGTGGATTTGAATCTGGAAAAGTTATGCAAAATCAGGTTATTGACGGTTTTGGTCTTTATACGATAAAACATCGGATTGATTATATGGGTGGGTCATTTCACATTCGTTCGACGGTGGGTTCTGGTACGGAAGTGACCATCAAAGTACCCATCGGGCCCATTGTATTGCAGGAGGATACAATATGAGCATCAAGGTGTTGCTGGTTGACGACCATGTGGTTATCCGGGCTGGAATAGCCTCGCTTTTGTGTGAAGAAGGCGATATCGAAGTGATTGGTGAAGCCGGCAATGGCCAGGAAGCGCTCTACAAAGTTAAGGCAACACCACCGGATGTGACCGTTATGGATTTGACCCTGCCGGATATGGGTGGAGTACAGATAACACGTCGTATCTTACAGGAGTATCCCGAATCTCAAGTGTTAGTACTGACTGTATTTCTTGATGAGACCTGTGTAATGGAAAGTTTAGAGGCCGGCGCGCGTGGGTATCTAGTGAAAGATTGCGCTGCTGAGGAATTGGTGACGGCGATTCGAACAGTATATCAGGGCAAACCGTATTTTTGTGCTGCCGCCCAGGAAATAATGATGAAAAAATGTGTCACTGGTGATGCCATGCAAAATAGGTCTCCTGTTTTGACCAAACGGGAAACAGAGGTGCTCACTTTGACGGCTCAGGGGATGTCAATAAAGGAAATTGCCTTTGATTTGGGGGTGAGCAGCAAGATGATTGAGGTGCATAGGTCCAATATCAGAAAAAAACTGGATCTTCACAGTATTGCCGAGCTCACCACCTATGCGATTAAAAAAGGCTTTGTTGCAGGCTAGGAGACTATCCGAGAATGGACTTTTCCCCCAACTCTTCGTTGTTTTGAAAATTTTATCCTCGGAATATTAGGTATATGCCTGTGGTAAAATTTTAAAAACCCTCGATTTGTAGAAAAATTGCTATTCTCGGACAAGCTCCTAGCATCACTTCTTTTTTACAGGCAAACGGATAAAGAAATCTGTTCCTACATCGGGAATGGAAGAAAATGTGAGGCTTCCATGGTGACGGTCCTGGATGATTGTTCTGGCAATGGCCAGCCCCTGCCCCGAGCCTTTACCAACGGTTTTGGTGGTGAAAAATGGATCAAATATCCTGTTTTTCACATTTTCCGGAACTCCTTTGCCCGTATCACTGACAGTAATTAAGACGTTATTGTCCTCAGTGGTTGATTTAATGGTGATGAGTCCCATCTCCTTTGTTTCCTTCATTTTATCACCAACCGCATGGGCTGCATTAACCACCAGATTGAGGATAACCTGGCCGATATCTCCGTGAAATCCTAAAACCAGCGGGATCTGTTCAAGCTCGGTTTTGGTTTCGGCGACATATTTGTATTCGTTTTTGCTAATGATCAACGTGTTTTCAATGATGGCGTTGATATCAACGTCCTGTTTTCCCATATCGCCGCCGGAATGGGAGAATCCTTTGAGCCCCTGGACAAGTCGTGTAACTCGTTCCACTCCATTCATTGTTTGGGTAAAGGCTTCAGGGACTTCTTCCTCCAGATAGTCCAAGTCAATTTCTTCCTCAAATTCTACTACTTCTTCAGAAAGAGCTGAATATTCTTTTCCCGCCAAAACAAGTTTTTGAAATTCACCGTATTTGCGGCTTAAGGTGAGGACATCTTCGAATCCTTCTTGAAGAAAAGTGAGATTGGAGCCAACAAATTGCATGGGGGTGTTAATTTCATGGGCGATGCCGGCTGATAATTCACCGATGGACTCCAGTTTCATTCCATGAATTCGGGTCGCTTCCTGCATCTTCATCTCAGTAAGATTGCGAAAGATAAGGATGGTGCCATTGATTACGTTTTCCTCATCTCGGGTGGGGCAGGCAATGTAATCCACAGAGAAACTTGTTCCATCTTTATTCCAGAAGACATCACCATCCACATGGTGTGAAGAGCCATCTTCCAACGCTGCAAAAAGGGGACAAAAATCCCAAGGATATTCACCACCATCTTCCAGAGTGTGATGGATGGTGCTGTGACAATTTTTTCCCAAAAGCTCTTCTTCGGTCATGCCTAAGGCGCGCAGGGCAACAGGATTTGCTTCAATGACATTTCCCTGGCGATCAAGAAGGATAACGCCACCTTCTACCCAGCGGAGGAGCATTTCGTTCTGATAACGTAACTGCCTTATGGTCTCATTGGCACTTTCCAGTTCTTGCTTAAGTTTTTCTTCTACCATATTATAGCGTTAGATGTCATTGCCAGTTGAAAAGTAATGGTGCTGTGTCGTCTACAAAGTGGTGCGAATATAGAAGCCTTTCTATTGTTATGCCTGAGCATTTCGAAGATGTCAAATTTTTCCTTTGCAAAAGATGTGGTAGCTGGGAGCCTTACTTGCCATAATAACTCTAGTTCCTTGCTGTTACGGACAATCATTGGTAAGTTGCAGTAGAGAGGAGTGTGTGTAAAATTTCTGGTATCTTATTGATGGGGCATTGTTTCCACCATGTATACAATTTTGTTTGTAAACCAAGGTTTGGTAAATAAACCGGTTATGGCCGCTGCGGCACTGGATGCGCTGGCAGAAGAGGATGTCCGTTCGGTGGTGGCCGCCGGAACAGTTGATTCCGATCATTCCATTTGCAGAGAAGTCTTAAAAGAGGCTGATCTTGCCTGGCCGGAATCAATTCTTGATATTGAAGAGCTGAGCCCTTTTGAGTATGACCTTGTTGTAAGTTTCTGTGAACATGGGCAAAAGATTTTTCCTGCCCTTCCAGGAATTCCCGCTTTAGTCAACTGGCAGGTGGAAGATGGCACTGATTTCCCCAGTTGGAAGCAGGTATTTACCCGTATTTACTCCCTGGTCAATGACCTGTTGTTTCAAGGCTATCTTGATGCCCTGGTGCAGGCCAGAAGAAATGGTGAACTTATTCTCGATAACTTAAGCGAAGGAATAATTGCGCACGGCTTTAATCGGCAGTTTTTCTTTTTTAACCGCGCTGCGGAACAGATCACCGGCCTTTCCAGAAAGGATATTTTGGGAAGAGATTGCCATGATATTTTCCCGGAAAAGTTTTGTGCCAATCACTGCGCCTTTTGTGATAACCAACACACACCACTTTTGCCAAACTTCCATTTTCCCACAAAACCGTATCAGGTTACGGTGCGAAATGTGGAAGGAGAAGACAAACTGGTGGAAATGTTTGTGGTTCCTTTAAGAGACAGCAAAGGTATACCCACCGGAGTGGTTGCTTCCATGCGTGATATAAGCCGTGAACATGAGCTTGCCAAGCGTTTGGGTGAAATAAACCAGTTTGCAGGTATTATTGGTAAAGACGCGAGAATGCATGATGTTTTTCAGACGATTGCTGAAGTGGCGGATAGTGACGTGCCTGTGCTTATCCAGGGAGAATCGGGAACCGGTAAAGAGTTGGTGGCTGCAGCTATCCATAATGAAGGTCGTCGTGCCTCCCACCGGTTTATTACCATTAACTGTGGCGCATTGCCGGACAGTCTTTTGGAAAGTGAGTTGTTTGGGCATGTGAAAGGGGCCTTTACCGGGGCAATTCGAGATAAAAAAGGACGTTTTGAACTGGCCCACAAAGGAACAATCTTTTTGGATGAAATTGGGGATATCACCCCAGCCATGCAGGTGAAACTTCTTCGTGTTTTGCAAAATGGCGAGGTGCAGCGTCTTGGTGAAGAAGACTTGGGCAGGAAGGTTGATGTACGAATCATTGCCGCCACCCATGTTGATTTAAAGCAGGCCATACGAGAAGGCAGCTTTCGCGAGGATCTCTATTACAGGCTTTGCGTGGTACCGGTTTTTCTTCCTCCGTTACATAAACGGCCGGGCGATATTCCTCTGCTGGCGAATCATTTTTTAAAACAGGCTGCAGCGTCAGAAAACCGGCCGGGAACCATCCTTTCTCAGGAAGTTCTGGTCAAGCTTATGGAACATGAATGGCCGGGAAATGTAAGAGAATTGCAAAATATTATCAGATATTTATTGGTTAAGTGCCCCGAAGATACCATTGAGGCCTGTTATTTACCACCCGAGTTCAGTGTTAAACAGATTTCAGCCACTGGCCGTTCCACTCTCTCCAAGCCACGAAAAAAACTGGACTCGTCCACTGTTCAGGAAGCGATTCGTTTGGCCAAGGGAAATAAAGCAAAAGCAGCCAGGAATTTGGGCATAGGCAGGGCAACGCTGTATCGTTTCTTAGCAAACAAATAACATAACCACCTTGTAAATAGGCGTAACTAATTAATTTTTAAATTGTTTATCTATTTGCCGATGGAATTTGTATAAAGAAATTCGTAAATCTGCAAATTAGATTTGAATTTTCCATTCTGTTTTTGATACCATTACCCAATTCGTAAAATGTCTCACGGGTAGATTATATTCTGCTTAAATAGGGCGTCTCAAGTGTCTCATTAACTACAAAGTGTTTCTTTTGTTGTTTTGAGACACTTCTTGTTTGCACACTTTGTATTGTATTTGGTTTGTCGTTAGCTATCTAGTGTAAAGGACTATTAGTAACAATCCATAAAGTTGTGTTGTCTGTTGTTCAATGTGTCTCAAATATATGTCTCAACATAAAGAGTATGTTTTTTTTGTAGTGTTTCTTTTTGTGTAACTACTGGTTTATTCATGAAATATAACAATAAGTGTTATGGAGGAACACTTTTTGCTTTGATTGTTCAGTAGTTTTATCTAACCGGTATTCGTCCAATGAGGGTGGCGATACCGGAAACAAAGGAGCCAAACAAAGGGAGGAAAATGTATGGCGACACAGGAATACTCATACGACGTGGTGAAGGGTTTTGCCTTCTCCGCATTGTTGTGGGGACTGGTTACAATTGTACTGGGGATATTGATTTCCGGTCAATTGGTGTTCCCGCAACTCAACCTGGGGCAGTATCTATCGTTTGGTAGATTGCGTCCCCTACACGTTAACGCCGGGGCCATCGGTTTTGGAATTGGTGGTCTGACTGCTGGGTTTTATTATATAACACAGCGCTTGACCGGTACCAGGATAGCGTTTCCCAAACTTGCAAAGTTTCATCTGTGGCTTTTCAATATTGCCATCGTGCTTGCAGCGGTATCCTTGCTTATCGGTATGAACACCACCAAAGAGTATGCAGAGCTGGAATGGCCTCTGGATATCGTTGTGGTGATTATCTGGGTGGCATTTCTTGTCAACATCATGGCAACAATTTTCAAGAGAAAACAACTCCATATGTATGTTTCTCTCTGGTATATCATCGCCACATTGTTTGCCGTTGCTGTATTGTACGTGGTTAATAACCTTGCAATACCGGTGAGCTGGGATAAGTCATACTCAATTTTTGCCGGTGTCAATGATGCTAACGTGGAGTGGTGGTATGGCCATAATGCCGTTGGGTTTATCTTTACCACGCCAATCCTGGCAATTTTTTACTATTTCTTACCAAAGACAGTAAATCTTCCCATTTACAGTCATAGGTTATCAATTGTTTCTTTCTGGAGTCTTATCTTTGCGTATCTCTGGACTGGAGCCCACCATCTTATCTACACTCCCGTACCAGACTGGATTCAAACACTGGCCATGGCCTTTACAATTTTTCTTATTGCGCCTTCCTGGGGATCGGTCATCAATGGGTATTACACCATGAACGGCAACTGGGATCGTATGCGCAGCAACTATCTGGTGAAATTCTTTATCGTAGGTATCACCTTCTACGGATTGCAGACCGTTCAGGGCCCGACGCAGGGACTTAGAACCCTTTCTGCACTGGTACATTACACTGATTATGTACCAGGTCATGTCCATATGGGGACCATGGGTTGGGTTGCAATGACCTTATGTGCCGCAACATACTACATGATTACCCAAATTTATAAGACAGAGGTCTACTCTGTGAAGCTTGCCAACGTTCATTTCTGGTTGGTACTGATCGGTCAATTGACCTATTCCATAACCATGTGGATAGCGGGCTTGCAGCAAGGTGCCATGTGGCGCGCAACAGATCCTGATGGATCCCTGACCTATACCTTTATTGAGACGAACCTGGCTAATGTTGATCTGTGGACCATGCGGTCAATCGGCGGAGTGATTTTCCTCGCTGGTTATATTGCCTTTGCCTACAACATCATTATGACAGTTCGCAAAAGTAAAAGTGTAGCACAGGAGGTGGCGTAACATGAATATTTATAAGAACCCAATCCTGTTTACGTTAGCCGCAACTGTGACCGTGCTTATTGGTACCATTGCCATGGTGTTTGTTCCCATGACCATGAAATCAACACAACCACACAGTGATTTACAGAAACCTTATACCGCTTTGGAACTTGCTGGTCGCGATGTCTACCAGAGAGAAGGTTGTAATAACTGCCACACCCAGACTGTACGTCCATTAAAGGCTGAAGTTGCCCGCTACGGACCCTATTCAAAGGCCTGGGAATTTGAGTATGATCAACCATTTCTTTGGGGATCAAGGCGAATGGGACCTGATCTTGCTCGTGTTGGCGGTAAATATTCGGATAAGTGGCATTACAAGCATATGGTAGAACCTGCAAAATTGAAATGGGGTTCCAATATGCCTAAATATGGCTTTCTTTTTGATAAGGAAGTGAATGTGGCCCGGACGGAAGCCAGTATGAAAATGCTTGGTTTCCCGTATACTCAGGAAGAGATAGAAGATCTTGAAGGTATGACAGATCTTGATGCCATCGTTGCTTACCTGCAGAAGTTGGGTACTGCGGTGCAGCGTCCGCCACGACCTGCCATGGTAAAAGAGGGCGATGTGAATACCCTTGCAAACGATGCAAAAGCAATCAGCCAAGGCAAGAAAATCTTTGAGCTTAACTGTACCGGTTGCCATGGTATAGATCTTAAAGGTGATGTCGGAGCGGATCTTACCGACGTAATCTGGCTGGGTGATACCGCGGACTTTGAAGACTGGGAAATTTTTGAAGTTATCGCAAACGGAACCTCCGTCGGCTATAAACGCCGCGCTGAGGGTGGTATGCCTCCTTTTGGTGATTTTATGGGCAAATATAAAATCTGGAGCGTAATTAGTTATATACGTTCTATGGAAGCCGAGGAGTAGACCAAGCTAAGGATGCTGAGACTGCCATGGTATACCTGGCAGTCTTGGCCTTTTTATGTGGAAAATAATCACCAGCTTGAAGGAGAATTACAATGAGTGAAGAAATGAAAAATGTTCAGGTCGAGTACAGCACCAGCGACGACCATGACGGTATCGGTGAAGGTAAGGGTAATGTCCCGGGTTTTTTTAAGATATATATAGCAGCTACAGTTATCTGGATGGTTGGCTATGTGTATCTCTGGACACCTTATTTCACCGGCTGGACGCAGCATGCTGCTCTGGATAAACTGATGCAGTAGAACGTTTTGTTCTGTGATCAATTGAGAAACTGGGGGCTGACCCCAGTTTCTATCTTTTTCGTGTACGAATCTTACGAACGATGAAAATTCAACCTATTAGGCGAAATGTAGGCAGGTTTCTTGCCGTTATCTTTTTTGTGCTCCCCTTTGTGCGCATTGGCGGACAGAGTGCGTTTCGATTTGACGTTCCCACATTGCGGCTTCACGTCTTTGGTGTGGAATTGTGGATGCAGGATTTTATTCTTGTTTTTCTGGCTACAGCCTCCATGGTCGCCATGTTTTTATTACTTACCTTGGTCTATGGCAGGTTTTGGTGTGGCTGGCTTTGTTCGCAGACGGTGTTTAACGACCTGACATCTTTTATGGATGGTTTGCGAAAAAAAAGCAGCGGAGCAAAGATCGGGGCACATCTATTTTTACTGCTTGTAAGTTTGTGGACAGGTTTTACCTTTGTCTGTTACGTGGTTTCCCCCTATGAAGCGATTCCTGCTCTATTGCAAGGAAGCATAGGACCGGTTGCATTGGGATCAACCGTTGTCCTTGGAGTAATCACCTATCTCAACTTCGCCTTTATCAGACGCACCTTCTGTGCAACCATTTGTCCCTATGGAAAGATTCAAGGGGCATTAATTGATGAGAAATCACTTCTGATTCAGCAGGATCCGGAGCGTCTTGATGAGTGTATCGACTGTGGAATGTGTGTTCGGGTTTGCCCCACAAGACTTGATATCAGGAAAGGTATGCAGGTTGGCTGTATTATGTGTGCCCGTTGCGTTGATGCCTGTGCAAAGGTAATGGGTAAGCAGCAGAAAAAAAGCTTGGTCAACTATAGCTTCGGTGTTGCCGGGGTGAAAAGTCAGAGTGAGTTACTACGGCCAGTATCCATAGTACTGGCACTGGTTGCCTTTGTTACTTTTTCTCTCTTTCTGTATAAGACCTTTGCTCGTTCAAGTTTTGATTTTGCACTCTTACCACACCCGATGGAAGCGAGAATTACCAAAGAAGGGGATGTGCTCAACGCCTATATTATCTCCATTAAAAATAAACGAAACAAAGAGATTGGCCTCATTTTTTCTCTGAAAGCGGAAGAAGAAGGAGGCAGCATCAATTTTGGACATAACATAGTAGAGACATTACGGGTACCCGAGGGGCAAGTGGAGAAATTTCCGTTATTTGTACGGACTAAAGAGATTCCTGAAAAGGATACCCCTTTGGCAATTACCCTGTCAACGGATGAGGAACCATCGGAGTCACGAACGAAATCAGTCTATTTTAACGTACCGCAGGAATAATATGAAAAAAATATTGTATTGCGTATATGGCGTCTTTTTCACCTTTATCGTCTGGCATGTCATGTTTGCTGCGGACGGTTTTGATGGCGCTGTGAAAAATTCGTATGAAAAAGGGATGGAGTATCCGCGGTTACTGGCAAAGCAGAAGCAACTGGGGATAGAGTTTGTCGGATCACCTGGCCAGGTAATTGCCGGAAAACCTGCTGATATTCAATTGCAAATTACCGAACACGGCAAGCCATTAACGGGTGCAACGGTAAGCATGGAGGTGGCGCGTCCTGCAAGTCTGCAGAATGCAGGGGCAGAAGCAACGGCCAATGAGGAGGAGGCTGGAAAGTATATGATGCATGTAACCATTCCCGAGTATGGACATTGGGCTGTTACAGCTAAAATTATCCTTGATAAAGAGGAATTCTCCCATGAATTCCGGATCTATGCAGAAAGGGCAAATACAAATGAAACATAATGAAGGGCGGCGAACCTTTTGTAAGGTAGGGCTTGCCGGAATAGGCACTGTTTTTGGTGCTGCTGCCATTGGTGGTGGAGCGGTTTTTTTGGGCTCCCCAGCCGTAAACAATCTCATTGAAGGACAATGGATTGAAGTTGGTAGTGTGGATGACTTTGAAGAGGACATCTATTCACAGGTGGTCCTTGAGTTTGAAATTCAAGATGGCTGGGCCTACGCGTCTCAGCGTCAACTGGCCTATGTGCGAAAGCGAGGAGAAGAGTTTGTCGCGCTTTCGGCAACGTGTACCCATCTTGGTTGCAATGTACGTTTTGAAGAAGATCGTAATGAGTTTGTCTGTCCCTGTCACGCGGGGATATATGACGCCGAAGGAAAAAATATAGGTGGCCCACCGCCGGCACCACTGGCAAAATTGCCAATTAAAGTGGAGGATGACATAGTTTATATCTACAACAAAGATAAGGAGGAAACCGATGAAGCGTAAAGGACTGTTAGGAGCGCTTGAAGAGCGGTTTCAGTTTATGGACTATGTGGAGAAGGAGGTGTTTGACCATCCCGTTCCGCCACGGTTAAACGTGATGTACTGTTTTGGCGGGATCACCTTTTTCCTCTTTGTATTGCTGGTAGTGACTGGAGTATTGATGGCTGCCTATTATGTCCCCAGCACAGAGGCAGCATATGCAACGGTTGAGTATCTGCAGTTTGAAGTATCGGCTGGAGCCATCATCCGAGGCATACATCATTGGTCTGCCAACCTGATGATTCTCTTTATCACCCTCCATATGATTCGGGTAGTGATCACCGGATCCTATAAAAAGCCGATGGAATTTCATTGGGTGAGCGGAGTCTTCCTTTTTTTGATTACCTTGGGATTTGGTTTTACCGGATATTTGCTGCCGTGGAATATGAAGGCTTACTGGGCGTCCAAAGTGGGGATTAGTATGGCCACCACCCTTCCTGCAGTTGGCGAATTCACTGCAAATCTTGCCCGTGGTGGCGAGCCGCTTGGTGCGCTTACCCTAAGTAGGTTTTACGCTACCCATGTGTTTTATTTGCCAATTTTGATCGTTATATTCCTGGTGGTTCACTTTTTGATGATCAGGAAAACCGGCGTTGCCGAACCACTGTAGGAGAGAGCATGGAAGAGCAGATGAATAAAGAAATAAAAGCACAAGAGACTTTTTTCCCAACGTTTCTTTTTAAGGAAATGGTGGTGGCATTAATTGTACTGGCAGTAGTTATTGGACTTGCCTACTACTTTCCGGCGGAAATGGGAGATCCTGCCGATCCCACCGATTCATCCTTTGTCCCCAAACCGGAATGGTATTTTCTTTCCATGTATCAGTTTCTAAAACTGTTCCCGGGGAAACTTGAGGTGATCGGCCTGCTTTTGCAGCCGCTAATGCTCTTTGGGTTGATGATCCTTCCCTTTCTTGATCGTGACCCAGAACGCAGACCTGGCCAGCGAAAGAAAATGATGATTGGATTAAGTGTGGTTTGTGTGATTGCTGTGATTTTAGGTGTTATTGGATATTTTGCTTAAAATTATCAATTTGTTGTGAAGGGGGAGAGTGAGCGGAGGATGCATCCGGCGCTCATGACTCCTTATTGTAGTAAAAACAATTCTGGGAGGAATTATGAAACGCTTAAACAAGATTACCCTTGGTGTGTGTGCATTGGGAATGATGACTTTTTCCGGCTCCTATGCCCTTGCGCATGATACCGGTGATGTGATTTTACGAGTTGGTGCTGCAACCGTATTTTCTAACTCAGATTCCACTGCGGTAACGGGATTGCCAGACGGCGTAAATAATGCGACAGTTGATGTCGATGACAATACCCAGCTTGGATTAACCGCTGCCTATATGTTCACAGAGCATATAGGGGCAGAGATTCTGGCAGCGACACCTTTTAGCCATTCCATTACAGGTGAGGATGATATTGCCGGTGTGGCAGTTGGTAAAACGAAGCATTTGCCACCTACTCTTACCGCGCAATATTATTTTGGTGGTAAAGATTCCACCTTTAACCCTTATGTCGGTGCAGGTTTTAACTATACCATCTTTTTTGATGAAGAAGTCAGTGGAGATCTTGCTGCAACCCTGAATACCTTACCCACCATTCGGGCCTTAGGTGGTATTTCCTCAGCTACGCTGGATATTGATGATTCTTTTGGTATTGCCGTTGAAGCCGGCATAGATATTAAAGTTGCTGAAAATATCTATATCAACGCCGCCGTTTGGTGGATTGATCTTGGTACAACCGCAACAATTGAAACCAACCTTGGAACAACCCATGAAGTCGATGTTGATATCGATCCATGGGCATTAAATGTGGCGCTGGCTTACACGTTTTAGTGCCAGTTAAAACTGTTAATCGGTGGGCACCCTCCAAAAGGTGAGATGCTTTTTAGGGTAGGGTGCCGCTTATTGCAAAACAAAGGAGTAAAAATAATGCAAGTCAATTCGAGTAAAGCAAAGGCATTGGGTGTGGCGGCCTTTGTTTCAGCAGGACTTTTTTTAGCAACTTCTGCCTTTGCCGGCGGTGGCAATGTGATTGTTGCAGGAAAAGTAGGTGCAGATCCCTCATCCGTCACCGATGCAGCCTGGAGTAAAGCCAAAGCAACCACCGTATCAATGGATGGCCTGGGAAGTTTTGAAGGGAAAAAGAAGAGTATTGAAGTAAAAGCTGTTTATACCAAAAATAGCAATATTTCTATCCTGCTCTCCTGGGAAGATAGTACAAAATCCATGGGCGCGGAAAAATGGGTTAAAGAGGGAGATAAGTGGTCACAGTCCAAAGAAGGGCAGGATAGGGTCGCTTTGAACTTTGAAACCCGTAGGATTAAAAAGTTTGCCAATAAAGGTTGTGCCGTTTTGTGTCATAGCGACGCGAAAGATCCCAGCCAATGGTCATACCACACAGAAAAGGCGCCACAGTTTGGTGATCTCTGGGTGTGGGAGTCCTATCGTACAGACCCCATGGGCTATGCCGGAGATTACCTGGTGGATGATGATTCCAGAAAAGGTGACAAAGGCACTGGAAAGGCAAAAACAAATAAAAATAAATTTGGCGATGCGCCGCTCTATATGCAAGATCCAGCTAAACAGCCATCCATGCCGGGATTTCTTATGGACAGCGAAAAAGCCAAGATTGGTGACGCGGATATTCAAGAAACTCCACGTTGGATGCTTGAAAAATTTAGTGGTGATTTCGCTGATATCAAGGCCCAATCGCAACATGACGGAAAAAAATGGACAGTTATGCTGACCAGAAAACTCAAAACCGGCAGTGATACTGATGTCGAGTTTAATACAAAGAAGAAATATAACCTTGGAATCGCCGTTTTTGATGATTCCGGGCTCTATAATAAGTTTGCTTCTCCTCCAATGAAGATTGAATTTGATTGATATCTTCTTCCTGAAGCAGGAGGCCACCGGATTGTCCGGTGGCCTTTTTTTTTGGTAGTGTTGTTCTTGAGCAGACAAGCTGTAAACTCCGGCTTTATGCTCTGGTGGTATTGATGTACAGGTGGTATAAGTAGTGTAATACAGAATACGTCTTTTATGATTTCCGATTGAGGTGCTTTTATGGCGACATTATATATTCTTTCTGGTGTTCTTTTGGTGGTGGCATTTATTGTGGTAATTGTCTATTACTTTGCACCCAAACGGCGGGAAGATGTCGAGGCCGCGAAGTATGATATGCTAAATGATTATGAAAAACCCATTGCCGACGATGAAGCCAGCGGTGACTCATCGCAGGAATAGTTGCACAAGTGTTGCAGTGTGCCCATTGCCTTCTTGAGATTAGTGAGAAAGAGGCAATTTCAAAAACCATAGGTGGTGAGTCTCTTTCATTTTGTTGCCAGGGATGTTTAGGAATTTACGAGCTGGTGAATAATGAAGGACTTGATCAGTTCTACAATCAGCGTGAGGGCTGGGCGGTTGGTCCTCAGGCTGTCAATCTCTTAGATTATTCCGCATTTGCTGAGCGTGTGACCGCAGATGAGCAGTCAGGGATCAGCACCATCACATTTATGATTTCGGGAATACGTTGTGCTTCCTGTGTTTGGCTTATTGAAAAAGCAGTGGGGAAGATTGATGGTGTGGAAAGTTGCCTGGTCAATTACGCTACCCACAAAGTACGCATTAGCTGGTCTGATCAGCAGGCAGATCTTAAAAAAATTCTTGATTGTATCCAACAATATGGCTATCAGCCACAAGCCCGAATTAATGACCAGCAACAGGAACGCGAAGGACGAGCTCTGTTAATCAGGTTTGGCACATCCTCCTTTTTGGCAATGCAGCTGATGATCTATTCCATAGCGCTATATGCCGGTTATTTCCAAGGTATAGATTCAACCATGCGTAATCTTCTCCAGGTGGTGGCAGGCCTTGTGGCTACCCCTGTGATCTTTTATGGAGGAGCGCCCTTTTTTGCCGGAGCATTGCGAGGGTTGAAGTCGGGTAGTTTTAATATGGATAGTCTGATTGGCCTTGGTGCTGGTGGTGCCTATTTTCTGTCCGTATATCAGACAATTATTGGAGGCGAAGTCTATTATGACACCGCTGTGATGATAATCACTCTGATCCTCCTTGGGCGTTTGCTTGAGCATGGCGCCAGGAGTAGAGCTTCGGAGGCAGTGGAAAAACTCTCATCCCTTGCGCCTGAGCAGGCAAGGGTTGGCAAAGCGGCAGATGATGTGGCCAGTGCCCAAATGCGGCAGGTCTCTTCTGTCGTAACCGGTGAATTCGTGTTTCTTAAGCCTGGTGAGCGAGTACCCCTGGATGGTGTCGTCGTTTCCGGTGAGTCAGAGGTTGACGAATCCATGTTGACCGGTGAATCATTACCGGTGAGAAAAGCGGATGGGGTTTCAGTGATGGCGGGTACCATTAATCTTCATGGGCATATCGTTTTTCAGGTGACGGGAACCGGGGAAGACACGATTCTTGCAAAGATCATCCAGGCAGTGGAGGATGCCCAGGCCAGGCGAGCGCCCATTCAAAAATTTGCGGATAAAATTGTGGGCTGGTTTGTGCCCCTTGTTTTGTTACTGGCGGCCCTTGCCTTTGTTAATGGCTTTGTTGGCGGTGATTTTGAAGGGGCAATAATACGATCAGTCTCTGTTTTGGTTGTCGCATGTCCCTGCGCATTGGGGCTTGCTACTCCTTTAGCCATTTTAGTGGGAACGGGGATTGGTGCGAGGAAAGGGATCCTTTTTAAGGGTGGCGACGTATTGGAGCAGGCAAATGCAGTGGATACACTACTCTTTGATAAAACAGGAACAATAACCACTGGGGAAATGAGTCTTGCCGGGATTACACCGCTTTCTTCTGATACAGTTGATCCCAAACACTTTCTCAGGCTTGCGGCAAGCCTTGAAATACAATCGGAACATAGTGTGGCCAAGGCCATTGTTGGTGCGGCGGATAAAGGGAGCTTGTTTCGTGTAGAAAAGTTTACTGTGCATCCTGGCCTTGGGGTAGAAGGTGTTATTGACGGGACTTGTTATACGGTTGGAAGTGGACGTTTTGTGGGAATTGAAGAAGATGACACAGAAAGCGCTACAACCGCAGTCTATCTGGCACGAGAGAAGAAAGTAGTGGCAAAATTTGAAATAGCGGATAGGCTCCGGGAAGAAACCCTCTCCATGGTGACAAAACTTAAAAAACGATTGATTACACTGTGGATTGTCTCTGGTGATAGAGAGGCAACTGTTGCGGCCATTGCTAAGCAGGCGGGGATTGCAAACTATAGAGCAGCGACAATGCCTGTGGGAAAGGCCCAGTGTATAGAAACAATGCAAAAGGAAGGAGCCTGTGTTGCCATGGTGGGTGATGGCATTAATGACGCCCCTGCCTTAGCAATGGCCAATGTGGGAATTGGGGTCGCCAGTGGAACGGATATCGCCATGGAGAGTGCGGATATTGTTTTGATGCGGGAAGATCTTTGTCTTATCCCTGCTGCTTTGCTGCTGGCAAAGAAAACGTTTTTGACCATTCGCTTGAATCTTTTTTGGGCCCTGGGCTACAACTTTATCGCCCTCCCTTTAGCGTTTTTTGGGGTCTTGCATCCTATTATTTGCGCTGGTGCAATGGCAATAAGTTCTCTGTGCGTTGTCGGCAATTCGCTTTTTTTAAGACGAATAGAAGGGAGGATATGATATGTGGACGTTGATAAGCCTCCTGTTCCTTACATTAATACTTGGGATTCTTGCCTGGCTTCTTTTTATGTGGGGCGTGAAATCGGGACAGTTTGATGATATTGAAGGTCCTAAGTATAGGATGTTTAATGATGAGGATATTCCCTTGGAGAGTAAGAAAGCAAAAAAAACGTCAAATTCTGCTCAGTCCCTCACTGAGAAGGGAGATGGCAAGAAAGATCATAACTAACCCGGCAAGCAAATCAAAGAGCTTTCTATGTTTGCGGATAAGGCTTGAGGCTGTGGTACCGAGGATAAAGAGGGCAGGCAAGGTTCCCAGGCCAAAAAACAGGGTGGAAAGGCCTCCCTGGACCATGTTTCCTGATGCAAGTGCCATGGCAAAAGCACCGTAAGACAGACCGCAGGGAAGAAGCCCCAGCAGGACACCGAAAAGGTAGCAGGCGGCCACCGAACGATCAAGGACGACGCCCGAGTGAATGCTTGAAAATCCGGGAATTTTATTGGGCATGGCTGTTTGCATGATGGCGGGCTCTTTACAAATGGAAAGACGCATCAACCCAAACCAGAAGAGAAAGAGTGCGGCCAAAATGGAAAAGAAAATCTGTATGCGGCTAAACAGCGCCAGGGGATCTTGACCCACCTGGGAGGCAAGGGTTGCAATGCCGCCACCTATACAACCAAAAAAAGCTCCCAGTATGGTGTAGGTGGTGATTCGGCCCAGGTTATAGAGGAGTTGAGAGACAAATCTATTCTTTCCTTCGGGAATAATGAGTACCAGTGGGCCGCACATTCCCAGGCAGTGAGCAGAACCTAGAAGGCCAAGAAAAAAAAGGGATGAGAGTTCCGATATATTCATGGTGCTAAACTATCATACTCATAGCAGCTAAACAAGTGTAAGTATATATGCTTTTCCATCCATTATCCCTGGTCATAAATATAATTGATCTGCTCAGCCTCTATTTCCTCTTTGCAGCATTTTTGCCATCATTTCGTTTTGTACTCCAGGAATCGGCAGAGGGTACGCTTGAAAATTGTGGTCGAAACGGTAACATTCTCTTTTTATTGCAATCTGTTTCCTTTGCACTCACCATTGTTGGTATCAGTTTGGTCTATCCTCCCATCCTTACCGGCATAATGTGTGGAACTGGGGTGATACATATGGCAGGGGAGACTGGCACACGAATGTTGATTGTCAGATTATGTGTCCTGCTGGTGTTATATATCTGGCATTTGATAGAAAGGTGCAACACAAAGGGGAAGCAGCGACCACTCAATATGGCGTTAGCAAGGGGGATGCTTCTGGTGTGTCCTTTCGTGTTACTTGCGGTATGGCTAAATATGCAGATGGTGTGGACATTGAGTCATGGAGCAAGCGCAGACTGTTGTACGGTGGTGTATGGAGGTACTGCAACCGGTCTGTTTTCTATTAGCGTTACGGTTTGGCTAATTTTTCTTGTGCTACTAAGTGTTCTCTTACTTGGGTTGGCTGTGGGAGTGGTGTTTAAGAAAAGTGTTTCTCAGGCCTTACTTATTGTATTGCTTCTAATAGGTGTTCTTTGGTGTTTGGTGGCCTCGGTTTGCCTATATACTTTTTTTGCTAAACTTTACTATGGAGGCGCGCCCCACCGCTGCCTCTGGTGTCTGTTTCTTCCTGCAAACTCTTCTGTTGGCTATCTGTTTCTTGTCACTATTGGAGCAGTCTTTTTTCAAAGCAACGCCATATTGGTACGTGCTCGTCTGGCACGTTATGTGCCTGAAATGGCCGAAGAGCAAAACAGTCGTATGCGGCGAGGTGGGATAGTGATTCTTGCTGCTGTGCTTGTATATGTTCTGTTGACAATCGGACCACTACTTTTCGTTTTTGTCACAAAATAAGTTTTATTATCAACCGGAAGGGTGGAGGGTCATCTCTATTGTTTTGCTTAATTGCTGCAATGTGTAGGGCTTGCGCATAAAATAGGATACACCCTGATTGAGGGCACATTCCACTTCTTCACTTTTTGAGTAACCGCTGACAATGATGGCTTTTATCTGTGGTTGATGCTTTCGTATCTGTTCGAAGCATTCTCGGCCGTTAATGCCAGGATCCATCAGCATGTCTAATATAAGCAGATCAAAAACCTCTTTTTGCGTAAGCTCCACGGCAGCCTCTCCACTGTCACAGCATTGTACCCGGTATCCAAGGGAGAGTAAGAGCTCCTTAGCTATATCACGTTGTAAGGCTTCATCGTCAACCACCAGAACCTTTTCTCCTTTACCTTGCAGGAGTGGTATTTTTTGAGGAGAAGTTGTGTCAATCTGGGTTCTGGTTGTCGGAAAGTAGAGGGAAAATGTTGTCCCTTCGGTGCTACTTGTGAGAAGTATGTCTCCACCATGATCCTGAACACTGTTTTTGACAATGGTCAGGCCAAGACCGGTGCCGCTTTTTCCCATAACCTTCTTGCTGTAGAAAGGATCAAATATATGTTTCTGATCTGCAGGAGCTATCCCGGGGCCGGTGTCGGTGATTGAGAGCAGGACATATTCGCCAGGTTTCATAAACTGGTTTTCCGCAACCGGTTTCTCAATATAGCAATTTTCAGTGCGAATTGTTATGGAGCCATCTCCTTCCAATGCCTCGGCGGCATTTAAAAGCAGGTTCAGTACCGATTTACGGATATGCATGACGGAGCAGGAGATATTTAACAGATCGGGAGCTAAGACCGACTTGCAGGAGAGAGTACTGCTGTCTTTTTGTATTTGCAGAAATTCCGGTGAGTCGAGTATTTCAATAATCAGGTCGTTTAAACACTCCACCTTTCTTGTGGCCGCTGTCCCGCGAGTAACTGTCAGCATATCTGCTACAATGTCGGCGGCCCGTGTACCTGCCTTTCGTATTTTTTCTATATCTTCACGAAGGGGGCTCTCCTCCGGCAGTCGCATAAGTAAAATCTCAGGATAAGTGGTGAGAGCGGAAAGAATATTGTTCAGGTCATGGGCTACCCCCCCAGCCATCAAACCCACAGCTTCCATTTTCATGGAACGGTGTAGTTTCTTTTCCATATCCTGTTGCAGGGTGATATCCCTGAAAATTGTAAAATGGTACGCCTCGTTTAGATATTTGAAAAAGGTGGTATACTGTTCAACGGGAAATGTAGAACCGTCTTTGCGTTTGAATATTGTGACGACGTTGGAAAAGGTATTTTGCTGCATCTGTTTTACAGCGTCATCCCATTTTTCATCCACAATGGAAGGATCGATTTCCGCAATTGAACGTCCCAGCAGATCCTCTTTATCGTAACCAAGTGTTGTTGATGCTGCCTGATTCACATGGGTGATTGTGGTACTTTGATAGTCAGAAGCGTGTTTTACCCAAATCATGGGATAGATACTGGTCTCAACCGCATGTTGGGTAAAAAGTAATTGTTCTTCAGCTTGCTGCAACTGTTCCGATTGCTGCTGAATTTCTCTGTTTTGCTGTTGCAGTGTTTTGGCGTAGCGGTTGAGGGTATAATATCGGTAGAGCAGTACAAGCAGAATTGCCAGGGAAAAAGGAAAAATCTTCCATAACAAGCTGTAGTCATATCCTTTTTCAAACCGAACAGCGATCCAGTGGTTCAGGATCTCCTGTTTTTTAGCAGGAGGTACGGCTTGTATTGCTTTTTCAAAAATTGCAGCCAGGAGTGGTTCATCATTTCTACTGCCTATACCCAAATTCCATCGTTCATCGAATTTCCCGGAAACTTTTAACTCACCGGTGAAATCTTTCTGAATTGAATACCCCACAGTTGCCAGGGTACCGACAAATCCATAGATTTTCCCCTGCGCAACTTTGTTGAGCCCGTCCATTACCGAGTTTACATCGATTACCTGCATTTTGGGGTATCTGCTCCGTAGCAGCTCATTAAACGCATAGCCTTGAACCATACCAATTTTTTTGTTTGTCAATGTTGAAATATCGTCGATAAACGGAGTATCTATTTTGGCTGCCATCACCAGAGGGATATTCAGATAGGGTGTGGTGAACGTCATGTATGTTTCACGTTCCGGTGTTGACATGGCAAGGGAAAAGATGTCACACTTTCTCGCTTTTGCAAAGGCGAGACTTTGCGACCAGGTCTCCGTTGGAACCAGAGTGATAGGGACGCCAATAATATGACTAAACAGTTCCATATATTCAGCGGTCATGCCCACGTGTTTTCCATCAATAATGGCTTCCAATGGGAGCCAGTCTGGGTCTATACACATGCTTATCTGACCCTTACGTTCAAGGTATTGCTGTTCTTTTGAGGAAAAAAGTGGAGTTCTAATACTATCTTTCGTCTGATGGGCAGGGCTGCTTACAGCAGAGAGCATGCACAACAATATTCCCCCGGCCAGGCAGGAAATCAGAAGAAAAACAGAGCGCAACATAGACAAAACTTCCTGTAAGAGTAAACAGATACGATAGATTGGAATTGTCTTCCAGAATTTAATCCCATTGTAGCATATAGTTACCGAGTTTGTCTAAGAAGAATTGTCTTCTCCGGTGCCTGTCCATTAAGAATTAATGAATTGAAATAAAATAATAAATTACTATTTCCCCTTGCCATTCACCACCGCCCGGTCTATTTTTTCTTTTTGGTAGTTGTGTTTGTTTTGCAACAGGTTGAGATATAAGTAAAAAATAGCTATGAATTTTGATATTGCTGTTTTCAAACGATTATTTTACACTATTTTTGGGTCGTAGAGGTGATACTTTTGCTTGT
Source organism: Desulfocapsaceae bacterium (assembly GCA_050291935.1). Classification (GTDB taxonomy): domain Bacteria; phylum Desulfobacterota; class Desulfobulbia; order Desulfobulbales; family Desulfocapsaceae; genus Desulfocapsa. The sequence continues at coordinate 64,115 of JBNKKR010000011.1, read as the reverse complement.
TGTTCACGTTTTCCATGTGGGAAGGAAAGATAAGTGGTTCAAAAGGGGCTCAGTATTACGGCTCTTGGTACGTTTTTGAGCGCAACTTGAGTAGGCGAATTCGTATTTCTTGACAGTGGGGATATAACAAGATGAGGGAAATAACTCCTGAACAACACTGCTTATTAAAGCGAATAAATTGGGATTATAATATCTCGGTTGAAGACATGTTTGCTGTGGTGTGTGGAGAGAAAGAGCTTGCAGGCCACTGGAATGAAGACGCTCTGTTAGTTCGCATGATAGAACATCTCGGGTGGTATGATATCCTCAAATTTTATAGTCCGGATAGCATTGCTAAAAAATTGACTCCAGAACTTCTTGGAAATATTTGGCGTAAAGAGAAAAGGGAAAAATATGAGGAACTCGGGAAAATACTACGAGGAGAGCCTGTATCCTTTACAAAATGGGGTGCTAAAGCTGAGTTGAGCAGCTTGCCTGCTCATACGAAACTTATGCCCTGGTGGTATAAATATCGTGAACAGTGTAAAAACACCCTTTTTTCTAACCGGTGGTACAGCTCTTAGTAGACACTACTTGCACCACCGTTATTCTGATGATCTTGACCTGTTTGTGCATCATGACCCCAGCTATTCTGTCCATGTTGACGCGATTTTACGGCATTTACATTTGTTAATCAGCACAAAATCGATCAACTCTTCTACCTGTTGAATTAATACCGGTTTTGCAATGGCAAAATCAACACCGTGTTTTTTCTTTTCATCATCGGAAATCTGATCCCCCCAGCCGCTGACGACGGCCACATAAGGAGCATCACCGTATCTGGCGCGTATCTCTTTGGCAAGTTGCCAGCCGGTCATTTTCGGCATCCCAATATCTGTTATGATTAGGTCATAAGTGTATGTCTTGAGAAATTCCAAAGCCTCAAAGCCACTTGCCGCCACATGTCCCCTATGGTTAAGCGTATCAAGGATATCTTCAGCAACTTGCCGAATCATTGGATCATCATCAACCCAAAGTACATTTCCAATTTGCTCCGCTTTGTTATTTTCTTTTTTGTCATGTACTACGCTATCATCTGCTAGCGTGCCTGGTAAAAAGAGCTCAAAGGTTGTCCCTTGTCCAGGTCTTGTCTCTTGAATGCTAATAGTCCCACCATGCTCTCGAAGAATTGAATAGGCGCCACTAAGGCCAAGGCCTCTGCCTGTCTCATACCCTTTGGTGGTAAAAAAAGGCTGAAAAATCCTCTTCTCGGTTTTTGCATCCATTCCCAAGCCGTTATCCTGAATGAGAATAGTAACGCCTTCTTCCACGTCTGCTGTTGCAAGCAGTATCTCCCCTCCATCGGGCATGGCCTCTATTGCATTCTTGATAAGATTGTAGAGAACGGTCCTCAGTTCAGAACCATTTCCGATAACATTTTTTTCTGCCAGGAAATCAACAGAAACAGTTATAATTTTCCCTTCCTTTTCAGGCGCATCCTTCCAGAGAGGACGGGATTGGGCAATCACATCATTGATCATATCTGTGACTTTCACCGTTGAAAAGGGTGAGGGAGGAGGACATTTTCCGCCAAAACGTTGAATCAACTTCACACGGTCTGAGGCATCGACCGACACTTTTTTAATTGATTCCAAATAGGGTTTGCACTCTTCTGTTATTTCATGTTTGAGTAGTAAGAGTTCGGTATTGCCGATAACAGAGTGTAGCGCGTTATTGAAATCATGGGCAACCGATGATGCCATTTCACCAATGGCACCAAGTCGTTGAGACTCAACAAGGGCTTTTTCAGATTGAAGCCTGTCTCGAATATCACGCACCACTGAAAGAATCGCTTTTTTCCCCTCATAGTCCATCATACTGCCCCGAACTTCGACATTAATGATGCTGCCATCTTTATGTACTAATTGTGTTTCAAAAGAAAGACTTGGCGACTCAGTAAATTTGGTTGCACTGTTTTGTCGAACGATTCTCTCATATTCATCTGGAACCATGAAATCTTTTGGGTAAAATTGTAAAAGTTCGGAACGACTGTAGCCAAGAAGTTCGGTGGCCATGCGATTGACCTCCAATAGCGGGCCACCTTCTGTGGAGACAAATTCATGCACCAGAATTGCATCTGAGATACAATTGAAAAGCGTTTTGAACTTGTTTTCAGAAAATGCGAGGTTCTGTTCGATTTCTATTCTGCGTGAAATGTCGCGTAATGCTGTAATTCTGATCGATTGGCCATCAATATTACTCATTCGTGACTGAATTTCGCATGGAAATGAGCTGCCGTCTTTTCGCAGGGCGACTGAATCATAGGGTTCCGTGATTTCATTGATCATTCGGGTATAAACTTCTTCGCGATGATCCGGGTGGATCCAGTCTGTTCCAGGTCTTCCGACTGCTTCTGCAAGAGTATAACCAAACATGTTTTCTGCAGTCTGATTCTGATTGGTACAAATTCCTTTTTCCGAGAAAAAAATTGCTTCGAATGTTGATTCGGCAAACAATTGATAGTGCGACTCATTTTTTCGCACTGCAGGGTCTTTATCTTCTCTCTCAATGGTAGTCGTGGAGAGGATTTTTTCTACTCGTGACAGTTTGCTCTCCAGTGCAGCTATTTTTTGTTGCAATTGGCGTGTTGTAAGTTTGCTCGTTGCCATAGAAACCTCAAAGAAAATGGTGGATAAGGGAAGGAGAAAGAAATAGAACTGTGCTTACGAGTATAATGCTCCAATTTTAACAGATTCTTCATAGATTTGTTGGCGAAGATGCTCTGGTTCCAGAACCTTTGCCATTGCGCCATATTGCAATATCTTCATGGCGATTTCCCTGTTATCTGCCACAGGTAAAGTGAGGATAACGCCGTCTTTATGTTTTTCAATATGTTGTTTTTTGTGCCAGTATTGGCGTTGTACAAGCTCAGCGGCAGTTCCCGTAAAGAGAATTTTTGCTTGATATTTGACTTGACCCGAAAATATACCAAAGCCATCCGTTAGAAAGTTGTTTGGGGCAGGATGAAAGGGAGGGCTGCATTTCTTTCCGATAGTAGCTTTTACTATTCGTGCCATATGGAACAGCCTATGGTCGCTGCGCAAAAAACAGTAGGCCAGCAGATACCAGCCTCCTTGATAGTTTATAAGTTGGAGAGGCTCAACGGTTCTGTTGCTTCTCGTGTTTGATAAAGGGGAATATTCAATTTCAAGGAGTCTGTTTTGGACGATGGCTCCAATGATGGACTCAAAAATAGCAGGGGTTAACTCTTCAACTTCGATCCATTGGCAAAACACATTTTCCATTAAATGCTCGTAACCCGGTGCAATAAGCTTGCTCAACCGTTTTTCCAGTTGTTTAATTTCGGGAAGATTCACAAGGCCCGCCTCATCGGCCATTTTGTTTAGAAGAGCCATAAGAAAGAGAAGCTTGGGGCTTTCTTCAAAGGGGAGGGAGAAGCTGTCATCTGTGTAATAGTAGCCGTTTTGCGCTGCATCAAAGGCAAGGGGGGCAAGGAGTCGCTCTCGGAGATATTGAATATCCCGGTGGGCAGTTGCGCGGGAAAGTTCAAACTCTTCTATTAAGGTTTTCGCGTTGGGGAAACGCTGTTGCTTGAGTTTTTTATGGAAGGCGTAAATGCGCTCAAGCTGGCTCATTTATCTTGGTTTGCGTCTGTGTTTAACAGGAGGGATTTTTAATTGTTCTCTGTATTTGGCGACAGTTCGGCGAGCGATTTTAACATCGTCTTCATCCAGCTTTTTAGAGATGGCATTATCACTTAATGGCTTGAATGGATCTTCATTCCGGATCATTTTGCGGATACGTTCCCGGACGGACTCCGCTGCCAGGGCCTCTTTCCCGCGAATGGGTATGGCTGTTGAGAAAAAGTATTTTAGCTCATAAATTCCCATGGGGGTGTGGACATATTTATTGGAAGTAACGCGGCTGATGGTGGACTCGTGCATCTCTATATCTTCGGCAACATCCCTAAGAATCAGAGGGCGCAAATGGGTTGGCCCATGTCTGAAAAATTCTGCCTGAAATTTCAGGATAGAGTCCATAACCTTAAATATGGTAGCCTGGCGTTGGTGTAAGGATTTTATAAACCAGCCCGCATCCTTAAGCTTTTCTCTGATATATTTTTTGGAATCTTTCTCAACGGTGTCGCCGGTCTGTAAAAGATTTTGCAATTCTGATGAAAGCTTTAGATTGGGAATATCATCCTCATTGAGATGGATAACGAATTCGCCATCTATTTTTCTAACATATACATCGGGGACTATATAGTTTGTGGCTTCGTTGTTAAAGGGTAGTCCTGGATATGGTGTTAGCTCAGAGGTGATAAATTCGATGGCACGTACCACGTCCGCCCGCTTTTTCCCGGTGGCTTTGGAGATTGCCTTGTAATTTCTGGTCTGCATAAGATCCAGATGCTTGGTAACAATGGTGGCGGCAAGGGAATTTTGTTTGCCAAGACGCTCTAGCTGGAGGTACAACGACTCACTAACATTTCTGGCCGCAATTCCCGGTGGGTCAAGATCCTGTATGGTTTCCAGGATATACTCGGCAGAATCCCTATCGCACTGGGTGGCTTCCATAATCTCATCAAGATCACACTCAAGAAAGCCATAACGATTCAGGTTGCCGACAATAAAAAGCGCTGTTTCCCATTCGTCAGGATCCAGCTCGGCATGGGCGAGTTGCCATTGTATGTAGGCAAATAAACTTGGTTTTTCAGAGATGAAATCGAACTGGCTGGGGGCGTCAGCCGGGGGCGTTTCGCGGGAAAAAGACACATTTGTGTCAAAATTGTTGGCGTAGTCTTCCCAATTGGTCTCAGGTACCTGATCTTCCATCCGCACCTGCTCAGTGTAATCTTCTTCCTTCTGGTCACTGTTTTTGGGAACTTCTTCCGTTGATGAAAGACTCTGCTGGTTTTCCGGTTGCAGATCTGCAAGGGAGATATCTTCTTCAAGTCCTGGGTTTTGCTCAATTTCAGCCTGGAGAGCGTCAGTGAGCTCCAGACGATTCATCTGTAAGAGCTTGATAGCCAGACGCAACTGCGGCGTCATAACCAATTTTTGTGAGAGCTTGAGCTGTTGTCTGAGTTCGAGTGCCATTGTCAGCTGCTACATGGAGAAGTTTTCGCCAAGATACATTCTTCTAGCCACTTCACTCTCAATAATATCATCAGCTACGCCACTGGTCAAAATTTGGCCGGCATTCATGATGTAGGCAAAGTCACAGACCTGAAGTGTTTCGCGGACGTTGTGATCGGAGATAAGAATTCCAAGGCCTTTGTCCTTTAGACCAATTATAATTTTTTGCAGATCCGCAACTGCCAATGGGTCGATACCTGCAAACGGTTCATCCAGTAGGATAAAGTCGGGTCTGGTTGCCAGGGCACGCATGATTTCCACCCGTCTGCGCTCTCCTCCAGAGAGGGCATGACCTTTATTGTTACGTAAATATTCGATTTTAAGGTCATCCATCAGTTCGTCAATGCGATTACTGATTTCATTTTTGCTCAGTCCCAATGCTTCGAGTACGATACGTACGTTCTCTTCAACGGTGAGTTTTTTAAAGACAGATGGTTCCTGAGCAAGATAGGAGATACCTTTCTGGGCACGTTTGTGAATGGGAAGTTTGGTGATCTCCTCTCCGTTCAGCAGTATCCTGCCCTCATTGGGGCGAATAAAGCCGGCAATGGAGTAGAAAGAGGTTGTTTTCCCAGCCCCATTGGGACCAAGTAGACCTACCACCGCTCCAGTGTTTACCTGAAGGCTTACCCCGTCAACCACCGTTCGTTTATTATAGCGTTTGACTATGTTGTCTATTTCCAGCTGTGCCATGATTTTCCAGTGTTTTTGGGGTGTTATTGGGGTGTAAGGGTGGCTTTTACCCTGCCGCTTTGGGTGGGGGTTGTTGCATTAGTGGCAGTGGCTGTCGGTTTTTCGCCAATAACTTCTGAACGGCCTTCATCCAGGTAGTAGATAATTGTATTGCCGGTAACAAGATTTGTCCCTTGCCACGCCTTTGCGTCACCGCTTAGAATCACCTTTCTGTCTTTGGCCAGGTAGTTCATGGTTTTCCCGGTTCCCAGCCAGTCGCCTTTTGTTATTTCAACGTTTCCCTCGCATCTGAGTCGTCGGACTTCCTGTTTTTCTCCCCGCGCCACTTTTGTATAATAGACTGTTAATTTATCAGATAAAATACGAACTTCGGCTTGTCTGGCATCCACATTACCGGAGAAAAGAACACTGTTCTCCTCCTCCAGAGAGGTCATATGGTCAGCCTCAATGTTGATGGGCGCACCAGTGGCAAATACATTTGGGCAAAAGCTGAATATGGTAAGCAGTAAGAAAATGGTATACAGAGATACACGTTGTTTCACACGATCCACCTTGAAAATGAGAATTTAGTATTGCAAGTATCAAGCCCAATATACTTGTGCACACCTCAAAAGTAAAGAAATCCCCAAAAGAATAGAAAAGAAAGATCTCTTTACTTCATTCGAGCGAGTTTGTAAAATAGCAAATTGGATGTTGTTTATTTAATTATCTGAATTATTTGACCGCAAGTGTCATCAAAAAATACAAATTGAGTAAAGGATAGAGGGAATGCAGCAAAGTATAGACAGAGCCAAAGGGTTGATTGAATCACTTCCCTATATGCAGGAGTTTCGTCATAAAACGGTGGTTATCAAGTATGGTGGCCATGCGATGGTGGATGAAAACCTGAAAAAACAGTTTGCCCTTGATATGATTTTACTCAAGCAGATTGGTATTAATCCTGTGATCGTTCACGGTGGTGGACCGCAAATCAATCAACTCCTGGATCGTTTGGAGATTAAGCCAAGTTATGTTCAGGGGATGAGGGTAACCGACGGCGAAACCATGAGTGTTGTGGAAATGGTGCTGGTGGGGAAGGTGAATAAGGAAATTGTGGGCAATATCAACCATTGCGGTGGCAGGGCTGTGGGCTTATCAGGACGTGATGGAGATCTTGTTTGCGCTGAGAAATTGCAAGTGAGTAAAAAAAGTGATGAAGCGCAACACAATACGCCTCCTGAACTTATTGATCTTGGCCGAGTGGGACAGGTCACTAAGGTCAATGGCCAGGTATTACAGGCCCTTGATGAGAAGGACTTTATACCGGTCATTGCTCCTGTGGGGGTGGGTGAAGACGGGCAGGCATTTAATATAAATGCTGATCTTGTTGCCGGTGCCATTGCCGGCGCCCTGAAAGCTGTTAAACTTATTCTGTTGACCGATGTGGCTGGTGTACAGGACAGGGAAGGAACGTTACTCAGATCTTTGCAACAATCAGAACTTGAAAGTTATATAGATAATGGCACCATTGCCGGTGGAATGATCCCCAAGGTACGCTGTTGCAGAGATGCGTTACAAGAAGGGGTAAAAAAGACGCATATTCTGGATGGAAGGATTGAACATGCCATTTTACTTGAAATGTTTACCAAAGAAGGGATCGGAACGGAGATAGTATGATGGGTGAAGAAAGTAGAATCTTGATGGAAAAGGCCGAGGAACTATTTATGGGAACCTATGCAAGATTTCCAGCGACCATGGTAAAAGGCGAAGGCTGCACGCTAACGGACAGTGATGGAAAAAAATACCTTGATTGTTTGGCGGGTATTGCTGTTTGTGGCCTAGGCCACTGTCATCCCGCAGTGACTGAAGCGGTATGCGGACAAGTGAAAGAGCTTGTTCATATCTCAAATTTTTTCCACAATAAACCGCAAACTGAGCTTGCGGAACTGCTTGTTGCAAACTCTTTTGCCGATCAGGTATTTCTCGCTAATAGTGGAGCTGAGGCAAACGAAGCGGCCATCAAGCTTGCCAGGATCTGTTCCGGAGAGGAACGTTACGGGGTAATTTCACTGGCTGGATCCTTTCATGGAAGAACACTTGCCACGGTTGCTGCCACTGGGCAGGCAAAGTTTCATCAAGGCTTTGAGCCGATGCCCGATGGCTTTTCCCATGCGCCTTTTGGTAACCTGGATGTGCTGCAGGCCATGATAACGGATCAAACCTGTGCGATTATGTGTGAACCCTTGCAGGGAGAGGGTGGAGTTCGACCTTTGGATGTTGAATATTTGCAAGGTGTTGAGAAGCTGTGCCGCGATCATAATCTCTTGTTGATTTTTGATGAAATCCAAACAGGTTTTTGCAGGACCGGTAGTCTGTTTGCCTATGAGCAACTGGGGATTGTCCCGGATATTATGACGGTGGCCAAGGCCCTTGGCAACGGAATGCCCATTGGGGCAATGCTTGCTAGAAAAGAGGTGGCCAGAGCTTTTGTACCGGGGAGTCATGGAACAACCTTTGGCGGAAATCCCGTGGCATGTGCGGCGGCTGTGGCCACAGTGAAGGTTATGCTTGAAGATGGTTTTCTGCAATCTGTTCAGGAAAAGGGAGCGTATTTGCAACAAGCCCTTGAGGGGCTGGCGGAACGTTTTCCAGCCCTTGCCACCGGTGTCAGGGGCATGGGATTAATTCAAGCCTTGGTTCTCAGTGAGAAGGGTGTTGAGCAGGGGGCCGCCATTGTTAAAAGTCTCTTTGAAAAGGGAGTGCTGATTAATTTTACCGGGAACGCCGTGCTGCGTTTTTTGCCACCGCTTATTATTAGTAAGGACGAGATTGATAGCCTTATCGCTGCATTGGCCCAGACGTTGGAAAAGTGTTGAAATGGCAAGTGGTGGTCCAAGAACAAATTTTCCAAAAATCTTTGCAAAAGGTTCTGCTTTTATGTAAATATGATTCTTTCCCCTTATAAATACAGCGATTGTGCTTAGGGGTGTATCTGAAAAGGGTGTTTTTTTATAAAGCATCCGTGAACAAGAAAGAGTCATGTTACACCATTTAGAGTCATTACAAGATTTTACTAAAGATGAGTTGGTGGCATTTGTTGATCGTGCCATCGTTTTAAAAGAAGAACGTCTTGCCGGGGTTTCGCATCAGCAGCTTGCTGGAAAAACTGTGGGGCTGGTTTTTGAAAAAGTTTCCACCAGGACCCGAGTATCATTTGAGGCGGCCATGTACGGCCTTGGCGGGCAGGTAATTTTTCTCTCCGGGCGGGATACGCAGCTCGCCAGGTCTGAACCATTAAAGGATATGGCGCGAGTTATGTCTCGTTACGTGGATGGCCTTGTGGTTCGAACCTTTGGCCAGGAGGTGGTTAGCGAGCTGGCAAAGTATGCAACCGTACCGGTTATTAATGCCCTGACCGATCTTCACCACCCTTGTCAAATTCTAAGCGATATTATGACGGTGGTTGAGAAGAAGGGGACCATTCAGGATTTAAAAGTGGCCTGGATTGGTGACGGGAACAATATGGCCAACTCCTGGATTCAGGCCGCATCGATTTTTGGCTTTGAGTTAGTGTTGGCATGTCCGAACGGATATGAGCCTGATTCGCAGATTTTTGAAAATGCGCTTAAAAAAGCAACCAAACCCATTACCCTTTTACGTGATCCGGTAGAAGCAATGGCAGGAGCCGATGTCGTGAATACCGATGTTTGGGCGTCCATGGGACAGGAAGATGAGCAGGAAGAGAGAATGCAGATATTCACCCCGTATCAGGTGAATAGCGCGCTTATGGCACATGCCCCGGCAGATGCGATCGTGTTGCACTGTCTGCCTGCCCATCGTGGTGAAGAGATAAGTGAGGAAGTGCTGGAGTCGGACCAGTGTGTGGCTTTTGATCAGGCAGAAAATAAAATGCATATGCATAAAGCAATATTGGAAAAGTTGCTTAAAGGATAGAAAATGGATGTAAAAAAGATTGTTCTTGCCTATTCGGGCGGCCTTGATACTTCTGTGATTTTGAAGTGGTTAGCAGAGGAATATGGTTGTCCGGTGGTGGCTTATGCTGCCGATGTCGGCCAGACAGAAGATTGGGACGCGGTCCGTGAAAAGGGAATGGCAACTGGTGCTGAAAAGGTCATTATTTCTGATTTACGTGAAGAGTTTGTCACCGACTATATCTTTCCAGCGTTTCGGTGCAATGCGATCTATGAAGGGAAGTACCTGCTGGGTACTTCCCTTGCCCGCCCTCTTATCGGTAAAGAACAGGTACGAATTGCCCATCAGGAAGGCGCTGATGCTGTGAGTCATGGGGCAACTGGTAAAGGGAATGATCAGGTACGTTTTGAGCTTGCCTATCTTGGCATTGATCCCAGTTTGAAGGTCATTGCTCCCTGGCGAATTTGGGATTTAAATTCCAGATCAAGATTAGAGGAATTTGCCAAAAAACATACTATTCCTGTTCCCACCAGCAAAAAAAATCCCTATAGCTCTGACGAGAATATTTTACATATCAGTTTTGAAGGGGGACTGTTGGAGAATCCCTGGAATGAACCGGATGAAGATATGTATAAACTAACGGTTTCTCCTGAAAATGCACCGGATAAACCGACTTATGTGGAAATAGAATTTGAAGGAGGCAATCCCGTGGCCATAGATGGGGAACGGATGGCTCCTTTACCCCTTTTTGAGGCCTTGAATAAGGTCGCTGGTGCCAACGGTGTGGGGCGTCTTGATCTGCTTGAAAACCGGTTTGTGGGTATGAAATCCCGTGGTGTGTATGAAACACCGGGTGGCACCCTGTTGCGTGAAGCGCATATGGATCTTGAGACCTTAACCATGGACCGTGAGGTGATGCGTATCCGGAACAGCTTAATCCCCCAATATGCCCAGATGGTGTATAACGGATTTTGGTTCTCTCCGGAACGTGAACTGTTACAGGTGACCATGGATGAGAGTCAAAAGACAGTGAACGGAACGGTACGCATGAAGTTGTATAAGGGAAACTGTGTAGCGGTTGGGAAGAAGTCCAACAATTCTCTATACCAGGAGAGTTTTGCCACCTTTGAGGCGGATGACGTGTACAATCAGGCAGATGCCGGAGGATTTATCCGTTTAAACGGCTTGCGTTTGCAGATCGCTGCCATGCAGAATAGAGGGTAAAAAGCCAAGTGGGATCAGATTCTAAAAAACTTTGGGGTGGTCGTTTTTCGGGTGGTACAGCGGCTTCTGTTGAGGCATTTACCGAGTCCATCAGCTACGACCGCAGGCTCTATAAATATGATATTGCCGGGAGTAAGGCCCATGCCACCATGCTTGCGGCAAATGGGCTGCTTTCCCAGGATGAGCTTACTGCCATTAGCGATGGATTGAGCGCCATCGAAACAAAGATTGATGCGGGGACATTTCCTTTTATGGAAGAGCTTGAAGATATTCATATGAATATTGAAAAGGCCCTTATCGATGCCATTGGTCCTGCAGGAGCAAGACTTCACAGCGCAAGAAGCCGTAATGACCAAATTGCCCTTGATTTTAGGATGTATCTTCGTGATCAGTGCGATATCTTTACACAGTTATTGGACGATGTGCGTAAGGCGTTTGTACTGCTTGCCAGGGAATATATGGGATCGCTTATGCCTGGCTACACCCATTTGCAACGAGCGCAACCGGTCCTGCTCTCCCATCATATGATGGCCTATTTCGCAATGTTTGGTCGTGACAGGGAACGGATTCTTGATTGTCGCAAGAGAATCAATATTTGTCCCCTTGGGGCTGCGGCCATGGCCGGCACGGGGCTTCCCATTGAGCGTGAGATGGTGGCCAAGTTACTTGATTTTGACGGGGTAACGGAAAATTCAATGGATACCACGGGAGACCGTGATTTTGCGCTTGAATTTACCTCTTGTTGCGCAATGATTCAGTTGCATCTTTCCCGCTTGTCTGAAGAGCTAGTGCTTTGGTCTAGCCAGGAGTTTTCTTTTGTCCAGATATCGGATAAATTTTGTACCGGCTCTTCCATTATGCCACAGAAGAAAAATCCTGATATCCCCGAACTTATTCGTGGAAAATCGGGGAGAGTGGTGGGTAGTCTTATGTCGCTGATGACGCTTATGAAGGGATTGCCGCTTACCTATAATCGTGATTTGCAGGAGGATAAGGAGCCGGTCTTTGACGCCGTGGATACGGTTTCTGCGTCTCTTGCAATTATGGCCGAGATGCTCGAAAATCTGCGTTTTAATACGGATCAGATGGAAGAGGCCACCCGGACTGGCTTTATGACGGCAACGGATCTTGCCGATTATCTGGTTCTCCATAATGTGCCATTTCGGGAGGCGCATAGTATTGTGGGAAAAGCGGTGGCTGCCTGCATAGAAAAGGGATGCGAATTAACCGATTTGAGTCTTGCTGAAATCAGGGAATTTTCCGATGTGATCGGCAGGGATGTTTTTGAGGTATTACGTGTAGAAGGTTCTGTGAACTCCAGAATATCCACTGGTGGAACTGCTACGCAGCGTGTTGAAGAGGCAGTGCTAGCTGCCGAAAAACTGATGGGAATAGGAGTTTGACAATGGCAAAAAAGACGCAGTTAGTAGGAGCCTTACTTCTCACAGGAACCATGGTTTTTGTGAATGGATGCGGATATAAAACCGAGCCTGTGCCACCGGATACTATTGTACCCAAAGCAATTGAAGATCTGCGTTATTCCGTTTCGGAAAAGGGTGTTACCCTGAACTGGACCTTTCCCAAAGAGACCATTAAAGGAACAGACCTTGCTGATATCAGTTCCTTTGATGTGTACCGGGCCGTTGTGCCTCTTAGTGATTATTGCCCCAGTTGTCCAATCCCGTTTGGCGATCCAATTCAGGTGGATGGTGGCGTGGTTGACCCGGAAAGTGACAGGCAGGCTAGCTACGAAACGGCCCTGCTTCGCTCGGGACATAAGTACTTTTTTAAAGTGCAGGCCAGGACCAGTTGGTGGGCAGCAGGACCTGATTCCAATATTGTTTCCTTTGTGTGGCATATTCCAGCAAAAGGCCCCGAGGGACTTGTTGTGAAAGCGGGTGATGGCAGCGCCGATGTGAGCTGGCAGCCGGTAACAACACTTATGGATGGGCAACCTGTGGACTATCCCCTGCAGTATCGGTTGCTACGCAGCAGTGACAACCAGAGCTTCACTCCTGTTGGGGAGCTGACAGCAGAAACAGAGTATGCAGTGGGTGGCCTGATCAACGGTTTAACGTACTATTTCAAGGTCCAGTCCATTCTTAACGTTGAGAAGAACAGCATAGATTCCGGGGTCTCAAAGAGTATTTCTGTGAAACCGGTCGATATGACACCTCCTGCCGCTCCCACTGGGGTGACAGCGGTACAGACAGGTGCTGGAATAAAGGTTTTCTGGGATAAAGTACATGATATTGATGTGAAAGGATATCGCATTTATAGACGCAGCGGCAAAGAGAGTGAGGCGAAGATGATCGGTGAAGTCGCGGCGGTGTATGCAATCTTTGAGGATACGAGTGTTGCGGCTGGCAGCAGTTATTATTATACGGTGACAGCCTTTGATCAAGCGGAAGACGCCAACGAAAGTGTGTTTTCCCGTGAAGCTTCAATCAGGCATTAAAGCAATACACCAGTGGTGTAAAGAAACGTTATGAATCATTTTGAATATAAAGAAGGAACTCTTTTCTGTGAAGAAGTTGGCGTACGTACCGTTGCCGAAGAGCTAGGAACCCCTTTTTACCTCTACTCAAAGGCGACTCTGAAGCGGCATTTCCAGGCCTTTGATTCCGGCTTTAGTGGAATTGATCATCTGACCTGCTTTGCGGTGAAAAGCTGTTCTAATATTGCTATCCTGTCTCTTTTTGCAGAACTTGGTGGTGGCGCAGATATTGTTTCCGGTGGAGAGTTGTATCGCGCCTTGCAAGCTGGAATTGATCCGAAGAAGATTATTTATTCCGGTGTCGGCAAGACCGAAGCCGAACTGCGTTATGGGCTGGAATCGTCCATCCTGCTCTTCAACGTCGAATCAGAACAAGAACTACATCGTCTCAACGCGGTGGCCGGCTCTATGAAGACCAAGGCGCCCATCGCCTTTCGGGTGAACCCCGATGTTGATCCAAAGACCCATGCCTATATCTCCACGGGGCTTGCAAAAAATAAATTCGGTATTCCCATCCAGGAGGCCTTGGAGCTGTACCTGCTGGCCAGCAAAATGGATCATATTGATGTGCAGGGGGTGAGTTGTCATATCGGTTCACAACTCACTCTTATTTCCCCCTTTGTGGAGACCTTGCGTAAACTTAAAGAGTTTGCCGGAAAACTTCAGGCAAATGGAATAGAAATCAAATATCTTGATCTTGGCGGTGGTGTAGGTATAACGTATGATCAGGAAACCCCGCCCCATCCCCAGGAATACGCTGAAGCTATTCAGAAGGAATTAGCAGGTATGCCTTTGACATTGATCTTTGAACCGGGACGGGTTGTGGTGGGCAATGGTGGTATTTTGGTGACCGAAGTCCAATACACCAAGACAAACCAAGGTGGAGAGAAACCAAAACATTTTGTAGTGGTTGATGCCGGTATGAATGATCTTACCAGACCAAGCCTTTATGGGGCCTATCATGCAATTCGTCCAGTGCGGCAGCAAGAGGTTGCTTCACAGGTGGTGGATGTTGTGGGCCCCATTTGCGAAACAGGTGATTTTATCGGAAAGGATTTGGAATTGCCCCTGGTGCAGCAAGGTGATTTGTTGGCTGTGGAGAGTGCGGGAGCCTATGGTTTTTCCATGGCCTCAAATTACAATTCCAGGCCAAGGGTTGCTGAGGTTTTGGTCTCCGGAAGCCAGTTTAAGGTTATTCGGCAACGTGAAACGATGGAGAGTCTGATTCAAGGGGAGATGATCCCACAGTTTGATGAGTAGTGCTATGAATATTGAATTTCCTGTCCCTTTTGCCAAGATGAGTGGTACCGGTAATGATTTTATCGTGATTGATCATCGTATGGCAATTATTCCGGAAGATGAGCAAAGCGCATTTGTGCAAAAGGCTTGTCGGCGCATGTTTGGTGTCGGGGCGGATGGCTTAATTCTTATTGAGAAGTCGGCAGAGGTTGATTTTTCCTGGCGATTTTATAATGCGGATGGCTCTGTTGCTGAAATGTGTGGCAATGGGGCGCGTTGTGCCGCTCGTTTTGCCCACGCACGTGGTATTGCAGGCAAGGAAATGAAATTTGAAACCCTGGCCGGCATTATTGAGGCGTCGATACTTGATGATGACGAAGTCAGCCTTTTGATGACCACGCCAGTGGGCTATAAGAAAGGTTTGTCCGTAGAACTTGACGGGACGGCTGTGGATGTGTCGTTTATGGATTCAGGGGTACCCCACGCCGTATTGTTTATGGATACTATCCAGGATATTACCGTAAAACAGTGGGGGCACAGTGTCCGGTTCCATCCACTCTTTCAGCCCGCTGGAACAAATGTGAATTTTGTTCAGGTGTTGGCAGATAACGGGATACATGTCCGCACCTATGAACGTGGTGTGGAGGATGAAACCATGGCTTGTGGTACGGGAGCTGTTGCTTCGGCCATTTTTGCTGCAGAAAAAGGAGTTTGCTCTTCGCCGGTGCGTGTTGTCACTTCCGGTGGGGAGCACTTGAAAATTGTTTTTGATTTGCAGGATGATGGCACGGCCCGGAATGTCTATCTACAGGGGCCTGCTCGAATAATCTATATCGGTCAGTTAACTGCCGAAGTACTACTATAACCAGAGTTTGGAGATGTCATGGAAAAGTATCACGGCGCGATAGTCGCCATTGTTACCCCTTTTATTGATGGGGAAGTTGATGAACAGGGGTTAGTTGATCTGATTAATTTTCAGATCGAAAATGGAACCCATGGAATTGTGCCCTGTGGGACCACAGGTGAGTCGGCAACGGTAAGTTTTAAAGAGCATAAGCGAATTATTGAGTTAACGGTTGCAACCGTTGCCGGCAGGGTCCCGGTAATAGCAGGAACCGGTGCCAACAGCACGGAAGAGGCCATTGATTTGGCTAAGAGTGCTAAAGAGAGTGGTGCTGATGCCACCCTGTCTGTGGTTCCCTATTATAATAAACCAAATCAGGAAGGGCTCTATCAACATTTCAAGGCAATTGCAGAGGTAGTTGATATTCCAATGTTTTTGTACAATGTTCCCAGTAGGACTGTTACCAATCTGCTCCCGGAAACAGTGGCCCGCCTTGCAAAACTTGATACGGTAATTGGCATTAAGGAAGCCAGTGCCTCCCTGCAGCAGATCAGTGAAGTGATCCGCCAGTGTCCGGATGATTTTATCGTCCTCTCAGGGGATGATTTTACTTCCATGCCGACGGTCTTTATTGGCGGCAAAGGTGTAATCTCAGTAACCTCTAATGTGTATCCACGGGGAATGGCGGATCTTATGGAGGCGGCCCTTGCAGGTGATATCGAAAAGGCCAGAGCCATCCATTACAAGCTCTATCCATTAATGACTTCCATGTTTTCTTCTCCAAATCCGGTTCCTGCCAAAAAAGGAGTCGAGTTACTCGGGAAAATCAAAGATGGCGGCACGAGACTACCGCTCTCTGCAATTGATGAGAAATCGCAAGAGGCGGTAACGGCAGCAATGAAAGGTGTTGGCATCTTATAAGTTCTTGTACCGCAGAGCGTAGTTTGATATGGGCCTTCGCCTGGGGCGGGGCCCGTATTCTTTTGGGGGAACCAAACTCTGCTGCGCTAAAAATAGCGCAAAGCAGAAAGAGAGTGATAGATATGATCAATGTCATAATAGCAGGTGCTGCTGGTAGAATGGGGCAGCGTATTGGATATATGGTAAGTCAGCACCCGGATCTTACTTACGCTGCGGCGTTTGAGGCCCCGGGAAATCCGGCAATTGGAAGTGATCCAGGAGTGTTGGGTGGTTGGGGTGCTTCGGGCGTTGTGATTGAAGAGGGGCTTGAATCGGTTATTGATAAGGGAGATGTGATTATTGATTTCACCTTCCACAAGGCCACCATGGAATTTGCAAAAATGGCATCTTCTAAAAAGCGTGCCATGGTGATTGGGACAACGGGGTTGAGCGCGGATAACCTTGAAGAACTGAAAAAGTTAGCGGAAAATTTTCCTTGTGTGCAAGCGCCTAATATGGCTGTGGGAGTAAATGTTTTGTTTAAGCTTGCGGCAAAGGCTGCGTCAATTCTAGGCGATGACTACAATATTGAGATCGTGGAGTTGCATCACAATAAAAAGAAAGATGCTCCTTCCGGGACTGCATTAAAGCTTGCTGAGATGGCTGCCTCCGGAGTTAATCGAGACCTTGAGAAGGTTGGTGTCTATGAGCGTAACGGGATAATCGGCGAGCGAAGTGTGGAAGAAATTGGCGTACAGACGATCCGCGGTGGTGATATCGTGGGAGAGCATACCATCTATTATGCCGGCCCAGGGGAGCGGCTTGAAATAACCCATCGTGCCCATAGTCGGGATAATTTTGCTCAGGGCGCTGCTAAGGCTGCGGCATGGGTAGTTGCCCAAGCACCCGGCTTATACACCATGTTTGACGTTTTGGGCTTGCAAGATCTATAAAACCAGGCGGTTGTGAATAGGGTATATATAGGGCTTGGCTCTAATTTAGGCAATAGCCGCAAAATTTTACTCGATGCCTGGAAGAGGCTGGGCCTTGCGCAGGATGTCTTTTTGCTGGCGCTTTCTTCTCCGTATAGCTCGGATCCTGTTGCCATGGAAAGTGGCAATCGCTTTGTAAATGCGGTGGGTATACTTGAGACCGGGCTTGGGCCAAAAGAGCTGCTGTATCTGCTCCAGGCTGTGGAGAAGGATTTTGGGCGTACAAAGAAAAGCGAAGGTAAAAGGTATCAAGATCGACTACTTGATTTGGATATACTATATTTTGCGGATCTGGTGAGCCAGACAGCAGAACTTGTGCTACCCCACCCGCAGATTGCGGGACGTCTATTTGTCTTGCTCCCTTTGCTGGAAGTTGATCCTGAAAAAACTGATCCTGTCACGCAGTTGGGTGCTGCTGAGATGTATGCTGTTTTACAGGAAAAAATAGCGGCTGGTGAGAGAGCACCCCAGGCCATTGAGAAAAGTGCATGGAATATGGTAGAGTAAGAATATGAGTCCCATGAGACTGGTCATTATTGCCGGGCTTCTCTACTTTGGCTATCGTTTACTTATCCGCGATTGGAATATAAAGAAAAACGATACGGGAAAAACACAGGCAGAAGAGTTGAAGGGCGAGTCAGTGGAAGATGTGCTTGTTGAGGATCCGGTCTGTCATCGCTTGGTTCCCAAACAACAGGCGATTCGTTTGAAGCAGAAGGGTGTCGACGGATATGTGTATTTTTGCAGTGAAGAATGCTGTGAACAATTTACGGGTCAAACGGGAGAGAAAGAATGAAATTTTTTATAGATACCGCAAACCTTGATGAAATAAAAAGAGGTGTTGAGATGGGTATGGTGGACGGGGTTACCACCAATCCTTCTCTTATCGCTAAAGAAAATAAGCCCTTTGAAGAGATCTTAAAAGATATCCTGGCTGTTGTTGATGGGCCTGTGAGTGCGGAAGTGGTCAGTCTTGACGCGGAGGGGATGGTTGAGGAGGCCAAAGTGTTGGCCACCCTTGGGGAAAATATCGTTATTAAAATTCCAATGATTGTGGAAGGGATTAAGGCAGTTAAACAACTGACAAGCCTTGCTATTAAAACCAATGTGACTTTGGTCTTTTCAGCAGCACAGGCGCTCTTGGCAGCCAAAGCGGGTGCCACCTATGTCAGCCCTTTTGTTGGCCGTTTGGATGATATTGGTACCCCTGGAATGAATCTGATTGCCGAAATCATGGATATATTTGGTAATTATGGTTTGTCAACCGAGGTTATTGTGGCAAGTATTAGAAATCCGCAGCATGTAATGGAATCTGCGGCCATTGGAGCTGATATTGCGACCATTCCTTTGAAGGTCATTGAACAGTTGGCAAAGCATCCCCTTACCGATATAGGTATTGAACAGTTTTTAGCGGACTGGGAAAAGAGAAAGCAGTAAAATATGTAAGTAGTTTTCCATCGCAAACAAAACAAGTGGTTTGGTGGTAGTAAATGGAAAAACGAGCTTGGTGTCTCCTCAGCCTTGTTGCCGGGTTATCTATGATTATCCCGCAGCAACTATCTGCCCAGATGTATGTTTGTCTGGACAATAACGGTCAGGAACAGTATACCAATATGAATTTTTCCGAGAGCTGTCGACCGTTACAAACGAAGAAAGCAGGGATAAACAAACGGCCAAGTGGTAGTGCTAAAGGAAGTCGACAACGGATAGCATATGGACGATATAGTGCTGATGTCGATCCCTCTTCCTATGATTATCATATAAGGGAGTGTAGCAGGCGCTACAATGTGGATCCCTATTTGATTAAAGCTGTTATAAAGACAGAGTCAGATTTTGATCGCTACGCCCTTTCCAAACATGGGGCCCAAGGCCTTATGCAACTTATGCCGGAAACGGCAAGGGAGCTACGGGTGCAAAATCCCTTTAATCCAGGGGAAAATATTGATGCAGGGACCAGGTATCTCAAGAGTATGCTACAACTCTTTAATGGAGATCTGGTGTTGAGCCTTGCGGCCTATAATGCAGGGCCGACCCTTGTGAAGCGTTTACAGAAAGTTCCCCGAAATGCAGAAACCTTGCGTTATGTAAAGAAAGTGCTGGTGCATTATAAAAGCTATCGGGGCTCTTTGCCCAAAAGAATATAAAATGAAAATGTATCATGCTGTTATAATTTCAGGTTGGAGCGATTATGTATGGTCATAGGCTCTGGCCCAATCTTCTTACCGGACTGCGCTTTGGTTTAATTCCAGTTTTAGTAGTGCTGCTTTCCATGGAGCAAAGTGCATGGGTGGGCCTTTTGAGTTGTATTGTTTTTGTATTTGCTGCTTTTACTGACTGGTTGGATGGGTATCTTGCGAGGAAATTTGATTGTGAGACCGTCTTTGGAAAATTAATGGATCCCCTTGCCGACAAACTGCTGGTGACCGCTGCGTTGTTGATGTTAATCCCCCTTGGCCGAGTTGCTGCCTGGGTCTGTCTGCTGATTATCAGCCGTGAGGTTTTTATTACGGGCTTGCGTGGTTTGGCGGCTTCGAAGAATAAGGTCGTTCCAGCGGACAATTTAGGAAAAATAAAGGCAAATTTTCAGTATTATGGAATAGGTTTTTTTCTCTTTCCCATGGGGCTTATACCCATTCCCTATCATTATCAACTGGCAACAGCGCTTATCTGGGTTTCCATTATCATGAGCTATTGGTCTGCGGCGCACTATTTGTATAATTTGCGGGACCTTTTTACTGAGGAGTCCTGATTGTTGCGAGAAAGGCCAGCTCATTTCCCTTGACAGCAGATAAGGAGGTACGGTATTACTCCTTCCTAATCTTCTTTACAAGCCAGAGTGGTGAAACTGGTAGACGCACTGGACTCAAAATCCAGCGGGGGCAACTCCGTGTCGGTTCGATTCCGACCTCTGGTACCATTTGCTAAAAAAGCCGTAAGTTTTGATTGTGCAAGACTTACGGCTTTTTTTGTGGTCTTCTCTTTTTTCTCTTTTCACCCCTTTCAAAGGGCAACAAAAAAACGGTTCCCATGCTTGCAAGAATCAGGCAGTACGGTATAATCGCGTGACTCGGATATTCTTTTGCTGTAAAATCGTTTGTTTTTCTTTGAATAGACTGTTTTACTCCATTTCCAGTGATGAATAGTTTGTGTGAATTTTCTGAAAAATTTTTCGTGTAGAGAGTGATAACACCCTAATATTGTTCCAGGAACCTGAATGAATACATCAATTAAACTAAAGCTTGCCACGCTTTTCTTTCTTGTCGCCATGGCCATCGTCACCATTGTTCCATCGTTTTATAAGGGAACTCCTGAATGGTGGCAAAAATATATGTCTCCGGAAGGTTTGGTTTTGGGGCTTGACCTTCAAGGTGGTATGCATCTTGTTTTGCAGGTGGATCTTGATAAGGCCCAGGAAGATTCCCTTGAGCTTGCTGCAAACGAGTTAAAAGATAGTCTCCGCGACGAAGGGGTGAGTGCTGTTCGTACTAAATCTGCTCCTGGGGTAGTACTGTTCACCCTGCCAAATTCCGGGGCAGTGGAAACGGTTAATGCCCTGGTTCAAGATCGTCTGTCGGAGATTGATGTCCAGGTTGATGCCAAGGAAGGATCTTTTCCAAAGATTCGAGTGTCGCTTAAGCAGACGGAAATTGATTTTATCCGTAATCATGCTGTGGAACAGTCTTTGGAAATTATTCGTAATCGAATCGATCAGTTTGGTGTGGCCGAGCCGGTTATTATCCGGCAGGGTGAAGCTGAAATCGTGGTGCAGTTGCCGGGCATTAAAGAGGAGGAAAGAGAAAGGGCTCTCAAACTGATTAATGATACGGCCCAGCTGGAGTTTAAACGCGTGGCCGATGATGCGGGAATAAATCTTTTTCAACTGGCCGGGGAGGCACAAGAGGCAGGACAGTGGAGTGGAGAATGGACCAAGCCTGCCGAAGTGGTAAAGTTGAACCAGGCCTTGCAGAATAGACTCCCGGAAGGGACAAAGATTTATATCGAAAAGGATACGGATGAAAAAACGGGTAAAGAGGTTACTCGTCCAATTCTTCTTGAAGAACGGGTGCTGATGACAGGTGAAATGGTCAAAAATGCGCAGGTTCGTATTTCCAATCAATTTAATGAACCCTACGTATCCATAGATTTTACTTCCTCTGGCAAGCGGGTGTTTGGACGGTTGACCGAGGAAAATGTTGGTAAACGGATGGCAATTGTGTTGGATAATGTTGTTCGTTCCGCCCCGGTGATTCGGGAAAAAATATTGGGAGGATCTGCGCAAATTAGCGGGAGTTTTACCCATGAAGATGCAGCTGATCTGGCCATTGTTCTCCGGGTTGGTGCCCTCCCGGCTCCAGTTGATGTGATTCAAAATATGACCGTTGGAGCAAGTCTTGGAAAAGATTCCATTAAAAAGGGATTGACCTCCGGTTTTTTCGGTGCGCTGATAGTCCTCTGTTTTATGGCTATTTATTATCGAATTTCTGGAGTTATCGCCAATAGTGCGCTGATTTTAAATATTTTGTTTTTGTTTACCGGTCTGGCCATTCTCAATGCCACCCTCACCCTTCCAGGTATTGCCGGTATTATCCTCTCCATAGGTATGGCAGTGGATGCCAATGTATTGATTTTTGAACGAATGCGTGAAGAGTACAATCTTGGCAAATCGGTGAAATCAAGTGTCGACGGTGGCTTTGGTAAGGCGTTCTGGACCATTGTCGATTCCCAGGTTACCACCTTGATTACGGCCATGGCCCTTTTTATGTTTGGAACGGGACCCATTAAAGGATTTGCTGTTACCCTTTCTCTGGGAATTATCTTTAACCTCTTTACTGCCCTGTTCTGTTCACGGTTGATGTTTGATACCCTGTACAGTTTCCGTTCTTTGAAGAAGTTGAACTATATGGAGTTTATCAAAAAGCCAAATCTTGACTTTATGCGCCTTCGTAATATTACCTTTGGTATTTCAGGAATATTGGTAGCCATTGGTCTTGTTGCTTTTATTCAGATCACCCGGGGACAGGCCAATATGGGCGTTGATTTTACCGGTGGGTCTTTATTGCAATATAAGGCCGAAAGTGATTTTACCATGGCTGAGGTCCGAAAGGCCTTTGCTACCGGTGATATGGATGAGGTAAATCTCCAAGAGGTGGAGGGTGAACATCGACTTATTGTAAAAGTAAAAAAAGCCACCCATAAGGTGGGTGGTTTTGATAAAAAAATCACAACTCTTCTTAACAAAGAGTTACCCGGGAAAGGTTTTGTGCTGGAAAGTCAATCTGAAATTGGATCATCGGTCAGCGCGGTGCTTCGTAATAAGGCGATTCAAGCAATATTCATCTCATTGCTTGGGGTAATTATATACCTTGCTCTACGTTTTGATATTCGCTTTGGGCTGGCCGCTGCCGTTGCCACCTTTCATGATGTTATTGTTGTACTTGGTATTTGTTGGGTTTTCAATGTGGAGATCACGCTCCTTATTGTAACCGCTCTTTTGACCCTGGCAGGCTATTCATTAAACGACTCAGTTGTTGTTTTTGATAGAATTCGGGAGAATATGCTCAAGGATGAACACCATTCACTCCTTGCTCAAATCAATAGAAGTATCAACGAGGTGATGGCGAGAACCTTTGTTACGTCGGTTACAACCGCCATGGTCTTAGTGGCGCTCTTTTTCTTCGGTGGTTCTGTTATTCATGATTTTGCTCTGTCACTGTTATTGGGTGTGATTATTGGTACTTATTCTTCGGTGTTTATTGCCAGCCCACTTCTCAGTTTGTGGCCTGCCAAAAACAAGGAATAAACCAGCCATGGAACAGCCGCAACTGCCTAAAAATGTTGGGCGTATTGAAGACAATGAACCCTTTTCTTTTGCTTGTCATCCCGGAGTAGACTGCTTTACCGACTGTTGTCGGCAGCTTGAACTGGCGCTCACTCCCTATGATGTCCTCCGGTTAAAACGGGAAACAAGACTTGATTCCGCCACCTTTCTAGAACGTTATGTTATTCAGGAACAGGAGGAAGGAGATGTCTTTCCGCGTTTTTATTTAACCATGGTGGATGATGGTAGGGCGTCCTGTGTTTTTGTTTCTGATAAAGGCTGCACGGTGTATCCAAATAGGCCCGGTGCCTGTCGTGCTTACCCCATGGGAAGGGCGGCAATTAGGCAGCATGATAATTCCATAGAGGAATTTTTTGTGCTATTACGTGAGCCGCACTGTCATGGCTTTCAAGGGGGAAAAGAACAGAGTAGCCATACCTATTCCGTTGAGCAAGGGCTTATTCAATATAATACATTCAATGATGCACTGGTCGCAATTATCCAACACGATAAAATTCGTGGAGGTCTTAAGCTCAGCCCAAAACAGATCGAATACTTTGTGTTGGCACTCTATGACCTGGATTCTTTTAGGACACAACTTGAGAACGGAGCCCTTACGAGCGCACAGGCATATAATAGTGAGCAGTATCAAGATGATGAACAACTTCTGTTATATGGCATTGAGTGGTTGCATGGGGAGTTGTTTGGACAATGAAATTGAAACTAGTTATTTTTGACTGTGATGGCGTGATGTTTGACTCCAAATTTGCTAACCAGACCTATTACGACCATCTACTCACCCATTTTGGCTATCACGAGATGGACGAAGAAGAGTTGGACTATGTGCATATGCATAATGTAATGGAGTCCGTAGAATTTATTTTCAGACATTATAAAGAACAGGATCTGCAGGTTGTGCATCAATATCGTTTGGATCTGGGTTACACTCCTTTTTTGCAATATATGCGCATGGAAGAGGATCTTATTCCCTTTTTGGATATTTGTAAGCCCAGGTATCAACTGGCGATTTCCACAAATCGGACCAATACCATGGAGCCGATTTTAAAGCTTTTTAGCCTGGATACATATTTTACCAAAGTAATGACGGCTGAAAACGCCAAGCGTCCAAAACCTGCACCAGACGCACTCCTTGAAATACTCGCGCACTGTAACTGTGAAGTAGATGAGGCGATTTATATAGGTGATTCCATCATCGATCGGCAGCATTCGGCAGGCTGCGGCATGCGCCTTATTGCTTTTCGAAATGAAGAGCTGGATGCTGAATATCATGTGAACAATTTTATGGAGATTTTAGAATTACCACCTTTCGTGAAAGAGGAGTAAGACGGGTCCTATTTTTCCTCTGCCTCATCAACCCGTTTGATACCTTCCATTAGGAGCATCATAAAGTCTCCGATTTCAGCAGCTTTCATCTCTTCAGGGCTCAATCCGGTGGTGAAGGTATACCGCCCTTCTTTTTCTTTTAAGATATCAAAAATTGCGCTTTGATTGTTTTCGTTATTATAGTGGGCATTGATGATGCAACCTTCACGAAAACAGACCCTGGCATCCCCTAAGGGGAGTTCCAGAGAGAGCACCCCGGTTTTCTGGTTCATATGGAAAATCTGAAAGAGTTCGGCGGGTGGCATCTCACGAATCCAGCCACTCATGCAGGCGTCAAAGGTGTCAAAATGGGTGGAGTTGGCAACGGTAAGCCGTTTGACAAGCACCTGGGCCATGTAGAGCTGAAGTTCCGGGATTCGGTCAATAAGCTTACAAAAGGCGTCACCTGCGATGGACAAGACTTCGGTGTCCGCTATTGTCCTCACATCGGCACCGGCCACATCATTGCCAAGGTAAGACATCTCTCCGCACACATCACCAGGTTTCAGGCTTGCTATGGCGAGGGAATTATCGCTCACAATAAGTTCTCCTGAGAGAATAAGATAGAGGTACAAAGAGCTTTGTCCCTTGGTGATTAACGTGGAGTTGGCGGCAATTTTCTCCTTTCGAAAACAGCGTACTGCTGAAGCGATTTCCTTGTCAGGTATTGCCTGGATCAATGGATAATTACGTATTTCTTTTAAAAGTGCCTCGTCTTCCGAGTCCAAAGGCGCAGCCGGTGCTTCAATCAATCCTTCCTTATTGGCCTGTTCTTCTGAGATATTTACAAATTTTATAAGTCCACTACATCCGGAACAACTATGGATGGAATCACTCTCCGCAGCGCCGTTTTCCAGGTGCCGAAAGAGGAGGTTTGTCATTTCCCGGACAAGGATAAGGCAGGCGGGTTTGTTTTCCGGGCAAGAGAGTGATTTTTCAGAGAGAATCAGTAGTTCACCCTTGGTGTAGAGGGGGCAATTATTGTTTGCAGTGATCTGGAAGTAGAGTGTAAGGGAATTCATCTTGCCTATATATCATATAAAAACAACTAATGTGGAAGAGTTTTTTTTTGTAAAATTGGAAAAAAAATTGAATATCCGAGAGTTACTGCTATACTAACGCATCAGGTTCTTGAACTAAGTATATGTAAATCTGAGTTGAGCGGCGTGTTTGCTCAATTGAAAATGATACCTTTGGCGCTATACGAATAACCCAATATGAGCAAAACCAGTAATCAACTTGAAGACGTCTTCCAGGAAGTAAAAGAATATTTTGCTTCTGTCCCGGCTATTTCAGTTGAGCCAGGTAACGGGTCTCCCCCTGAACAGTACACCGTTACCTATAATGTCAATGGCGTTTGCAAGGAAAAGGATGGGGACGTATACAGTTGTGATACCCATATCATCTCCATTTCACTCCCCTTCGGTTTCCCTCATTTTCCACCCAACTGTCTTCCTGAAAGTCCGACATTTCATCCTGATTTTGACCCTTCGGCCGTATGCATAGGTGATGCGTGGGAACAGGAGAAATCAGTTGTGCAGCTCATCCTTCATATTGGGCAAATGATTACGGGCAAGGTATTTTCCGATACCAACGTGTTCAATGAAGAGGCTGCAGAATGGTACAAACAGAACAGTGATCAGCTTCCCTTTGATAATGCTGATTTTGAGCAGCGGGCGGAGGAGGAGCTACTGACCCTGCAAGACGATGAAGATGATTCACTTGATACCATTGATACCCTTGATGATGATATCTTTGAAGAGTCTTTTACCCTTGAATCTGACGAGCCGGATAGTCCTTCGGTGGATGTTCATCTACTGCAGATCCTGGTCAAACAAAAGCGCTATGGAGCCCTATCCCGTGAGCTAAAGAAGATCTCTGATGATTTTCCCGAGCGTGAATCCTTTGAAGCAGATTTGCAAAATGCCATTGGTATTGCCGATAATTTGTTTCGTGAAGGTGAAGAATTTGAGCACCGGGGCAAGCAGAAGGAGGCCTTGGAGAAGTTTAGCACCATAGAAAGTGTTGTCTCTGACTACCCAAGGGTTCAGGAAGCCAAGGATCGAGTACAACAGGCCATGGATCTCTTGGGCGATTGGGTCAGTGGTGGGCAGGGTTCTGACGAGGAGGTGGAAGAGGATCAATTTGTTGAATCTCCACCTGAAAAAGAGGTGGAAAAACCTCCTCCGCTCAAAGGGAAACGAACTTTTTTTGAAGAAAAGAGAGTTGTTAGTAAAAAATGGATCGTCGGGGCGTTGGGAATTGGGCTTGTGGCGCTTATTGCCACCCTCGTTGTATCTTATATGTCCTTGAGCTCAAGCCTTGCAAAGGCTGAGAAAAGCTATACAGCCTGTCAAAGCCTCTTAGAGAAGGATCGCTTTAAATCTGCTGAACAAAGGTGTAGCGAGGCCCTCTCTTTCGCCTCTGAAGTTCGGGTTGTCAAGCAGGGAGAGAAAAAGGAGCTTACCGAAAAAATTAACGTTTTACTCCAATCACAGAAGCTTAAGCAGGGATTGGCGGGGCGGGTTAAGTTTGAAGGGAAATATGTCTCCATTGATACCAAAAAGCGTATTATAGCTTTTAAAGAGGCCAAAAAACATGGGGATTCCTTTTTTGACGTGGAACGCTGGGATGAAGCCACGGATAGCTATGAGAAGGCCTTAGGGATTGCAAAAAATTCTGATGCGGTGGACTCGGTTTTACTTGCCGCAATCCGTCAACGCTTACCAAGGGCTCAGTTTAATGGGATTTTGCTGGCTGGAGAAAAGGCGCTGGCAAGTTCAGATTGGCAGGGGGCTACCGATCATTTTGGCAAAGCCCTGGAGCTTGCCAAAAAGAATCCCAATATGCTCCCCGAAGATATAACCCAGATTGAACTCCTTTCAAATCAGGCAAAATTCAATCTTTTACGAGATGAGGGGCATCAGGCCTTTGCAGATGGAGCATGGTCTACAGCGCTCACAAAGTATCAGACGGCTCTTGATCTTGTTAAAAAGCTTGATCTGGCCGAGTCGGATACCATCACAAGTTTGCATGAAAATATTGTCAGGACGAAAATATATCTTGCCATCCAGAAGGGAAAGGATGCGTTTGCTGCATCAAATTGGGATGAGGTTGTCAACCAGTATGAGAAGGCAATTGTTTTACTGGAGAAGAATTCGCATCTCTTAAGCAGTATAAATGTGCAGGAAAGCGGGGAGAAACTGTCTCGTATTATGCTGCATGCAGAAATTATAAAGGCCAAACAGGAGCTGGCTAAATTGCTTAAGGGTGAGGAGTATGGAAAAGCAGTTGTAATAATGACGGAAATAAAAGGGACGATAAGTAAAAGTAAGTTTGCAACTCATCCGGAATTTAGTGGCTTGCTGGAAGAATTAACGGCTGATCTTGAGGAAACAAAGGTAAAGGCGCAGATTGGAACATTATCAAGCTATTTAATTGATAACTTTGAGGAACTTTTCCTCAAACATTATCCCGCGTCCACCGGTTCCATACTCAGCTCGCCGAAGGTTGAATTTTTGGAAAATATTGGCGATAAGCTTCTGTTTAGGATGCAGTGTACCGAAAAGGCCGGCGGCAGGCCATTACGTTTGCAAATGGATTATCTCTATTCCCCAGCCAGTAAAACCTGGCAATTCTATACCGAGCAGTAGGAACTCTTTTTCAAGCTGGCCTAATGATGGTGGTGATGGGAGTGGGTTGAATCTGTTTTTGCCCCTCCAGTAGCCGCTAAGGCCTGTTCAAGATGCTTGCTTACTTCTTCCATTGCGGCATAGGCAGCCTTGAGGCTTGATTCCACTTCACCTGCATGCGCATTATTGCTGGCCAGCTCTGCCCACTTGCGGCATTCTTCAGCATGGCCGTGGTTATGTTCAATCCAGTGGGGCAGAAGGACTTGTAATTTTTCCAGTTCATTCATGCTATCTCTTCCTCCGTTGTTATGAAAGTGTTACTTTACCACCTAGAAAGTCGATTGATTGTACTGTAACATCCGGTACGAATTTAGGATCTTCAAAGAAGGTACTCACTTCCACACCACCGCTTTTGGATTCAAGCTTGGTCACCCCTTCCATAATAAGTTCTTCTTCGTTATTGGTCTTTTTTATCACACTCATTTGACACATGGTTTCACCTATACAAGTAGTCGAAATTCACCCTTGCCCAACAGATCGTGGAGATGGACGATTCCAATCAGTTTATTTACCGTATCGACTATGGGAAGAATTGTTATTTCATGGTGTTGTAATATGCTTAAGCAATCCACGGCCTGCATATCCGGATTACCTGAAATTGGACCTGCAGTCATAAGGCTTTCCACAGTTTGGCCGGTAAGGTCTTTTGCCTCAGCCACAGCACGACGTATATCGCCATCGGTGATAATCCCCAAAAGCTCCTTGTTTTCATCTATAATCAATACTGCACCAAGGTTTTTCTTGTTGAGTATGGCCACACCTTCAACGGCGGCTGTACCACGGGTCACGCTGGGGATGGAATCTCCTTGTTGCATAACCTCATTGACTGCTACCTGTAGGCGTTCGCCCAGGCTGCCGCCCGGATGGTTTTTGCGAAAATCCTTTGCTTGAAACTGGTTGCGTTTAAGCAACACAACGGCCAATGCATCGCCCATGGCAACGGTGGCTGTTGTTGAGGCTGTGGGAGCAAGTCCCAGGGGGCACGCCTCCTTGGGGACATGAATATCGAGTACAATATCGCACGCTTTGGCAAGGCTGGAATCACTGCCGCCGGTCATGGCAATAATTCTGTTCCCTCTCTTTTTTAAGCTAATAAGCAGGGCATTGAGTTCACTGCTTTCGCCGGAATAGGAGATGGCGATAACCACATCGGTTGAAGCAACCATGCCTAGATCGCCATGCAGGGCTTCCACCGGATGGAGAAAGAAAGAAGGTGTACCGGTGGAATTGAGGGTGGCAGAAATTTTTTGACCAATTATACCGGATTTACCAATACCGGTTATAACAAGCCTTGTGGGACAGTTTAAAATGGTATCGATGGCCTGGTTAAACTCTTCTCCGATACGTGCACGAACAGCTGCTAACCCCTGTTCTTCAATTGCAAGCACCTCACGGGCTTCTTCTATGGACATTGGGATAAAACCATTATTTTAATTAAGGGATAATATTCTGATCAATCATCCATACGGACAGATCGATATTTCTCAATAGTCAATGCAGGAGTAACACGATATCTGTAACTATAATCAGTGATGTGTTGATGTCACTTAAAAAAAACAGATCTTTCCAACACAGGTACAGCATGGGTCAGGATAGACGTTTTTGTTCTCGCTCAAGTATGGTACCAAGGATATAGGCAAACTCACCAACCAGTTCCACGCACCGTTTTCTGGAACTTTCCGGATTAGAATAATATTCCTTGACTGCTCCATGATCAGTCCAGTCAATGCCGGTAATATCACGGCAATTGCTTCCTGCAAAAGACTCAGTAAGCTTTTCAAACTCAGCAATAAGTTTTTTACCGCAACTCCACATTCGGGGATTTTCTTTTTCATCTATGGTTCCACGGCTATACAGGGCAGAGATGGATGCCACAGCTCCCAGAAGGGTACCACAGGTGGATCCGGATCCGGCAATTCCTCCTCCAAAGGCGCCCACTGCTTTAATGGCGGTGGTATCTTTTTCACCTATCTTTTCAAGTCCCACGGTGAGAATGGCCTGGCTGCAGTGGAACCGTTTCTTGAAAAGGGCAGTCGCCTTTTCTCGCATATCTTCTGGGGTCATGGTATTTATCCCTATTGTTGTTTATATCAGGGTATATCCTTTGTTTGGGGCACAACGCTTAACGCAGAGCTTTACAAGTGGATTTTTTCGTTTGTTATCTCTTCCAGTGATCAAAAAGACAATGATTGACACACATTGCCATATCGATTTGCCAATTTTTGAAGAAAATTTCAACAATGTTCTGCAACGGGCAAGAAATGCTGGGGTGATTGCCCAAGTGCTTCCAGGTGTGGTGCGGGCAGGCTGGCAGCGGATTTTACAGCTCTGTTCCACCGAGGAAGGTCTATATCCTGCAATTGGCCTCCATCCCATGTATTTATCTTTTCACGGAAAGGATGATCTTGCAGAGCTTGCGCGTTTGGCCCACCAGGAACCATTAGTGGCAATTGGCGAGATTGGATTGGATTACTTTAGAAAAGATATCAGTGTTTCTGCACAGCAGGAGCTTTTTGAGGCCCAACTTACCATTGCAAAGCAAGCAAAACTCCCCATTCTTCTTCATGTGCGTAAGGCCCACGACCAGGTGCAGGCCACGTTACGGCGGCTTCAATTTCATAATGGCGGCATAGTGCATGCATTTAGTGGTAGCCTGCAACAGGCAGAGCATTATCTGAAACTGGGCTTTAAGATCAGTGTTTGTGGAACCATTACCTATGACCGGGCCAGCAAAATTCGAACAGTTGCCAGGTCATTGCCCCTGTCCGCTCTGGTGATTGAGACGGATTCGCCGGATATTCCTCCTGCAAACCATTATGGTGAAATTAATTATCCGGAGTATTTACCAGATATTCTTTCAGCACTAGTTCATTTACGTGAAGAATCCCATACGCAGATAGCGGAGCAACTGGAAGTAAATAGCAGGGATTGTCTTTCCCTTATAAAGGTATATAGCTGAGTAGTGTAGCTAGCCTGCTCATATTCCATTTTTAAACGAAGAAAAGGAGCCCCTATGAACGGATTACGTTGTACTTTTTATCGTGTAATTTGGATGATTGGCTGTCTGTTGTTTTCTGGAACCGTCAAAATTGTATCTGCTGCTGATAGTTCCGTGCAGGAGGCAGTATCCCAAACAATGGATTTAAGTAAACCGGACACATATTTGCAATTCATCAAATTGATCAGAGGATATTTTTTGGATAATTTGCCGCACGTGTGTCTTGCCCTACTTATTTTTGTTGTTGGCCGTATGGTGGTTAATTGGGGGATTAGATTGACCCAAAAGGCAATGGAGAAGGCAAATGTTGAGGCAACGCTCCGTCGTTTTTTGGAGAAGACCCTGTACTACACCCTGATGGTTGGTGTACTTATCGCGGCGGCTGCGGAACTGGGTCTCGAGACAACGTCGTTTCTGGCAATTGTCGGCGCTGCGGGTTTGGCCATAGGACTTGCTTTGAAAGATTCCCTCTCAAATTTTGCCTCCGGGGTAATGATAATCCTGTTTCGACCGTTTACGGTGGGGGATGTGGTAACGCTTGCCGGGATAACAGGCAAGGTGTTCCAGGTGGATATGTTCAGCACCGTTATTCATACAGCGGATAATCAACGACAGATTATTCCCAATGCGACCATAACAACATCGGTAATAACGAATATAACTGTTGAAAAAACAAGACGAATCGATTTACTGGTGGGTATCGGCTATGATGATGATATTGCACTTGCTAAAAAGAGCATCAAGCGTTTACTTGCGGCAGATCCAAGAATATTGACCGATCCGCCGCCCGTTATCGGGGTAGCCGCTTTAGGAGCATCCAGTGTGGATATTGCTGTGCGTCCATGGGTACAAACAGCGGACTATTGGAACGTGCAATCTGATCTTCTTGAGGCAATTAAAAACGACTTTGATAACCAGGGAATCTCTTTTCCGTATCCCCAGCAAGACGTCCATATGTATCAACATGCTGTGCAAAAGTAGCAGCTTGTCAGCTTTAGGTGTGTCTTGGTTTGTGGAGCGCTGGAAAATAGCAGTTTAGAACGACGGATGATAAAACGAATAGTCCTTATTTTTACCTTTTCTTTTGCATTGCTTATCTTTGGAGGAGGGTGTCTTCTCAAATATGGGATCCATATTCAACATTTTACGGTTGGATCCTTAACCCTTGACAATGTTCATCTGCATTGGCCAGAAAAACTTGTTCTTACGGTTGAAACGCTTTCGCTAACTAAGAAGAGTGAAAAGAACGCGCAGCAAGCATTGGATGTAAAAATCCTTAGACGGCTCTCTTCCGCTCTGAGCATGGTTGATCGACTATTTAGCAAGGTTGTACTTGAGCGGATTGATATTGGGGAGAAGGTATCGGCTGATTTTTTGTATAACACACAAGTTGGCCATCTGCATCTTTTCTCTTCCCTTGGAAAGGCTGAACTGCATTTCTCTATGGATGATGCACTCCTAACGGTGGATATCCCGGTGTTGAGTTACCAGCAGTACCAGGCGTCAGCGTCTGGCACCATGCGTTTTGACCTTTCTAATGAAACGGCAAAGGGGCAGTGGGATGTGCTTTTTGCAGATAGCCTCCCTCTGCACCTCGACGTTTTGCTCGACCGGGAGAAGATATCGTTTTCTGGAAAAGAGGACGGTGAGATCACCACCATTACACCCTTTGTAAAATTATTTGGCCTTGATGATACCGTTCAGCCCTGGATAACTGACTATCTAAAAGGAAGTCGATATGTTTCTCTTGCCGTATCAGGAGAGCTTTTATGGGATAGCCCTGCCCGTTTTTTAAAAAGTGTATTTGCCAAAGTACGAGTATATGATTGTCAGTATACTTTTGCCCAAGGGTTTGCACCGGTCAAGTCAGAGTATACGGACGTTGTTTTTGAAAATGGAGTCTTAAAAATTGTTCCTTATAAGGCCACGTTTTATGGTCAAGATACGGGAAAATCCTGGGTTGCCATTGACTTCAATGATACGGACAACATTCTTCTCACCGTGCATCTTATGACCAGTGCGGTGGCCAATAAGGATATTGTGGACTTGCTGGCCTATTATGATATTGCACTTCCGTTTATTCAAAAAACGGGTAAGACAGAGGTGAACCTGGATATCGGCGTGAATCTTGACACGGACCAGGTTACCGCCCATGGAAAGTTTCTGATCCCTGAAGCTACCATTCTCCATGACAAACAATCCTATGTTGTTCATGACGTACGGATCAGGTTGGAAGATAGTAAGATCTTTTTCGACAGTTTGCAGGTTACGCAGCAGGATTTCTTGGCGGCCTCTTTGCACGGCTATTATGAGGCGGCAAAGGAAGTGGGAGAGCTGGAAATTGATGTAGAGAATCTTAAACTGAGCATTGGCGATTCCGTGCTCAGTTTGCAAAATGGTGCTGAACAATGCAAGCTCTCGTATCACATACAGGCAACAGGTTCCAATATGGAAGTGAGTTCATCCTCCTGGAAATGGAATGATCTTATCTTTGCTGTAGATGGTTTCCGTACGCCTTTTACTCTGGAGGACCTGTCAGGACTATTGCCACCCACATATCTGCACATTGGTAGTGAAGTGCTGGCAAAAGTGGAAGGTGCTTTTTCCATAGGAAATAAATCTGTTGATCTGCAATGCTTTCTTGAGAGCTGTGCTTTACAGAAGTTACATCTCAATAATTCCCCACTCCCGATTCATATTCAATATGACAATGGGTTGAGAGTAAAGAGTCTTTCAGAGTCAAACTGGCTTATGGCCGGGAAAGAAGTCGTTCTTTCACCCCTTACATGGACCTATTATGATGACGTTCTGTCGCTTGAGAGTGAACAGGTGGTTGTTGATACATATGCCACCGGGAGGGTGCGAGGGTATTATGATTTTTTCAGCGAGAAGGGCGAATATTTTATAGATCATTTCCATCTCTTAGTAGATGAAGGTGAGAAATTCTTTGCAACGGAGAACAGTTTGGCCGTTGAACTTGATGGTTCTGGGAAATCCTTTGTCTTCAAGGTTCCGGAGCTTGATCTTAGGCTCACAGCCGACATGGCTAAAGGCTGGTCATTACATTTTAATGATTTAGATGGTCTACATGAGCATTCAACATTTTTGCAGCAGCTGCGCTTGCAACATGGAGAGCTTACTCTGTTCTCGGTACCTGATAAGGAAGCGTTTCAATTTGCGGCAGTTATTCCCCATGAGTATCATTTACTGCTTACAAATAAGAGCCCAGTTACAAAGTATACCGTTACTGGGATGATGGGTAGCAGTGGTCTTGTGGAAGCGAATATTAACGGTAAGTTGGATATTCGCTTTGATGATTCGCTCCACGTTAAATCCAGCGCAGTATCCTATAATGTTCCGGAAATTATACGTTTTGTGCGAGAATGTAACCTTTTTTATGCAAAACCGACACACCAACAAAAACCTTTTACGGCAAAACTTGAGGCCACCGATACCGCACTCTATTTTTCTCCTCAGAGTGAGGCTCCCCTGGATGCGTTAAGTCTTAACTACGATGGCGAAAAAACATATGCATTTTTGGATACCACGTCCGGTTACGTAACAGTTAGTGTACAGGGGGATGAACTTTCCGTTACCGGAGAAAGACTGGACGATAGGTTTATGAATGGGCTCAGTCCCGACGCTTCTTTACAGGGAGGGAGCATGGCGATTGCAGCCAACGGAAAATTTGATGATTTTTCGGTTCTCGTCAAGGTAGAAGATACGGTGATGAAGGATTTTGCGACCCTTAATAATATCTTAGCCCTTATTAACACCATCCCTGCCCTGATCACATTTAATCTTCCGGGATATAGCAGTAGCGGTCTACAGGTAAAATCGATGGTGCTGGGGGCAAGGGTTAAGGGCGGAGTTGCCACCATTGAAGCGGCAGAACTTGAAGCAACGGAGTTAAGTCTTGCGGGTGCAGGATGGATTGATCTTATTAAAAAACAAATGGATATGGATCTAAATCTAATCACCAGATCCAAAAAAAATATGAATAAGATCCCACTGGTTGGATATATTTTTGTGGGAGAGGAAAAGCAACCCTCCATAACTTTAAAGGTTACTGGGGATTTGATGGATCCCGATGTTGAGTACGAAACCTTTCGTGAAGTGCTAAGCATTCCCTTTGGCATGCTCTATCGTACCCTTGCATTGCCTGCTCACTTAGCCTCCCCATTTCTTCAAGGAAACGAGAAGGGTGAAGAAGATGAAAATTAGTTGGGAGCATCGTTTGGTGAGCACAAAAAAGGCAGAATCTTCAAAGAAGAATCTGCCCCATTGATCCTACAACCTGCAGAATATCAGCAACCGCCAATTCCTCAGCCACCCACCTTTTTTTCAGGGACAGGTACGGACCCGTCTTTATTTAATGGGCTGCTGATGGCGTGACGGGCGACTTTAATACGCACCTTATCGGCAATCTCAAGGGTGACCACGGTGTCGGTAAGGCCGGTGATGGTCCCATGGATACCGCCCGAGGTGATTACTTTATTGCCGTTTTTTAGCTCGTCAAGAAACTGTTGTTTCTGCTTGGCTTGCTTTTGTTGTGGCCTTATGAGCATAAAATAGAAGACGGCAAAAATAAGAATAAGCGGAACAAAGGACATGAAGCCTCCAGCTCCTGCAGCTCCCGCTGCGGGACCGGCAGCATGTGCAATTCCAGTCATGATGTTTCCTCCAAAAGTCTACGATTAACAAATCCTTTTTCACGGATTTTTACAAGTTTGGTGTACCGTAATCATTAAGCCTCCAGCTTGCCATAAAAATCTTTGCGAAAGCTTGCAAAGCTATCCTTTTCAATGGACCGGCGCATTGTCGCCATAAGATTCAGGTAGTAATGCAGGTTATGGATGGTATTTAAATGGTAGCTTAGAATTTCTCTACTCACAAAGAGGTGGCGTAGATAGGCCCTGGAGTAATTTCTACAGGTATAACAATCACACTCCGCATCCAGCGGTTCTTTATCATTTCTATATTGTGCGTTTTTAATAACGATTTTTCCGGTTGAGGTAAAGAGTGTGCCATTTCTTGCGTTTCTAGTGGGCATAACACAATCAAACATATCAACCCCCCGGTAAACACCTTCCACAAGGTCCTGAGGGGTTCCCACTCCCATTAAATATCTGGCGTGGTCTTCAGGCAGGTGAGCAGTGGTGGCCGCCGTCATCTCCTGCATACTCTCTTTATCTTCCCCAACTGACAGTCCACCAATGGCATAGCCATCAAAGCCGATATCAACAAGTGACTCCGCATGTCGTTTTCTAAGCTCTTTGTCCATTCCACCCTGTACAATGCCAAAAAGAAGCTGACCATTGTTTGGCTTTGCATCATTGCAACGTTTTGCCCATCGGGTAGTGAGATCTGTGGATGCAATGACTTCTTCACGGTTGGCCGGATATGGAATGCAGGTGTCCAGGCACATCATAATATCTGAGCCCAACGCTTCCTGCACCCGGATGGCGTCCTCAGGGCTAAGAAAGAGTTTGGAACCATCAAGATGAGAACGGAAGGTGGCCCCTTCCTCTGTAATTTTGGCAAGCTCTTTTAAACTGAAGATTTGAAATCCGCCGGAATCGGTAAGGATGGGCCTATCCCAGTTCATAAAGTTGTGTAGCCCTCCAAATTCTTTAATCAATTTGTGGCCTGGTCTGATAAACAGGTGGTAGGTGTTACCAAGGATAATCTGTGCTTCCATCTCCTTGAGGTTTTCAGGCGTTACTGATTTGACGGTGGCTTGAGTACCAACCGGCATAAAAATAGGAGTCTGGAAGGTGCCATGCAGCGTCCTTACTTCTCCTCGACGGGCTTTACATTCCGATGATGTGCAATGCAGGGTGTATGGTGTAGTTGTATTTTTCATGGCGCTACTCTACCCGCTGTACTTGTCCTTTTCAAGCTTTCATGGTTAGCTGATAAAACTGTTAGTATGAAGTTTTGGTAACACATGGGTGAGGGGATCAAATGGCATTGGAAATTGAACGGAAATTTTTGGTGAAGGACGAGAGCTGGCGTGAGCATGCCAGCCGGAAGTTGTATTGCCAAGGCTACTTAAGCCGTCAACAGGGAAGAACCATTCGGGTAAGACGGGTGGAAGATAAAGCTTTTCTTACCATAAAGGGCAAAACCACCCAAAGGTGTCTGCGCAAGGAATTTGAGTATGAGATTCCCCTTGCCGATGGAATAGAACTTCTGGATAACCTTTGTGAAAAGCCGCTTATTGAAAAATACCGTCACCTTGTGAGCTATGGTGGTATGGAGTGGGAGATTGATGAATTTTTGGGTGACAATTATCCCTTGATCGTTGCGGAAATCGAGCTTGAAAGTGTGTCTCAGCAGTTTGCAAAACCGCAATGGCTGGGGGAAGAAGTAACCCACGACCCACGATACTTCAATTCCTCATTGGTGAGTCATCCCTATACAGACTGGAAGTAATAGGCACTTATGGTATTTCAATCATATTTGTAAGAGCACGTATGGCTTTTTCCTTACGAGATATGTCCGCACATAATTTAAATTGGACCAATGCTTTTTGCAGATTATCTGTGGGGCCCTTACATTTAAAATAGATGTTTCCATTTAGATGATCCGTAAAAAAACGAAGGCCAAGTTCAAAGGTGATGGCTCGAAGTGCATCAAAAATAAGGGAGCATTTTGCCATGCACGTTGTTGTTTCCTGAAAATAGCCCTGCAGTGTTGCCTCGCAAAGTGAAAGGTCAAATTCGATGGAATCTGTACCGGTTTCACCACTTCTGTTACAGACAGATCGTAAACAGTCGCCAATATCGTGATGGAGATATCCCGGCCCCACCGTGTCAAGATCAATAATGCTCACCGCCTTTTTCGTTTCCTGATCAAAGAGAATATTGCCGATTTTAGGATCACCATGGGTAATTTGTAGTGGTATACCCTGTTCTTTGATGTTTCGTTCAAAGCTAAGGGCGAGGTACCTGTTGTCTTGTATATAATTGTCACAGCGGCGTATGGTATCTGAGTCCGTGCATTGTCTGCTCAGGGAGTCGTATGTGTTAAGATATCCGGAGAGTACATGGAAGCCCGGAAGGGGCGAGGTGAAAACGTGAATATCAAGGGATGCAACTTGTTGGTGGAAGCGGCCCAATGCCTGCCCCGCACATCTCGCCTGCTGAGTGTTTTCTATGTGATTGAGCGTGACACTGTTTTCGATATAGGAGAGTGCCCGCCAGATATTGTTTTGTCTGTCCCGGGTAAATGGTTTTCCTTTACGGGTTGGGAGAAGCTGCACATCTTCCCAGCGTCCTTTTTTTGCAGTCTTTGTTGCTTGTAGCTTTCTTGTAATGTGCTCAAGATTTCGTATGATATGCTCAGGCCTGTCAAAGACCAGGCTGTTGATTCGTTGCAGGATAATAGCGCCTTTGGAAGAGCTGGCCAGGTAGGTGTCATTAATGTTGCCTTCGCCAAGAGCAATGAGCTGTACCTCATCTGGATTGTCAAAGTAATGGGGGAGGATTTCTTTTATAATTGATGCATATTTCACGAAAGTATCCTTATTTGTCGCGCTGCATAATCTTCATCTTTTAAAATACTCCAAAGAGAAAAACGGCGCAATTAAAGCTTCCATTGCACCGTTTTTCTCTTTTACAGAACTCTTATTATTTAAGGTAACTCTATAGCTGTTTTACTCCAGCATCGCTGATAAATTTTTTGGCTTTACGTTTCAGTTTGGCATCCGCCTGGATGGCCTTAAAGAGGAAAGGATAGCCTTCGCGGAACCAGACGATTTTCTCTGGTGCGTATCCCCATTCCGTAACCGCTGCAAAACTGGCATTGTAACTACGGTGGCATTTGGGGCCTTGACAGAAAAAGACGATTGTGGCGTTCTCTTTGGTGAGGTTATTGTCGGCAAGTGCCTTTTCAAGGGACTCCGGGGTGAGGGTATTATCTTCCTTGCCCTTTTTGTTGTAGATGAGAAGCACAGCATTGGCAACGGTGCCTTTTTTGAAAAAACTCTCAGGGCGCGTGTCCACCCAGAGGATATCTTTGCCGCTTTTCAATGCGGTAACCGCTTCGGGGACATCCCAAACAGGTACACCCCAAGCCAATGTTTTAAATGACTTTTCCAGTTGGTCGGCAGGAATTTTACCTTTATCGACTTCGTTGGCAAGTAAAGGAGTGGTAAATGATAGGCAGCATATGAAAAGTGAGACGAAAAACAAAGGGTTAATAAACGAGGTGTTGCGCATGGTTTCCTCCTAATGCTGTTTTTTTGTGATTTCATTTGCCTTACGATAAGGTAAACGACTGCACTCTTTTTCTTAGGTTATTTGCTATGTTTTCAAGTCGGACAGCGCTTTGATTCATTGATTCCATGGTATCAGAAGTAACACTGGCGGAATTGCTTATGTCCAGAATATTTTTTGAAAATCCTTTAGTAATCTCATTGGCATTTGTGGTGCTGTTTGAAATATCCTCAGCCACAGTCGTCTGTTCATCCACTGCTGAACTGATAACATCTGAAGATGATTTTACGTTTGCGATAACCTTTGAGATGTTGGCTGCAGAAATGACGGCCTTCTCTGTAAATATTTGAATATTTTCGATATCAGCATGGATAGCTTTTGCAGTGTTCATACTCTGGTTTGCCAGCTCTTTAACCTCAGAAGCAACCACCGCAAATCCTTTCCCAGCCTCGCCCGCCCGCGCCGCTTCTATCGTTGCATTCAGGGCAAGGAGGTTTGTCTGATCTGCAAATTCAGTAATCGCCTGGTTTGCTTTAGCAATAGATCCCACAACCTCGTTGAGTTGATGAATGATATCCGCTGACTCCTGGGCTGCCTGCTGTGCTTCTTCTGTTGTCTTTCCACTAGTTTCAGTGTTGTCATTGATTTCTTTAATGGAACGCGACATCTTTTCTGTTCCCTCAGCAACTATCTGTAGATTGTCCGTAACTGAGGAAAAAGAGTGATCTAACTCCGAAGCTCGAGACGAAATGAGAGTTGAAGTGATATCGAGGTCGTCTGAGAGCTCCGTTACCTGTTGTGATGTATCAAAAAGATTTGAAGCGTTGTCACTAATTTCCTGGATAATTGCACCCAGATTTTTAGTAATTGCGGCAAGTGATTTTCCCAATGTATCCTGCTCAGAATAGGTAATATCAACGGCAAGGTTCCCTTCGGCAATGGTTTCCGCCTGTTTGGCACGTTCTCGAACGTGGGCCACCATCATGTTTAAGGCGTTTGCCATGCGAGTGAGCTCTTTAGCCGCTTGCATCTTCAGGGTCGAAGAAGAGTCTCCGGAGGCAAGGGTATTGGCAAAGGCAATAACCTGTTCAATGGGCCTGATGATACCTTTTTTGATGGCTAAATAGGCAAGCGCCTGAGTCAGGAAGATGATGGCAATTGTCAGGGAGACACCAACGAGCCAGCGTTTTTTCTCAGCCATCATCAGCTGGCTGGCATCACTTGAAACTAATAACAACCCCACCGGCTTTTTATCATATCCATTTAGAGGGATTATATCGGTGAGTAAATTCATGTTTTTTGTGTCCGTCTGGACAAAAGATTCGTTGGCCAGTTCTTGGGGGAGTTTCGGTAATAGCTTTTCGGCAAATTCACCATTACTTGATAGGCTGATCTTCTGATGCGAGGGAGAGTAGAGCATTACTGTGTT
Organism: Desulfocapsaceae bacterium; assembly: GCA_050291935.1. Taxonomy (GTDB): domain Bacteria; phylum Desulfobacterota; class Desulfobulbia; order Desulfobulbales; family Desulfocapsaceae; genus Desulfocapsa. Next base: position 23,134 of record JBNKKR010000011.1, on the reverse strand, counting down.
GGTGGTGAGTTGGGCAACTTGATTAAGTAACAGTGTTGAATCAAGAGCAAGTTCCACATAGCCGAGGGTATTGTCGTCAAGATCTGCAATAACCGTAATTACACTGTAGGTAATTGGAAAGATCTCCTCGGAAACGGCTGGGCCACGAAAAAAATAATGGAATTCAAAATCTGTTTCCGCCTGTTTAAAAAGAGGATAATAGTGTTGGGGAAGTTGCCTGATATAGGCAGGAAGATCTTCCTTTTTTTGTTCAAGGAGAATATCTAAATTTGAATCATACACCACAAATCTTGCAATTCCCTGTTCCTGAATGGAGAGAAAAATGCCTGAAAGCACCATTTTGGCGCTGCTATTTCCTGGATCTGTAAGAAAAGTTACTGTTTCATCTGTGTTAAGAATGTTGGTTATTGCTTTTTCAAGGCGAGGGCGAAGACTGGCAATGGTGCCATTAAGAGCTATGGTGTCTCCTATGTGCATGGTACGGTTGCGTTCCAGCTTTAGAGCGTCTGTACCTTGGCAATATATAAAATAAAATAGTGGTACGATAAGGAGGATTGGTAATGCACTTATTACCATGATCCTGATTTTCAACGAAAAGGCGTTCATATTGATTCTCCGTGATAAAGCACAAAAGAATAAGAACTTCTACCTCTACTTTGTTTAGCCTATCATAAACGGAGGCCAAATGTGAAATCAGAACGTAATGTTATTTGGATTTCCCTGCAAAGAGAACACTATTTTTAAGATTTTTCGTATCTTATTTGAAAATATTTTTTGGGAAATAGGTTTGCTGGAAACAAGTTTATTTATTTCAACAAGGGTTGGATAGGGATGAATGGCTCCGGCAAGGGATGAGAGTTTTACACCACCATTGAGTGCTGCCACCCATTCGCCCATCAGATCCCCTGCCCGGGGACCAAAAATTTGCACGCCCAAAGGTCTTTCTTTGGCATCGAGAAGGAGCTTTATGGTACCTGTTTGTTCACCTTTGGTGAGAGCGCGGTCATTGTTGCTAAAAGCTTCACTGATGACACTGTATGGGATATTTGCAGTGCTGGCCATCTTTTCATTCATACCTATGGAAGCCAGTTCCGGATCGGTGTAAGTACACCAGGGCATCCATTTGAAATTAGTCTTCCTGGGAAGATGAAAAATGGCGTTGGCAATAACGATACTCGCTTCATAACCGGCGGCGTGGGTAAATTGAAATGCTCCATTTACATCTCCCGGTGCGTAAATATGTTTGTGTGAACTTCGCATCCTGGAATCCACCCTGATTCCCCGTTTCGTATAATCAAGGTCGATATGAGAAAGTTGTAGATTGTCCACATTTGGTGTTCTGCCCTGGGCGAGAAGGACACTATCTGCCTGAAGTGTTGTTACAAGTTTTCCCTGCTGAATCTGTATCTCCTGGAGCCCTTGGGTTTTTCTGGCGTCGGTAACTGACGCGTTGAGGAAGAAGCGTATTCCTTCTTGTTGTAGCTGCTGCATCACTGCATCGGCCATATCTTTATCTTCTTTGCTGAGGATCTGATCTGAGCGCTGGATGACGCTCACAGTGGATCCCAGGCGACAAAAAGCCTGTGCCATTTCAATGGCGATGGGCCCTGCTCCCAAGATAACTAAATGTTGTGGCAGTGTAGTGAGGGAAAAAATCTCTTTATTAGTAATAATGGAGATGTTTTTAAGGCAGTCTATTTGTGGTGGGGCAGGGGAAGAGCCGGTGGCAATAACCCACGATTTTGCAGATATTCTTCTGTTGCCCAGTACAACCACGTGTTCATCGGAAAATTGAGGCGTGCCAAACTGTACATCCACACCAAGTCCTGTGAAACGTTTCACAGAGTCGTGCTGCTGGATTGTGTCAATTACGGATTGGATATGGGCGCGTATCTTAGGGAAACTGACCGGTGGTGGGCTGATCTCCGGTAGTCCAAAAGTGGGTCCCTGCTGCATCTGATGGTAGCGCTTTGCAGAATGGATAAGGGTTTTGGACGGGACACAGCCAAAGTGAAGGCAGTCACCACCAAGGCGTGCTTCCTTTTCAATCAGTAAGGTCTTTGCACCTAACTTAGCGGCGCCGACAGCGGTGGAAAGGCCTGCAGCTCCACCACCAATAATTGCGATATCGTACTCATATCTGTTCATGGGGAGGTGGTGTGGATGGGCGAAAGCGAAAGAGGAGTTTTTTGGCAGCGAGGGGGAATATTCCCAATACAACAAAAGAAAAGAGCAGCGTTGGAGAAAGGATACTGGAGAGTGAGTCAACTTTACCAAGTTCCTGACCGGCATTCACATAGACCAATGTGGCAGGTAACATGCCAATTTGAGAGACCCAGTAGAAGGTTTTAAGCGGAAGTTTAGTCAGACCCATTACCAAATTAATAACAAAAAATGGAAATATGGGGACCAGGCGCAGCGTAAAGAGATAGAAGGCACCCTCCTTTTCTATGCCTTTGTTGATGCTCTCCAGCTTTTCTGCAAATCGTTGCTGTACCCAATTTTGGAGCAGGTAGCGTGAGACAAGGCAAGCCAGGGTAGCACCAATGGTTGAGGCAAAGGAAATGATGATGGAGCCGGTAATAAGCCCAAAAAGGGCGCCTCCTGCAAGGGTAAGAACGGTGGCTCCAGGCAGGGAGAAGGCCGTTGCCACAATATAAAGGAGCATATAGGCAGCAATGGTCACCAGTCGGTGCGCATGGTAGTAGCTTGTAAGGTGTGCCTGGGAGCTCTTTAGATACTCAAGGTTGAGGTATTGACCAAGATGAAACAATTTGAAACTGATGATAAGGAGCAGAACCAAAAAGATGAGAAAGAGTTTTTTACTGGAAGAGGTGTTTGGCATAGTTGTTGTTATTGTTGTAAAACGTCTTGACCGTAATGGATACACCCCACTAACGCACTACTGTTTCGCATAATGATGGAAACGGGGATGGATTGCAATAGAGATGTCATTTTCCCCTTATTGTTAAATGCTTGAAGAAACGGGGCAAAGGATATTTTTGGAGCTATTCTTGGGAGAATACCTCCCCCAATAAAAAGACCACCTGTGCAGTAGGTTTTCAGGGCCAGATTACCTGCTTCTGCACCTAGAATTTCAAGGAAGACGGAGAGGGTTTTTTGACAGAGTGGACACGGTTTATTCCCCACTGCGCCATCAAAGATAAGGGGTGTTTTGTCGGTAGCTTTTTCGATACCTACAGAATGTTTGGGATCCCTTTCAAGGGACGTGGTGGCAAAGAAATCGTAGAGATTGGGAATGCCAACTCCTGAGCAGAGGAGCTCGTAGCCAACGCTTTTATGCCCCTTTTCTTCCTTTATAAAACGAAGAAGCTGTTCCTGCTCTTTATTGCAAGGGGCAAAGTCGCAATGTCCACCCTGGGTGCCCTGGGGGAAAAATGTGTTTTTTCCGGAAATCAGAAATCCTTCTCCCAGACCTGTCCCGGGTGCAATAACGGCGGATATTCCTGTGTCATCAACTTGGCCCTGCTGCAACGTCAAAAGATCTTCCCCTTGCAGCAACGGCAGACTGGCACAGACCGCACTCAGGTCGTTAATAAGTAAGATTTGTGTAAAGCCGAACTGTTGTTGCAACTGCTTTTTATTAATGCTCCAATCAAAGTTGGTCAGTTGGATATTCTCGCCGTTGATGGGGGCGGCGATGGCAAAACAGGCGTATTCCGGCACAGGTTTATCGCGCAAAAACTCGCTGAGGAGTAGGTCGAATCGCGAGAATTCCCTGTTGTCAAAATGTTGATAAAAAAGCGGTATAGCAGTCGGTTTTTGCTCGGTTGTCACAATGGCAAGGTCGGTTTTCGTTCCACCGATATCTGCTGCCAGCATCAAAGACATGTGCGGTTACTCTTCATCGACCACAATGGCATCAGCTTCGCAGAGATCTTCACAGGTGTGGCAGCCGTGACACTCCTCTTTTTTTACCACGGTGGCCTTATTGTCCTGTAACTCGTATACTTCGCCAGGGCAACTCTCCACACACTCTCCACAGCCGTCACATTTCTCCTTGTCTACTTTCGGTTCCCACATAACAGTCTTGCTCCGTGATGCTTGTAGTTGCATGGCCGTTTTCGCGCTGAGTATGCCAGTGCCATGACATTCAGGACAGTCGGCCTGACTGAATTGAAAGCGGCTTACTCCGCCAAACCAACTCACCTGGCCGCTGCCACTGCACCCAGGACAGCGGTCCAGGGGTTGTTCTGTTTTCATCTTCTTTTGCCAATCAGGGAGCCCATAATCCCTCGAATCAGTGCCCGGCCTACTTGAGAACCAACGCTTCGGGCGATGGATTTAATAAATGCTTCCCCGGTGGATTGTCTATTTGATGAACGGATGGGGCGTCGTGGTCTGACACGGGCGGCTTCTCTTTCCTGCGCCTTTGTTATTTTTATTGCAGCTTGTTCACGCTCAAGTTCCGCCGCTGCCTGCTGGCGTTGCGCACTGAGTTCAGCCTCCCGTTCCTGCAGCGTCTCATAGGCGGATTTGCGATCAAATTTGGTGTTGTACCGTCCGGCTATGGGAGAACGCTCCATAAGTTCCTGCCTCTCTTCCTTGTCAATGGGGCCGATTTGTGAACGAGGCGGAGCCATTAAGCACCAGTCCACCATGGTGGGGGTTCCCTTCTGGTCTAAAGTAGAGACAAGTGCTTCTCCAATACCCAGTTGGCTGATAAGGGTTTCCGTGTCAAGGTCAGGGTTTTGCCTGAAGGTATTGGCAGCTACGCGAAGCGCCTTTTTATCTTTGGGAGTAAAGGCGCGAAGTCCATGTTGTATGCGGCAGCCAAGCTGGCCAAGGACCTCTTCCGGAAGATCATTTGGATATTGGCTGATAAAAAAGACGCCAACACCCTTGGAACGAATAAGGCGCACCACCTGAGTGATTCGTTCCACAAGACGTTTGGGCGCGTTTTTAAAGAGCAGATGCGCTTCGTCAAAGAAAAAAACCAATTTTGGTAGAGGGCTATCCCCTTGTTCAGGAAGGTCTTCCATCAGTTCAGAGAGTAACCAGAGAAGAAAAGTGGTGTAGATTTTAGGGTTGGAATACAGAGATGATGCGTCCAGTAAACTTACCACTCCCCGACCTGAGAAGTCTGTATGCATGAGATCCTGAATGGAGAGTGCCGGCTCACTAAAGTATTTATTACCACCGGACTTATTCAGCACCAGGAGTTTTCTTTGGATTGCGGAAACAGATGATTTGGTAATATGGCCATATTCCTTTGACAGGGTGTGTCTGTCTTCAGAAAGCCAGTTAAGCGTTGACTGTAAATCTTTAAGATCTAAGAGTAATAATCCTTTGGCGTCGGCTGCGGCAAAGGCGACATGCAAAATACCCGTTTGGGTCTCGTTAAGCTCGAGGATATGTGCCAATAGAACGGGGCCCATTTCAGAAATCGTCGTTCGTACCGGATGTCCCGTTTTACCGTAAATATCCCAGAAGAGGGTGGGGCATCCCTGGAAGGGGTGTTCGGTAATACCCATATGATCAAGCCGTTCGGTGATCTTTGGGTGTCCTACCCCGTGGCTTGCAATACCTGAAAGATCGCCTTTGACATCCGCAGAAAAAACAGGAACCCCAAGTCTTGAGAACGACTCGGCAAGAACCTGGAGAGTAACAGTTTTTCCCGTTCCAGTGGCGCCACTTATCAGTCCATGCCTATTAGCCATTGCAGGGTCCAAAAAGATCTGCTGGCCAGCCTTATTGCCACCAAGTACAATCTGCTCTTGTGTTGTCATAGTCAATATGCCCGTTTATTGAGAATGGATATTATAAGACGCTGAGTCTATTCTATTCTGCGAAAAAGTCAAATGCAATAGCGGGTCGAATAATCCCATGTTTTGCTTTGACATTGCAATTTACAAATTGGGTTTTGCCCACGGTTTGTATGCCGTTGTGGTTATGGATATGGCCAAAAATATGAAATTTGGGTTTGATGAGTTGTACTCGTTCCAGCAGGTCCGAACACCCATGGGACACGCCACCGTCCTCATCCATTATGCCGCATGGTGGTGAGTGGGTGACAAGGATATCAGTGTCTTCAGGGATGCGGGCCCATTTTTTACGGATTGTCTTTCCCCTTGGCAGGGCAAAAGCGCTACAGGCCTTGGTGTTAAATGTTGGTTGCCAGGGGCTTCCGTAGATTTTTACCCCCTCTATGGTTATTGCGCTATCCTGGAGATAGGTTGCCTCGTCCAGCAGTTCATGGCCAATATCTTCTGAGTAGGCCAGGAGATGGTCATGGTTGCCACCAATAACGATTTTGTGGGGGTGGGGAAGGGTCTTTAAAAAGGTATTAAATCCTTTGACATCTTGCACGGTCTTACAGATTGACATATCTCCGGCAAAGATAAGCAGATCACCATCCGGCACCTCAACTTTTCCGTGGAGCATATGGGTGTCACTGAACGCTACAATTCTCATTTAGAGCTGGCCTTCATCGATGGAGCGAATCTCCCTTGCCTCTGTCTTGTTTTTGTTTTCAGGATTGGTGGCAATTTTAAACTCAAAAATATTGGAGGGATCCAGAAAAAGTGTGTCACTGGTGCCAGTTGATTGTGAACAGTGAAAGAAGACACTTTCCGCTTCAAGGCCTTTACTGGTCATGGAAAAGTAGCGCATAAAACCAAATCCCCGCTCCGCATTGTAGGTAAGGGGAAATCCGCGATACCACTCTCCGTCGTCATGGGGAATGGGGAGCAGACCAGGGATAAGAAAACCGGAGAGAAAGCTGTCTGCCTCTTCTTTGAGTTCATTGCTGACATTGGTAAAGGCAATCACTTCCACCCGACAGCCCATATTCTGCAGAGCCTGGACCAGGCGGATAAAGTCGCCGTCTCCGGTGAGGAGGATAATGCGGTCAAGGTTCCTGGCCTGGAGCAGGGCATCGATGGCAAGGTCCATATCGGCATTGGCTTTGGTGGTTAAGATACCCTCATCGTCCACAAAATGTTTGACGAATTTTTTGATTACCTTAAATCCGCATTGACGCAGGATATCGTGATATCGGTACAGTTTTTGCCGATAGTCATGATCCTCCCTGGTACGTTCTTTGTTTTCCGCAAGATAACAGTTCGCCCGCAAAAGCGTTGAGTTACCGCAATTGGCCAAGTCCACAAGGATGTCATAACGCATGCCATAGCCACCACAGAGACGGATGTTCTCTGCGTCTACGTATATTCCGGTTTTGAGTGTCATCTGTTTATATACAATGGTAATGCATAACTATTCTTCCCACTCTCGGCCATCCCTTGCCAGCAGGGCAACCGAGGCAACAGGGCCCAATGAGCCTGCCGGATATGGCTTTGGCGGTTCATTTGATCCTTCCCAGGCATCAAGGATGGAATCGATCCATCGCCAGGAACGTTCCACTTCATCACGGCGAATAAAAAGTGATTGATTGCCAAGCATTGTCTCCAGGATCAGCCGTTCGTATGCGTTGGCCACATGACCGTCACGAAAGGCATCGGAGAAGGAAAGATCAAGTATTGTTTTTTGCAGTTTGATTCCTTTACCAATCCCGGGAACTTTATTCAACATTTCAATTTCCACCCCTTCATCGGGTTGCAGGCGGATAATCAGTTTATTTTGGGGAAGGCTGCGATAACTGTCTTTGAAAATGTTATGGGGGAGCTGTTTAAAATAAATAACCACTTCCGAGCGTTTAGTGGTCATCCGTTTTCCGGTTCTAAGGTAAAAGGGGACTCCTGCCCAGCGCCAGTTATCAATATCCACCCTGATAGCGACAAAGCTTTCCGTGGTGGATTTTGGGTTGCCGTCGGCTTCTTCCGTGTATCCGGGAACGGGATTACCCTTAATAAAACCACCACTATATTGCCCCCGTACCGTTACTTCATCCACATTTTCATGGGTAATGGGACGCAGTGCTTTGAGTACTTTGAGTTTTTCATTACGAATGGAGTCGCCATCCATATTGACCGGAGGTTCCATGGCGACCAGAGTCAGGATCTGCATCAGATGATTCTGCACCATATCACGCAGTTGGCCCGAGCTATCAAAATATCCCCAGCGTCCTTCAATGCCCACCTCCTCAGCCACGGTTATTTGTACATGATCAATGGTGTTGTGGTCCCAATTGGTGGTGAAAATGGAGTTGGCAAAGCGAAGCGCCAACAGGTTCATAACGGTTTCTTTGCCCAGGTAATGATCGATGCGATAGATCTGACTTTCGTCAAAGACCTTGGAGACCGTATCGTTAATTTCTATTGAGGAAAGAAGATCATGGCCGATGGGTTTTTCAAGTACCACCCTTGTGTTGTCGCTGGTGAGACCCGCATGGGCAAGTCCTTTGCAAATATCATCAAATAGTGATGGGGCAACGGAGAAATAGTTGACCAGATTTCTGTTTTCTTGATCGACGATGGTGGCAAGAGTATTGAATTCTTCAGGACGGTCAATATTGATGAGCACATAGTGCAGTCGCTCGGTAAGTTTTGCTTTGATGCTGGGATCAGGACTGTTTTTGCAAAACTGCTCCAAAGCGTCATCCATCTGCGCCACAAATTCCTCTTGGCTGATAGCATGACGAGCCACTCCGATTATGCGGGTATCGGTATGGATCTGTCCTGCTTTTTCCAGTTCATAGAGTGAGGGAAGGAGCTTTCTTCTGGATAAATCACCAAGAACACCAAAGATAGTAAAATCACAGGGAAGATTTGCTGGCATAGGAGCACCTCTTAGTTGAGGGGAATGATCTCAATCTTGTTATTGGCCAGGGGGTGATCGGGGGACGGTCCTTCTGTCTGGAGCATGCATTTTCCAGACAAAGAGTAATGCAGGGCAAGCATTCGTGCGTATTCTGTCCATTCTTCTGGGTGTGCCTGTTCTTCAATGGCATGGACACCATAGGAAAATTGTAATTCCTGGCAGGTCTTGTGACTGGCACTGATGGCAAAGATCCACACCGGGAGTCGGAATCTGGTGACTGAACGCGCGGTGTAGCCGCTGGCGGTGGGGGTGAGGACTGCTGCCGGTTCATCGACCTGTTCTAAAAGCTTTTCTATGGAAAGGGCGATTAAATCAACGGTGTTTCGGTTGAGGTTTACACCTGGGCTTTTGGGAATAAGGACGCTGTCCAGTGGCCGCCTGATTCTTGTCGGTTCAACGGCTGTTGCAATCTTTGCAAGCATTTGAACAGATTCTAATGGATAGTCTCCCATGGCGGATTCTTCCGAGAGCATGACGGCATCGGTACCGTCAAGGATAGCATTGGCTACATCGGTTGCTTCTGCCCTGGTTGGCCTGCGATTTCTGGTCATGGATTCCAGCATCTGGGTGGCGGTGATAACCGGTTTGGCAAAGAGGTTGGCGCGGGCGGTGATAAATTTTTGGATAACGGCGATTTCTTCTATGGGAATTTCAACCCCCAAATCGCCACGGGCAACCATAATGCCATCACTTACTGCCAAAATTTCATCAATTTTTTCCTGGATGGAGGCGCGCTCGATTTTTGCTATAATAAAGGGGTCATGTCCCATTTCCGCCGCCGCACGGCGCACGTCTTCCACGTCACGGGCAGAGTTGACAAAGGATTGACTGATGGCGTCCACTCCATGCTCCAGAGCAAATTCCATACATTTCTTATCCCGTGGAGTAAACGCACTGCTGCCAAGCTCAATTCCAGGAATATTGAGCCCCTTACGAGAGCGTAACTTGCCGCCAACAATTACGGTGCAGTGGATTTCGTCGCTGCTGGCCTGTTCAACGCGTAGCTGGATGAGTCCATCATTGAGATAGAGAGTATCTCCCTGCCTGACGACACCCGGTAATTCCAGCATGGTGATGGATACTTGCCTTATGTCCCCTTCAATCTGTTTGGTGGTGAGGGTAAATGAAGCGTCTTTTTCGAGAAAAACAGGTTCTTCTTGAAAGCTGCCAATACGCATTTTAGGACCTGGCAGGTCGGCCATAATGGCAACGGCTTTCCCAGTAACCTGCGATGCGGCTCTGATTCTCTCAATGACCCTTCCATGGCTTGCAAAATCACCATGAGAGAAATTAAGGCGGGCTACGTTCATCCCGGCAAGTAACATTTTCTCGATCATTTCGCTGGAATCGGATGCCGGTCCAATGGTGCAAACCAGCTTTGTTTTGTTGGCTGCTAGACTATTCATTGCTCCAACGGTTCATTTGGAAGAGATTGGGCCTGGATGGCGGTGATAGCTACAGTGTTGATAATATCTGCCACCAAACATCCCCGGCTGAGATCGTTTACCGGTTTCTTTAATCCCTGTAGCACCGGGCCAATGGCCACGGCGCCGGAAGAGCGTTGAACGGCCTTATAGGTATTGTTTCCGGTGTTTAAGTCTGGAAAAATAAAGACGGTGGCCCGGCCTGCAACCTTACTATCCGGCATCTTTGTCTGGGCAACGCTTGGTTCTATTGCCGCATCATATTGGATGGGGCCTTCCAGGAGTAGATCGGGACGTTTTTCCCTGGCAATACGCGCTCCTTCCCGTACTTTTTCAACATCGGCACCTTTGCCCGATGCGCCGGTGGAATAGGAAAGCATGGCAACCCTTGGAGTAATGCCGAAGGTGGTTGCCGTATTGGCAGATGAAATGGCAATTTCCGCCAACTGTTCGGAGCTGGGATCAGGGTTAACAGCGCAATCGCCATAGACCAGCACTTTGGTGTCCAGACACATAAGAAAGACGGAAGAGACCACCGAAATACCGGGTGTGGTTTTGATGATCTGTAACGCCGGGCGGATGGTGTCGGCGGTGGTGTGGATGGCACCGGAGACCATACCGTCGGCGAAACCCTGATACACCATCATGGTGCCGAAAAAAGATGACGGGCTGGACATGGCATCCCGGGCACCATCCAGGGTCATGTTTTTGTGTTTTCTAAGTGTATAGTAGTCCTGGACAAATTGCTCCGTCAGCTCGGAGTTTGAAGGATCAATTATGTTTGCACCCGTTAAGTCAAGGCCAAGAGCCGCCCCCTTTTGTACGATCTCTTCCGGATTACCAAGCAGGGTAATATTCACAACATTGCGTCTAAGTAGGATCTCCGTTGCCCGTAAAATGCGTGGATCAGAGGCTTCGGGAAGGACAATATGTTTTTTACTTGTCCGTGCCCGTTCAAAAAGCCCATACTCAAACATCACCGGAGTAACGGTTTCCGGGGTTTTGCGTAAGGTAATGATTTTTTCCAGTTGTTCCGATTCCACATGGGTTTCAAAAAGTCCCAGAGCAAGGGCAATTTTCCGTTCATCACCCGCATTGATCAGTGCCGGGACGGAAGCCGCTGTGGTGGTTGTGATGTAGGTATCAGCCTCGGTACTGAGCAGGGGGACGGTATGTTTGCGGCCACTGATAAGACGCATGGTATTTGGCCCTGGGGTAAAGCCACCGGAGAGTAAAATCCCGGCAATATTTGGGTAATTAGAAGATGTGAGGGTGGAAAGGGATGCCAGAATAATATCGTCACGATCACCAGGGACAATGATAAGGTCACCATCTTCCACATGACCTAAAAAATGCTCCATGGTCATGGCGGCTATTTTAAAACGTTTAACGATACGATCCATCCCCTCAAGCCGTTCCAGCACGTTGCTGCATCTAAGCGCGTCACTGATGTCACTAAGCGATGGTTTGTCCAGCTCTTCATTTTCAGGGATAAGAAAGACAGGAGCGTCATTTTCTCCTGGTTCGTCCAGTTCAACTTCCAGTACCCCAAGGGTATCTTCGGCCATGCGGTTGACAAAGGTTGCATAGTGGAGGCAACCGGAATCGGTGATGGCATCAGCAGCAATTTTGATTTCCCTGGCCACATCCCTTGGGCTCTGGTCCATTCCGTTGATAACTCCAACAAATGGACAGCCCAGGTTTTTGGCTATCTCCATATTGATATCGATCTCAAAGGAGGAGAGAAAGGCATTGGAATTCAAGCCTTCGCAGAGCACAAAATCATATTTTTCCTTTAGTGCACTGAGCTTGTTAAGCAGCTCTTCCAGAAAAAATTTCATTTTATCTTCTGCAACCAGGGACTTTACCGCAGAGGCTTGAAAACCGTAGCACTCTTCATATTGCATGGATGGACAGTAGCGATTGCGAATTAACTCTATATCACCGTCAATACTGTTTTCCGCGTCGATAACCGGTCGAAAAAAAGCAATATTTCCCATGGAGCGGGTCAACATTTCCATAAGACCCATGGTAACAATGAGCTTACCGGCCGCAGGCTCAAGGGAGGCGATATACAGAGTGTTTGATTTCATTATGAAATATCCTTTCTAAAGAGTAACTGCCGATGCTAATTTGTACACTTTCTCTGGGTAGAAAGCAAATATTCTGTTGCGGAAATTCTTGTACTTTAAATCTGATCGCTGGGTATCGTGAAAAATGAGATTCTTATTTGACTGAAGGCCGTGATATGCAAGGAAGGTTTGGGGGTGGTTTTTTTGAAAATATTTTTATTTCAATATGTTAGTTGCTGTTTTTCCCGTTCGGCGCTAGAGTGGAAAGGAACAACTATCAAAGAGAAGGTTCATCCTTTCTCCCCAGTAAAATAAGTTAGGATATCATCTGGTAACGGATCATTAAAATCGGCAGGCAGTTTAAAGTGGGGATATTTTATCTTTCCGTAGCCAGCTTTGCGCTTTACTGGAGTGGCTGTGGCCTGGATGGGTATTATTTCTGCAATGGGTTTGTTTCGGCGACAAATCATCACAGTTTCCCCCTGCTCAACTTTAGCAAGGGTCGCCTGTAAGCAGGTGGTGGAGAAATGAAATCAATCACGATGAACAGCCTGATCCAAGGTGTCCGCTACCCATTTGTTCAGGCTTTTTCCTGCATGGGCGGCAGTTGCAGCAATTTCACCATGCAGACTGCTATCCACTCGTACCATGAACTTTCCGGAAAATGGTTTGTTTGGCGTCTGTCCAGCTTTCTTGCAGCTTTCAAGATAAAAATCCACTGCTTCATGAAAGGCCTTTTTAAGCTCAGTCACCGACTCACCATGAAAACCGACTGTGTCACGGATACCGATAATGTTGCCAAACAGGATGTTGTCATCCGGGTCAAACTCGATTTTTGCTGTATACCCTTTATAACTCAATGTATTCATGGTGTTATCCCTGTTCTTGTTAAAAAGTCTCTGGCGTTTCGTACTTGGTACCGTTTGGCTTCCTTGCCGGGATGGGGGCGGTGGAAGTCAGCCTTTTCATTATTGAGAATAAAGGAGACCCTGGAAGCGCTTCCCTCAATTAATGCTGCATGTTGTCAGTGAATGCAAAAAAAATGAAATTAAATTTCAGGGTGCTCACTATATGAGTACCCTGCTGTGTTATGCTCCCTTAAAGACTAACACTGGTGAAGAGTGGTAAATCACTCAAAAGGGGTAAAAAAATGGTGTGGTGTTTGATCTTTTTCCCTTGCCCATTGCAGTTTTGATCGGAGTGAGTGTTAAAGGTTTGTGCATAGGGATTGATGTGCTTGTGAGCAATCCTTGGATATGGTGGCAGGGAAAGAAAAATAACAAAATATAGCTGAGATTACGCGACAATGGAACAGTTGACCGATTTAAAGGCCATTTTACACTCAAAACGGGCCAATATTTTCTATTTGGAGAAATGTCGAGTGATGCAGAAGGATGGCCGGGTATTGTATCTTACCGACAATCAAGAACAAAAACAGTATTGGAATATTCCCATCGCCAATACGACCTGTATTTTGTTGGGGACTGGTACTTCCCTTACCCAGGCAGCAATGCGCATGCTTGCCTCGGCAGGAGTTCTTGTTGGGTTCTGCGGCGGAGGAGCTACCCCGCTATTGGCTGCCACCGAGGTAGAGTGGCTTAGCCCGCAAAGCGAATACCGGCCCACAGAGTATGTACAGGCATGGTTATCATTTTGGTTTGACGCGGAAAAAAGACTAACGGTGGCAAAGCACTTTCAGCAGCAGCGGCTAAACTATTTGCGAGAAGTGTGGAGCAAAGATCGTGATTTACAAGCGGAAGGCTTTTACTTCGATGATGTGGATATAAGTGAAGCTTTGGTAGATTTTGGGGCCAAAATTGAGGGCTGTCCAACTGTTACCGACCTTCTGACGCTGGAAGCAAGACTCACAAAAACCCTTTACAAGATTGCAGCAAATCGCACAAAACAACAAGATTTTATCCGCGATTTTGATCGAATAGACGATGCAAACGCGTTGTTAAATCACGGAAATTATTTAGCCTATGGTCTTGCGGCAACAACACTCTGGGTTTTAGGCATCCCCCACGGCTTTGCGGTGATGCACGGCAAAACCAGGCGCGGCGCCTTAGTCTTTGATGTGGCCGATCTGATTAAAGATGCCCTTGTCCTGCCCTGGGCCTTTATCTGTGCCAAAGAAAGGGCGACTGAGCAGGAATTTCGTCAGCAATGTCTGCTCAACTTTACCAAACATAAGGCTCTGGATTTTATGTTTGGCGCGGTCAAACAGGTCTGTTTGGAGGGTGTGGAGAAATGAAGTTTACTGGTGCTCACTTACATAATTTTGGAGAACTTCATTGAGTTCTGTTTGCCACCCTTTACCATGGGATTTAAAATATTCAACGATATTGGTATCTAAACGCAAGGTCAGTTGTTTTTTGGGGTTAGCTTTTGGGGGTCTGCCTCTTTTCGGTAAAACGCCTACCAATTCTGCAGGGAGAACCTCAGTGGCGGGACGTGCGGTCTTAAAATCAGCAGTTGTCAATTCTCTGACTTCGCCGTATTTATCACTTAGTGGTTGTCGCTTCATACCTTTTCACCTCTCTAAGATTTGCTTTTCTGAAACTAATCACCCTGATTCCTCCCTTGATAGGAGTAAAGCAGATAATATGCAATCGTTCTTTCAGAAAAGCCGCGGCAACAAAACGCTGTTCTGGATAATCCTGTCGGCAATCTTCGATGATCTGGGCTGTATGCCAATCAAGTTCTCTTGCTTTCTCAAAGGACAAGTGGCGATTTTCCATATTCCACTTGTTCTTTTCCGGATCATAGTCAACTTTCATATCATTTATTGTAACTACAATATTTGTTGGTGTCAAATTTATTGTAGTTACAAAAATTCATTAGAAGGAGGACGGTCACGATGATGGTCACCTTTGTCAGTGAATGCGAGAAAAAGGCGCTCAAACGCACCCGCCGGGTGCTGGACGCCTTCGCCAGCCGCATCGGCTCCCGAACCTGGCAGACGGTAATCACCAAAGAAGGCCTGGATGCGGTGAAAAAACTCCTGCGCAAAACCGCCACCAAAAACAGCGCTGTTGCCTGCCATTGGCTTCGTAGCCGCAGCAGAAGTGAGCTTGTGTGGATTGTGGGGAATAGACACAAATTTAATAAAGAAGGGATTGTCCCGGTGAATTTTACGGAGCAAGATCATATCAACAGTCATTGGGAAAACGATTGGCGCTATTTACCGCTCATAAAAAGCTTGGTTGGGCTTGCCGCGCTTTTTCACGATTGGGCCAAGGCATCGGATTTCTTCCAAAAGAAGCTTCTTAAAAGCGCCATTATTGCGGATCCCTTTCGTCATGAATTTCTTTCCATCTTGATGTTAAACATTTTTATAAATGGTGAGGATGATGATGGTTGGCTAAGTCGGCTGGCTGAAGGGGATATCTCCACTTCCCAGATTTTGGCAGCCCTAAAAGGCAATTTCCGAAAAAATATCGGAAAATTAAAACCATTTAAAAACATGCCGGATGGTGCTGTGATGGTCGCCTGGCTGGTATTGAGTCATCATCGCTTGCCGATTATTGACAAGTATCGAGGGGAGCCTGCTACTGATTTCAGAAAGTTGCTGGATATTGTTACCGCTCAGTGGGGCTATGATTACCCGGCTGAAGACAAGGATATTGACCTGTGCTTGACCTACTCCCACGGTCTGCCCTGCGATTCGAAAAAATGGCTGAAGTATGCGCAAAAACAGGCTGGGCGATTACAAAATAATCTGGAGCTTCTACAGGAAGCCCGGGAAAATGGTAGCTGGCGAGTTGTTCTCCATCATTGTCGCCTGGCACTGATGCTAGCCGATCATTTCCATTCCTCACAGAAGAAAAATGACCCAAAATGGCAGGATGAACTGGAGCTCTTTGCTAACACTGATCGCAAAACCTGTAAGACAAAACACAAACTGGTTGAACACCTGGTGATGGTTGCTAAACAGGCCGTTCGTAATGTTCATTTTATGCCAAGGTTTGAAGGGCGAAATCAGGAGCTGCATTGGGTACAGGATGTAAGGACGTTAAAACAAAAAAGCCCTGGTAAATATAGATGGCAGGATAAGGCGGTTTTGGCCCTTAAAAAATGGAGGGACGAACAAGGCAAGGAGCTGGATGTAAGTCAATTTGGTTTTTTTGCCGTTAATATGGCCAGCACTGGTACCGGTAAAACCTTTGCCAATGCCAAAATCATGCGGGCGCTAAGTCCAGATCACCAGAGTTTGCGATACATTCTGGCCCTTGGTCTGCGTACCCTTACCCTACAAACAGGGGACGAGTATCGAGAACGGATCGAATTAAGTGATGAAGATGTTGCTGTCCTAATTGGTTCTAAAGCCGTGTTGAAGCTCCATGAAGGTGTAACGGAAAATAGGGCGGAATCAGAAGAGGATCTTTTAGTAAATGATCTTGATTTTAGTGGTGAGATTCCTGACGATCAGCTTTCTACGGTATTACCGGATTTGAAAAGTCGGCAATTTCTTTATGCGCCTGTTTTAAGTTGTACGGTGGATCATCTCATGGGGGCCACGGAAACCAGGCGTGGTGGACGATATATTTTGCCTGCTTTGCGATTGCTATCATCAGATCTTGTTATTGATGAAATTGACGATTTTGACGGAACCGATCTTATTGCTCTTGGCCGTTTGATTCATTTGGCTGGTATGCTTGGCAGAAAGGTAATGATTTCTTCTGCCACAATCCCGCCTGATCTGGCCGAAGGTTTTTTTAATGCGTATCAGGTTGGCTGGGCAATTTTTGCTAAAAGCCGCAAGGCACATGGCACTATTGGCTGCGCCTGGGTGGATGAGTTTAAAACAACGGTTGTTACATTAAACACTGCCAGTGGTAAGGTGCTTACTGACTATGGAAATGAACATGCTAATTTCACAACGAGAAGACTAATAAAACTGCAACAGGAGGTTGTGAAGAGAAAAGCGCTTATCACTGCCTGTGTTCCCCCTGATAGAGAAAACAAGGAATCGTGTCAGGACTATTTTAATGGTGTGATGCTTGATGCCGCCCTCGACCAGCATAAAAAGCATCATTTTGTAGATCAACAAAGTGGTATACAGGTCAGCTTTGGTTTGATTCGTCTTGCCAATATTACACCTTGTGTTGAGTTAACCCGTTATCTACTTGAGGTCGAATTGCCGGAAGATACGGAAATTCGCACCATGGCCTACCATAGCCAACAGCTTCTTCTGATGCGCCACGCTCAGGAAAAGCATCTCGATGAAGTGCTTGATCGGACGACAGGTGCCCATCATCCATTGACAAATAATTTGATTCGTCAGCATCTTGATTCCTGTTCAAAACCAAATATTGTTTTCATTTTGGTGGCCACTCCGGTTGAAGAGGTCGGGCGCGACCATGATTTTGATTGGGCAGTGGTGGAACCATCCTCCAATCGTTCTTTTATTCAGCTTGCGGGCAGGGTTTTGCGCCATCGGGATATGGAAGACGATATTGCAACCGCTAATGTCGTTTTACTGCAACATAACCTCAAAGGCTTGCTGGGTAAGAAGCGAGCTTTTTGTTTTCCGGGGTATGAATCGGAAGCGAATCCTTTGGTAAGTCATGATTTGAACTTTCTCTTGCAGGGAGAGGAGATCGACAAACGGTTGGATGCCGGGCCTCGAATTGTCAAAAAGAAAAACATGCAACCCCGAGAGAATTTGGTGGATTTAGAACATCAGGCTATTCATGCCTTGCTGACCAATTATGAAAGCCAGGGGCCGGAATCATTGCAGGGTTGGTTGACTGGGGCTTGGTGGCTGACTGGAGCGCCGCAGACTTTAGTGAGATTTCGTGGCAACGATCAACAGGTGCCTGTCTTTTTAATCCCTGAAGACGGTAAATTGAGGTTTGTGGAAAGGGGGCGGTACGGCGAGATTATCCCCATCGAAAATGTCTACGAAATCCACCATGAAGAGCCATTGTCTGAAAGCGCAAACAAAAGGCTCTGGCTCCATCGAGATTACCAAGAACTTTTGACAAATCTCGGGCAGGAAGATTTGCGCAAAGCGGCCCTTGTTTACGGGGAGATCAATTTACCAATCTATGGCGATGAGGATGCCGGGCCTTTTGTTTACACCAGTCAATTGGGGTTGGTGCGGAAATAAGCTGCCTGTTCGGCAGTGAAGGTTAAATATAAATTCATAATTTTCTAAGCTGCTTATCCAGCAGAACACCAACAATTGTTAAGCCATGTAAAAGGTATATGCAATATAAAAACTATGTATTGAATAATATAAATTTATAATGGTTGACAAATGACCTGGCGAATCATAATGTAACAGAATGTTTCAGCGATCATGCATAAAAGAAATCGAAAACCTTTAACAGGAGGTCTATATGCAGGAACAAGCCATCGAAGGCTTTCTTACTGAGCGCAAAGAGGCATGGCTCAAGAAGAAAATAACGGGAAAAACTACGGATGAAGAACGGGTGGCGCTCCTTGAGCAGGCGGAAAGCGAATTTTCCTTGCCAGTTTGGTTGCCGAGTGCCGCCAAGAGGGCGAAGCAGTTATCCATGGTGAGTCATCCAGGAAAATTTAGTCACCCCAGTGCCAAGACAAGCGCCATTATCGCTGATTGCCAACAGCGAAATGATGGTTTCCTGCGGACGGGAAATGCCAGCGTTGATCTGGACGTTCTGGGGAATGCTGCTGCCTTGGATGTGTATAAATTTTTGAGCTGTCAAATGAGTGATGGTCAAACGCTGCTTGCTCACCTTGAAGGTGATACACCCTTGGCACAAGAGCAACTTGATGTCTGCCAGGAGCCATATGGAGAAATCCGCAACGGGTTGTTGGCTATAAAGCAAAACGAAGAAAACAGCCAAAAAACATCTGGGAGGGTTAAGCAGGTCTATTTCCCGGTGGATGAGGGCTATCATCTCTTGTCGATTTTGACTCCTTCTAGTTTGATGTTTAGTCTCACCGACCGAATCCGGGAAATGCATTTTTCAGACGCCACCAAAGAGGCGCGTGAAGCGCGGAAAAAACAGGTGGGCCATCCAACGGGTTTTTCGGAAGTTTTTGGTCTTACTGCCCTTGGTTTTGGTGGCACGAAACCACAGAATATCAGTGTTCTCAATAACAGCCACGGTGGGGTGTCCTATCTCCTGCCATCCACTCCACCCATTCTTGCAAGCCGCAAAGTGCAACCGCCACGGCAGAATTTTTTCAAAGAATCACTCTGGTTGGGAAATTTCAAAGATGAGTTTGAGAAGTTTCATAAATTATTGGCGCAAGATCGTAATAATGTCCATGTCCGCAATAAGCGGGATTGGCTCATCCGTTCAATCGTCTACTCCGTTGCTGATCGGCTTTGGCTTGTTCGTTCGCTGGAAGAGGGCTGGTCTGATTCTGATAATTACCGGAATTTACCAGCCTATCAGAAAATATGGCTGGATCAGCAGTTTGCCCAAACCCGTCAAGAAGAGAATCAGTGGGTTACGACCATGGAAAAGGATCTGGCTCGCTGGTTTATCCGTGCCTATCGAAAAATCTATGACCAGGAAGCCTTGCCCTTGGGAGATGATGAACTTTCTCATATTGCCCAGGTTATTGCAGACTGTGAGGAGGCTCTGCGATGAAAATACTCATAATCCCACGGGTTATTATTCATAACGCCAATGCTTTTTCAAGCCCGTATACCATAGGTTTTCCTGCCATGACCGCCTGGCTCGGCGGTGTCCATGCCCTTGAGCGGATGCTCGTCGACACCGAATATAATGATGTCCGCTTTAAAAGCGTGGCTGTTGTCTGTCACGACATGGATCTGCAAACATTTCGTGGTGATGGAGATTATGTTCATTCTGTTGTTGGTACGGGTAATCCATTGGTTCCCAAGACCAAAAAAGGTGATCCGCAAAATGCTGAGCGCCCATCCTTTGTTGAAGAGCCTCGCTGCCATCTTACCATTTCATTGGTTATTGAATGTGAGGGCTTAGGACTAGTTGATGAGGAGGAGTTTACTAATACAATCGATCACCTCATTCAAGGGAAGATGAAATTTGCCGGTGGCGATATTTTACGTGCCAAGCCTGCTCAATATAAAACCGTTCATAATGAAGAGACTCGCAGAAAATTTTTAAGAACACTTATGCCGGGATTCTGCCTTATAGAGCGCCGTGATCTTATGACTAAGGCCATGTCGGAAGGACGAGATGGCCTTGATGCACTCCTTGATTATCTCAAAGTCAGCCATACTGCAACCATTGATGAAAAGGGCAAGGTGAGCTGGCAGTCCAGCCATAAGGAAAAGGGCTGGCTCGTCCCCATTGCCACAGGTTTTCATGGCCTAACCGAGCCAGGCCATGTTGCCCATCAGCGTGACCCGGAGACTTTGCATCGTTTTGCCGAATCTGTGGTTACCCTTGGCGAATTTATCATGCCCTATCGCATTGAGGAAATGGACAATATGCTTTGGCGTTATGAAATTGATCACGATCATAACCTCTATCTTTGTGCTCAAAAACAACCAGTTATCAAACAAATATAAAAAATTATCAGGAGACTAAATCATGGCTAAAAAAGAAAATGTCGCTTCCGTTCTCGCTTTTGAAAAAAAACTGGTGCCTTCTGATGGCTTTATGTATGGCACAAGCTGGCAGGATCGACATGATTCTCAGAAAGCTACCCCCCTGGTTCTCCAGGAAAAATCTGTGCGGGGCACCATCTCAAATCGCTTGAAACCGGCAGTTCAAAAAGATCCAATGAAGCTTAATGCCGAGGTTGAGAAACCAAATCTACAACGAGTGGATAGCTGTGGTCTTGGCTTGGGTCAGGATACCTTGAAACTGTCTTTTACTCTCAAAATATTAAGCGGTGTGCAGCATCCTTCAGCCTGTAATAATCAGGCCTTTAACGAAAGTTTGACCGCTGCGTGCGAAAGTTATATTGCTGATGAGCGGTTTCAAGAGTTGGGGAAACGCTATGCTGAAAATATTGCCAATGGCCGTTATCTGTGGCGCAACCGGGTTGGGGCTGAAAAGATCGAGGTTTGCGTCAAGGTGTTAAATGGCGAGGGTAAACAGGAGTGGATCTTTGATGCGGCTTCTATGACAACCAGAGAGTTTACCAATCCTGATGTTATTGCCGAATTGGGTGCTGAAATAGCCAAGGCACTTTCCGGTGAAGTTGATTTTCTTTTACTTGATATTGAGGCCTTTGCCCTTATCGGTAAGGCTCAGGATGTTTATCCTAGTGAAGAATTGGTGCTTGATAAAGGAAACAGTAAGAGTAAAAAGAGCAAAATCCTGTATGACATTGATGGCGTCGCTGGTATGCATTCCCAAAAAATCGGCAATGCTATAAGGACAATTGACACATGGTACCCCAACTATGAAGAAGCAAAAATTGGTCCCATCGCCATTGAACCGTACGGTGCTGTGACAAACCTCGGCAAGGCCTATCGTAATCCTCAGGAAAAAGCCGATTTTTATACTCTGTTTGACCGTTTTGCCCGTGGTGAGAAATTAGAAAATAAGGACGATGAACATTATGTCATGGCAATTTTAGTTCGGGGTGGTGTCTTTGGAGAAAGTGATAAATAACAAAGAGGAATAAATATGAAGTTTTTTGTAGAAATTACCCTGCTTCCTTCACCTGAAATCCCGCTCAATTTCCTCTGGGAAAAGGTGTACGGCCAAGTGCATCTGGCCCTGGTTGAAAGGCAGGATGGTGAGGGGAAGGTGGCCATTGGTGCAGCCTTTCCGGGTTATGATGCCTGCCAGTTTCAGTTGGGCTGCAAGCTGCGCCTGTTTGGCGAGGATAAGACAGATCTTGAAAAGTTAAATCTTAGCAAATGGCTGAACCGGTTATCCGACTATGCCCATGTCACCGGTATCCGTGAGGTGCCGGAAAAATGCCGTTATGGTGTTTTCAGACGTTTGCAGCCGCAAAGCAGTATTCCCCGTTTGGCAAGGAGGAAGGCTAAACGGCACGGGATCAGTTTTGAAGAGGCTATGGATCTTCTGAAAAATCGTAAGGAACAAATCAGCAAAGCCCCATATATCTGGTGTAAAAGCCTCAGTTCTGATAAGCGGTACCGGTTGTTAGTCGATAGTGTTGTCATGGATCAGAGTCGACCCGGATCATTTAGCACCTATGGATTAAGTTCCACAAGTACGGTGCCGCTTTTTTAGGGAGAAATTCATGACCTTTGATAAAGGCGAAATAATTCTTTTTGAAACTGACGATGGCTTAACGGTTGATGTTCAGTTACAGGATGAAACTGTCTGGTTGTCGCAAGCACAGATGGTGGAACTGTTTGACCGCGAACGCTCTGTTATTACCAAACATATTAACAATGTGTTTAGTGAAGGGGAGCTTGAAAAAGAGGCAGTATGTGCAAAATTTGCACATACTGCCGATGATGGCAAACAGTATCAGGTTAATTTTTATAACCTTGATGTCATTATTTCAATTGGCTACCGAGTGAAATCCCGGCGTGGCACGCAATTTCGTATTTGGGCCACTTCTGTTTTAAGAGAGCATTTGATTCAAGGATATACCGTAAACCAGAAGCGTTTGGCCGAACGGGGGATCACCGAGGCAGGCCAGATGTTATCGTTGTTGCAATCGACTTTGAACAGTCATGATTTGGTGTCTGATGAAGGGCGATCGGTACTGGAGATCGTCACAAATTATGCCCGAACCTGGCAGCTTTTGTGGCAGTATGATGAGGATTCTTTGCAGCTTACCAAGCAAAAGGCTACTGCGTCAAAAGTCTTGGGTCTGGATGAGGTCAGGATTGCCATTGAATCTTTAAAACGAGAATTGCTAACGAAAGGTGAAGCAACAACAATTTTTGGACAGGAGCTGAGTACGATCACAATAAATGATGGAATAAAAAGCAAAAATGTGCAAGATAAGTGATGGAAAGGTAAGGAGCCCCCT
>JBNKKR010000010.1:0-93585 GCA_050291935.1 Desulfocapsaceae bacterium | reverse complement strand
TGCAGAGCTATGCCTTACGTTGGGAGTGGCTGGGTTTCAAACGGTGCTTTTGGCTGGTTTTTATTCCGCTGATTCCACAAAGTTACGTTTTCTCAAATGAGTGGAGTACGTTTGGAATACTCACCCCGAACAGAAGACAGATTTTTATCACTTCCCTCAATTCGTATTCAGAAGTTGCTGGGTCAACCGTTTGCTCTCTTCTACAAGGTAGAGGGGTAAGGAAAGTAATTGAAAGGAAACAGACTCTGTTTGTCTGGGGGTTGTTGTTTGCAGATCAAGCCATTATTCTATACATGATCTCCTTGGTAAGTGATTTTCCAAGGTTGGAATAACCTGTTGACTGATTTTTTCCAAGGAGTTTTTGTCTATCCCTAGCTTGTTCAGTGCTGTAGTTAACAACCTAAATATTGTTCTTCAAAGAGTCATAGCTATGCAACTTGCTGGAATTGTGTGCTTATGTGTCGCGAAAGAGGTTTTTGTAATGGAATATGTGTGGAGTGATCAGAGGGGCACCCATTGCATGTGGTGTGAAAATGACCAATTGACCATTTGTTTTGACTATTGTATTATGTCGTAGGTTAATTGGAATGAGACTGTAGCTTTTGTGGAGGTAACTAATGAAAACAATGGCAATTAGTCAATTTAAAACCCATGCGTTACGAATTATTGATCAGCTATCTCAAAACAATGAGTCAATTGTGGTTACGAAAAGAGGCAAACCTTTAGCTGTAATCACTCCATACAAAAAGAGTGATACAAATGTAAAACCGGGTAAACTTTCGGATACGTTATCTTTTGAGGAGGATATAGTTTCTCCTCTTGGCGAGGAGATTTGGGAGGTCTGTTCGTGAAATATTTGCTAGATACCCACACATGGATTTGGTGGCACATGACCCCAGCAAAATTATCTCGAAAAGTAACGCAATTGATATCAGAAACAGAAGAGTATGAGGAATTGCTTTTGTCTTCAATATCACCATGGGAATTTAGTAAGCTTCTTGAAAAAAAGAGACTGGGAATATCTTGCAATCCTGAGGACTGGTTAAAGTCGGCGCTGGATATGCCAAAATTCAGACTTGTTAATTTAACCCCAAGTATAGCGTATCGGTCAACCGTGCTCCCGCAACCGTTTCATAGTGATCCTGGGGATCAGATTATTGTGGCTACTGCTCGTGAGGAAAATGCTACAATACTTACAAAAGATGAGAAAATTCAAAGTTATGCGCATGTGAAGAGTGTTTGGTGAAAATATTATGGAACAAATACATACTGTAAACGTTCCCTCAGCGTAATGACGTGCCGATGATTTTGTGACAAGACGCTTATACCTCTTAGAGGGGCACTGGGAAGAGCGCCGGCTTATTGCTCATCCTTGATTTTAGTAGATATCTATCCCACAAAAATGATTTAAAGCAAAATTATTAGACATTTTATGTATGGTCAGTTTGTCTGTGTGGCGGAAATATAGTTGCATGTACAATTAAAATACGTTATGTTTATCCCATGTTTGAAGAATGTCTATATTTTAATACTAATG
Organism: Desulfocapsaceae bacterium; assembly: GCA_050291935.1. Taxonomy (GTDB): domain Bacteria; phylum Desulfobacterota; class Desulfobulbia; order Desulfobulbales; family Desulfocapsaceae; genus Desulfocapsa. The sequence continues at coordinate 92,048 of JBNKKR010000010.1, read as the reverse complement.
CGTTAGCTCGGACAGTAACTCGAATCTGGGCGGAGGCGTACCGAGCCTTTGATTTATCGCCACCCCATGCTTTTATGCTTCGTGTTATCCTTGCCAGGCCTGGGTTGATGCCTCGTGAATTGGCAGCAGAGCTTAGCCTTTCTCGTTCCACTGTTACCCGTTTTTTAGATAGGTTGGAAGGGCGAGGGTATCTGGTTCGGAAAATGATAGCTCAAGATGGAAGAGAAGTGCAGATTTTCCCTACTGACTCAGCAGAAGCGATTCATGAAAAACTAGACCAAACGGGTAAAGAGCTGTCCAAAGTAATGCGTGAATTGATTGGAGAACAAGAGGTTTTAGATATCATTAGCAATCTTCGTAAATTTCAGAGAACCCTTGAAACAAAATGAGTTTTTTGCGCATGTAGTTGTATGTGCAATTATATGCGAATTTATCATCCACTACTTAATGAGGAGAAAAAATGCCCTATATAAACATACGATTAGGCGCACACCTTGATGCTTCACAACAAAAACAACTTTATACAAAAACCACATCGCTGATGAACACAATTATGGGTAAGCGTCCAGAAGTTACCGTGGTCCATATTCAGGAATCAGAGCCGCATTTTTGGTCGACGTATGGTTCTTCCCTTGGCGAACAGGACCCAATAGGTGCGTATGTAGATATTAAGATAACCGAGGGAAGTAATACACCAGAGGAAAAAGCTGTAATGATTGCAGAAACAGTTAAAATGCTCAAAGAGAACGTAGGCGCGATTCAAGAGGCCTGTTACGTTGTCATTGATGAAATTCCAGCAAACGCATGGGGATATGATGGTAAAACGCAGGCCGAGCGCGCATCATTAATTCAATAACAGCATAATTGTAGGTTCCAAAGAGATGTGAAAACGCTGTACTTGTACTTTGGTATTAGAACTAAATGTGTTTTTACGGTAAAAGTATGGCGGGACGATTTTTTTTATTGTATCTCCACAGGAGGCATGGAATGTAAGGGGCTAGAGGTATGTGAAAAACTTTTGTCCCCGTGGGCTGCTTGGTAAACGCTAGCAGAGGAGTTTATTGTGAAGATTTCAGTGGCAGAAGAAAGTGATATCCCGTTTCTTTGTGAGCTTCTTTTGGCTCTTTTTACCCAAGAAGCTGAGTTTTCTCCGGATCGTCAGGCGCAGGAAAGGGGGCTTAGCGCGGTTATTTCTGATTTAAATGTGGGTGCAATTTTAGTCGCTCGTATTGATGATGAGATTGTTGGTATGGTGAATATTTTATACACGGTATCAACGGCCCTTGGCAAACGTGTGGCACTGCTGGAAGATTTGATTATTGCTCCCCAATGGAGAGGAAAAGGTCTTGGTTCCACCTTGCTAAACCATGCCACTGCATTTGCCAAAGAGCATGACTGCAAGCGGATAACCCTACTTACCGATGGTGATAATGATGGAGCCCAAAAATTTTACAAACGCCACGGGTTTTACCAATCCTCCATGATTGCATTTCGATGTGATCTCTGATCTTCACTATGGGTAGAAGGGTGTTGCTGCTAGCAGAAAACAGATAGCTTATAAAATAATCTCTTCGAAGGGGAAAGTATGAAACAAGCAACAAAATGCGTTCATCAAGGGACATACCATGATTCCACCACCGGTGGAGTGAACAGCCCGATCTTTACATCGTCTTCCTTTGAATATCTAGATCTTGGGACCATACCCTACCCGCGATATTTCAATACTCCCAATCAGACGGCTGTTGTTGAAAAACTGTGCGCCCTTGAAGGTGCTGAAGGTGGTGTATTGTTTAGTTCCGGGATGGCAAGTATTTCCACCTCGATACTCTCCTTTGTCCAGGCTGGGGACCATGTAATATTGCTGGATGAGCTGTATGGCGGGACCCATGCCTTTGCTTCTGATCTATTTAAAGGGCTTAGTATCAACTATTCAGTGGTGAAATCCTCCTTGGAAGGTATTCAACAGGCCGTTCTTCCTGAAACAAAGCTTATTGTTTTTGAAACACCAACAAATCCACTGTTGACGATTCTTGATATTTCCCAAATTGCCAATTTTGCAAAAGCAAACGGTATCATGACCATTGTTGATAATACCTTTGCCACTCCAATCAACCAGAACCCCTTGAAGCTGGGAGTTGATATTGTGGTGCATAGTGGAACCAAGTTCCTTGGCGGCCATAGCGATTTGTGCTGTGGCGTTGCGCTAAGCAGTGAAGAATATTCGGAAAGAATACGAAAGATTGCATGTCATTTTGGGGGAAGCCTAAATGCAATAACCACCTATCTTTTGGAAAGGAGCCTGAAAACACTTTCCCTGCGCGTTGAAAAACAGTCTGCAAATGGACATACCATTGCGAGATTTTTGGAAGCCCACGATGCAATTGCTACGGTATATTATCCAGGGCTTGAAAGTTTCCCAGGGCATGCAATTGCCAAAAAACAGATGCAAGCTTTTGGGTCTATGATCTCTTTTGAACTTAAGGAGGAAAAGGGCGATCCTGAAAGGTTCTTATCACATCTGCAACTTATTCGGCCGGCGGTAAGTCTTGGTGGAGTTGAAACCATTATCTGCTCCCCAGCACGCACCTCACATGCAAAAATGTCCCGAGAGGAGCGAGAACGTGTTGGTATCTCAGATAAATTATTGCGACTTTCTGTGGGCATCGAGAGCGTTGATGATTTGATTGGGGATTTAAATACGGCACTTGAAAAATAACTGATTGTTACAGCACGGGAACAATCTTATTATTTGGAAAACTTGAGAAAAACCACTTGGGTGCCCATTTACCATTAAAAATGAACGTACTAATCATCACTATCGCTATTTTACTCATCGCCTTACCAATATGCCTGCCTTATGCATTGAAGCAAAAGTATGTAGTGATATTGTGGATTATTGCAATACTCCTTAGTTTCTCCAGTTTGGTGTATTCAAAATGTGTGGATTATAATAGCTCTCTCAGAGGTATCGAGAAAGGATATTTTTTGGAGATTGGCTCAATAATGATTTTTGTAGATAATACCAGAATATCTATAGGTTGCATCTGCTATGGGTTTGTTGGGCTTTTACTTGGTTTGGTAATAAGCCGTTTTGTGACTACAAATTTAAAAGGGTAATATTATTGGGGGAGCAACGGAATGAAAGTGCGTTGGGGAAAACTATTGGAGTCTCAGGACAGATGATCGCGACTACACCGGAACCGCCGTATTATGCGGTTATTTTTACATCACTTCGAACTGATGGTGACAATGGGTATGGAGAAATGGCAAGACGTATGGTTGCCCTTGCCGCCAAACAACCTGGATTTCTCGGGGTGGAGTCAGCAAGGGAAACGGTTGGTATTACAGTATCGTACTGGTCAGACATAGAATCAATCCAAAAGTGGAAAGCCAATATTGAGCATCAAGAGGCGCAACAAGCCGGTCGCGCGAAATGGTATTTTTCATACAAGGTGAGAGTTGCTAAAGTAGAGCGTGGATACAGCTTATAAGGTACTGATTGTACGACATTTTGTTCTATTGGACCGGAGTTGTTTTGGGTAGATAGATTGGGAAGTTATTAGTCCATAGCAGCGCCTTTATTTCAGTCCTAATTGTTTTCTTTTTGTTTGCCTATCATGATTTTGCTGTTATAATGTGGTTAAGATAATAGCAATAGGGGAAAGATAGTTGACAACAAGTCAAACGTAGCAATATCAGGGAAAGAACCACTGATAATCAATGGCTATCATAATAGAGGTATGATGAAGAAGAAAATAAAAAAACAGAAAGCAGAAATGCCAGAAACCGAAGATTTCGAGCCTGATTGGCTTTATGACAAGCCCTCTGATAGCAATGAACCGTATACTGATGAAGAAATTGAACTATTTGTTGAAGGTTTTATTGACGCTCATGGTGATACCCCGGCATGGAAAGAAACGGTTCGCAAATTAGGCCTTGAAGGAGCGAGGCAGCAATTGAGAAATGGTTTTAAGAACACAGATACAAGAAAAGATCGTAAACTTCCCTCATTACATTAATAAATGATAACAACAGCTTCCACCCGAGCGGGCTACAACTGCGCGTTTTTGGGCAGTGTCATTTTTCAATCTTTTTCACTTTTCGGCGGGCTTCGTTATGCGCCGCCAGCCGTGTGAAGCGGAGCGTTAGTGTTCTCACAAAAGCAACGAAATATAGAAAAATGAGTACCTCAAGCTCTCAATAAGAAAGGCTATTCATAATCGGTTAATAATTGCATATTTATAATTAAGAATGCAAATATACTTTAAAATCAAATGTATAGTGGTTTTGAGATGAACTTGTTAAGTTTCCGGTAGCTCAAAATTTGAATACAAGTACAATCTAGAAAAATTCAAATTCACAAGGAGACGCTACTATGTACAACAAACAATTCAATCAATTACACGACCAGGATTCCCCTTTATTGTTTATTTCGGTAGAACAATGAGACCAAAATTAACATTTGAAGAAAAGTATAACGCAATAGACAGAAATTCGCCATATGATGGAGTCTTTGTGACAGGTGTTATAACTACTGGAGTTTTCTGCAAGCCGACCTGTAGAGCAAGAAAACCAAAAGCAAAAAATGTCATTTTTTATGATACGCCTGAACAGGCAATTAAAAACGGATTCAGGCCATGTAAAGTTTGCAAACCGATGGAGGTAGAAGGAAAAACACCTGATTATGTAAAGAATATTATTTCTGAACTACAAGAAAACTCGTACTTGAAAATCAAGGATTTTGATTTAAGACAAAGGAATATTGAACCAAACAAAATACGAAGATGGTTCAAGAAAAATCATGGCATGACATTCCATGCCTACCAGAGGATGCTGAGAATCAATAAGGCTTACAATCAAATCAAGGGTGGTAACTCTGTAACTAATACAGCATTCGGTGTGGGATATGATTCACTTAGTGGGTTTAACGAAAGCTGGAAACTTATTTTTGGCGAAGCACCCCAACGCACCGACAAAAAGGTAATTAATATTATCCGGTTTACCACAAAACTTGGGCCAATGTTTGCTTGCGCAACAAGTAAAGGGGTTTGCCTTTTAGAATTTACCGACAGAAGGATGCTCGAAACAGAATTTAAAGACCTGTGTAAAAGATTAAATGCTGTAATACTACCAGGCATAAACAAACACCTTGATTTAGTACAACTTCAGGTTGATGAATATTTGGAGGGTAAAAGAAAAATATTTGAGATTCAAATTGATGCTCCTGGTACAGAATTTCAAAAAAAGGTATGGAAAGTACTCCAACAAATTCCTTATGGGGAAACATGGTCTTATAAGCAACAAGCATTAGTACTTGACAACCCTAGGGCTGTGAGAGCTGTAGCGTCAGCTAATGGATATAATCGAATTGCATTTATTATCCCGTGTCATCGAGTAGTTGGTAGTGATGGGAGTTTAACTGGATATGGTGGTGGAATTAAAAGAAAAAAATGGTTGCTTGATTTAGAAAAAAACAAATAACAAAAAAATCCAGCGGATCCAAAAAACGACATCTGGTGTTTTCTTGATGCAATTGTTTTACGCGCAAGCGAGTACAGCCGAGGAACCGGATGCGGGAAAACTGTACGTCCGGGACTGTGCGGGGGGCCTTGGTAACAGGGGTTCCTACCGCGAGAAATTAATACTATTCATCGAGGTGATCAGATGAAATGGGTAAAGAGGATAGTTGGTTTTTTTATATCAATTCAATGTGTTGGTTTGTATTCAGCTGCAATTGGAAATATGAATCGCATGGCTAATCACATGCCTAACGGAGGGACTGGCAAATCTATTTATTTTGCAATCATTGGGACCATATTTCTATCAATTGGAGCTTTCTTAATTTGGTCGTCATTCAAAACAAAAAATGTATCAGTCCAAGCAAATCCAAACATTAACAATTGAGCCCAAAGGGATGGTAGATGGGTAGATGGAAGTAGATGGGGCGGGCCCTTAGTGTAACGTTACATGTATAAAAAGTACAAAATCCAAGTGTTAGCGATATTATTGGCTCTTATCTTGGGATTTCTCTTTATTTCACAAGGGGTTTCAAAAAAAGATGAAATATCTTATACAAAGCCCAACTGGACTTGCGAATTTCGAAAGAAACTTTGGGAATGTGGTGTGACCTTTAAATTAACAAACAATACCCACATTGAACAAACTGGCACGTTGGCCATAAGAGGTTACTTTCTAAAAGGAGGCTCAAAGGGTGGTTCATCAGTTGGAATTGGTGAATCGAAAAAAGTTGAATTCAATCTTTCTGGATATCAAGAAAAAGGTATTCACGAAACTATATACATTGAGACACAACCAACATTTGTTAACATCACGTTTTTGAATTAAAAATTCCTGCAACTAGTCGCTGAACACGGACTGCCTGAGGTGGGGGCCCTAAAACGTATCGGCTACGAGTCGGCGACCGCATAGCTTCAATGTTGGAATGCTCAATGAAGTATGGATATGGAATGGATGAAATGCTCGGCGACGAAATAATGCTCCCGGACCAAATCAAGAATCGATGGTTCGTGTGGTCGCAATAGCAATAGATTTGGTGATTCCTGACATAGATGTAAGAAGTTGAGCCCAGATCAGAATGGAAGAAGCCCAAATGAAGCGACCCAAGTTAATAGCGCGACTTCAGCCCTTCATGGAAAAACACCAAAAATAATCGAACCCGAGGGTTCACCTTATTGTTTGCATCGTCCTCTGGTGATGCGCTACGATAATGTCCTGTAAGAAATGGAACCAGTAACTCTTAAATATTCAGAGCAGTTTATAAAGGACGCAATACGTCGATATTGGTGGAAAAATATTGGCCCTGTCCTTCCATCTGTGTCTTTGTTGCTTGCTGCTTTTGTTATTTATCGAGCATTTGCTGGTGATCGCTCGTGGTTTATTGGTTTTATAGGAGCATTTGTCGTTATTGCCATTGCGACAATGGTGATATCGTATTTTGTTCATCTTAGGCGGTCACTCAGCCGTCTTAGACGAATGAAAATACCCGAGGCAACATTGGAACTTAGTGAGGAAAGCTTTAAAGTTTCTTCTGATGTTGGTGCTTCAGAAATCCAGTGGTCGTTAATAAAGCAGATTTGGCGTTTTGAAAATGCCTGGCTGTTGTTGTTTACTGGAAGTGAATTTATAACATTGCCTACGGATGGATTATCTGATGAGGCAAAAGCTTTTATCACTGAGAGAGCCAAGGCATATGGCGCAAAAATCGCGTAGCCATGGACTCTTGGGATGTTGGGCATTTAACAATTGACGCACATTTGAAATGTAATTACAATGTAACAACAATGAAGCATTGAATCTCAACGAATGGTGGATCTTATGAAAGCGTCAATCATAAAAATTGGTAACTCTCAAGGTGTCAGAATCCCTAAACCTATTTTGGACCAATGTGGGTTTAATAAGGAAGTTGAACTTGAAGTTGTAAACCAAGAACTCATCATAAAGCCATCCAAAAGCCCTCGAAAAAATTGGGAATCGTCATTTATAAAAATGGCAGAAAATCATGATGATATTCTCATTGATTCAGCAAATACAGAATGGGAAAATGAGGAATGGGAATGGTGATAAGTCGATTCGAAGTATTCCTTGTTAACCTGGATCCTACTGTTGGTCATGAAATTCAAAAAACACGACCTTGCCTTGTCATTTCTCCAAACGAAATGAATCACCATATATCCACTGTTATTGTTGCTCCCATGACAACAAAAGGTCGAAAATACCCGACAAGAATTTCATGCACATTCCAAGGAAAAAAGGGACAAGTAGTGTTAGATCAAATCAGAACAGTTGATCGAAAACGCCTTGTGAAAAAATTGGGAGCTATAAGTACAAGTACTCAAGAAAGAGTAATAAGTCTTCTCCAAGAACTCTTTGCAAAATAAAAGACTATCCCACAAGACACACCTTTTGTGTAGGCTGATAAATACTGCCACGTGTATCCCGAACGAGGCTGAATATGAATAAGCAAATGCAAAAAAAAAGGTTGAACGAGATGAAATATTGAAAGAGCTATGGGGGCAAAAGGGAATGCGCTCAATCATGTTCTTCAAATTTCAGAATCCTTTTTAAAAAAATCAGAACTGATATTGAGGGAATACGTCTCAATCCTACCACGACAAGTAAGACCAGTAACGTGGTGTAATATTATATAAAAAAAGATGAACAAGTGTGTTTAGTTAACAGCCACCACTTCCAGCTCTTGATAGTAGGTCCGGCGTCGTATTTTGTTTTGGCAAGTTCTGGGGACAGCCTCCCAAAGAAGAGCGCTGACTTTTGAAACGCTCGGGAGTGGTCAGCTCAATTTAACTACCAGGTGTTACTTATAAAATCTGGTAAATGAAGAAACCGCTTCGCGAGGAGTTCGGTAGCTGTTGACTGCTGCCCCTTTATCTTCATACCCCAAGGCCATTCCACAAACCAGTGTTGCATCTGCCGGGTAGCCAAGTGTTTTTTTGATGGTTGTTGGATATTCAGAAAGAGATGCCTGGGGGCAGGTGGCCAGGCCATGTTCAAGGGCGCTTAGCATGATGGATTGGAGAAACATTCCGGTATCAATAAATGCTCCGGCTTCCATGGAGGCGTCGAGGAAAAAGAGGAACATAACCGGTGCATCAAAGGCTCGGTAGTTGGCTGCCCATTGATCGAAACGTTTTTCTGAATCTTTTCTTTCAATGTTCAGGGCTTGATACATCTGACGCCCGCAATGTACCCTTCTTTTTTTGAATGGATTCTTCCAATGCGTTGGGTAGTACTGGTAATCACTGGTTTCTTTTTTGTTATTTCTAAAACTATCTTCAATGGCAGCTTGCAATATCTTTTTGGTCTCTCCGGTGACCACTGCAACTAACCATGGTTGCATATTGGCCCCGGAAGGCGTGTAGCTGGCAGCCTGGAGAATGGCTTCTATTTTTTCTGGTTCAACCGCTTTTTGCAGAAAAGCACGAACGGATCGTCGCTGTTGTAAGGCATCTTTTATATGCATGGGGCGTCCTAAAACAAAAGGCCACCCGAAGGCGGCCTTTGTGCATTTGTTGAAAAAAGAGTTCTTGCGATTTAGCTAAAGTAGCGATCAAGAAGTCCTTTAAATGCCATTCCATGGCGGGCTTCATCTTTACACATCTCATGAACGGTATCATGGATGGCATCAAGATTGGCTTTTTTAGCTGCAACTGCGATATCTTTCTTTCCCTGGCAGGCGCCGTGCTCGGCTGCAACACGTGCTTCAAGGTTTTCTTTGGTGGAAGCAACTACAACTTCACCCAGCATTTCAGCAAATTTAGAGGCATGCTCGGCCTCTTCCCAGGCAATGCGTTTGTATGCCTCTGCAACCTCTGGATAACCTTCACGGTCTGCTTGTCTGCTCATGGCAAGATACATACCAACTTCGGTACATTCACCGGTAAAGTTTGCCCGTAGTCCTTCGAGGATCTCCGCATCAACGCCTTTGGCAACACCGATTACGTGCTCGTCAGCCCAGGTCATAGCACCTTCAAGTTGCTCTTTGAACTTGTCTTGGGTGGCTCCACATTGTGGACATTTTTCCGGTGCTGAATCACCCTCGTGGACATAACCGCATACGGTACAAGAAAATTTAGCCATTGTAATACTCCTGAATTAAATAAAATATTTTAATGTAAATAACTATTCCTATATGATATAGTTTTTCAAAAGTATTTTTGCAAGGAAAAAATGGATTTCTTTTTCTGGTGTCTCTTACAATCGACACAATGTTCACAAGAAATGCGGGTTAGGTGCGTGGACTGCTGGGTTCTGGGGCTAACAGTTTGCTATCAAAGATCTTTTCTGCGCTATGGAGCAGTTTTGCTGCTTTGGCTCCACCTGCTGTATGGGGGAAATTATCTCCTAAAATTGCAGAGATGATTTCGTGGTAGACAATTTTTTCAGAAGGGGCGCCCGGCAGAATGCGTTCTTTTTTTGAAAGCAGGAGGATATCTGCGTCGACGAGTTTTTGCAGACAGAGAAAAAGCAGCTCAGCCGAATAGGTGGGACAACGGGCAGGGAGCTGTTTTTTTCGTAGTTTTTCTTTGTTATCATACGCCTGTATACAGATAACAAGGATATCATAGGCAGCGCTTAACATTTCCATGGGAGAACTGTTCAGTTTACGTAATTGGTAGCTGCCATGTTTTTGGCAGGCAAAGGCGATCTGTGCGCCCAGTAAAATAAAAACCCACCCCACGAACATCCAGACCAGAAAAAGGGGAAGGGTGGCAAAGGAGCCGTAAATTGCATTGTATTTTGAGACCCCGATTTGCAGCCCAATATAGAAATTTTGGGTGATAAACCAGAGTGTTCCAGCAAAAGATGCCCCAATCAATGCCGGCCTGGTTTTTACTTTCGTGTTAGGGAAAAAAATATACATTACAAAAAAGGTAAGTACGATAAAAGAGAGAGGCGCCAACAGGAGAAGAGCGGTCTGTACCCAGGCGCTTGGGAGAAATGACATAAGGTTTAAGAGGATGTTGTCATTTTTTAAAACCGTATTGGCCACAAAGCCAAGATTGATGGAGATGGGAAGGAGGATAAGGAGGGTCAAATAGTCGGTGACCTTTCGCAAAAGTGATCTTCCGGCCTGTACATGCCAGATGGTGTTCATGGACATCTCGATATTACTCAGTACGAGGATTGCACTTAATAACACGCCAAGAACACCTATGGTACCAAGGGCGGCAAAGTTGGTGCGGTCCACATAGTTAAAAATTTGTTCTGCCACTTCCCGAAACTGCTCAGTGGGTGAATTTTCATCTTTCTCCTTTGCAAGCGCTGTTGGAGCTGGATCCTGGTGGACCATTGGCAAGTTGCTCAAGCCCGCAGTGGCAAGGGGAGTGGTTTGGTCAAGGGTATCAATATAGCTAAAGACAGCAGTACGTAGTTGGTTATCTCCCCCAAGGCCTTTTACTACGGCGGTACTCAATGCCAGCATGGGAACTAAAGAGAGTAAAATGGTATAGGTTAAAGCACTGGCTCGAATATTGAGTTCGTTGCCTGCAAATTCCTTGCAGGTGATTATCAGAATCCTGAATAGTATGTGCAGTTTCTTAAGGAGCCATGTATCTGTCTGTACCGGGTTGTTTGCCCAGTCTAAGAAACGGCTGAACAACGATGGCCGAAGTGTTTGTGAGCTCATGATATTGTTATGGATTGGCCTTACAGGCAATCGTGTTGCAGATATGCTGTTTAAACCCAGCATTGTATTGAATGAGGATCGTCGTGATTATGTCCTGGAATATAACCATTTTTCCAGCATATTAAAAACAATATCTCGCTTGATCGGTTTGGAGATGTAGTCATTCATCCCCGCTTCAAGACAGCATTCACGATCCCCCTTCATGGCATTGGCGGTCATGGCCAGGATGGGAATATCTGTATGCCCCAGCTGTCTGATCTGCCTGGTGGCTTCAAGACCATCCATTTCAGGCATTTGCACATCCATAAGGATGGTATCGTATTTTTCAGGATTTTGCGTAAGCATCTCAACTGCTATTTTGCCATTTTCAGCAACATCAACACTGTAACCCGCTTTGGTGAGGATCATGGTGGCCAACTTCTGGTTCACAAGATTATCTTCAGCCAGCAGAATGGATACGGACTGTTTAATTTCTTCACGGACCGAATATTGGGTGACGAGCTCTGGCTGTTGTGTGTTTTCACTGTCATCGCTGCCATGGCCTAAGGTCCTGGATAGCGTTCGTAGCAGGATGGAGCGTCTTGCAGGTTTACTTAAAAATGCTGAAAACCCTGCCTCTTTACATTTACTGGCAAGCTTTTCGGTGGATGACGTGTAGGCAAGAAAGGGAATCGTTTTTGACTTAAGATCGGAATTTCGAATCATCCGGGCCAAGTCAAAACCTGATATGGTTGGCATTCGCAGGTCGATGATGATTAGATCAAAAGGTTCATTTCGCTTTTCTGCCGCCTCAAGGGTATCCATCACCGTCGTTTCATCAAGCAATGCGGTGACATCGATCCCTGCTTTGGTCAGGATATGCTCAATGATATCGTTGTTTGCCTTGTTGTCGTCAACGATGAGCATTTTTGTTCCTTTAAGATCCAGTTGGCTGAGTTTTCTTGCATGGGAGATGGTGGATTTTCGCATTTTGGCGATAAAGTGGAAGGTTGTCCCTTCACCTTGCACGCTTTCGGCCCACACTTTGCCTTCCATAAGGCCAGCTATTTTACGACAAATGGAGAGACCAAGGCCGGTACCCCCATATTTCCTGGTGGTGCTGCCGTCCTCCTGCTTGAATGCCTCAAAGATTGTTTCACATTTATCAGCTGCTATGCCGATACCGGTATCACGGATAAGGCAGTGGAGGGTGATATTCTTCTCATCCTCTTCCTCCACATTGATGGTAAGCTCAAGTTCTCCTTTTTCGGTAAATTTTGCTGAATTACCAAGTAAATTCACCAGAACCTGTCTGAATCTTCCGGGATCACCACTGATGTTTGCCGGCAGATTGTCGTCGATCCGGCACAATACTTCAATGGGTTTGCCCGCCACACGCGGACGAATTAACTCGCATACGTCATGGGCGGTAATTTCCGGGTCAAAGTCTATATATTCCAGGCTCATTTGCCCGGCTTCAACCTTTGAAAAATCAAGGATATCGTTAATCAGACCAAGAAGTGCTTCTCCACTGCGTTTTATGGTTTCAGCACTGTCTCGTTGTTCCTCGTCCAAAGAGGTGGCCAAAAGCATCTCGGTAAAACCGATAACCCCGTTCATCGGGGTTCGGATTTCATGACTCATGGAAGCCAGAAATTGACTTTTGGCAACAGAAGCTGCCTCGGCGGCTGCCTTTGATTTTCGTAGCTCCTTGGTCTGTTTTTCGATCTCTGTTTGCAGGGTTTTTGAGTAATTCTCCTGATGCTCCTGGATTATACGGTAACTTTTCTCGTTTTCTTCAAGGGTTGCCTGATATTTTTTTTCAAGTACTGAAAACTTTCTATCAAACTGTTTTTTCTGAATATCTAATTTTTTTTGGGCAGTGACGACCTGCTGTTTGCTACTAAAATATGTGCAGGCCAGAGAAAAAAGAGGAGCGTGTATATCAGATGCAAAGAAGAGCGTAGCTTGAATCTCGAGGAGCGCTATTGCTGACCAATCACCACCCTCTTTGACTACTGTTCCCACATTATTTTCTTCCCTTGAAAGGGCCGTCAGTTTTTTGATGCAGTCCTTATCGGGAAATTGTTCCACTTCGACTAAACTATAACGTTTGTCGTTATGGTCAATTATAAAGCAGGGTGCTGCTGGTGCATTTTCCTGGAGCAGGCTGAGGAGCTCTTCTATTTCTTTTTGATAAGAAGTGACACTGTCAAATATTGCAAAGCTTGCGGCCATGGTGCTCTCTCTTTTGTAATAGGGTGTGGGGGGACTCACTTAGTTACCGTAAAGGTCTTGGGCTTTGCTCATTTCTTCCGGTAAATCATCTATTAGCACCTTGTATTCATCCATGTTTTCCTGCATATGTGTTACCAGGTGGGTGGGGAGCTCGCAGGTCACGTTTTCCATCGATGTGTGCCCCATCTGTCCGGTGATATATTCAGCAATTTGAATTATACTGGTTAAGCTTTCCGGCGGGTAGTCGTTTCCTTGAAGGTGATGGTCGCGAATAGCTACCTGCAGCGTTTTGGGCATCTCCCATTCCAGAGTCATTAAGTAGCCGATTTCACAATGATCTGTGCCAAGAAACTTTTGTTCACATTCAATCAATTGGCCACCATTCACGCAGGCTTCGCAGGTGGCAAAGAATTTTTCCGGTTCCACTTGCGATTCCACAATAAGACCAAAGTCATGGAGGATCCCGCAAAGGTATGCGTCATCACCGTTGGCTTCAAAGATCCGTTCGGCAACCATTTTGGCACAAATGGAAACGGCAGCGCAGTGTAACCAGAGTTTTTCCCTTGAAAACACCTTGGAGGATACCTGATCGTTGAAAATACCCTTTAGGGCATCCGTCACCGCCATATTATGCAGGTTTTTCATTCCCAGATAGGCAACGGCTCTACTGATAGAGTCGACACGCTGGGAAAGGCCATAAAATGGAGAGTTGACCAAACGGAGCAGACGCACCACCAGCGTTGGATCCATCTTGATAACATCTTCAAAATCCTTCATGGTGGACTCTTCATCGGCAATAAGACCGGAGAGAGAGGTTACCACATGGGGAAGGGTTCGTTCGTCTTTAAATTTTCGGATGAGTTTTTTTGCAACGGGCATAACGTGACCTCGTATGGGGGTGGTTAGTCTGCCATTATTTCCTTCTTGCTGATCGCCTCTGCCTTGACCCGGTCAAGCAACTCAGAGAGGACAGGTTTTATATTTTCACGGATATCGCCGGCAACGATAAGATAGAGAAGGTCCTCACCCGGTTGAAATCGCCCCGATAATGCCTCTGCCACAATGTCAAAAATTCCCTCGCGCTGCAAAAATTCCTGCCTGATGGCCTCAATCTTTTCAAGATCAGGACGTACCTCAAGGGCTATGACCTCTTTTTTATTCTCCACTCTAGACCATGCTCGCACGGTGCCGTTGTGGATAAGAATCATACCTACATTCTCTTTAAATCCGGGTTGTTGCTTCATTTCTGCTATACGTTTGGAAATGTCCATATGGTGTTTGCTCCGTTTTGTTTTATGGGCGATACAAGCCTTAAATGCTTTTGACAATCGGTATTGTCAATTGCTGAGAAGGTTGCAGCTTACTCACCTTTAAGTTTGTATTATATTTTTTCAACAGCCATAGGGGAAGGTCAAACTTTTTCCTGCAAATTTCCCAAACCGTATCTCCAGATTGTACCGTATATGGCTGGACGCCTACTATCGCATAGGCCTCAAAGAAATCTTCTTCAGTTTCAAGGTGAAAGTCAAATCGTTTTTCTGCAAAATGTTTAGCTTGTACCTTGTGTAAAGGGACTTGTATTGACTCGTCGGGGTAGAGGAGTTGGTTTTTCGACAAACCATTTAGTTTTCGAAGGCTTGCAGGCTGTACTTGCAGCCAGTCTGCCAGTAACTCAACTGATTCTTCGGGAAGTACAGTGATTGTTCCTGTTCGTATGCCGGACTTATGAGTGATTTTACGCACTCCGAGTTCACCCAGGACCACACCACTGGTGGCTTGCATATTTTGGTGAACGGTTTTGTTTTTTTCTTTTTTTAAAAGCTTGGGAATTTTAGTCTGCTTTTGCTGTTTATAAGTGACAGTGGTGCGCTGGGCAGTACTGGATGGGGGAGTGGGAATACGTAAATTTTGGCCGGCAAAAATGGAACCGTTTCGGTTGAGGTTATTTGCCTGCATCAGTGCCCGTAAACTAATCTTGAATTTTTTCGCAATGCCACTTGCGGTATCACCTCGTTGCACACGATAAAAGTGTGTCGGTTTTTGTTTGCTATGGTAAAAGTGAGCGGGGACGGAAGAGAGAAGCTTTTGATTTTTCTTCGTATTTTCAAGGTGCAGGGTGTATCCTTTTGGGATGTGTTTTTTTCCCTTTAACACAGGCTGTCTCAGTGCCGGGTTAAATCGTTTCAGCTCGGCCATGGATATATTGAAATGTTGACAAATATCCCGGGCGGTAATAAATGCCGGAAGCGTCACATGGAGGCGCGCCTGTGGTTTATCCAGTTGCAGGGAAGGATCACGTTCCAGCTTTTTAGCGACATCTATTGCTGCTAGAAATTCAGAATAAAAATTTCTTGATGCAAACTTGAAATGCCCCTGTCGGTAATGGTTAAAAATTGCTTCGTAATTACCATGGGCTTGTTGTGCTCGGTACATTCCTGCGCGGCCATAATTATATGCCGTTATGGCAAGGGGCCAGCTTTTAAGGGTCTTGTAGTTCTCTTGCAGAAAAGTCGCTGCTGCCTCACTTGCAAGTAATGGATCCTGCCGTTCATCAATGACATAGTTGATGGTAAGATATTGCTTTCCTGTTGTTCGGGTAAATTGCCAGATACCGGAAGCACCAAACTTGGAATAGGCCTTTATGTTAAATGAAGATTCCACATGGGGAAGGTAGGCAAGATCCTCAGGCAAACCTTTCTTGCGGAAGATCGTTTTTATCTGCTTTATATATGCTCCTGATCGGATGACTCCTTCCAAAAACCGGTCTTTCTGGCCGATCTGGATCCGAACATTTGTTGCTGCTTGCTGGAATCGTTTTCTGTCGTTTTTGCCAAAGAGGGAAACCACCCGCTGTTCTTCTTTGTTTTGTGGCTTTGCTCCTTTGGCCAAACGGGTAAGGATGGTACTATATTTTTTTTCCACATTGCTCAAGAGGGGCTTGTTTATTTTAGATGCTCCTGGAAGCCTATGGCTGAGGATAGGGATTACGTCATAAATGATTCTTAGGTCGTCGGAGTCGTGAACAACCGCCTCACTGGTGGAATAATCTGCGTAGATTGATTCCCAAAAGCGGACATTATTTTCAATACTGGTGTATCTGGGAAAGGGCTTGGCCCAGGCTGGCTTAGTTACAGTAAAGAGTAGTAACCAGCATATGATCAATACCGGAAGAGAACGGCTGATCGACGCAGCGATCCTGGTAACGCATTTTTGGTGAAGAATGTCAGGTGTCAAAATGATTTGTAACTCTTGTAAGCGTGAAAACTCTACTGTAATTTCTTCGAAACAATGTTACTGATCGTTAAATATCAATCTCTTATCATATTTAATCATAAGGAGTAATGGATGTATAGACCTATCTTGGCTACTTTGGCATTTATCCTCTCAGCAGACAAGCAAAAAGTACTGTTGGTCCATCGAAATAAGCGGG
The DNA here is from genome assembly GCA_050291935.1 of Desulfocapsaceae bacterium. Taxonomy (GTDB): domain Bacteria; phylum Desulfobacterota; class Desulfobulbia; order Desulfobulbales; family Desulfocapsaceae; genus Desulfocapsa. The sequence goes on along the minus strand of JBNKKR010000010.1, from coordinate 75,237 downwards.
AAGAAGATCAGCATTTGGGGAAATATAACGGTCTTGGTGGAAAAATGGAGGCCGGTGAAGATATTTTTTCCTGTGTCGCTCGTGAGGTGTTTGAAGAGGCGGGGATTACAATTGAAGAGAATGAACTACGTGGTACCATAAGCTGGCCTGGTTTTGGTAAAAATGGTGAAGACTGGTTCGGTTTTATTTTTTTGGTACACTCGTTTAGCGGAACACCTAAAACAAGCAATGAAGAGGGCGATCTTTCCTGGAAGGAGTTATCCGAGCTTGACCATCTTCCCATGTGGGAAGGAGATAAATATTTTCTCCCCCTGGTTTTTGATGGAAACCCGGCTCCATTCCACGGTCTTATGCCCTATGAAAATCAATCACCCAAGGGGTGGAGCTATTCCAGGGCTGAATCCTTGCAAAAATAGGAATCAAAGGTATAATCGCTCCTTGGAGGAGGTGCATTTGTGGTGGTTTAATCTGTTATGCTTTGTGAGCAAGTGGATGTTCTCCTGTTGTTTTTCAACTTACATATATTTAGAATAAAGCGGAGTTTACAATATGACTGAAGAAAGTGAATTGGCAAAACTTGAAGGTTTTGTATCCACTCTATTGGAAAAATTTTCTGTTTTAAAAAATGAAAACCGGGTATTGCTGGAGCGGATTGATCGGCGTGATAACACCATTGCCGGCCTTGAGGAAAATCTGACAGCCATGAAAGAAGAACGGGGAGAGATCTCTTCGAGGGTGAATAGCTTGATTGGTAAAATTGAAGAGTGGGAACAGGCTGACAGCAATGAGGCGAATAGGCCTGAACAAGACGAGGAAGAGCTTTCCCATGACGATGAGCCTACACCGGTGGAAGAGAAAAAAGATGTTGCGATACAGGGGAACTTGTTTAGTGCAGAGGCTTCTGGACAGTAAAGTGTTTTCTGGAGGATTACTTGGAACGACTAGTCCGTTTTGAGCTCATAGGCCAGCAGTTTGCCTTTTACACGGCCGCACCGGAAGAAGAGGTGGATGAAATTATCCAGATGGTAAAAGATCTTGTGATGGAAAATGGAGGTGCTTCCGCTGCTGGTTCGATCCCTGTTGGCAAGGTAGCCGTGCTTGCTAGTTTAAATATTGCGTCTCGATATGTTGAACTAAAAAAAGAATTTGCAAGATATAGGCAAGATACCAATGCCCGTTTGCTCAAACTTGGTGGAGAGATTGCTGCCGGATTGGATATGGAGAAGTAGCTTTGTTACTGGTTGACATCTCCAAAGGAAGCGTATGGTCTTGTGATACAAAAACACATGATATGGGTTATTCTGTTTTCGTTTCTTAAAAAGTTTGCTATGTTATGCGAGAACGGGTTAGCATTTTCCCTGGCCTGTTGGTGATTTTCAGTGTTGTTGAGCCAACTCTCAGAAAGAGGTCAGCCCCTCTGGCTCATTAAGAGAGATCGTTTCGGCGAATTTTCTGACGGGGTTATGGGCCTGCCCACCTATTATTATAGGTTCTACGTTCCTGGGAACACGGCAGGTTGGGGGATTTAATTTTTCTCAGAAACGGTATGAGGATTATACGGTTTCTGTTTTTATATTCTGAACATTTTGGGGATGAGGTAATAGTATAACCCCATAAATGAATGGAACTATCCTGTGGGATTATACAAAACAGGAATGAAATTTTTAAGGATGGCGAAAAAGGAAATAACGACCGGTTCTTGTGCGGTCGATTTAATAGTGTAAGTAATTTTACAATGTTAAAGTATGTGAAGCTGAGTTGAGCAGCTTGTCTGCTCAAACGAAACGTACACCACCGAAGGTGCAACCTAAAAAGAGTGCCCTGGTGGTATAAAGAGCATCTTCGTGTCTTGCAGATCATTTACTATTTTTCAAAAGATGAGAGATTTCTGTTAAGGCGCTATGCTGGCCTAGCGTCTGTCATCGGTGGTGGTTGCTGCAAGACTCTGTCGGTTGTATGGCAAGGACAACTGCGGTGATGGATAAGATGTTATTTACTGTTTTGTGAAATGCTTTATAGCTTGTGGTTGCATATTGAGGTTGTTTACGTACGGTATGCCCCCTAATCTCTTCCTTGGTTGTTTTCTTTCATTTCATTGTTTTGTCCTGTCCCGCTGTCGTAGGGGGGGGAGTATATGGGTTTTCAAATTGTGGCGTATGTCGTGGCGGGCCTCGTGGCTGGTTGTCTTGGTGGCGTATTTTTGCGTAAACGTTTTGTGGAGGGTCACGAAGCCGATATAAATGCCCAAGGGAAGAAGATTATTGAGGAAGCTATTTCTCAAGCTAATCAAATTAAAAAGGAAAATCTTTTACGGGCAAAGGAGGAGGCATATAAACAGAAGCAACTTGCTGCAGAAGAGATTCGAAAAGAAAAGGAAGATCTTAAGGAAGAGATCGGTCGTCTGGGGCAGAAGAAGAGTGCTTTGAAGAAGGAGTGGCGTGCATTTGACAAGCGTAAGGATGAACAAGAGCGAATAGTTGCTGAAATTGAGACTCAACGAGATGCAATTTCTGAGAAAAATAAGGAAATAGAGCTTCTTGTCGGCAAGCAACGCTACCAGCTGGAAAAGATCTCCGGTGTCTCTCAGGAAGAAGCCAAAAAGATGTTAATGGAGTCCCTCGAATCTGAAGCTCGGATGAATGCGGCAAAACGTTTGGCGCGTATTGAAAACGAGATGAAGATGGAGGCCGATCGTAAGGGGAAGAATATCCTGGCCCTGGCTATCTCAAGATATGCCGGGGATTATGTGGCTGATAAAACCGTGTCCATGGTACCTCTGCCCAACGATGAAATGAAGGGGAGAATCATTGGCCGCGAAGGGCGTAACATCAGGGCCATTGAGGCAGCCACCGGCATTGACATTATTATTGATGATACTCCCGAAGCAGTTATTCTTTCTGGATTTAACCCGGTACGCCGTGAGGTTGCCCGTCTTGCATTGATGCAACTTATTACCGATGGCCGAATCCATCCTGCTCGCATTGAAGAGGTCGTTGAAAAGGTAACAAAAGAGCTTGAAGTGGTGATGAAAGAGGCCGGCGAACAGGCTACCTTTGATGTTGGTGCCCACGGGGTTCATGTTGATCTTATCAATATTCTTGGTCGCTTGAAATATCGGACAAGTTATGGGCAAAATGTCTTGCAGCACTCCCTGGAAGTGGCGTTTCTCTGCGGTATTATGGCTGCCGAACTCGGTATCGATGTTAAAATTGCCAAACGTGCCGGTCTATTGCATGATATTGGCAAAGCGGTGGATCATGAGGTGGAAGGCTCCCATGCCATTATTGGTAGGGATCTGGCCAGGAAGTATGGCGAGACGGAAGAAGTCGTTTACGCCATAGGGGCGCATCACGAAGATGAACCGCCACAATCGGTTCTTGATGTGCTGGTGCAATCGGCCGACGCTCTATCAGGTGCAAGGCCTGGGGCGAGGAAGGAGATGCTGCAGTCCTATGTGAAGCGTTTGGAGGACTTGGAGGCCATTGCCAGCGCTTTTGACGGTGTGGAAAAATCGTACGCCATCCAGGCTGGACGAGATCTTAGAATCATTGTTGACTCACAAAAGGTTAAAGATGGTGAGGCAACTCTGTTAAGCCAGGATATTGCAAAATCCATTGAAGAAAAGCTTACCTATCCTGGTCAGATACGGGTTACCGTGATTCGTGAGACCAGGGCAGTGCAGTACGCGAAATAAAACACCCAGAAGGGATTAAACTAAACAAATATTGAAAAGTAATGCTACCCATTGAAGAACAAGTGGCCCTGTTGGAAAGGGGTGTTGTTGACTGTATTGGTCATGATGAACTGGTCAAGAAATTAAAAAAATCGGCAGAAACTGGTGTGCCGTTGCGGGTGAAAGCAGGGTTTGATCCCACCGCTCCGGATCTCCATCTCGGCCATACCGTTTTGTTGCAAAAATTGAAGCACTTTCAGGATCTTGGACATCAGGTATTGTTTTTAATCGGTGATTTTACCGGGATGATTGGTGATCCCACAGGAAAATCTGAGACGAGGAAGGCCCTGACCAGAGAAGATGTTGCCAAAAATGCAGAGAGCTATAAAGAGCAGGTCTTTAAAGTCCTTGATGCCGAAAAGACGGAAGTTGTTTTTAACTCGCAATGGTTAGGGGAACTTGATTCTTTTGATATGATTCGCCTGGCTTCTGAACTTACGGTGGCGAGGATGCTTGAGCGGGAAGATTTTAAAGTGCGTTTTCGTGAGGGAAACCCCATATCCATCCATGAATTTATGTATCCCCTTATCCAGGGTTATGACTCTGTCGCCCTTAAGGCTGATGTGGAACTTGGAGGTACTGATCAACTCTTTAATCTGCTGATGGGGAGAGATCTGCAACGATCAAGGGGCCAGGAACCGCAGGTTGTCATGACCTTACCCCTTCTTGAAGGGCTTGATGGGGTCAATAAAATGAGTAAGTCGCTGGGGAATTATATCGGTGTTGCCGAGCCTGCCAACGATATTTACGGCAAGGTGCTCTCCGCCTCAGATGAACTTATGTTTCGTTATTTTGATCTACTCAGCGATTTAAGCAGCGGAGAAATTGCGGCCCTAAAAAATGATATGGAAGAGGGCAAAATTCATCCCAAAGAAGTGAAACAGAAACTTGCAAGGGAACTGACGGCGCGTTTTCATTCCAAAGAAGCGGCACAACAGGCGGAGGACAATTTTGCCCAGGTTTTTCAGAAAGGTGGCGTACCTGATGATATTCCAGAAATTACAATAAGCAGTGATAAAGAAATCTGGCTTCCGCAACTGTTGGTTGATCTTGAAATGGTGAAGTCCACCTCCGATGGGCGACGTATGATAAAACAGAATGCGGTTTCTTTGGGCGGTGAAAAGGTGAGCGATGTAGCTACCAATGTGGCACCGAGTGGTGAGCTTTTGGTAAAAGTTGGAAAACGTCGCTTTTGTAAAGTAGTATTTGCTCCTCTATAGAATAAAAAAGGCCCACCGGGTTGATGCCTCCGGTGAGCCTTCTTTTTGGGGTGTTTGTTGGAAGCAAATTAGCTTGGCATATCACCTTGCTCTTTTGCGCTACACTCGCTGCAAATTCCTGAAAATTCAATATGGTGGCCAAGTACCTGATAGTTGCTGGCGGTTTCTGCTGCTCTGTTGATCTCATCCATCACCGGAACTTCTATGTCATTGACCCTGCCACAGATCAGGCAGCGAATATGGTAATGAGGATCTATGGTTGCATCAAATCGTTTCTGGGTGCCACCAACTTCAAGTTTTAAGATAATACCGCTCTCAGACATCAGCTCAAGGTTTCTGTATACGGTACCAAGGCCAATGCGTGGTAAACGCTTACGAACCATATCGTATACTTCATTGGCCGTGGGATGTGTTTTCACTTTCCCAAGTTCTTCAAGGATAATCTGACGTTGCGTGGTCAAACGCATCTGGGGGTTAAGTTGCATGGTGCCCTCTCTCTACAATAATATTCTAACAACCGTCATCTGGGCGAATCCTCTCTTGCAAAGAAACGCGACGGTCGTCTCACGTAATATTCTTTTTCTGACAATGATGGTAATCATTCCCAATCATATAGGATAGATCATCTTTAGTAGAATTCAAGGAAAAAATGTTGTGAAGGGCAGAAAAATGAATGGACACTCATTTTTTTTAAAGTAATAACGAGAGGAAGTGTGCTCGTTGCTAGTTTATTGAGGGGTTGTAATAGCCAAGCTGTAATTTAGGAAATTCTTTTTTTATTTGGGTAAGCCAGTGTCGTATACCCATTGGTTGGGTGTCTTGTTCTTTATACACCTTACGCAAATACCATTCGGGGTCCATATTTAAGTTACGTAATTGGATACGATCTGGTTTGTAGGTGCTGAGCAGTGTGCGTAATGCCTGATATTCAGGTACTGAATCGGTAACTCCTGGCAGAATAAAGTAGTTGAGGGAGACAAAACCACCCGCCTCCTTCATAACGCTAATGGAGCGACATACATCGTGAAAAGTAAAGCCCCGTGGCCGATAGTATCGTTTGTGCAGGCTCTCTTGGGCAGAATTAAGGCTTACCCGGATGCTGTTTAGACCACATTTTGCAAGCTCTTGTACGGCTTTTGGTTTGCTGGCATTTGAATTGAGATTAATGGTCCCGCGACTTGTTTTTTTACGTATATTGCTAATGGCTTTGCCAATGGTATCCGCCTGGAGCAATGGTTCCCCCTCACAGCCTTGTCCGAAACTGACAATTCCATTTGCCACTTTTTCTAAATGGGGAATTGCAACTTCGCATATCTCACTTGCTGTTGGGACAAATTGGATTCTATCCTGAGTGGCCGAACATTTTCCTGAAGTTTGCAGGGATATACATCCAATACATCTGGCATTGCAGGTTGGAGAGGTGGGGAGGGGAGCTTCAAAGCGAGTCAAAAAATAATTTCTGGCAGCGGGGCAACCGTAAGTCAAACAACATTTCCCAAGGTGCTGAATAAGCCTGTTATTTTTGTGACGTTCCAGTTGCAGTATGGTTTTTTTATTAATTGTCTGTTGATCAAACTGATTGGCATCCTGCCGGATATCGTTATCACTGCGAAATGCTGTGGTCCAGAATTGCCCTTTATGCCAGCCGACGGCGGTATAGGCAAACAGTGGCAAATGGGGAGCTTTTTTACCGGTTTGGTAAGCACTGTTGAAGATTGCGGTATGGGCAGGGGACATAAAGGCTGCCACCGCCTGAACCGGAATGCCTGAGCCAAAGGGATCTTCTTCCACCAGAAGTGGGTCGTGGTTTTTGGGAAAGATACCCACCGGAAAACGGCCAGGGAGCACAAAAAGCTCGCTCCCTTCAGGTAATGGAATAAAATCTTCCAGTGCTGGGAGTGAAAAGGTGCCAGCACTCATTCCGGCAGCGTACAGTTCCGGGAAGTCGGAAATGGTACCGCTTTTATCGGCAAAAACCAGTGATGGTTGTTCCGATGGGTGGATCACTGGGGCGGGCGCAGGACTTTAAAGATGGAATCCACTGCTCGATACACGTCAATATCCTCACCAAAGATGTCTTCAACGGCAGGATTATTAATTAAATCTTCAATGATGTACTGGGTGATATATAAGCTGACGATATTTGGGTCGGGTATGAGTGTTCGGTTTGGTGCCACCTTCATCTGAATATCAAATTCATCCATGGAAGCAAGTTGCTGGAGTTGTTTTGCAAATACTTCACGTATGGTTTGTAATGAATTGACTTCGATTATTTCTCGATCAGTGAGGCGCTGGGTCAGGCGTGTTGCAAATTCTTCCGCATTTTCCTTGGCTTTCTTTAAAATAAATCGACGCTCCCTCTCACGTTTACGATCTATTGCGCGGATTGTTTTGTTTGTGGCATTGGTTGCGCTAATGTGAGCTTTTGCCATGGTATTTTCTCCAGAAGAAATCGTTGGTTATTGTCGGTAATCGAAGGAAATCTACTGCATTCAAAGAAATCTTCCAATCAAAATCTGCCGGCCTGCAATTTTACTTGTATCTTGTATAAAAGAGGCATTAGGCATTGGAGTTATAAAGTTTAGAAAAGCCATCCATAATGTCCTGCTGTACTTTTGGAAGTTGCAGGTCATATTTGCTAAGGTACTCTGCGGCCATTCGGTGGGTGTTAAAAATGGGAACATTTTTACTGATATTGAGTATGGCCTTGTCAAGAAATGCGGTATTGGATTCTTTGGCGTAAAACTCTTCTAAAACAGACGGGAGGACCTTATAAAAGGAGGCAGAATCCTCGGCATACAACAGTGCCTCTGGAGATTCCGAGAGATCGGCTTCTTCAACAGGTCCTTCATAGCCAAATTTCCAACCGGTCCTGCCATTATGATATCCTTCGACCCACCATCCGTCCATGATGGAGAGGTTGGGGACACCATTGAGCGCTGCTTTCATGCCACTGGTACCAGAAGCTTCCAGTGGACGTTTGGGGTTGTTCAGCCACACATGCACCCCTGCCACCATCATTTTAGCAATATGCATGTCGTAGTTGGGGATAAAGATCAGGTTAATCAGGTTATTGCTCTTTTCGTAAAGTTCCTGCTGATAGTTGAGGATCATTCTGATGACCGCTTTTCCAGGTTCATCGGCTGGATGGGCTTTTCCCGAAAAGAAAAAGTTGATGGGCCAGTTGTTATCTGTTGCGATTTTACACAGGATATCGATATTGTCAAAGATAAGATCCGCTCTTTTATAGGTGGAGAATCGCCTGGCAAACCCAACGGTGAAGACCTCCGCCGAGAGCCTATTGCTGTTATCAATAATATTTGAATAGTAGTTTGGTGGATCAATCCAGGTGCTGGTCATTTGGTTCCTATGCTCCAGCAGCATATCATTGACATAGTCGTACAATGCTATGGAATCCTGTTTCCAGGCTCGTTGGAGATATGTGCGAAATCTTCCGTTTTCCTTAAGTGTTATGGCATTATGTAAAACACCCGGGTCACTGCGCCACCCCCGTAGCTCGGTAAAAGAATCAAAGAGTTCTGCGCGGGCATCGCTGATCCAGGTTAAATGGTGGACACCATTGGTGATGGCGGTGATTTTATTTGCAAATTTAGGGAATTGTTTATGGGTTACGTCTCTGTGTAGTCTGCTGACACTGTTTGCCGCGCGATTGACGCGCATGGCAAAGGTTGTAAAATTATAGGAGTGGGGCGCATCTTCGTCGTTTGCTAACAGCTCCAGAATATGACGGCAAGATTCGTGGCTGATTCCTGCATATACGGACTTATTAAACCTATCGTGTCCCGCCTTGACCGGGGTGTGGATGGTGTATACCAGCCTTTTGGCTGCTGTTTCAGCGGCTTGTTCAATTTGCGCATCACTTGCTTTGGTGAAATCGTTATGTTTAAGGGTCTTTATCAATTCTTCGGCAATAAGCTGCAATGCCACCACTACCCCATGCTGTTCGTTGAGATGCAGTGTTTTCGAGGTGATGCCAAGGGCATCGAGAACAGGCAGGATGCCGGTACCAAGCATCCTCCGTTGGGTTGCCTTGATCATCGATGACTGCGAGTTGTAGAGCTGGCCTGCGGCGTCAATAATGGGAGCAGGGTTGTCCGGCAGAGAAAAATCAAGTAAAATTTCCGGTACAAAAAAATCCAGGCTGTGATTGATCTCCATTTTCATCCAAACATGGGCCGAAGCAACGGTTTCGTGGTCATATTCGTTGAAAAATGGCACTTGAATCTGCAGTGGTGTTCCAGGCTGTTGAGGATCCTGAAGGAGATAAAGCCCCGGTGTTTGTTCCGGATGCCAATCAACAATTTGCGAGATTTGTCCAAGTTTAGAGTCAACAATCTGAGAAAAATAGCCCTGGCGGTATAAGAGGCTTACTGCCACCACGGGGATACGGCAATCGGCAAAACTCTTTAAGGTATCTCCAGCAAGTACTCCCAGTCCTCCTCCGTAACAGGGAATTTTCTCAGGGCCCTGGAACAATTTTTTCAGATGGCGTTTGATATTTTTATTTTTGGAGTCGGTTTTCTCCATTGCCATCAACTTCTGTTTTAGAGGGTGGAAGACGTCGGGGTCAGCACCTATTTCCATGGAAATATAGACAACAGAATTATTGTTAGAGTCGGTGAGTTTGTTCCAGACATCATCGAAAACTGTTTGCGAAACACCAAAAAAGGAACCAAACTGGTTTGTGGCAACTAATTCATTGAGATCAAGGGGAGTGTCTTTGAGCGTATTGAGTTCCATGGTTGTAAAATAGTAGCACGTGGTTAAAAAGCGGATCGCCTGTATTGATTTTAAAAGTACCTCTTGAAGACTTTATCATGGCTATGGGAAAACGTCTGGTATTTTCTTAAAAAAAAAAGTAGACTCTTGGCAATGTCTTGTGGGAGGGACAGACTTTTCCTTATAGGAGGAAAGCATGAATAAATGGTATCACAGCGTTTTTAGCATTGTTTTGTTAAGTACCGTCTTGCTGTTCTCGTCTTGTAGCAGCAAAAAAGAAGAAGGACAGTCTTTAATTCCCCCTCCTGATCCTGAAGCATTTGGTCAGGAAGAATCCCTTGAGTCTACTCCCATTGGTATTTTAGAGGGGAGGACCACGGGACCAATGCTTCCGGTGTATTTCTCTTTTGATGATTACTCGATTCGACCGGATCAGCGGTCCAGAATGAAGGTCAATGCGGATTTCTTAAAAGAGCAGGGTGAAGTGGCGATCCGTATCGAAGGGAACTGTGATCCCAGAGGAACAAGGGAATATAATCTTGCGCTTGGTGAAAAAAGGGCCTTGAGTGCTAAAAACTATTTGGTATCTTTAGGTATTGATAGGAGTCGAATTTTCACTGTGAGTCTTGGCGAAGAAAAGATACTTGTTCATGGGCAGGATGAAATGGTCTGGGCGCAGAACAGAAGGGATGATTTTGTTGTTAAGTAGAATAAGAAAAGGTTGTATCTGGATAAGTTTTTAAAAAACGAACAGGAGTAGAGTACATGTTAAAACGTTTAATGGTGATTGTTTGTCTTGTTATGTTTGCTGGGGCAACGGTGAATGTTGCTAGCGTAATGGCTGATACCCAAAAAATAGGTGTGTTAAATATCCAAAAAGTTGTTCTTCTGTCAAGCGCCGGTAAAAAGGCAAAGGCCGGTTTCGAGAAGCGGATGAATGAGTTGCAGGAGAAATTTAAGGTTGAGCAGGAAGAGCTGATTGCCTTAAAAGACGAAATAGAGAAAAAGAGCTCAGCCTGGAGTAAGGATAAAAAGGCTGAGAAGGTTCGGGCTCTGCAACTGAAGCAACGCGAGTTGCAGGTCAAGAGCGAAGATGCAAAGCTTGAGCTGAAGCAGTTACAGGATAAAGAGCTGGAACCCATTTTGAAAATGTTGCAGACCGTGGTGAACGATTATGGTTCCAAAGAGGGCTATTCACTGATCCTTGACTCAAAAATTGCTGTGTTGTACACGGATGCCAGTGTTGATCTCACCGAGCTGATAACCAAAGAACTTGATGCACGTATGAAATAAATCTTGTAAGATGTGCGTCGTTGTTTAAAGATGTCCAGGATCTGTCCTGGGCATTTTTTTTTGTATTTATAATGTGTCATCTATGCAACCACTTGAATTTTTAAAATTTACTCCCAAAAATAATTGCGGAGAGTGTGGATATCCCGCCTGTCTAGCTTTTGCTGCCGCCGTCACCAAAGGTGGTGAGCAGCCGGAAAAATGTCCCTATATCAATAGGGCGGATTTGGGGGATGAGTTTTCGGGAGCTTCCCATGGTAAAGACGGGCTTTCCGGTGTTGAAAAACTCCTCGATGAAAAGGATATGGCACTGGTGGCCTATCTTAAAAAGAAGACAAGCAGCGTCGATTTTCAGTCATTGGCCGGAAATATAGGTTGCCGCTGGTCAGGAGATGAAGATGATTGTCTTCTCCTTAGTTATTTAGGACGTGAGGTGGTGCTCTGTCATGGGAGTGTTACCATTGCCGGCCAGGAAATTGAAGATCCAAGGGATCAAATTTTACTGTATAACTATGTGGATTTTGGCGGAGGGGAGAAACCGTTGCACAAGTGGGTGGGGATGGAATCGTTACCAAATTCAATCTCCAAAGTGCGTACCCTGCGGGTGTATTGCGAAGAGCGGCTTGCAAGCTTTTTTACCGGGAAAACGGAGCTTATGAAAGCTCAGGCCGGTGGTATGGGTGCTGTTATTGATGCAAATCCGGAACAGAGTTGCAGTGCTGCTTTTTTTATCTCGGTGTTGCCCCGTTTGCCCCTCTATGTCCTTTTCTGGGATGAGGAAAAAGAGGATAATTTCCCGGCCAAAGTGAAAGTCCTGTTTGATGAAAAGGTTATGGATTACCTTGATATAGAATCGTTGGTGTTTGCCTGTGAACGAATGGCTGAGCGCTGGGTGGAGCTTGCGTCATGAGTCTTGAGCTTGAACAACTGGTAGATACAATACGCGGAAAGCGGATATTGGTGGTTGGCGATATTATCGTTGATCATTTTGTCCATGGTTCAGTGAACAGGATATCTCCTGAAGCCCCTGTCCCGGTGGTACATGTAAACAGAGAAGAATATCTGCTGGGAGGTGGGGCCAATGTGCTGAACAATATCTTTTCCCTTGGCGGGGAGGCGGTGTTGTGCGGTATTGTCGGTGCCGATGAGATGGGCGAGCGTTTGCGAGAGCTCCTGGCTGCCCTTGGCGCATCAAGTGAGGCGTTGGTGACGGGAAAACGGCCCACCACGGTTAAAACCAGGGTACTTGCCCAACGGCAGCAGGTTGTTCGTTTTGACCGGGAACAGGCGGGTCCACCGTCTGCGGATACCATTGCCAGGATGAACACATATATAGAAGAGAATTTGCAAGATTTTGATGCTGTAATTATCTCGGACTATTTTAAAGGTGTGATTGGTGAAGAGCTGATGGGGAGGCTCTTGTCCAGAGTTCAGGAGGTGAAAGACGTGTCCGGTAAGGATATTCCGGTTGTTGTGGATCCAAAACCTGGCAGACCGGAACGTTTTTACGGTTGCACCCTTATTACCCCCAATCAGATGGAAGCTGAAAAGCTGTCAGGGGTCACAATTGATTCCGATGCCAGCCTGCAAGAGGCGGCTACTATTCTTATTAATAAGGTGTCTTGTCAGGCGGTGCTTATCACCCGTGGTGAGCATGGGATGGCCCTTCTTGAGAAGGAAAAACCACTGGTCTCCATTCCCACCACCGCCCGGGAAGTTTTTGATGTAACAGGTGCTGGAGATACGGTTATTGCCGCCCTGGCCCTGGGACTTTCCACCGGGGCCTCCTTTGCGCGGGCGGCAGCACTTGCCAATATCGCAGCCGGGGTGGTCGTTGCCAAGGTGGGAACGGCAACCGTGAGCTGTGATGAGCTCCTTGCCGTTTTACATGGCGAAGAGAATGTGGAAACGGCATTTAAAACCCTTTAAAAAGAGTTTAGGAAGAAAAAATGGTCTGTAAGAGTATGACCGGTTTTGGTCGTGGCGAGGCGGAGGCAAAAGGCAGACGATGGACAGTGGAGATCCGCTGTGTCAACCATCGCTACCTTGATCTTAAGATACGGTTGCCAAAAGGATATGCCGGGCTTGAGGAACGTGTACGGAAAACCCTGGCAACGGTATTGGTCCGGGGGCGAGTGGATGTGGCACTCTGTGTAACGGGTGATTTTTCCGATTTGCAGGAGGTTGAAGCAAACAGCGGTCTTGCCCTTACCTATCAGGATGCTTTGCAAAAGCTTGCAACAACGTTGAATATTTCAAATAATACCACCCTTTCCCATATCGCCTCCTACCCCGATGTTTTGGTATTAAATCAGAAGAGTGAAGAGCTTGATGATGTTTGGCCCCATATGGAAAAGGCCCTGCTCGCTGCACTTGATGTTTGTGACACAATGCGGAGCGAAGAGGGGGAAACCATGGCCCTTGATCTTAGTGAGCGGCTCGTGCAGTTTGAGCAAGTGGTGCAAGGGATCGAAACGCGTGTCCCTGAACTGTTACAGGAAAGAAAGGTAAAACTTGAGGAACGTCTGCAGAAGTTACTCGATACCGTTTCCCTTGATGAACAGCGTTTGGCGCAGGAGGTGGCGGTGTTGGCTGATAAGACTGATGTTACCGAAGAGATTGTCCGGCTGCAGAGTCATATCGGTCAATTTCGTGCCTTTTTAGAGAGTGAGGAGGCCACCGGCAGAAAAATTGATTTTTTACTGCAGGAGTTTCTACGTGAAGTCAATACCATGGCCTCAAAAATTAATGATGCAGATATTGCCCATCTCACCGTTGGACTTAAGGCGGAGCTTGAAAAGATACGAGAGCAGGTGCAAAATATTGAGTAATTGTGGAGTGTTGCGATGCAGCTTATCAATGTAGGTTTTGGGAACACGGTGATGGCTGAGCGGATTATTGCTGTGGTCAATACCGGTTCTTCTCCTGCCAGAAAATTAAAAGAGATTGCCAAAGGTGCAGGGAAACTGATCGATGTTACAGAGGGCAGACGCACCCGTTCCATTTTGGTAATGGATTCTGCCCATGTGGTTCTCTCCTCCATTCAGCCAGATACCATCAGTCAGCGGCTAGCGGCAACCCAGCTTGCACCTCATATTCAGGAAGCAAAGGCTGAAGAGGGTAAAAAATGAGTATATCCGGACAGTTGTATATTTTGTCGGCTCCGTCAGGTTGCGGGAAAACCACCATATTACGCAGGGTTATGGATACAATGCCGGGGCTTGGTTTCTCGGTGTCACACACCACAAGAGAGCCAAGAAGTGGGGAACAGGATGGTGTGGACTATCACTTTGTGGATCAGGAACAATTTATGGCAATGCGTGCTGCTGATCAATTTATTGAGTGGGCGGAGGTCCATGGAAACTATTACGGTACCAGCCGGGAGGCGGTTGCTGCCAAGCTGCAAAACGGAGAGGATGTTTTTCTTGATATTGATGTGCAGGGGGCAGCAATAGTAGCAAAAGACCCCTCTTTTTCCCCGGTTTCCATCTTTGTGGCTCCTCCCTCACTATCAGAACTTGAAAAGCGTCTGCGAGGGAGGGAGACTGATTCGGAAGCAACCATTGGTCTTCGTCTGCAAAATGCGGCAAAGGAGATGCAGGCGATTTCCAGGTATCAGTACTTGGTGGTGAATGATCTCCTTGAGGACGCGGTGTTGGCCATGCAATCCATAATCATCGCCGAGCGTTGCCGCAGTAGAAGGCTTAGCAGTGGAGTTCCGGTTATCCTGGAAACAGCGACGTGAAAGGTATAAAACAGCGCCATACCAAAAAGGGACCACAGACCAGAAATAATGAGCGCAAACTGCGTCTTAGCGATGATCTGCTCTGGGGGATTCATCCGGTATTTGAGGCCTTAGAGCAGGAGAGTGATCGTATCAGTGAGCTTATTCTGGTCAAGGATCGAAGGGGAGGCAAACGAGAAGAGATCATTGAACGAGCTCGGGCTGCAGGGATCAAGGTACACTTTGTGGCGGCACTGCGTCTGGTGGGGGAGGGTGCCTCACAGGTAAGACATCAGGGGGTGGTGGCCAGGATGAGTCAAACGACTCTTCTTCCCTTTGATGAGCTGGTGGATAAATTTAAAAATCTGGTACAGCTTGGTGAATCTCCCAGACTGATAGTTCTTGATACCTTGCAGGACCCGCATAATATAGGCGCCATTATCCGTTCGGCCCATGCCTCAGGGGTTAATGGCGTGTTGCTTACCCGTGAACGTTCAGCTCCTTTAGGCGGTACGGCTGCCAAGTCGGCTGCCGGTGCCATGTCCCATATCGATATCTGTCAGGTCAGCAATCTTAGTCAAGCTTTGCAAGCCCTCAAAAGTGCAGGCGCATGGGTTTTTGGCGCCATAAAAGATGGTGATGCGAAGTCCCTCTATACAGTGGATCTTACGGTTCCGGCGTGTATCGTGGTGGGCAGCGAAGGCACAGGTATTCGGCCACTGGTACGAAAACAGTGCGATGTGCTGCTGTCCATCCCCATGGAGGGGAAGCTGGATTCTTTAAACAGTTCAGTGGCGGCGGGTGTGATCCTCTTTGAGATGTCGCGGCAGCGTCTGCAAACAAAATAAGTAAAGTTGCCTTTAGGATTTTTCAGCTAATTTAGCCTGCAGCAGATCCCCCAATGTTCCAAGGCTTTTGCCGGTTTCTTCCTTTGTTTTATTTTTAAATTCTTTTACCCTTTTTTCTTCTTTTTTTTGCTCATTCTCGGGGCTTTCATAGTCGGAGGGGGTAAGGCTTATTCGTTTTTCAACGCTGTCAATACTTTCCACCTGCACTTCTATTTCCTGCCCCTCTTCGAGGACTTCACGTGGATGGTGGATGCGACGTCCCTTACCCAGCTTAGAAATATGCACTAACCCATCAACACCTTCGGTAATATTTACAAATGCGCCAAAGGGTGCAAGACGGACCACACGTCCGGTGAGGGTTGTGCCACTGGAAAGCTTGGCAACGGCGCTTTCCCACGGGTCTTCAAGGGTTTCTTTGATGCTGAGGGTAATCCGGTCTGTGTCCCAGTCAAGTTTTTTGATAAGCACGGTAACCGATTGACCAATACCGTAAAAATCTTTGATGTTGTCCACCCGGCTCCAGCCAATTTCAGAGATGGGCACCAAGCCATCCACACCACCAAGATCAACAAAGGCTCCAAAATCGCGGATGGAGGTAATTTCCCCCGTAACTGTTTGTCCCTCTGCCAGTGTTTCTTTCAATTTTTCTTTTTGTTCTTCCCGTTCTTGCTCAAGGATTGCCCGGGCAGAAACAACAATATTACGCCCATTTTCTTCAAAACGGGTGATAAGAAACTGCATCTGTTTTTCAAGGTATTCGGTGGTGGCATCTTCCACACGCCTGAGGCCCATTTGTGAATAGGGACAAAACGCCCTTATGGAACCACCAAGGGTAATTCTAAAACCACCTTTTATCTCTTCAGTGACCGTTCCTGTAACAGGAATTTGGCTGCGATAGGCCTCTTCCAAATGCGCACTGTTTTTACCAGAGCCAATGGAGATGGTAAAAAGCTGCTCCCCATTTTTTGCCTGCAAAAAATATACATCTATAACGTCTCCGATAGTTGCAGTGAGCTCCTTCTCTTCATTCATCATTTCCGAAGCCTGGAGGACACCTTCACTTTTCCCCCCGATATCTAAAAATACGCTCTCACTGTCAAATCCCACGATGGTGGCACATATTTTTTCACCTCGCTTGAGCCGGCGTAAGGATTTTGATTCGCTTTCCTGAAAGAGTTCTGCAAAACTGTCACTCATGGTGTCATTCCTGTGTTTAAAACGTATAATGTTGTTTTCGTGATATTTGTTTTCTGCCAGAGTATATACCCAACAGTAGAGAGTAACAACTGGTAGAAGGAAGACATACTAAAAAAGAAATTCTGTAAATTGCAAGAAAACAATTTATAAAATGCCGGGGGAAAGTTCTCGTTGGTCAGCTTCGGAAAATCCAGGAGAAGTTTTCCATGTGTTATGCTGTAACGAGGTCGTGGCTTCCCGTTGGAGCCAAGTGGTTCTTCACTTCTCTTTCAATTTGATTTCCCAATTTGCTCTTTTTACTTTACGAATTTGTTCCATAGGGAAAAATAGAATATGATTTACCTAACGTAAAATCAAGGCTGAATGGAAAGAGTTTTTATGTCAATGAACGGCTCTGTTGCATTGTAGTGCGAATTGCTTATTGCTCAGGTTAACTGCCGCAAGTAATTATACAATTCCAAAGTTTATTTTTACTTGCTTTATCGAGGTCTACAAAAGAAACAGCAAATGAATCGCTTTCAACCCTAACCACTTTTGATTTAATAATAAAATTATTCGACTGTTTTTTCTGGTCAGTTAACTTCAATTTGATTTCGACAAAGGTTTGTAATTTAGGCTTTAGGTTATTTACCATAATTGCACTGCCGCTTGTTGAAATATTCATGATAGTTCCATTATATTTTTGTCCTTCAATAGAAATCTCTACTGGGTGTTGCAAAAAATTAAAGCGAAGACCGTTGCGTCTTTGGGGCCTTTTTATTTTAGCCTCAGCCTCTTCTATGGTCGGGGCATAAATTGGGATATAATCTGGAATTCGTAAGGAAAGATTGAGCAATTGTTTGCTGATAATGCGATTATCCTGAATGACTCGAATTATTTCTCCACTATTGCTCGACAGAATAAAAGCAAAAATTTTCCGGAAAACAGGTAGACTGTTTACATACAAAAATTTTGTTTGGGAAAAGTTTGCGATGACGTTGAACCCTGGCTTGAGGTCAGCGCAAATGAAACGAACGTCAGTATAAAAATTGATCAGGTCTTTTTTCCTTATTATCGGGACAAAATGCAGGATAATTCTATTGTTTTCTAAATCTGTATCTATTTTTGATTTCAATGTGTTAAGATTAAAAGGTGTTGGTATTTAGACCAGTCAAAAACATTGTGTGATTCAAGGTATCAATAAAGGAAATCCATCAAATTTATTCCCGTGCCATGTTGCCGATCAACTAATGTCTAGTTTATGTGGATTTTGTCGTGAAGTCAAAGTGGGTTTTTTATTTTTGGCTCGATGCGGCGTAACAGAAGATTCCATGCGCGGCCTTTGTAGCCGGCTGTAATCATCATCACGTCATCACTTAACCTATGAAAGAAAACTGTCTGGCTGTTAGGAATTGTTGCGTAACTATATATAGGGAATGATACAGACTATCCAGTTTACCAAAACCAGGGGTATGTAGATCACTCAAGGTGAGCAGACAGGATCTTACCTTGATCATTGCACATGTGATCCTTCTCCTTGACCTAAGTAACCATGAGCGTTACAATGTAACTATGATAGCAGGGTTTCGTTATAAATGGCTCAGGAAATTTTTTATTGATGACTGTCATAATAAAAAAATTCCAGCAAGCATTGAAAACAGATTGTTCAGAAAAATGCAGCTCCTTGACGATGCGACTTGTGATTTGGATTTGAGAAGTCCGCCAAGTAATCATTTTGAGAAGTTGACCGGACCGTTGCAAGGGAAATATTCAATAAGAATCAATCGCCAATGGCGTCTGGTTTTCAAGTGGGATGCAACACAGGGTGAAGCAGATGATGTCTATCTCGACAACCATGATTATAGATAATGTGAGGTAGGGATATGATAATTACAAAACGACAGCCGGTCAGTGTCGGCGAAATGATAACAGAAGAATACCTGGTGCCACTTGGTCTGACCCAGGGAAATCTGGCCAAGGCCATGGGCGTCAGCCGCAAGACAGTGAATGAACTATGTACTGGTAAAAGGGCGGTGACGGTGGATACCGCCTTGCTGCTGGCAAAGGTGCTTGGCACTACTGCTGACTTCTGGTTGAACCTGCAGAGGCGGATCGATATCTGGACTATTATGCATAATCCGAAACGGAAGGCCCGGATCGATAAAGCTAAACCTTTATGGGAAGCCGTAGCATAACCTGATGGCGTGAGGTGGCTCCTATTCTTACCTGGCAGCGAAATTAAAGGGGATCTATTTGTTCTTTTTATCTCTATCTACGGGGGATGCTATCGACTTTTTTTGAATTTCCTAAAGTAAATTCTGCTATTAGCTCACATGCCTTGAGGGCATCTTCAATACATACTAATGGGTCATGCTGCATACAATTGTTTTGTTTTAGAAAACATATATTCTTTTAACCGGTTATTTTTCAAAGCGTTGGGCATTACCAAGTCAACGGGGCGTGAAAAGAGCTTTTCCAGTTCAAATTTAATGGTCATATATTTTGTTGTCATATTACAATTATTAGCAATACCACATCAAAATCAGTAACTCAATTGCAAAGCGGGCCGTTGGTTTATTTTGGAGTAATGCTGTTTTTCACTGCCATCGTGTACCCGTATAGTACAAAACAGAGCGAGACAAGCTGCTGGTTCGCTAAGATTGGTTTATGCTGCAATAGCATTAATGTTCCCATGCTTGCGTTCATAATCATAAAGAAAATCCATCCGTATTGTCTGCCTTTGGCCATAAAATAGCTTCCCAGGAGAAATCCTATCATCACCCCCAGTTCAAGCAGTTGGTGAAGTGAAGTGATTCCATGGTGCGTGTAGACACTCAAAGCGACTCCAATGATGATGGAGCCGATTGTGAAAAGGGATGTCACCGTATCAAAAAGTTTATTTGGCTGTGTTGTATCCGTATAAACGGTGTATAGCCCAAACAACATGGCCGGAACTCCGCCAAATTCAATGGAAGCCGCTATCCAGTCATTTTTTAGTGCCAAGAGTATGACCCATGCAGGCACTCCCAAAATATACACTATCCAGCCGATAATCTTAATGTTTCTTTTCCATGCGCTTTGTTTTCCTTCCGCAATGGCCAAAAACATTTTATTAAGCAGGTACATCCCCCCGCCCCAGGTTTGTAAAAAGAGATCCATGTTACGATACGTTACGGGGATTGATCGCAAGAGCAAGAAAACGATCATCCTCCTGAAAGAGGAGTTTTTTATCACTAAGATCATGTAAAAATTGACGTAGCGCAGGACTGCTCACTTTGGGGAAGGTCTTTTTTATGCTTTTGAAATCCTGAATGCCACGACAAAAGAGATAAATTTTCCGAGAAGTCCCCTGCAGTCGATGGTGCAATACCGGACCTTGTAACTGTTCTTGGCGAATAAGAAGGAAGGCACCGCCATCACGGTAGCTGAGTGCTGGTCCTTGGTTCTTACGGTTGCTATGGAAGTGCTGCCATTGTCTGATTTTTTGGTAGACCGGTTTCCAGAGTTGCTCCTGCTTCTTCTGGTCACCTCGATATCCTTTGAGGAGCATGGTCATGCCTTTCAATAATTCTTGAGGAAACAGCTTTTTGTTTTTGGGATGTTGGGTTATGGCCAAGATGTGATACTTTTTCGCCTCTTTTGCCACAGGGGAGCCATGGCCCAAAAAAAATGAGGCGCCTGCAAGTGGCGAGAAGGGGAGGACAAAATCCAGGTTTGCCAATGTCTCTTCCACTTCTCTCTTACTGCTGCCTGGGAACATGCAGATAAGGTTCCCATCTAACGTTATTCCAGCCTCGGCACTTTGACGCATGGCCGCAATATTTTCAATGCATGTCGTTCCTTTATTCATCCTTTGAAGGAGGGATGAAGAGAGTGCTTCAATGCCCACCTGAATGGAGCTGAGACCACCTTGTCTGTAGTGTTGCAGTTTGCCTGGAGTGGTGACAACACGAAGTTCTGCAAAAAAATCATAATCCACCTTTTCTTTGGCCATATGGGCAAAAAAGATATCAGCTTCTTTTGGGGGGAGGGCATTGTCGGTGAAACAAAAATCAAGGCAGCGATGTTTTCTTATTAGATATTGGGTCTCTTCTATCATCCTTGTAGCACTTTTCTTTCTATATCCGCGCCATTGGAGGTTGAGGTTGCAAAACGTACATCTGTTCCACCAGCAGCCCCGTGAAAATTCCAACGGAAGAACAGGGATAAAATTGTTGCCTGGAAAGTGATCCTGGATTTCCTGAAAGTAGGGGGTATAGTCAGGAAAAGGCAGGCTGTTAATATCCGTTATCCCTTTACTACATCTGGGGGCTGAGGGAGTTTTTTTGTTGAGAATAGTCTCTGCAAGGGCGGTGGAGGATGGTTTTGCCGCAATGTTATCTGCCAGTTGTAAAAGGGGTTCTTCCCCTTCGCCGTTGATAACATAATCAATTTGGGGGAAATGTTGCAGAAGGGATGTCCCTATCTCACCCACACAGCCCGATCCGCCCACCACAATGGGAAGTTCCGGGCGGATCTTTTTTATGCATTTTGCAGCATAGAGGCTGGATAAGAGCTGGTTGAAGCAAATGGAAAAACCAAAAAGCAAATACTTATCCAGTTCTAAACCTTTTATCCAACTGTCCACGCTTTGTTGCAATGCGTTTACACATGTGGGGAAATGAAGCTTTTTTAATACCTTGTTCGTTTTACATTCCTGATAAAAGAGCTTTTCCGAAGACTTTTGCCTATCAGGAAAAAGCAAAGGCACATAAAGCGCCTCACCCGCCCAGCTATTAAGGGCAAGTTGATGGTACTCTTTTGTGCCAAAAGAAGCTGCCACGTGTAAGTAAGGGTGAAACAAGTCTGTCTGGTATGCACTATTCCCGTCTAGATAACCCTTCAGGGCCCCGAGTTGGATGGAAGGCCGGTTGAATATTGACCAGGGCATAGAAGCCAGGCCAATATAAAGTGGTGTGGTATCGTGTTGTTGGCTCACTGTTGAATAATTTCTGTGTTTTCCGGCGGCGTGAAGGTAAAGAGCCTGCTTAGCATTGCAGTATCGCCACTGTCCAAAGTGTTCACCTGTAAATTGGAAAAATTGAGGACCGTAATGGTGTCAAAGAGATCGCGGATCTCAATGCGCCTGATCAATGAGTCCTCGGTTATCCAAAGCGTAATTGCGGCAACCTGCGATTGCTTTGCCTTTGGGGTGAGTTTGGCCACCACTGTTTTGGTCTCAGGGGTCGTTATCTGGTCCTCTGCCTCGGTAATGGTGAAATCTTCAAGCAAGTTTCCTGTCCCGGTAAAAAAGGAGTAAGTGAGGTCCTTTGTAAGGGCGGTGGCAGGATTAATAATCATCTGCTGTAATGATTCAAAATACATGGAAAAGGTTACCCCATCACTGACCAGCACCTGTTTTTCCGGATCAAAATAGTCCCAGCGCATCTTTGCCGGAAGCGGCTTTTTGACAAAATAGGCATGGCCCCTTCCGGTCTTTGGCCGACCTGCCAGTTGTCCCTTGGTATTTTGCACAAAATCAAAGGTTAAGGACTCTATGGTGTCGTATCTGTTCTGTAATCTTGTGGTGGCTTCAAGGGCTGTTTCTGCCAGAGTGTTGCCCGCAAAGAGAAGGAGCAGGCAAATAACATGGAAACAAAACCATAGGTTCAAAGGTGTTTTTTTCATGGGACAATAAGCTCCACAGGGCGGTTGAAAATTCGTTTGGCCACGTTTCTAGCGGTTTCGGTACTATCAGATGTGTAATAGATTCTACGGGCATTTTCCTCCATGGCAACAAGATTTTGGTGTTTATGTAAAAAATCTTTTGCATAGAGGGCCGTTTCAATAGATGAATCAATAAGTTGCACACGCTTTCCTATTCGTGCCTGGATAAGGTCGGTAAGCAGAGGGTAGTGGGTGCAACCAAGGACCAGGGTGTCTATTTGCTCGTTTTTTAAGGGATGGAGATAGGAGCGGATAATCATTTTCGTCTCCCTTTTATTGAGCCATCCCTCTTCCACAAGTGGCACCAAAAGAGGACAGGGGACGGAAAACACCTTAAAGTCTTTATTCTTGTCCTGGATTTTTCGTTGATAGATGCCACTTTTTACGGTGGCTTTGGTGCCGATAATTCCGATGCGTCCTGTTTTACTACTGGCAACAACCTTGTTTACCGCCGGACTGATGACCTCAAGAATGGGTACCTGAAAACGTTGTCTAAGGACCGTGGTAGCCACCGATGAAGCGGAGTTGCAGGCGATAATAATAAGGCTTGCACCTTTTTCGAGAAGGAATTCGGTGTTGCGAATGGAATAATTTGTAATAGTTTCCGGACTTTTGGGGCCATAAGGCGTGCGGGCAATATCACCAAAGTAGATAAGGGGGTGATGGGGAAGAAGTGTTTCCACGGCGCGGGCAACGGTCATTCCACCAATTCCTGAATCAAAAATTCCTATCATTTCTTCCTTTTCAGCATCTCAATGATAAATTGTGCTCAACCAGGGTTTTGCAGTTGCTGCCATTGGTACAACACAGCGCCTAATGGTGCCATATCCTGGCGAAATTCACTGATACTATATCGACAAAGGCAAAAGTCAAGCCGTGAAACTATTTTTGTCTGTTGACAAGGAAAAAACAAGGATTACAGTAGCGGTGGAATTGAGACTTACTTTCTACTATTTATTTAGCCGTTTTGCTTGATGCGGCGTATGTGCGAAGTAAGAGATGTGGAGAGTGAAGATTTGCTAAACGTGTTTCGTGGTAATAATGGATAAGGAGTATTAGATGCCTGTCTATGAATATGAATGTCCCGCCTGTGAAGTAGTACATGAAATCCAGCAACGGATGGCTGATGATCCGGTGTCGGTGTGTCCGGATTGTGGTGGTCCGGTAAAAAAAATTATGTCCAGGAGTTCTTTTCAGCTAAAAGGTGGTGGTTGGTATGCTGATGGTTATTCCTCGCAAAAACCGGCAACGACAGAGAAGAAAACTACTCCCCCCGCAGCACCGCCTTGTAAAAGTGGTGGCGGCTGTCCTTGCGCTACTGCCAGTTAATATAGAGTCTGTTATTGTGTGGAAAAGGATGATGCTCCCAGTTATTCTCCCTGCATCTCTTTTTCCAATGCCGCGATTTGGCTGGCTTGACCGAGAACAATTAGGATATCATCGGCCTGTATTTTCACATCAGGTTGGGGGTTGAACTGCATATTCTCCCCCTTACTTTTGATCCCGATAACAATAATATTGTATTTTCGACGGAGATTGGATTCCAGCAGGGAAAGCCCATTAATGGGTGCATTTTGGGTTACCAGGATTTCTTCAAGCCGCAGGGCCATGTCGTAGGTGTACATGGCAAGATCGATGAAATCGGTGACGTTTGGACGAATCATAAACTGGGCCATTCGTCTGCCACCTATGTAGTAGGGTGAGATAACTTTGTCCGCTCCGGCCCTTTTGAGCTTTATTTCAGCACCACCACTCCCGCTGGAACGTGCCAGAACCTTGACATTCGGATTGAGCCCTTTGGCGCTAAGGGTGATAAAGACGTTGTCCGCATCGGAGGAGACGACTGCGATTAACCCTGCTGCCCGCTCGATTCCGGCTTTGACCAGGGTATCATCATCATATGCCTCTCCGGCAATCTTGAGATAGCCCTTTTCAATAATATTCTGCACTTCATTTTCATCCTGTTCAATAACCACAAAGGGACGCCTGTTATCGTGCAGCGTTTCGCAGATAATGGAGCCGATGCGGCCATGACCGCATACAATGTAGTGGTTAGAGAGTTGTTGTAATTGCTTTTTCATTTTATGTCGCCCCAGAATTTCACGAAGACCTCCCTCGACCATATTTTCGACAATGGTACCCAAAATATACATAACGAAACTGACGCCAATCAGGACCAGAAGGACCGTCAGCATTTTGCCACCCGGAGTAACCGGGACCATATCACCATATCCCACCGTGGCTACAGTGATGATGGTAAGATAGAGGGCATTGGCCAGGTCATAGCCTTCCAAAATGGAATAGCCCAAAGTGCCAATAAGCAATATCAGACAAAATCCGGAAAATAAAAAGAGTATTTTTCTGGTTACTGCACTCATTGTCTGCTGTTTTTTTGGTAATAGAGGTGGATAGTGGTCGGTTGATGATTCATTTTTGAAATACTGCTTTTTTCTCCATGGAATATACCATAATTAAAGCTGCTGAAAACAGGGGAATTTTGTTACTACGAATAAATCACCATGGCATCACCATAGGAATAAAAACGGTATCCTTTATTAATGGCGTCTTTATATACTTCAAGAAGCCTCTCACGACCATAGAGGGCCGCAACAAGAAAGAGCAGTGATGATTCCGGAAGGTGAAAGTTGGTGATAAGATTATCCACCACTTTAAACGTGTATCCGGGCAGGATATAGAGGTCGCACCAGCCACTACCCGCCTGGACAATATTGTTTTCATGGGCCATAAATTCAATGGCACGAACACTTGTGGTTCCCACTGCCCAGATCTTACCACCTCTGTCTTTGCAACGGTTAATCGTATCGGCGCTCTTTTGGGAGATGGCAATGTACTCTTCGTGGATTTGATGTTCGCGGATGTCTTTGCAGCGAACCGGAGCAAATGTGCCATGGCCAACATGGAGTGTTATCTGGGCACTTTCCACTCCTTTGGCCTTTATTTCTTCCAGGAGTTTTTCTGAAAAATGGAGCCCTGCGGTGGGTGCTGCCACTGCTCCCTGTTCCTTTGCGTATACCGTTTGATATCGCCTGCGGTCTTTCTCTGTACTTCCGTCCTTTCGACTGATATAGGGCGGTAGTGGAATCTGTCCGTAATTGTTGAGAATTGTTGCAAGATCTAACGATGCGTCGTAACAGAGCAAAATCCGTACCTTACCATCTGGAAATAGTTCCAACACTTTTGCCTGGAGACCTTCGCCAAGTTGCAGGGTGGAGTCCACTTTAGGGCGTTTGGAGCTTTTTATCAGACAGATAACTTCAGCATATTTTTTGTTTGTATCAGTGCTTGTTACGGGCATAGGATAGGCGAGAAGAAAGACTTCCACCTTTCCACCGCTCTCTTTATTTCCATATAACCTTGCTGGGAAAACCTTTGTATTATTAATTACCAGTAAATCTCCTTTGCTAAAAAGGGAGAGGATATCAGCAAATATACCATGTCGCTCTGTATTGGCGTTTCGTTCGAGCATAAGCAGACGGGAACGTGCTCTCTTCGTTGTTGGATGTTGCGCAATATTTTCTTGGGGGAGGGTATAGTTGTACGCCTCAAGGGAGAAATCCTGTTGCATGATGTTTGCGTTGTACGGTATAGAGTGAGTATTACTTTGTATCCATTTTTTACGAGTCAGCGCTTAAAAAAGTAGCAAAAATCTTCCTCTCCTACCATGATCCTTATTGTTTGCGCAACTGAATTTGAACTACAACCCCTGCTTGAGCGTATTGCGCCAAAGAAGGGGCGGTGGGATAGCCTTGTCACTGGAGTGGGGGTGGTGGAAACAACCCTTTGTCTGAGTCGTTTTTTAGAACAAAGACGGGCGGAGTTTAGTGCGGTTTTGCATATTGGCGTTGCCGGGGCATATTTTCCACCATCCGGGGAAGGGGCGAAATGTCTTGATATCTGTTTGGCAGAGAAAGAATTTTTTGGCGATTTTGGGATATGCTACCAGGACAGTATAGCACCCCTTGGGGAAGAACTAATCCATAAATCAGCATATACGCTTGATGGAACTTTATTACAACGGGCTGCTGCGGTTTTGCAAAAGGAGCATATACAATTTTTTCAGGGAACATTTGTGACGGTGGCAGGAGTAAGTGCAACCCATAAGCGAGGAGAGATGCTGCAGAAACAGTATGGGGCGCTTTGTGAAAATATGGAAGGTGCGGCGGTGGCCAGGGTGTGTGATGCTTTTTCACTTCCTTTGCTTGAGATGCGCTCTATTTCAAATTATGTTGAAGATCGTGACACCCGCAAATGGAAGCTCAAAGAAGCATCTCAAAAGAGTGCGGCTTGTGCGGCGCTGGTACTTGAGGAATTGGTTGCAAAATGAATACGGATTTAAG
Source organism: Desulfocapsaceae bacterium (assembly GCA_050291935.1). Lineage (GTDB taxonomy): Bacteria > Desulfobacterota > Desulfobulbia > Desulfobulbales > Desulfocapsaceae > Desulfocapsa. The sequence continues at coordinate 48,442 of JBNKKR010000010.1, read as the reverse complement.
TATAGGATATTCTCCCTGTCCAAACGACACCTATATTTTTTATGGGCTTGCCCATCAAAAGATTGCGATGCCCAAGGTCTCTTTTAACGCCCCATTGTTAGAAGATGTGGAAACCCTTAATCGCCTTGCCATTGCAAAAGAATTGGATGTAACAAAACTTTCCTTTCATGCCCTTGGTCATGTGTTGGATGAGTATTGTGTCCTGCAGGCCGGTTCTGCCCTTGGTAGAGGATGTGGGCCTCTGCTGGTTGCCCGTCCTGATTTTGATCCAGCAAACCTTACCACTGCGACCATTGCCATTCCCGGTACCTATACCACTGCCAATATGTTGTTTCGAATGTTTTCTCCGCAAACGGAGAAGTTGGTGGAAATGCGCTTTGACACTATTATGCAGGCTGTAAAGGGTTGTGAGGTCGACTGTGGAGTGATTATCCATGAAAGTCGGTTTACCTACCAGGAACAGGGGCTTGTCTGTTTGCAAGATCTTGGCGAGTGGTGGGAAGAGACATCGGGGCATCCCATACCCCTTGGTTGTATTGCCGCAAGACGATCACTTGGCAAGGATATCCTCTCTTTAATTGATGCGGCCATCGCGGCAAGTATTGCTTTTGCTGATTCGCATCCCGAGCAGTGTCTTCCCTATATGCAGCAGAACGCCCAGGAGATGGAAAAAGAGATAATGCAGAGCCATGTGGGTCTTTATGTAAATGATTTTTCAAAAAATCTTGGTGTATCTGGAAAATCTGCAATAGAGTCTTTTTTGCAAAGGGGCCGTTTAGCCGGGATTCTTCCACCCTCTACCCAACCACTGTTTGTCTGATAGATGGTAATGGAACAAGAAACAACACCGCAGGTTCGAGCCTGTTTATTGATCGGTGGGCGCAGTTCCAGAATGGGGCAGCCAAAACATTTGATAACAGATGCGACAGGGAAGACGTGGGTTGAACACACAAGCTCCTTGCTTACACCTTACGTCGATGAAGTTGTGTTATCCGGGAAGGGTGAAATACCCGAGAGTGTATCACATCTACAACGTCTCACTGACATAGAAGGGGTGAAGGGGCCGTTAACAGGGATTTTGGCAGCCATGCGATGGCAGCCAAAATGTTGCTGGTTGTTGCTTGCCTGTGATATGCCCCATATAGAAAAAGCGGCCCTGCAGTGGCTGCTAAGCTCAAGGTCTCCAAGTTCCCATGGCACGGTGCCGCGTTTGACAAGCGATGGCTTTTATGAGCCCTTGCTTGCCCTTTATGAACCAAAGGCCAAGGACTATTTTGAGGAAATGGCACAGGCCAAAATGTTTCGCATATCACAAATTGCCAAGTATGCAACAATCACCACTCCGGTGGTTCCCGCAGAACTTGCCAAAAGCTGGCAAAATATCAACACTCCAGAGCAGTTACAGAGTGCTGGCCTTTTACTTGACTAAATAAAAAAACCATATTTTTTGATGTAATTCCTTTTAATTTCTGTATAATTTTGTGCTAGTATGGTGTGGTAGAATTGCTTGTTTTATGAAGTAGTCATTGAACTAGCGGGGAATTATGCGTGATAAAACAGCTCAGGTGACCCACGATTTTGATCCTCATTTCAAAATCTTTTATGAATTGATGCCTTTTAAGGTCCAGGAAATTTTATTGGTTTCCTCGCCCTATGATGCGTTTATTTTGGAAGAGGATGGGTCCCTTGCCACTCGGTTAACCAATGATTACTTGGGGCTTAATCTTAGTGGTGCTCCCCGTATTAGCCTTGTTTCCTCCGGTAAGGAGGCCATTGAACGCTTAAAGCGCCAGACTTTTCAGCTTGTGATCACCATGCCCAATGTGGGAGGTATGGATGCCTTTTCCTTTGCTACGGAAGTGAAAAAAATCCATCCGCAGCAGCACATCGTCCTGATGGCCCATTCCCTGCGGGGAATTTATCCGGTTCCCGGAAACGTCAGGTGCCATTCACTGGATAATATCTATCTTTGGTGCTGTGAATCGGATCTTCTCCTGGCCGTTATTAAAAATTTTGAAGATCATGTGAATGTGGAGAGTGACACCCAACGGGCCATGGTACGGGTTATTATTCTTGTTGAAGATTCTCCGGTGTACCGTTCTTTTTTTCTTCCCCTTATCTACCATGAGGTGGTTCACCAGACGCAGGCGGTGCTTGATGAAAGTTTGAATGAATCCCACCGTCTTCTTCGTATGCGGGCCAGACCGAAAATCCTCTCGGCGACCAACTATGAAGAAGCCATGGCCCTCTATGAGGCTTACAAACCGTACGTGTTTGCCATAATCTCAGATGTTCGATTTCCCCGTCGGGGACAAATTGACCCACAGGCCGGACTTAGATTGTTGCAAAAGATTCGGGCCGAGGTACCTGATCTTCCCATGTTGGCACTTTCCTCAGAGCCCGAAAACAGAAGGCCTGCTGAGACTATCCCCGCCGTTTTTATCGACAAAGATTCCCCATCGGTGAAAGAGCAGCTCCATGATTTTTTCTTAACCTACCTTGGTTTTGGCGATTTTGTCTTTCGCACCCCCGTAGGAGAACCCATCGACCAGGCATCCAATCTGTTTGAGTTTGAGCAAAAACTAAAAGAAATCCCTGCAGAGTCAATTAGTTATCATGCTGAACGGAACCATTTTTCTAACTGGGTAATGGCCCGTGCTGAAGTTGCTTTGGCCACAAAACTCCATAAGGATCATGTGCATAGCATTCAAGAGAGTGCAGCATTACGTGATTTTCTGGTATCCACTGTGCATTCATTACGAAAGCTCCGTCAACGGGGTATAGTGGTTAAATATTCGCGGGAACGCTTTGACCCGGATATCATAGAGTTTGTCAAAATTGGCAATGGTTCCATGGGGGGAAAGGCCAGAAGCCTTGCTTTTATATGGATGGAATTGCAAAAGTCACGTGGCAGCTATCCCGCTTTACGAGACAATAATGTGGTCATGCCAAACACCTGTGTGATTACGGCAGATGGCTTTGATGACTTTATTGCGTCCAATAAACTACGGCTTGAGAAAGGGGCAAAAGACCAAGAGATAGCGGAACAATTTTTGGCAGCTGCTCTTCCTGACTGGTTATTGGAAGATTTGCATGATTTTCTTTCTAAGGTGAATTATCCCCTTTCGGTACGATCCTCAAGTCTTTTGGAAGATGCACATTTCAGGCCCTACGCTGGGCTCTATTCCACCTATTTTTTAGCCAATAATCATCCTTCATTTGCTGTGCGCTGTATGGAGCTGGAAAACGCCATAAAACTGGTATATGCTTCCACCTGGTTTGAGAGTCCAAGGGCCTACTCCAGAAATCAGGAACAGGGACGGGAAGACTCCATGGCCGTGATTGTCCAGCAGGTTGTGGGAAAGGAACATGGGAAAAGTTTTTATCCGCACATCTCCGGAGTCGCCCAGTCGCACAATTACTATCCGATTTTAAAGATGAAGGCGGAAGAGGGGATCTGTCATATTGCCCTTGGCATTGGAAAAACGGTTGTCGAAGGGGAACGTTCCCTGCGTTTTTCACCTGCCCATCCAAAACATCTTATTCAATTTTCAACAGTTAGTGACATACTTCGTAACAGTCAGCGCAAGTTTTATGCCTTGGATATGAACTTTACCAAGCATTTTGATGAGACCAATTCAAACCTGCTGCACCGAACGGTCCAGGAGGCAGAAGATGAAGAACCCGTTCGTATGCTGGCCTCAACGTACATCCCGGAGGAAGATCGTATTCGCGATACGGATATGCCTGGTCCTAAGGTGATGAGTTTTGCCAGGGTGCTCAAACATGGTTTGTATCCCCTTGCTCCCATTCTCCAAGACTTGTTGCTGTTTGCAAAACGTGGATTGGGCTGTGAAATTGAAATTGAATTTGCGGTTGTCTTGCATAAAAATATCGAAGAATCAAAATTTTACTTTTTGCAGATGCGTCCCATGGTTACGGGTGGCGAGCGAAGTGATGTACGCATAGGCGATTGTGATATGAAACGGAGCTTTTGTTTTTCAAGTTCCTGTTTGGGGCATGGCCGTTTTGCAACCATGCAAGATATTGTTCTGGTGCGTCCGGAAAGTTTTGATCCGGCAAAAAGCGTCGATATCGCCAGTGAAATAAATGGGGTAAATGGCAGGCTGCAGGCTGCGAATCGTTCTTATCTCCTTGTTGGTCCGGGACGTTGGGGCTCTGCTGATCCATGGCTTGGCGTTCCGGTGCAGTGGCGAGATATTTCAGGTGTGGGTGCTATTATTGAGTTGCAGAATGACTTGCTCAATGCAGAACCATCGCAAGGGTCCCATTTTTTTCAAAATATTACCTCCCTTGGTATCCCTTACGTAACGGTGCGGGAAGGAAGTAAATGCAGTGGATCCAAAGAGAAGGACTGTATCAATTGGAGCTGGTTTATGGAGCAGGAAGATTTTGCGGATGGAGAGTATGTTCGTCATATACGCCTCAAAAGGCCATTTGTAATGAAATGTGATGGAAAAAAAGAGATGGCAGTGCTCTATTTGCCGGAAGAAGAAAAATGTAAGGAATAATGATTGAATCTAATAGAAGGTAAACGGAGGTTATAATGGATGAGATTATCAGTTTGATAGAGAAAAAAGATCCGGAACAGCGTGAATTTCATCAGGCCGTGAAGGAGGTAGTGGAAAGCGTTGGGCCGGTACTTGAGCGTAATCCCGAATATCGTCAGCAGGCAGTATTGGAACGGGTGACTGAGCCGGAAAGGGTGATCATGTTTCGAGTGCCCTGGATGGATGATGATGGCCAGGTCCATGTGAATCGTGGTTTTCGAGTGGAGATGAACTCGGCAATCGGCCCATATAAGGGCGGTTTGCGATTTCACCCATCGGTAAATATTGGAATTATTAAGTTTCTTGCCTTTGAGCAGGTGTTTAAAAATAGCCTGACCACCCTTGCCATGGGAGGCGGTAAAGGCGGTTCTGATTTTGATCCCAAGGGAAAATCGGATGCGGAAGTCATGCGTTTTTGTCAATCCTTTATGGCAGAATTGGCAAGGCATATTGGGCCCAATACTGATGTTCCGGCTGGGGATATTGGCGTTGGCGCAAGGGAAATAGGTTTTTTGTTTGGGATGTATAAGAAGTTGCGCAATGAATTTACCGGGGTGCTTACCGGGAAAAGCCTTAATTGGGGAGGAAGTTTGATTCGTCCTGAAGCAACTGGCTATGGAACGGTTTATTTTGCAGCGGAAATGCTTGCCACTAGAAATCAGAGCTTTGAGGGGAAAACTTGCCTGGTCTCTGGATCGGGAAATGTGGCCCAGTACACCACAGAGAAGCTTCTCGATCTTGGTGGAAAAGTAATAACCCTTTCTGATTCCAGTGGATATATTTATGATGAATCGGGAATTGACCGTGAAAAATTGGCCTTTGTCCAGCAATTAAAAAATATTCGTCGTGGTCGCATTGCTGAGTATGTGGAAAGCTATCCAGACTCTACCTATGTACCTGTTGATCCAAACCTTGGATACAATCCTCTGTGGAATCATAAGGCGGATTGTGCATTTCCCTGTGCGACCCAGAATGAGATTAATGGACAGGATGGAAAGCATCTTGTGGAAAATGGGGTTTTTGTTATTTCAGAAGGGGCCAATATGCCTTCGGTTCCCGAAGCTGTGGACCTCTTTGTGGATCATAAGCTGCTGTATGCACCGGGAAAAGCCGCCAATGCCGGTGGCGTTGCCGTTTCCGGTCTTGAAATGGCCCAGAATTCCATGCGTCTGTCTTGGCCTAGGGATGAAGTGGATAAGCGTTTGAAGCAGATTATGAAATCCATTCACAACACGTGTGTTGATGCCGGTGAACAGTATGGAGTTGCAGGAAACTATGTGGCAGGGGCCAATATCGCAGGTTTTGTAAAGGTGGTGAATGCGATGTTGGATCAGGGCTTGGTGTAAATAAAAGGGAGTCACTATTATTGTGAGTATTGACTGATGGTGTATTGGTTTGACTTCTTTGTATGATGTGCAATGTGCACGGGAATTTGAACAGCTAAAACCCAGAGTTTCACGGTTTTTTACTGAAATAGGGGTGGCTTGTCCTTACGCGCTCCCCCATAAGGCCGTCTTCTACCAGGCGCTGTTTTCCCCTCTTTCTGAACGGCTTATGGAACTTTTTTTAGCATCCGGCTATCGGCGGAATGGCAATTGCCTCTACACCATGCACTGTCCCGATTGTATCTCCTGCATACCTATCCGTCTGCATGTGCAGGAGATGCAGGCAAATAGAAATCAGCGTCGAGTGTGGAAAAAGAACGAAGATGTGAGTATAGAGTTTGCTCCCATTGAGGCCAGTGAGGAGAATGTTGCCCTTTGTGAATCGTTTCTCAAAGCCCGTTTCCCCAAGGAAAAGAATAGCGGCAGATCCTACTATGAAGGTTTTTTTCTTAACCGGATTATCTCAGGGATGGAAGTTCGTTACCGGGTGGGGGAACGACTGATTGGGAATTGTATCGTGGATGTTGGCGAAAATTGGATGAACGCCGTCTACTTTTTCTTTGATCCGCAAGAGGAAAAACGCAGTCCAGGAGTGCTTAACATTTTAAGCCTGATAAATATTTGCCAGGATATGGGCATTGGCTATCTCTATCTTGGCTATTACCTAAAAGAAATATCTGCCATGAGCTATAAAGATCGTTTCTCGCCCCATTATCTCTTTATCAATAATATGTGGCAAAAAAAAGAGCGAAAAGGGAAATAAGTCCTACAAAATAAATACTATAGAATAACTTGGTGCACAGCATAGGGTATGTGTAAAGTGCGAAAATGCAATATGTGGTGCTTGGTGCTTGCGTAGTTTCTATTTTTGTGTTACTGTGGGCCTGTCATGGAGGAAGTGTGCTTTTTGTTTCTTTCCTGTATGTGTTGGAGGATTCACATGAAAAAATGGCACCTGGAAACACTCTTTTACCGTATCCCTTCATCTAAGTTACCTCTCCCAGACCTTAATCAGCCAGTTTGTAGCAGGTATCTTCTCACCGCAAGCGATAAGCGAGAGTCCAGAGTGATCTCTTGTTGTCGTTCCGTTGTTGCTTTTTTTATCCGTTTTTTTTAGTTAGTGTCAGGCCAGAAGTAGATCCTGGCAATAGGCTCTTCCTGTAAATACGACTATCAGATCACCTGTTTGCTGCAAGCAATATCCAAAGGTTGGTACACAATAGAAAAATGCGCGAAGCAGTACTGTATAATAAAGGTAAGAATAAAAACGTTCATTGTTTGCTCTGCAGCCACTATTGCACCATAGCGGAAGGAGATTTTGGCAGGTGTGGAGTAAGGCAAAACCAGGGAGGGACCCTTTATAGTCTTGTGTATGGGTATCTTGTTGCAAAGAATTGTGACCCCATAGAAAAGAAACCCCTTTTTCACTTACTTCCCGGGAGCGTCTCCTATTCCATTGCAACGGTGGGGTGCAACTTTTCCTGTCTGCATTGCCAAAACCATTCTATTTCCCAGGTGGAGAAGTGTGCTCGTGGTACCATTGTCGGTACGTCGCATAGTGCAGAGGATGTCGTTACCGCCGCCTTGGCAGAGGGGGCAAAATCCATTAGTTATACCTATGTGGAACCCACTGTTTTTGTAGAATTTGCACTCGATTGTATGCAACTTGCCCACAAAAAGGGGCTAAAGAATATTTTTGTCTCCAATGGATTTATGAGCAGAGAGGCAATGGCACTTCTTATTCCTTATCTTGATGGTATTAACGTAGATCTTAAGGGCTTTAGTGATTCGTTTTATAGACAGATTTGTGGCGGGCGATTACAACCTGTTCTTGAGTCCATACAAGTGATGTATAAAGCAAAAGTGCATGTGGAGGTGACAACCCTTGTTATTCCAGGGCACAACGATGACGATGAGCAACTCCAGAAAATAGCAGACTTTCTTGCCGGCGTAAGTGTGAACATTCCATGGCATGTATCCGGATTTTATCCCACCCATAAAATGACAGATCGTTTGCCGACTACGGCAGCATGTCTTGAAAGGGCCAGGCAGATTGGCCTTGCTGCGGGGCTTAGGTATGTATATATGGGCAATAGACCAGGAAGCGGCGGAGAAAATACCACTTGCCCATCGTGTGGCGTTGCGGTTATCTTAAGGCGTGGTTTTTCCATTGATGCAAACAGGTTGGATGATGGTCACTGTCCTGCGTGTGGTGCTGTTATTCACGGTGTGTGGGAATAGGTCTATGTTTTTTGTATTGCATATGTAATGTGAATAAATAAAATGAAATACGTTTTCACTGCAATATTCTTTTTTCTTTTTTGTACTCTTGTTTATGGAAAAACAAAAATTGACTCAGTATTAGTAACGAAATCAGAGAAGAAAATGTACCTTCTTTCGGGCAATGCAAAAGTTAAAGAATATAAAGTCAGTTTTGGAGCAAATCCTGTCGGACATAAAGAACAACAAGGAGATGAAAGAACACCCGAAGGAAAATACATTTTAGATTACAAAAAAAGTGATAGTTCTTTTTATAAAGCTATCCATATTTCTTATCCAAATAAAAATGATAAAGAAAATGCCAAAAGGGAAAATGTAAATCCTGGTGGTCAAATAATGATACATGGGCAAAAGAATGGACTTGGCTGGTTATCATTTATCACTCAAAAGTTTAACTGGACGGATGGTTGTATTGCTGTCACCAATAAAGAAATGGATGAAATTTGGAGTTTGGTTGATTCTAACACTCCTATATTAATAGAAGAATAAGTATATTGTTATGTGCTCCACCGGACTTTGGCACTTTGAGGTTCAGGCCGGTGAATTTAGTGTTTGGCGTTAAGAAATATAGTTAACTTGGTCAAAATGCGGTGGTCTAAACTTAAACGAAATGTAGAATGTTTTTTCGCTGATAGTGTCAAGGGGCGAGTAGGACTGCATTCAACGCGTTATCGCACAATGCATGACCATGATGGACGTGCATGGATTACACTCGATGGTAAAGAAGTGATCAGTATGGTTCATATTTGGAAGTGGCTCCATGCCCTTAACAAAAAAGCAGCAATACTTGCAGGTGCTTCCAATTTAAATAAAAACAGTAACTATGATAACGTTGAAAAGGAAGCGGAATTGGCATTAAAGCAGGATTCTTTTTTTACGCAAAGTCATCTTGGTGGTGCCATGCATGATTACCAAAGTATGTCCATTGAAAATATTCTTTGTTCCGAAAATCATATAATTCGTGCAATAGGGATGTTAGATCGAAGGTTTGGAAAGAGAAGGCTTAAGGAATTTGATATATCGTCTGAGCATACTCTTGTTAAAACGATATATTTTTTTCGTGCGAAAGCAGAAGGAATTACTATTGAATAGTACGTGGTGGTATAGGAAGGTACGTTATATGAAACAGTTAGTTAAGGCCTCGGTTTGGCCTGCAATGCTTTTAGGTTTGATGTGTTTTTGTGTGTCTTGTTCCAATACTTATTACAAGGCAATGGAAAAAGTGGGGATGCATAAACGAGATATTCTGATTGACCGGGTGGAAGCCGGACGTGATTCTCAGGCCGATGCCCAGGAACAATTCCAAACAGCCCTTGAGCGTTTTGATTCGGTGGTAAAGCTTAAGGAAACAGATTTGAAAAAGGCCTATGACAAGCTTGATGGTGAATACACCAAGTGTGAAAAGGCGGCTGCTGAGGTGACTGATCGCATTGAGAAGATTGAGTCGGTTGCGGATGCGCTCTTTGCCGAATGGAAGGCTGAATTGAAAGAGTATGAAAATAAGGAGCTGCGTAGCTCCAGTGAAAAGCAGATGCGGGTAACCAAAGAGCGTTATGAAGCGATGATTACAACCATGAAGACCGCTGAGGAGTCCATGGCCCCAGTGTTGCGAATCTTCCATGATAACGTCCTTTTTTTGAAACATAACCTCAATGCCCAGGCTGTCGGTTCTCTGCAAACGGAATTTGCACATCTTGAGGGGCAGATAACTGAGCTTATACGTTCAATGAACGCTGCCATTGCTTCGTCCAATAGTTTTATTTCCGAGATTAAACACTGATTATGGTACTTCAAACCCACTCTGTTGTGGCTCTGGTGGGAAGGCCCAATGTCGGCAAATCCACGCTCTTTAACCGCATCACCAGATCAAGAAAGGCCTTGGTCGATCCCACTCCCGGGGTAACCAGAGATCGTCATTATGACAAAGTGAGTTGGGAGGGAAAGGGCTTTATGTTGGTTGATACCGGCGGTATTGAGGATATCAGCGGTGACTCAATGGGAGGCCATATCAGGGATCAGGCTCTTACTGCCATCGAGGAAGCCGATATTATTCTTTTTTTGATGGATGGCCGTCAAGGGGTAACACCGCAGGATCATGAAGTGACCAAACTGTTGCGTCGTACTGACAAGAAGGTCTTTTATGTGGTGAATAAAATTGATAGCCCGGCCCAGGAAGTGGAAGATCTTCCGCAGTTTTATGAGCTTGGCGTGGAGAAGTTTTGGCCCTGTTCTGCTGAGCATAAATATGGTTACGTAACTTTAATGAATGAGGTCGCGGCAACGCTGAAAACGAGCGATGCTGGATTGGATCTTCCGGAAAATACTATAAAAGTTGCCTTTTTTGGACGTCCCAATGTCGGGAAATCATCCATGATTAATCAGATACTTGGGGCTAATAGAATGGTGGTTTCCAATGTGTCCGGAACGACCAGGGACTCGGTGGATACCCAGTTAAGTCATGGGAAGTACAACTACCTCCTAATCGATACGGCAGGTATTAGGCGGAAGGGCAAAACCACGGCAAAAATAGAAAAATTTTCCATTCTAAAATCTCTAGCCGCCCTTGAACGATGTGATATTGCTGTGGTGTTAATAGATGCGGAAGAAGGCATTACCGAACAGGATACCAAGGTAATTGGCTATACCCAGGAGCAGGGCAGGGGGCTTATCCTGCTGGTCAATAAATGGGACCTTGTGCAAGATGATAAAGAGCGGCAAAAACGGCTTATGGCTGAGATTGGACTTGCTGTTCCCTTTGTTGGCTTTGCACCCCTTCTCACCGCTTCTGCCCTCACGGGGTATGGAATAAAAAGGCTTTTTCCAACAATTGGTGCGGTGTATAAGCAGTTTACCGCTTCCTTTCCCACTTCTGCTTTGAATCGTCTGTTAAAGGATGCGGTGGAGAGTCATTCTCCACCAATATATAAAAATAAACGATTGAAATTCTACTACACCTCCCAGGTGGGGAGTTGTCCTCCAAAATTTGTGGTGATGAGTAATAGTGCAAAAGGGGTGCATTTTTCCTATGAACGCTATCTGATCAACAAGTTTCGCGAAGGATTACGACTTGATAAGGTGCCATTGCAGCTCTATATCCGTGATAAGAACCGGGAAAAGAAGAAGAGCTAATCTTCTATTGGGTGGTATCTGGCTGTTCTGGTTCGTTTTCACCACCAAATTCGGTGGAGTAGACGATTTCTGCTCCATTTCTGCCACTTCCGGTACTTGCTTCCACGTGGATTTTTCTGTTTAACCTGTAACGTGAAATAAACTCCTTTTCGCCGGTTTTGGTATCGGTGGCGATGGCGACGGAGAGCTTATTGTTGATCTGTCGTCCAACAGACAGTCGTGCACCTCCTGCGCCTGGAGGTGAGCCGGTAAGCAGATATGAAAGGATCTGGCTCTTAGGCATGGGAGGACGGGAGTAGGGAGTTATTTGTGGCTTGGTGGCAGGGCCTATGATGGCAAGTCCCGCCACCACATCCCCGATGGTTTTGCTTGCCCGAAATGAGATTCCGGGTTGAGAAAGCGGGCCGCCGGGAAAAGAAATAACACCGTTTTCAATATCAAGATCCTGGCCATATGCCCGGTAGCTGCCCTCTCTGATATGAAATTCTCCGCTGCCAAGCATCTGCTCGTCTGGTTTGGCTGTGATGTGAAGCTTCCCGTCGATAAAACCGTTTGCCCCAAATCCAGCAAAAAACACTTCTTTGCCAAGGATTATCTGCAAGGCCATGGCAACGGGAGATTTCGGCTCTTCTTTTTTTTCTGTATTGCTAATAACAATATCCGGTGAAACGGATTCTGTCCCTTGGGGGAGCGTTTTTAAGAGCACTTCCGCTTGGGGGATTTCCAGTGTGCCTGAGAGCAGGTTGATATCCTTCCTACTTTTGTAGGAAAGATCAGAGTTTAGAAAAATTTGTATTTCCGGTAAGTTGATAAGCTTAAAATTCTCCGCATGGAGGGTGAGTTCTGCGGGATAACGCTTCTCTTTATTAAGCAATAGATTGCCATCAAGAGTCATAAATCCCACAACTCCATTAACATTTCCCGTTGTTGAAATTGTATCCTTACTTGCTACAAGTGCAAAGGAACTCTCTTGGAGTTCACAGCCGATGGCAGGAATAAAAAGATCAGCAATGGTAAATGTTCCCTGACCGTTAATATTTGGTTCGAAAAGCTTTCCGGAGACCGAAAAATCCGCTTCAAGTTTTGCTTGCAGTCTTTCAATTTCGTCCACCAACGACTTAGCCAGTGTAAAGTTGGGAGCATCGACATGTATTGTTCCAGCCAGTGTTGGTGAATGATTTTGATCACTGTTGAGCATATCAGGAGAGTGTAGTTCTGCTTCAATGCGATTTGAGTCCACACTAACAAAAAGAGAAGATTGTACTTCTTGTCCCTCAAGTTCAAGGGAAAAGGCGGCACCCTGATGATCCAGAATACCCTGTTTTTGAGGTGTGCTATAGTGGATTGTTCCTGGTGTTATTTTGCCAACAACAGATGCATTGAGCTTCTCTTTTTGCAGGGCTTTCGCTTCAATAGATAGCATGCCCTGCAGGTCATCAAGGTGTTGAGGAAACCAGGGCGAAAGCCAGTGGAGCGAAAAATCCTTAAGTGATATGTTGCCCGTTGTCGTTTTCCCTTCTTTGTCCCAGTTTCCTTGTAAGCAAAGTGCCGCCCCATCGTGGTTGATACAGAGTTGTGATAGCTCTGCCGCTGTTTTGCCGATATGGAGATCGGCTTCTTCCCGGTTCTGCCAGATGCCAAGTTCCTGGGTGGAGAGACGAAGCCCATGTACTGTCGCCTGCCAACGATCGTTTGTTGTTTGGTACCTTCCATGCAGTGCAAGGGAAAGATCTGCCAAGGTGGGGGCGTGTATATCAATATCGATCAGATGGTCCATAAGGGAACCGTGGCTTATGAGTTGAACAGTAGCTTCTGGTGTGGTGGGGGTGGAAAGGCTGGTGTTGAAGTTAAAGCTGAGTTGAGCAGCTTGTCTGCTCTTACGAAACTTATGCCCTGGCGGTATAAGTCGGTGGTTATCGACATTTCCCTTGATACGAAGTTGACCTGCATTTGCTTTGTACTGGGCTTCTTGAGTTAGCGGCCACTGGAGGTCCTGCCACCGCATTTTGATATCGAAATCCTGCTCCATGGAAACGATCCCGGCAAGATCGATGCTTGCCGGACCATTTGTTTGGGAGAGGGTGCATTTGTTTATCTGTAAGGACGATGTTTGTATGTCTGTGTCGATATCAACACTACCATCCCAGTTAAACATCGCCTTATTGTTATCCTGCATGGCGAGCTGGGCTGTGGTCTTGAAATGGTGCACATTACCCATGGACTCTATTGTTCCTGTTATTTCTCCTGGAATATCGGCTTGGAATAGTTTGCTATTACATTGAATCCTGGAAAAGGAAGCCTTCCAGGAAGGGGTAGTGAGTAAATCTTGCATCGTTGCCGCAAGCGCACCTCTTATATCACCTGTAAATTGCTCTTGTATGGACAATTTTTTTGTATCACCCTTGTATTTTCCGTATATTTTGACAGCGGGGTAGTCAGGAGGCTGTGTTTGTAGAGTTGTTTCCAGGTTTATTGAGTAGTTCTCTGTTGGAGAAAGGGTGCCCCTGGCGGTGATGTTGAGATGAGGTATTTGTACAGAGAAATTTTTTAGGGTGATGCCTGCTTTTTCCCATAGTGCGGAAAGATCAAGATTATCGATTTGTAGAGGTGCCTTGTTTTTAGCTGCATACAACATTGTATCTTCGGTATGGAGTCGATCAATGCTAATGCTGATGGGGAGTATAAGGTCCGGCAGGGTAGTTGCTGTTGCTGTTTGGGCCTGAGTTTCTTTTAAGGGAGCTGTGTAGCGCAGCCCCGTGGTACTAAGTTCTACGATATGGAGGTGGCGTTTGAGTAAGTCCTGGCTCCTCCAATGCAGAAGCAATGTTTTTATTTCTATCCTGCCGCTGTTCTGATTACTCCAGGATACATCATTTAGCTGTAACTGGTAGAGAAAACTTCCCTTACTGGAACCGATATGAAGGGAAGGAGAAAAAAAATATTCGCTGCATGCGAGTATAAGCCTGGTGCCATTCTGGGTGGCAAAAAGCGATAAGAGGCCGCAAGGCAATAATAATAAAAGAAGTAAGCAAGCAATTCCTGTTCGGCGGGCCCATTTTCTCACAACGTTGCCCCAAATCCAATATGCACCCGGAGATCATCAAATTCCGGGTTTTCACTCACCGGCCAGGCGAGATCAAGACGGAGTGAACCAAATGGTGCGTGCCAACGACAGCCAATACCTGAGCCGATATACACCTTTTCAAGGCTGTTGTCGTAGGCATTACCCGCGTCTGTAAAAAGATCAACTACCCAGGATTCCTGAACCCGGTAGTTGTATTCAATGCTTGCCGTTACAATATGTTTTCCGCCAGCATTCTCTCCATCTGCGTTTATTGGGCCAAGGGACGCATATCTATAGCCACGCACAGAACTGTCGCCTCCTGCGAAGAAGCGAAGTGATGTTGGGTAGATATCATAATCTTGGACCCAAGTTGAGCCAAACTCAAAATGGGTGTCTAATCTACTGTTTTCCCCAAGTTTGTGCAGGTATCTTCCTTTAATATGGACCCGGAGATAATTTGTGTCGGACAGTAGCAGTTCTGTGGCCCCACGAAGGTCGGCGTAGATGGAATAGGCAAAGAGCGGAAAGATACTCTCTTCCATTTCTGAAAGACGAATGGTTCCACCGATGGAGAAGAGTTTTGAGTTGACACGGGGCGTGTCACCCAGGGTGAAAGAGTCGTAGGAACCCAAGAGAAATGTTTTGAAAAAATAGATATTTTGCGGATGTTGCCTAAGAAGAGCTGTCTCAAAAGTTACGGTATTGCTGCTGGTATCAGAGGTCTTTTCGTATTCGCCGGAAGCAGAGGATACCCAACTGTCAGTAAGCACGTTGTGGATGGGAATATAATATTGACCACGCATCTCTCCCTCCTTGGAAGAAAGTTTTGTAAACAGCTCGGAATGGTGACCATGGTGATTGATCAAGCGATCTTCTAAAAGGCCTGAACCTCGGATACCGATATCGGTCTCATAACCAAGTCCAAAGGAAATTTTATAGGGGATTATGGGTTTTAACACCACTTCCACTGGCAGCAGTTGATCATAGGCCTGGTCAAATTGGGGCTTTATTGTCACTTCTCTTGCGTAGCTCGATGCGATAAGGTCTTGCTGCAATGTAAGGAGCGCGTCATGGGAATAGGGTTGAGACGCTTGCAGACGCACATATTTTTGAAGAAGGGCTGGATCCAGAAAATTCTGATTGAAGCTTACTTCACCCAAAAAGTAGAGGGGGCCCGTTTCCATGAGTAATGTCATTTCCGCATCATAACTTTTCTGTTCAACAACTATTTCACTTTTGATGATTTTGGCCTGGGGGTAGCCATTGGAAGAGGCGATCTGTAAAAAATGGGTTTTTGCGGCCTCAAATTTGCTGTGAATGACCTGACCATCTGTGTTTTGCAGATACTCTGCAATGGCACTTTGCAGGCGTGGATTACCAGCTCCTTCTCCGAGCCATTTAATGGTGTATTTGTTTACAATATTGGGTTCTCCAGCCGAAACAGTGTAGCTTGCATTCCAGTTGTCTTCCTCATGTGTAAGCTCTTTTTGGATTTTGGCGTGATAATATCCATAGGGATATAATGCTTCTTGAATTTCTTTTTCCGCCCCACTATGGAGATGCCGAATCCAACTTGGACTGAGCTCCTTATGATCTTTGTAGTTGTTAATTTGTAAGTAGTGGAGAACATTTTGTTCCAAGACCTTGTTTAGTCCGGAAACGGACACCGTTAGGTGAACTGTTGCACACGCTACAAAGGGGAAGAGAAGTACGCTGGAGAAAAGGAACAGGGGGAAGAAGGAGCAGGCAACGCTTTGAAAACGCACGATTTCTCACCCGAAGTTGTAAAACTACCCTAAAATAATATGAGGAAGGGACCACAACAGCACGAGGGGAAAAGAAACGCCTCGTGTTGTTGTGGTGGTATAAAAGCTGAGCCAAGCAGCTTATCTGCTCATCCGAAAAGGGCGTACATTCTAATCGAATGGGCAGTCTGCTCAGCCTGGTTCTGGCAAATCAACCACATCCACCTGAGCTGCATGATCCGGAAGAACATCCACCGCCACCGATGGAGTTGGCGGATGTGATTCCAAAACCGGAACGGGGACCAGCGTCAATAAATTCCACTTTAATGGAACCGCAGGTGTTCATCAATCCCTCTTCGACCAGAAACGTAAGCTCGTCCTGATCATAAACTTTGTCGTTGTCTTTTGGCTCATCCAGAGCCAATCCCAATGATGGGCCGCTTCAGCCACCCTGCATCAAGGCAATACGTAGAGCAGAACTGATATTGTTCTGATCAAGGTACTCCTTGAGTTTTTCAACGGCCTGGTCTGTAACTGTAAAATCAGACATGAATTCCTCCCTTTTATGGACTAAAATTAAACAAGCAAAAATGCTTTATTTCTTGTATCATCAACGCATTGACGGAGAAAAAAAGTCTCACCCTCCGCCATTGGAATATGCTACAATCATAATAACTCACCAAAAGAAGTCAATCTCAATACAGAAAAAGATGAGAAAGAGCATCAGATAATCAGTAATATAAAGAAAAAGTTATTTGTTCCCTATAGGATAGTCGCACATAAGCGTAATGATGTGAAGGAAAAAGGATTAACTTTATGAAAAAAATTATGATATCTACGGGCGGTGGAGATGCCCCGGGGCTCAATGCGGTGATTTATGCGGTGGTACATGCCTGTTACAGAAAGGGATGGGAAGTGTATGGAAGCCGCAGTGGCTATAAAGGCTTGCTTGATCATGATGAGATGCATCGTTTAACTGTCGATGATGTGGATGAAATTTATGCAATTGGAGGGACCATTTTAGGTTCTACCAATAAAGGAAATCCCTTTGCAATGCCCGTCGAAAACCTTGCGGGTGAAGTGAAAGTTGTTGATATCTCAGATAAAATGCTTAATAATTTTAAGAGAATGGGCTTTGATTGCCATGTGGCCATTGGCGGGGATGGCAGTTTGGATATTGCAAGACGCTTTTCGGAAATGGGGATGCCGGTTGTGGGGGTACCTAAAACCATCGATAATGATTTAGAAGCAACAGATAGAACCTTTGGTTTTGATACGGCGGTATCAACAGCAACGGAGGCTTTGGATAAGCTGCATTCCACCGCAAAATCCCATGACCGGGTGCTGGTGGTGGAAGTGATGGGTCGTGATTCCGGGTGGATTGCGCTCTATTCCGGGATTTCAGGTGGGGCGGATGTACTCTTGATTCCAGAGATTCCCTTTGATATGGAAAAGGTGTGCGCAAAAATAATGGATAATGAACTGCATGGAAAAAATTATTCCATTGTGGTGGTGGCAGAAGGGGCTGTGGCCCGTGGTGGCCACGTTATCAGTAAGGGAACCGGAGAAGTCGGTCGTTCTGAGCTGCTCCTTGGCGGGATAGGTGAATGGGTGGCGCAGGAAGTACGAGAACGTACCGGAAAAGACACCCGTTCGTTGGTGCTCGGACACTTGCAGCGAGGTGGCTCGCCCACCACTTTTGACCGACTCCTCGCCATGCGTTTTGGCACCGCTGCAGTCCGTTTGATAGAAGAGGGGACTTTTGGACATATGGTGGCCCTTGCTTCGCCCCATATGGGCTCCGTTCCCCTGGTGGATGCGGTGAAGTCGAGAAAAAAAGTCAATATTGAAAGCGATAAGGTCTATACGGCAAGGGATATTGGTATCTGTCTGGGCGATTAAGTGCACACAAAACATAATACATTTATAGAAGTCTACGAGCGTTTGCTGGAATATTACGGGCCACAACATTGGTGGCCAGCGGATACGCTTTTTGAAATACTGGTTGGGGCGGTGCTTACCCAGAACACCAACTGGAAAAATGTGACCCTTGCCCTGAATAATTTAAAAGCGGCGGAAAAACTTGATTTTGCTGCCCTTGAAGCAATGCCTGTGGATGTGCTGGCTGAATATATTAGACCTTCTGGTTATTATAATATCAAGGCCAGGCGCTTACAGAATCTGCTGCATATGATTCGGGAAAAGTATGAAGGAGAGTTGCAGTTTTTGTGTGATGACAGTTTGGAAGACGCGCGGGAAAATCTGTTACGGGTAAAGGGTGTCGGACCTGAAACTGCCGATTCCATCCTTCTCTATGTTGCTGAAAAGCCAATATTTGTCATTGACGCCTATACCCACCGGATATTTTCGCGCCATGAACTTATCCCCGAAGATATTGATTATCATGGACTCCAGCAGGAATTTTTGGACCATTTACCGTCAGATGTGGCCCTGTTTAATGAATTTCATGGACTTATTGTGGCTGCCTGCAAAGAGTTTTGTAAAAAGAAAAAACCCCGATGCAAAGAGTGTCCCTTGCACGGGGTTTGAGGGGGGGGAGGAAGTCAGAATTAAAGGCTAAAATCAGGCCTTTATATCCAGTAAACTTTTGGTCATTTCATCGGCCATCTCTATGGTTTTTAAATTGGCCTGGTAGAAACGACCGTTGAGTTGTGAGCCTGTCAGTTCTTCAGCGAGATCAACGTTTGAAAGTTCCACCTCTTCAAGCCCGCTGGCCGTTTCTTCAAGAACGGTGTTGCCGGGAGAATCCACCGTCTCCACATTGGCTTGTACACCTTCCGGGGCTCTGTCGGAGAGAGTAACCCGCGTCCTTTTATAGCCTTCCGAAGAGAGGTTGGCGATATTGTTTGCATTTGAGGCAAGCTTTGTCTCAAATGCCTTTAGGCCGGAAAGGGCTGCGTTGGTGGCTGGTATCATTGTAACGCTCCGTCGGTTATTGGTCTCTTGTGGGAAATTTTGCAAGAAATACACCAAATTTGCGCTTCGCGGCGGTTCTTTTTTTGTTCAATGGTTTCTTGCTATTAGAGAGCAGGACGTCTGATCTTGGCATTTGGCTTCTGTGTTGTGTTGCAAAAAAGGTATGGTGATTACGAAATGGTATTTCAAGGGGGCCGCAGTTGAACGCAAAAGGTGTGACCGTATCAAGCTTGGTCACACCAAGGGGAGCTTTTACTTACAGCTCGTTTATAGTTGTTGGGCCTTGGCCATGGCATTTGTAAATGCCTGTTTAGAACCGGCGATAACAGAATCGGGGACACAAAATGCCAGTCTGAAGTACCCCGGAGCTCCAAACCCCTGTCCTGGAACGGCCAGGATCTTTTCTTCCTGAAGGATGGAACAAAATTTCACATCGTCTGCGATGGGAGATTTGGGAAATACATAAAAAGCACCTTTGGGAGGCATAAAGTCGTAACCGGCCTCTTGTAAAATTGTACAAAAGGTCTCCCGCCGCTGCACATAAATCGAGTTGTCGATGCTCGCGTCTTGGAGTTCCGCCACAACCCGCTGCATAAGTGCAGGTGCATTGACAAAACCAAGGATCCTGTTGGCCAGGGTTAAGGCATCAAGGAGCGCTGCTTTATCTGAGATATCGGGATGCACCGCAAGGTATCCTATGCGTTCTCCTGGCAGGGATAAGTCTTTGGAGTAGGAAGAGAGTACAATGGAGTTCTTTGTTGCCTGGAAGGTACTGCCCACCTGATTATCATCAAAGATAATTTTACGGTAGGGTTCATCGGCCAGTAAGTAGATTACGCTTTTGAATTCTTCTCCTTTTCTATCCAGCAAGGCTCCCAAAGCGTTGAGAGATTCCTGGGAGTAGATTTGTCCCGTGGGGTTGTTGGGCGAGTTGATGATAATGGCCTTGGTCTTCTCGCTTATGGCTGCTTCAATGGCTCCAAGATCCAAATCAAAGGAAGAATCTGTCTGTACCACCTTGCTTGTTCCACCGTGGTTATCTATGTAGAAATTGTATTCGACAAAATAGGGAGCCAGAAGAATGACTTCTTCACCGGGATTAAGCAGCGCCTTCATTGCTATATTTAAGGCACCTGCAGCACCACAAGTCATTAACATATCCCCATGAAACACTTCAATCCCTTGTTCTTTAGAGATTTTACCAGCGAGTGCTTCACGGACCCATGGGTAACCACCGTTTGGCATATAGGCATGGACCATGGGAGACTGATCGCTGGCTATTTCCTTGATCACCTGATCAAATGCCGGTGGTGGTGGAACATCGGGATTACCGAGACTGAAATCAAAAACATTTTTAGCGCCAAATTCGGCCTTCATTTTGGCGCCTTCTTCAAACATTTTGCGTATCCATGATGATTTTTCCGCAAAACCACGCATTTTTGCTGAGATCGTCATTTGTTACAACTCCTTGTGATATGGTTATGCTGATTTTTTCTTAAAAAAATCGTATGCACCGTTAATCTCTTTCATTTTTTCTTCAGCTACCTGGCGAAATTCATCACCAAGATGCCGAACTTTATCAGGATGGTACTTCATACTTAACTTTCGATAGGCCTTTTTAATGGCGTCCATATCGGCTCCCGGTTCGAGGCCAAGGACCGCATAATAATGATCCGTTGTCCCTTGCGACGGGGCACCGCCACCGGACTGCTGCTGACGACCATAGCGGTATTTAGCTTCGACGGTACGTTTATCATAGTCGGTGATCTGTAAATAGTCAGCAATATCCCTTGCAATTTTAAGTTCCGCTTCCGGTACCTGGCCTTTGGTGTACAGGATCTGGTAAATCAGTTCCAGCAGGATAAGCCGGGGTTCGTATGCAAAACTGTTGCGAAATTCCTGGAGCAGGGACTCCAGCGACTCACCCGCATCCACCGCCTCTTTAATAAGATTCTTTACCCAGAACATCTTCGTCTGGTCATAGTGTAAATTGTGTTGAAAAAACCTATGGATGGTGGAAATTTCTTCTTTGCTGATAACGCCATCGATTTTGGCGATATTTATAAGAATATGGACCAGTAACCAGACAAATCGGTTATGGCTTTCGGTTTGGGATTGTTCATAGGTTGAGATCTTCTTGCTCACCCAGAAGCTGAATCCCCAAAAGATGGCGATGAAAATCAGAATACTTGCGATACCCGAATAGACGAGAACTCCTAAAACGTTCATGAGTCCGGAGAAACCGCCGGTGAGCAGACTAAGGAGAAGGAAAATAAGCAGGCATCCGCCGCATCCTGGTTGTTGTTGGTGTCGTTGGTATTGCATAAATGGATTTAGGTTATGGTTTCTTCACCAAAAAGGGCGTTGATAAACTCGTTGCTGTCAAAGTCTCGTAAATCGTCGATCTGCTCCCCGATACCAATAAAACGAATGGGGATGTGCAGTTCACGGCAAATATTGGCAACGATCCCACCTTTGGCCGTGCCATCAAGTTTAGTAAGGGCAAGGCCAGTAATCCCCACGGCATCGTTAAAGAGTTTTGCCTGGGAAACACCATTTTGGCCGGTGGTTGCATCAAGAACCAACATGACCTCATGGGGTGCGCCCTCAAGTCGTTTGCCAATAACTCTTTTAATTTTCTTAAGCTCTTCCATCAGGTTGACCTGGGTGTGGAGGCGTCCTGCCGTGTCTACGATAACCACATCATACTGTTCCGCAACCGCTTTATCCATCGCCTCAAAGGCAACAGAAGAAGGATCGGCCCCTTCGTCTTTGGCGACCACCTCAATTTGGTTGCGCTCTCCCCAGATTTTTAGCTGGGCAACGGCTGCGGCCCTAAATGTATCGGCCGCAACCAGCAATACCGATTGGCCTGAGTTTTTAAATTTATTGGCAATCTTACCAATGGTTGTGGTTTTGCCAACTCCGTTTACCCCGATCACCATCAGGACAAATGGCCCACTTTTGGGCATCACCAGTTCCGCCGCCTGATCCGATGCTACAATATAGGAACGGAGTTTTTCCTTTAGAATCTCTTTTAAAGCGACAGGATTGGAAAGGGCGTCCCGTTTTACTTTTTTTCGCGCATCATCCAGGATATCCATGGTGGTCGCGACACCAAGATCTGCCGTGATAAGGATCTCTTCTAACTCGTCAAAAAGATCAGCATCAATTTCCTTTTTGCCAAGAAACAAGCTGTCCATTCGGTAGATAAGCGATTGCTTTGTCTTTCCCAGGCGTGACGAGAGGCGTTGGAACATGGAGTTTTTGTCCTGCTCTTGCGTTACTGGCTTTTCGCTGGGGCCTGACTCTGCACCGATTGGGCTTGCAACGGGATTGTCCCCAGGTTCCGCTACAGAATCATTGTTCTCTTCTTTGGAGAATTTTTTCTTAAACCATCCTAACATGCAATAGTCCTTGGGCTGAAAATTTTGTGTACGCTAGCCTTTGTTTAGTAAAAACAGTGCATATTACGCTTAGATCAAGAAGAAAGCAACAGAAAGCGAGTTACTTTCCGTTCTACAAAAAATGTGGTACCTATTTCTTGCTTTGCAGAGGAAAATAATTGCTTTTCTGGACAGCAGCATTACTGTATGCCAAGGATTTGATCGAGCCTGAAAAATGTTCCACTGTAAGGAAGGGTCGATACAATAACAGTTTATCGGAATTTCAACTATATAAGTATTTGGAGGAGATGTTATGAGTTCATGTGGCTCTTCAGGATCGAGTTCCTGTTCAACCGGTTCCTGCAGCAGTAAAAACGACCAACAGGCCGCAATGGCGCAGCAGGACAATGCAATCACCCGTTCCCTTGGGAAAATTAAAAACAAGATTCTGGTGATGAGTGGAAAGGGCGGGGTTGGTAAATCCACTGTGTCTGTTAATTTGGCCCTTGGGCTTGCCAGAAAGGGACATAAGGTTGGGCTTATGGATGTTGATCTCCATGGTCCGGATGTTATCCGTATGCTTAATATCACAGGAAAGCTGGAAGCGCCCAAGGATCCTAATGGTCTGGTGGCTCCCCTGCAGTATAATGATAATCTAAAGGTTGTCTCCCTTGAATATATGATGAAAGACAGGGATGAGGCCATTATCTGGCGAGGTCCTTTAAAAATTCAGGCCATCAGGCAGTTTGTTGCGGATATGGACTGGGGCGAGTTGGATTATCTGGTGATTGATGCGCCTCCGGGTACCGGTGATGAGCCTCTGTCAGTGGCCCAAACCATTCCTTTGGTAAAGGCTTTGGTAGTAACTACTCCCCAAAAGGTTGCCCTTGCCGATGTGCGTAAATCACTGAACTTTTGTCGTACCGTTGAGGTGGAAGTGGTCGGTATTGTAGAGAACATGTCAGGTTTTGTCTGCCCTGAGTGTAATGCCAGGGTTGATATTTTTAAAACCGGTGGTGGTGAGGAAATTGCCCGCGATTTTGATTTGCCTTTCCTGGGAGCCGTCCCAATGGATCCTAAAGTTGTTATCGCTGGCGATGATGGTGTACCCTACCTCTCTTCCGATGCACAAAGTCCAGCAACCGAGGCCTTTGCAAAAGTTGTTGATTCCGTTGAACTTCGCTTGCCTCCGGTGGCTGCTCCCCAGCCGATCCAGATGGCCGGTGCTGAGGAGTCTTCGTGTGCTTGCGGAAGCGGAGGTTGTGATTCCAGTAAGTGTGATTGTTAAGCTTAGCTCTGATAGTTCACTTTTGGGAAGTCTTTGTATTGATTTCTCAAAAGTGATTTTTTTTTATCCATCCTCTATCAATGGATTGTTATGTTTGTAAAACAACTGACCGTTGGCTCAATGGGAGTCTGTTGCTATATTGTAGGCTGTTCTAAAACGAATCGTTGTGCGGTGGTCGATCCTGGTGGCGATGAGGAAACGATCCTGCGGGAAGTGAGTGACGCCGGATTGACCATTGATGCAATTATTGCCACCCATGGACATCCAGACCATGTGTGCGGTAATAGAAGAATACAAGAGGCCAGTGGGGCTGAAATTATTATGCATGAGCTGGATGCCGAGTTCTTTGCCAAGGCGGAAGTCCAGAGCTATTTTTCCATGTTGGGCTTGGAACCCTCACCTCCTGCAGGTAGAACCGTAAAAGATGGTGACGTTATCACCATTGGTGAGGAAACAATTAAAGTGATCCATACCCCTGGCCATACCCCTGGCGGTATGTGTCTATATTGTGCCCCTGATCTTCTTACCGGTGATACCCTTTTTGTGGGTGGAATTGGGCGAACCGATTTTCCAGGTGGTTCCTATGAAGAACTTATCTCTGGTATAAAAGAAAAACTGCTTAGCCTTCCTGGAGAAACGTCTGTTTGGCCGGGGCACGGCTATGGTGGAAGCAGGTCAACCCTTGCTGAAGAGGCACGTTCCAACCCTTATCTAAGCTAACCTCCACTCCGATAGAGCCCATGCGTGAAATAGTTCTTGGTACTGCAGGTCATGTTGATCATGGAAAGACAAGCTTTGTAAAGGCCTTAACCGGCATCGAGACCGACCGCTTAAAGGAAGAGAAAAAACGCGGGATTACCATCGAACTTGGTTTTGCTTTCCTTGATCTTCCCTGTGGCCATCGCCTTGGTATAGTGGACGTTCCAGGCCATGAGAAATTTGTTAAAAATATGGTGGCAGGTGTCACCGGTATGGATCTTGTGGCCTTTGTTATTGCCGCAGATGAAGGCATTATGCCCCAGACCGAGGAACATTTTGAAATCTGTAGGCTGCTTGGGGTCAAACAGGGCATTATCGTCATCACCAAAAAGGATATGGTGGAAGACGAGTGGCTGGAAATGGTTAGCGAAGAGGTGCGGGAATATTGTGTGGGGAGTTTTTTAGAAGATGCACCGTTGGTCCATGTTTCTTCCACCACAAAAGAGGGGATAGAAGAGGTTCGCAAGCTGCTGGATGACTTTGTGGTCAAGCAACAGTTTCAGGAGGCCCATGGTCCTTTTCGCTTACCGGTGGACAGGATTTTTGCCATGAAAGGCTTTGGTGCGGTGGTGACCGGCACTTCCATTTCCGGTCGTCTGAGCGTTGGTGAGGAGCTCTGTCTTTATCCGACGGATTTAACGGCTAAGGTGCGGGGCATTCAGGTGCATGCCAATGCAGTGGAAACCGTTGAAGCTGGACATAGGACGGCTATTAATTTGCAAGGGGTTGATACTGCAACTGTTTCGCGGGGAATGCTTGCTGCAACACCTGGAAGTCTGTCCCCAAGTTATATGCTTGATTGTGATTTTCTGTACCTGCCTTCGGTTGCCAAGGCCTTAAAGCATAGAAGCAGGGTTCGGGTGCATATCGGTACCGCGGAGGTGATGGGACGGGTGTCGCTTCTTGATCGTGATCTCTTGGAACCTGGAGAGAATGCCGGGATTCAACTCCTTCTGGAAGAACCTGTTACCTGCTGGCCCGGTGATCGTTATGTGGTACGTTCCTATTCACCGGTGGCGACCATCGGTGGTGGAGAAATCCTTGCCAATCTTCCCCCCAGGAAACGAAAGCGGCTTAACGAGCAGGACCGGCTCAATAACATGGCCGCCTTTCGGGTGTTATATGGTGAGAGTGAAGAGGAAAAGATTCTCCTCTTTCTCCATGATCAGGGCACATTGGGCCTTACATTTAATGAGCTTGCTGTGCGTTTGGGTGTTTTTGCAAAGCAGCTCAAGAAGCTTCTCTCTGCGCCTCTCTCCTCACGGAAAATCGTGGTCGTTGACTCCAATACTCAGCGGTATCTTGCAAAGGAAATTAGCGATGAAGTGGAGCAGGAGTTGCTCGTGAATTTGACACTGTATCATCAGAAGAACCCCTTACAAATAGGTTTGTTGAAAGAAGAATTGCGGAGCGGACTTGGTCGCAAGGTGGATAGTAAACTGTTTCAATTCTGTCTTGGGGAGCTACAGAAAAAGGGGTTGGTGGTTCAGGAAGATTCTGTTATCCGTCTTGCGACCCACAAGGTGGCCTTGCAGTCTGATGAAAAAAAATTGCAGCAGGACCTTGCAAACTGGTTTTTGGAAAAGGGCTTAAAAACAGCGACGGTGCGGGAAACCATGGAGGCGTTTAGTGACTATCCTGAAAACCTGGTAAAAGAGGTCTTTTCGCTTCTGCTACGTGAAGAAAAGTTGGTGAAGGTGAGTGAAACACTCTACTACCATGCAACGGTTATTGCTAAGTTGCAACGAGATATCGTGGCCTTTATTGAGAAAGAAGGCGAGATCGACGCACCCAATTTTAAAAATTTGACAGGGCTAACCCGTAAATTTTCCATACCACTGCTTGAATATTTTGACCGAACCAAGCTCACCATTCGTGTGGGGGATGTCCGTATCCTTCGTAAGGGGACGCAGTAACGTTCTGCATCAGCCCAAGGGGGGGGAAGTAACTTAAGGTTGCAATAAGTCCTGCAACAGGGTCTTAAAATGGTCAAGGCCTACGGGAAGAATGTCGATTTCCACCTGGGTGAGATCGTAAAATTCCATGATCATCTCATCATCTAAATCTTCGACGCCGGTATCAAGGATCAGAATCTTATTGTACCAACCAAGGTTGATCCTGGCATCTGTTATTGACCACTGTCCATCTGCAATGGAGCGATTAATCATCCGTATCCACGATGGAGTCATTAGAGACGTGCGGTTTTTTTGAAGCTCCCGTGCGAGTTCGTCGCCAATAATCATATCAATGCAGTTCTTGGCCTGGGGGATTTTGCCGTTACACTCTTTGACAACTTCCGCCATATCACGCTTTCCCTTACACTGTTTTCCAACGAGAAAACGCACGTTATCAGCAGATTTTTTTGCTGCATCCACCTTCTCCACCAACTGTTCCTCCATCATCAGGGGATTGTTGTGAATGGTGTAATGCATATATTGAATGGGCGGGGCGAGATCCAACTCGTCAAGTACATGCTCCAGCTCTTTTTTGAAAATAGGGCAGGCAACAAGGCAGGTGTTGTCTTCGCTGGTCTTGCAAGTTTCTCCAAAGAATGGGGGGGAGTCCTTCCTTGTCCGGATATCTTTCTCGGTGACGCTCTGTAATTCCACTGTTTTCATGTTTTATCTCTGTACCATTGTTGACTCGCTCAAACCAATCAATAGTATAGATACTTTTGTGCACTAAATTCGATTCTTTTCCGGTCCAGGTGGGTTTATATCTTTCTCCACTGCAATTGGATACAGGTTTTGGTCTTCTCCCGGATTCGATAGTGGTGATTAATGCGCAGGCCCATGACGGCTAAGATAATTGTCCCTTGGACTAATACAGGATAATTTGCCTTTTCAAGCCCGCTGATCTTCTGGTCTGTGAGAAATCGTGCAATTTTCTTTCGGCCGGGACTGCCCAATGGGTGAAAAGACTCTCCATCCCGGTGCTGACGAAGCAAAAGGGGGAAGAGGATCTTTTCGCTATCAAGGAGCAGGTTGTCTTTTTCACGCAGTAGCTCTTTATTGTAGGTGAGATATTTTATGGTAAGCTTGTAACCAATCTCTTGAATGGTATACCTGCCAGGAGATGGAATGGGATGGGGGGGGAAGGTTTTTTCCGGGACTGCTGGGCCCCTGTAACCAGTGGCTGTTGCCGGAAAATGGAAAAGAATGGTATCTCGTTCTTTGATTGCACGTAAGCCCTTGGCAAGATGGATTTCGGTACCTGTTTGCCCCTCTGCTAATGCAAGAAGAGCGGTGATATGGGGAAACGACGGCTTAACGCCTAGTTGCCAGCATATCTTCTCAATAATTCTCCTTTGTATGGCCAGTGGGATAGGGGAAAAAGGGGAGAGACTAAGGGAAATGCTATTATGGGTGGCAGAGCAGAGCTTTTTAAAGAGTGCATCACATTCTCTTTTTAAGAATTTGTTCTCTTCCTGTAAAATGGAGGCTGTCTGCAAAAGGGTTTTGCGTATGGAACCATTGTATTCTTGCTCCAGATGGGGCAGGAGGTCCTGACGGATTTTATTTCGAAGAAAACGGGTATCATTGTTACTGCTGTCTTCGCAGTAGGAAATACTATGTCTTTGCAGGTATTTTCTAAGACTCTTTTTACTTTCTTGTAAGAGTGGCCGAATAATAACGCCATTTTGCATTGCCATTCCACCAAGACCGGCAGAACCGCTGCCTCGAATCAGGCGGAGTAAGACTTCTTCTGCCTGATCATCGCTGGTGTGGCCCACTGCTGTTGCCTGGGCCTGATATTTTCTACGGATGGTCTCAAGGGCCTTGTAGCGTAGTTTACGGGCAATTTCTTCAAGGGAACATTTTTGTTGTTTATGCGCACTTGCCACATCAATTTCCTGGCTCACAAAAGTGGCGGCAAGGGACATGGCCTGCTGCTCAACAAGGAGCTTTTCTGCTGCAACCTCATGGGGCCGCAGACCGTGGTCAATATATACAGCAATACGTTTAAGGGATGGATAGAGGGAAGAGAGGATATGGAGCAGGGCAATGGAGTCAGAGCCACCTGATACAGCAATAATAATTGGTTGTTTGTCGTTGAGTAACTGATTCTCCTCAATTATTTGGCGGATATGTTCTTTCAATGCTCCACAACTCCCCATAACGCTTGCTGGATTGTCAGCCCAAACTTCCACAAACAAGAAAGGCGAATTGAATCATTTTCAATTCGCCTTTGTAAGGACCCTGGAAGTACAAAAAGGGTTATTCTTTAATGGTATTGAGCAGCTTCTGAATGGAGTCTTTTGCGTCTCCAAAGAGCATCATAGTGTTGTCTTTAAAGAAAAGTTCGTTCTCAATACCTGCAAAACCCACATTCATGGATCGTTTCAGTACAACCACAGTCCTTGCCTCTTCAACGTTGAGCACAGGCATACCGTAGATGGGGCTGCCGGGGTTTGTCTTGGCGGCAGGGTTAACAACATCGTTTGCCCCAATAACCAGTACCACGTCGGTTTCAGAAAAATCGTCATTGATATCTTCCATGGCAAAAAGCAGATCATAAGATACATCCGCTTCCGCTAACAGCACGTTCATATGACCCGGCATACGACCGGCCACCGAATGGATGGCGTAGCGTACCTCAATTCCTTCACCTATCAGGTAGTCACCAAGCTCCCGGGTGACATGTTGCGCCTGGGCAGCGGCCATTCCGTATCCGGGGACGATAATAACAGATTCGGCATTTTCAACGGCAATGGCCACATCTTCCACATCAAATCCCTTCATGCTGCCCGTGGGGCCCTCACCCGCATCCGCCACCGAATCGGAAACGGCGCCAAAGGCGCCAAATAGAACATTGGACAGGGAACGGTTCATGGCATCACACATGATCTTGGTAAGGAACAGACCGGATGCGCCGACCAGGGAACCAACAATGATAAGGGCGTTGTTATTAAGAGCAAAGCCTGTCATGGAAACGGCCAGTCCTGAATAGGAGTTTAAGAGTGAAACGATAACCGGCATGTCCGCACCACCGATGGGGATAACGGCAAGGACTCCAAGGCCAAGGGAAAGTAAAACAATAACATAAAAGGCAAGGCCATTGGCAGGGTTTTGGTACACAAGGTAGGCAAGAAAAATGGTTGCCAGAAGGATTCCCGCGTTGACAATCTGTTGTCCTGGGTAGGTAATTGGACGGGTGGAGATAATGCCCTGTAGTTTGGTGTAGGCAATGATTGACCCGGTAAAGGTCAATGCTCCGATGATAATGGAAAGCAGCAGGGTGATCAGGGTAAAGCCGGCGAATGCCTCTGCTGCGGTGCCGTTATATTCGGCCATGGCAACAAGGGCAGAAGCTGCGCCACCACAGCCGTTGAACAGGGCTACCATTTCAGGCATCGCTGTCATTTCGACCTTAACGGCTGCATAACCACCAATGGCGGCACCGATGGCGATGGCTACGATGATCATGGTGTAACCGAACATATCCGGGTTGGCAAGGGTGGCGATGATTGCGACCCCCATTCCGGTCATGGACATCTTGTTCCCGAGTTTGGCGGTGGCCGGAGAACTCAGGTTTTTGATACCAAGCATAAACAGCACGGCTGATATCAGGTAGATAAAATCTATAATATTGACAGTAGACATGGTTTAACTCTCTCTTTGAACCTTAGTTGGATAAGTTGTTTGCTGTATGCTTGGTCTAGTCCTTCTTCTTTCGCTTTTTCTTCTTGAACATTTGTAACATACGATCGGTAACCATATATCCGCCCACCACGTTAATGGTGGCAAAGATAACAGCGAAAAAACCGATAAGGGATTCGGCGTCAACGGATTCGGGGCATCCTGTTGCCAGCAGTGCACCGAGAATGGCAATGCCCGATATGGCATTTGATCCAGACATAAGGGGGGTGTGTAAGGTCTGGGGGACCTTTGAAATCAGTTCGGCTCCTGCAAAGCAGGCCAGTACAAAAATGGTTAAGCCGATTATAATTGTTCCTGTATCCATTCTTTTTCTCCTGTTTGCTTAACCAGCCATGAGGGTTTTGGTAAGTTCATGGATCACGTCACCATCTTTTGTGACCAGTGAGCCGCTGGTGATTTCGTCTTCCATATCCATCTTAAAACCGTTCTCATCACAGAGGTGGAAGAGGAATTTCTCAATATTTTTGGAAAACATCTGGGAAGCGTGGTGAGACATGGTGGATGGCAGGTTGGCATGGCCAACGATGGTTACTCCATGGACAACTGTTGTCTCTCCAACCTTGGTCAAGGCACAGTTGCCGCCCATCTCAGCCGCCAGATCCACAATGATGGAACCGGGTTTCATTGATTTAACCTGTTCTTCACTGATAAGAATTGGTGCCTTCTTGCCGGGGATAAGTGCAGTCGGAATAACAACGTCTGATTTGGCAATATGTTTGGAGATCAGCTCCGCCTGCTTTTTCTTGTACTCATCTGACATTTCTTTCGCGTATCCGCCACCACCCGATCCATCTTCTTCAATGGGTACTTCAACAAATTTTGCCCCAACGGAGGCAACCTGGTCACGGACTTCAGGACGCACGTCAAAGGCTTCCACAACACCGCCCAGACGTTTTGCAGTTGCACAGGCCATAAGTCCTGCAACACCAGCTCCCAACACAAGGACCTTGGCCGGTGCGATGGTACCCGCCGCAGTCATAAGCATGGGGAAAAATTTATTGATATTGTCTGCTGCCAAAAGAACTGATTTATAGCCTGATATGGTACTCATGGAAGAGAGGACGTCCATGGATTGAGCAAGGGTTGTACGCGGAATAATATCCAGACCAAAGGCGGTAATCTTCTTTTCCTGCAATTTTCTGACAAGGTCATGACGAAGGGTTGACTGCACTATGGAAATATAAAAAGAACCATCTTTTAAGCCTTCCGCCTCTTCCATGGATGGCGGCCGTACCTTCACCACACAGTCACATTGGCTGATAAGCTCGGCAGCACTGGCAACGATGGTGGCACCTTTGTCCGTATAATCCTGATCGCTATGGCCGGAGGCCATTCCCGCGCCTGCTTCTATCAACACTTCAAAGCCCTTTTTATTAAGGCGTTTGATGGAATCCGGGATAATAGCAACCCTGTTTTCGCCCTCTTCAGTCTCTTTCAGGACAGCGAGTTTCATAATGGGGTCCCCTTGTAAAAATAAAATGATCTAGCCTATCGAATCTTATTGATTGCAGGGAAACTGCAAAATAAGATTTGAGCCGTGGAATGAATGAGCGTTCAATACTACGCTAAAATAGTGAAATGGTCAAGGAGCTTTAGATGCTTTCAAGGAGTGTCAAAAGCCTGTTGTGGATATCGTCAAAGCCGCCATTGGAAAGAATTGCCACCACATCCCCTTTTTGCAGGATGGGGAGAAGCTTAGTAAGGATTGAATCGGTATCAGGACAGCTTATGGCATGTTTTCCCCGCCTGTTAATATCCTCTGCCAGCCGGCTTGCTGAGAATAAATCTTCCGGTGCAATATTGTCCAGGGGCAGCGGTTCACGAATAAAGGTGAGATCAGACGCGTCAAAACAGGGGATATAATCCTGTTGAAAAATTGAACGTCTGGAAGAGTTTGTCCGAGGCTCAAAAACCGTTATTAAACGTTGAGCTGGGTATGCATTTTTGAGGGCCTGAATCGTTTTTTGTACCGCTGTAGGATGATGGGCAAAATCATCAATTACGGTGATTCCATTAACGATACCCCGGACTTCCTGACGTCGTTTAACCCCGCCAAAGCGGGATAAACCCTGGTTGATGGTTTGGGGAGAAAGACCTACTTTGTGCAGTACGGCAGCGGTTGCCAGTGCGTTGAGACAGTTATGTTGCCCGGGAAGGCGTACCTGAAGCTTTCCCCAGTCCTGTCCCTTTCGCCTCACATGAAAGTTGGTCGCACCCCCATCGGCGGTAACTTTTGCAAGACTCCAGTCCAGTCCTTTTTGTTCTCCATAACCTTCCACTGCACAGGGAGCATTGGCCACGACTTCTGCCACGTTTGCATCGTCTAAGTATGCTACAATAAGCCCATCTTCCGGAAGAAGGGCAACAAATTTCTTAAAGGCGCGTTTGATTGCTGCAAGGTCATCAAAGATATCGGCATGATCAAATTCAACGGAGGTGATGATTGCAATATTAGGGAGATAATGGAGAAATTTTGACTCCTTGTCAAAAAAAGCGGTGTCATATTCATCACCTTCCGAAACAAAGTGGCTACCTTTGCCAAGACGAAAGTTGGCATCGAAGTCGCGGACAATGCCTCCAATCATACATGTTGGATCCAGTCCGGCATTGTAGAGACAAGATGCCACAAGCGATGATGTGGTGGTTTTGCCGTGGGTACCGGTAACCACGATGGATGTCCGGTCCTGGATAAAAAAATGGGCAAGTGCCTGGGGAAAAGAGAGGTAGAGAATGGTTGTTTGGGAAAGAGCTATG
This sequence comes from Desulfocapsaceae bacterium, assembly GCA_050291935.1. Lineage (GTDB taxonomy): Bacteria > Desulfobacterota > Desulfobulbia > Desulfobulbales > Desulfocapsaceae > Desulfocapsa. Next base: position 15,484 of record JBNKKR010000010.1, on the reverse strand, counting down.
GCTTCCGGGTTTTTGGCGGTGATAACATTGCCCACGATAACAAGATCTGGTGGTGGCAGGAGATTTTCCGCAGCATATCCGTTTAGCACAGGGATATTCATTTTCTGAAGAAAAATGGACATGGGAGGATAGATGCCCTTATCGGAACCGGTGACGGTGTAGCCACTCTTTTTCAGCATTCCCGCAAGTGCTGCCATTCCTGTTCCGCAAATCCCCATAATATGAATATGTTGAACAGTTTCAGGGGCGCGGTTACATTCTTTTTTAAGGAGCATTATTGTTTTCTCACACTCTCTTTTACAGTGGTATATATCTTTTGAAATGTTGTTTCAAAGGTGGCTGGGGTGAGGCGGCCCACTTCAATAAATTTTACAGCAATTTCTTTGGATATTTTGAGCAGCAGCTCATCTGAAATCGTATTTTTGTTTTCTGACATGACGGTAACAATTGGGGTGAAAATGGATTTTGATATAAAGCCTTTGCCGGTGGAAGAAGGCCTAATTTCGTCAAACCGGCAAAGGCTGCTTCCAGCAGGAATAACCTCTTCAGCCATCCCTGTAGAATCCTGTGTTCAAGTGTCTTGTGACTGTTCGTTATTGGTATTAGGGAAGACCCGCAAGACCTTTTAAATCAATATGTTTTGCATAGTAGAGCAGTTCCTCTTCACTGGTATTATCACCTTTAATGGTTACCAGGAAGCGATTATTCACCACAATATTGATATCCCCTCCATTACCCTGATACTTTATTACCCCTTTAAAACCATTAATTAACTCAAAACGGCCTGCAGAAGCCGCAAAAATGGGGTTTGAAAACATCATAATCATGGGCTGCAAGAGGGGAGAGTCGGTTACAATTTCTATATCTATCGTTGCTGTATCCTTTGTATAATGCCGTTCAGCGGTGAGCCCGCCACCAAAAAGAGATGCAGCGGTAACCTGTGATTTACCTTCACTGGCCGTCCAGCCTTCCATGGCTTCTGGAAGAAAGGCCGCCAGTGCTTCCCCCTTTTTCTGACGGATAAGCTGGCTTGCGTAGTCAAGGTTGGTTGCCGCATTGCTGTAATTTTGCTTTTTGTACTCGATCAGCGCCTGTTCAATGGTCTGAATAACAGGATCTTGTTCTTCCGCGAACGATGTGCTTCCTGCAAAAAGTAATAGCAAAATTAGAAAGAGAGGGCACATTGTTAAGAAGCAGTGTTGATCTGCGCCTCTACGTAAACGAAATGTATAATCTGGTACGGTAAACATCGCTTACTCCTTTAGCGGGTAATAGGTTGTGTTAATCCTAATGTTATCTGAGGAGTGGTACCATAGAACGGTGCCTGTGGCAATAATTTGCTTTCCACGACTATTTGTTGCTGAAAAGTTGAATTCGATGGCGAGTTCGCCAAAAACGTAGCGTGTAGTGTGAAGCTGACACCCATTAAGTGGGTGTATCAATAAGTGTCAATCGGGGAATTACGGCATGAGTTGGCAAGTAGTAGAATCAATTGGCTGGGGAACAAGGATTCGAACCTTGATAGACGGAGTCAGAGTCCGTAGTCTTGCCATTAGACCATTCCCCAGCAGGGTAGTGCCGTGAGCCACTGTATTTAGAAAACTTTCCCGCCTCTGTCAAGGGAAAAGCAAGATCAGGCTAGCCTCAGGAAATGAGGACTCCTGCATAGCCAACAACCTGGTTGATATCGCCTGTAATTTCACCAGAATCGGTATATCGAATCAGCTCCGTTTGTGTTGCGCCAAGCTCAATTGCGGTGATGAGGGCAACGGTCACCGGCATTATGCCGCACATGGAAATACCATGTCCGGTAACTGAACAGTAGAGGTTGTTTGGATCCATTTTACTCAGTTTCTTGAGAACGTAACGATCCTTGCTTTCCGCCATCTCCCGAGGCTCGTAATGGGTCATATCCGTGGAAGCCAAAAGCAGCACATCTTTGTCTGTTTTTTGGATTACAGCGGAAAGAGCCAGCCCTATTTCGTCCAGCACCTGATAAGAAAGATGGGAAAATGACAGGGGAACGATGGAAAGCTCAGGCTGATGAAATTGTAAAAAGGGAAGCTGCACTTCCAAAGAGTGTTCATAGCGGTGGGCCAATTCATCTTCTTCGACATAATCTGTCTCAATAAGCAGGTCGTTTACAAAATTCCGGTCCACGGGCACTTTCCCCATGGGCGTTTCCCAGGTGGACGTTGAGAGGGCAACAGGTCGACCTTTGCCGGTATGATTTGGTCCTAAAAGGACTACTGTTTCAGGGATTTCAATTGAGGCGATGGTTTCTGCTGCAATACCTCCCGAATAGATATATCCTGCATGGGGAGAAATGGCGGCCAGTACTTTCTTTTTTGTCTTTTCCGGGAAACCGTCGTGCAAATCCTCAATGGATAAACGCAGAGCCCTTTCATCACCTGGATAAAACCGTCCCGCCACTGCAGGAGAACGACTGATACTCTCCATCTTAATCCTTTTTTATATCCCAACCTGTGCCTTCCGGCCCATCTTTAAGCTCAATATTATGGGCCAGCAGCTGGTCACGAATTGCATCGCTTCGTCCCCAGTCTTTTTGATCACGGGCCTGGTTTCGCTCTTTGATAAGTTGCATAATCTCTTCTTCGCTAATGGTTATAGCGCTGAGCAGGGCCGCTTTTTTCCTCGCAAGATATTCGCTGCTATTTTCCTGAAGGATTCCCATGATAGAACCTAATTTTACCATGGTGGCAGCACCCGTTTTGATAAGATCAAAGTCTTTTTCGTTGATCTTATCATCTATCTGCCTTCTGATTTTATGTATCACCTTGGCGGATTCAAATAATATCCCCTGGGCAAGTGCGGTGTTAAAGTCGTTGTTCATTGCCTTTTGAAAACGCTCTTCCATGGTGCTTAGCTTGCTGATATCCTTTTTAGATGCAATTTGTGCAGCGCTACTTGTCACATCACAATCCATCGTCTCCACTTTCGCCAGACACTCATAAAGACGATTAAGCCCTGTCATTGCATTTTGCATGGCCGCTTCAGAAAAATCAAGGGGATTACGATACTGGGTGGAAAATATGAAAAAGCGCAGGACTTCTGGGTGGTAATGGGTAAGGATATCGCGGATGGTAAGAAAATTCCCAAGAGATTTTGACATTTTTTCATCGCGGATGGTCACAAAACCGTGATGGATCCATGTGCCGGCGTATGGCTTGTTTGTGGCCGCTTCGCTTTGGGCGAGCTCATTTTCATGGTGGGGGAAAATAAGGTCCTGTCCTCCGCCATGGATATCAAAGGTGTCGCCCAAGTATTTGCGGCTCATGGCCGAGCACTCTATATGCCAACCGGGGCGCCCTGCACCCCAGGGGCTTTGCCAACTGGGTTCGTTTGGTTTGGAACCTTTCCAGAGCACAAAGTCCATGGGATCGTCTTTATTGTCATTCACCTGGATACGGGCCCCGGCCTGCATATCTTCCAGCTTCCGTCCGGAAAGTTTGCCATATCCGGGAAATGAGCCGACACGGTAATACACATCATCGTTTGAGGCGGCATAGGCCATATCTTTTTCGATCAGCTCGGCGATTAAGTCAATCATCTCCTGGATATGTTCTGTGGCTTTGGGTTCCATGGTGGGGCGGTCCACCCCCAATTTGTCCATATCCACGTAGAACTCATCAATAAAACGATTGGCCAGCTCCTCAGGTGTTGTGTTTTGCTCCATAGCCCGGGCGATGATTTTATCGTCAATATCGGTAAAGTTGCGAATATAGGTGACTGTATAGCCAAGATAACGAAAATATCTAACAATCATATCAAAGGCTAATGCTGAGCGTGCATGCCCTATATGGCAGTAATCATAGGAAGTGATTCCACACACATAGAGTTTGATATGTTTTTCTTCCAACGGGGTAAACAGTTCTTTTTTCCGGGTAAGGGTGTTATATATTTTGACTGACATAATATAAATGGATCTGCAAAGCTGTTTGCTTTTAGTAAAGAACTAAGGTTAATTCGTTTGTCGGCGGACACTACCATAAATAGGTTACGGGGAAAAGAGAAGAATGCGAAAGCATAAGGATGAAGAGGGATTACAGATGAGCAAAGAAAAGCCGAGTCTCTGGGAAGCATTGCTGAACAGGCGGATGTTGATTTGTATTTTTAACGGATTTACCGCTGGTCTTCCCCTCTATTTTTTGGCCCAGCTTATCCCGGCGTGGTTGAGAAGTGAGAACGTTGACTTGAAGACCATCGGCTTTTTTGGGCTGGTGTTACTCCCTTTTTCCTTTAAATATCTTTGGGCACCCTTTCTTGATCGGTATGTTCCTCCCTTTTTAGGCAGACGGCGCGGATGGATGCTGGTGAGTCAAATTGGTTTGCTCATCTTTATGATATCTTTGGCACTGTTTCATCCACAGCAGGATATCCAGCTCATTTTGTATGTCGGTTTAGCCATTGGATTTTTTTCGGCCAGTCAGGATATTGTCCTTGATGCCTATCGACGCGAACTTTTGCCGGACAATGAACTTGGCCTTGGAAATTCCTTCTATGCCAATGCCTACCGGGTGGCAGGATTTATTCCCGGTGGCCTGGGACTTATTTTGGCCGATTATATACCCTGGTCTGCGGTTTTTGTTGGTATCTCCCTCTTTATGCTGGTGGGGATTGTCCACACCTTTATGATTGCTGAGATTGATACCCGGGTTTCTCCGCCAAAATCCTTGCAGGAGGCGGTAATAGAACCCTTTAAAGAATTCTTTTTGCGCGATGGTTTTAAATCTGGGCTGTTGATACTGCTCTTTATCTTTTTTTATAAGTTTGGTGATACGGTGGCAACCGCTTTAATAACACCTTTCTACCTTGATGTGGGATTTTCAAAAACAATCATTGGGACGGTGGTGAAGTTGGTCGGTTTATGGTCGATGCTCCTTGGTGGTTTTGTGGGTGGGCTTGCGATGTACCGCATGGGAATCAACAGGGCATTGTGGGTATTTGGTGTTGTGCAGGTGGTTTCGATTTTTGGCTTTGCGCTCTTAAACGAAGTCGGCACCAATGTTTGGGTGCTGAGCGGGGTGGTGGGTTTTGAATATCTGGGTGTGGGCCTTGGTTCGGCAGCTCTTATGGCCTTTATTGCCAAAAGCACCAATAAAAAGTTTACCGGTACCCAGCTCGCTTTGTTGAGTTCTCTTTTTGCCATTCCCAAATCATTTTCCGGAATACTTGCGGGAGTACTGGTTGAAGGGATTACCGTTAAGGATGGAATCTTTTATACCCTTTTTGGTGAGGTGGGTGGAATAGGATACACCTCCTTCTTTTTTGTCTGTGCACTTCTGGCAATTCCTGGGATGGTACTGCTCTGTTGGGTGGCTCCCTGGAATGCTGATTCTAAAGAAGCTTCTGCTCCTTAATAAATTCTATAAGCTTTCTATGTCCTGCGGGAAAGGCGTACTTTGCTATCTTCGCAAAGGGGATCCATTGAAACTGCTGGGCAGCGTGCAATACCGGTTCACTTTCAGGTTGCGCTAAAGTGACCCAGAAGCAGTGCAGGCTCACCTTATACTTTGTGTAATGGTGGATGGTGGTGGTGATTTTTTCGTTCACCTGGACCTGAAATTCTGTTTCTTCAAGGTATTCACGTTGTACGGTTTCTTTAGATGTTTCACCCTGTTCCATTCGTCCACCCGGAAACTCCCATAGTCCGCCCCAGACGTCATTTGCTTCTCGTTGCTGGATAAAGAGTTTTCCCTTATGCACTAAAATGCCGGTGGCCATTTCAATGGCAATGGTTTGCTTCTTTTTTTTAGGGAGTGGAAGTGTGGATACAAGATTGTTTTTTTGGGCCAGGCAATGGCCTGCCACAGGGCATTTTGTGCAAAGAGGAGCTTTGGGACGGCAAATAAGTGCGCCAAGTTCCATCAGGGCCTGATTAAAATTTCGGGCATGGCCTTGGGGAAGAAGCTGTTTAGCAAGTTGCCAGCATTCTTGTTTTAGCTCAGGACTTCCGGAAAGGAGATTGATGGCAAAGATTCTGGCAAATAGTCTTTCCACATTGGCGTCAACCAGGGCAACATCCTGATTAAAAGCGATTGAACAGATAGCTGCGGCGGTGTAAGGGCCGATTCCTGGTAGGTTTTCCAGTTCCCTTTTCTTTTGGGGGAGTTTTCCACCATATTGTTCGATAAGGATCTTTGCCGTTTTGAGGATGTTCCTTGCCCGTGAATAGTAGCCCAGCCCCTCCCAGCATTTTAGCACCAGATCCTCAGGCCCATCCGCCAGTGTCCGGATATCAGGAAATAGTGTCAGCCAACGGGTTTGATATTCAACCACTCGTTCCATTTGAGTCTGTTGGGCCATGATCTCAGAGATCCATATTTCGTATGGAATATAGGTTTGCCGCCAAGGGAGAGGACGTTGATTATCGGTAAACCATTTGAGCAGTAATTCTTGTAGAGTGGTATCCATTTAGTAGATATGCTTGCAATCATTTCGCTGCAAGCACCCAAAGCCGCCAGGTTTCACTGCTCCTTCGTTCAAGGAGTTTGAGTTTTTCCATGGGGAGTGCGGCCAGTAATTCTTCTTCCATGGAGGGGACAAAACCGGAAATAATATAATAGTTCGCGTTCCAGAATGCAGGATTGTTAAAGAAATCAAGAAGTAAACCCTTATAGAGATTGGCCACCACCAGATCCACGTTTGTATCCGGCAGCTCTTTACCAAGATCTTTTTGTTGCAAGTGGATTTGCTTTTCACAGCCATTGAAGTTGATATTCTTTTTGGCCACTTCACAGGCGAAGGGGTTGTTGTCGTAACAATGTACGCTATTCACCCCTAATTTTGCGGCACCAATGGATAACAGGCCTGTACCGGTGCCAAGATCGACCATGCTGTGGATGGCCTCTGGATCAGAAGTGATATAGTCGCTGATAACCTGAAGGCAGAGTCTGGTGGTTGGGTGGAAACCCGAGCCGAAGATAACGCTTGGATCAAGATATATTGCAATTTCTCCGTCACAAAACCTCGTTTTTTCGGCTTCCCAAAGGGGAATAACCACAAGGGGTGCTACCCGAAAGGTGGTGATATCAAGTCCCGCCTCCCAATCCTGGTAGTTGAGATTGGCTTTATACAGAATTTTGGCATTTTTTTGTGCACAGATTGTCTGTATCAGCTCTTTTTTTTCTTGGTGAAAAAAGAGGATGGCAGTTTCATCTTCGATCCAGGTGCCAATAAGATCAGGATCATCAATTTCTCCCAGATCCGTCCGGTCAAAGTTATAGACCCAGAGTTGATCATAGCTGGTGTATGGTGGTCTAAGCATGATTGATATTAGCGTTTGGCGGGCAGGGTGGTAAGTTGTAGCTCACAGCCATGGGCTGGAGACTGCTTGCGAATAAGTGGAGAGTCATTGAGCAATAGTCGATTTTTGTCAATGGCAAGGCTATGGATAAAAAAGTCATAAGTAATAAGGCTTCGCTCCTTTGCTAGCCGGATCAACGCAGCTTCTTTGGGGGGAGCTTTGGGTTTTACTCCCTGATCGGCAGGAAGCGTGGGGATGTCAATGGTTGTGTCGGCCAGCCCGGTGAGAAGAAGGCAGAGTTCAGGGTGCACGTTTAACAGTTCCGCGTAGCGAATAAGCAGCTCTTTTCCTTTGACAGAAAGCGTATTGGTGCCAGGCTGAAAAATGATAAGGTTGTTGTCCTGTAGATCGTTGAAATTTCGGTCAAGGAGTAGGGGGGCATAGGACGCTTTTATGGTTGTCGTTTGCAGGTTGCTGATTGCTTCTTGCACAAGCGATCGTTGTAGATCTTTACGTTGTATAGTAAGAGAGAACGAAGCGCTATCGTCTTTTAAGAGGGCCAGGGCTAAGGCTGTATCACTGCCAGCTTTGATGGCTGACAGGTCATGGATGGTGATTTCCGCGCTGTTGGTCGTTGTTGCCTCGTTACTTTTATATTTAGCTTGGATAGTGGCTGTGGCATTTGCTATTTGTAGATCAGTCTGCTTAAGTTGTTCTGTAAAAGCATTTAGAGGGATGTTTGTCAGGCTTAGGCGAGCTCTGTCTTGTTTTTCTTCATCAAACAAAGACAGGGCTCCAGAGAGTTTTCCCTTTGCCCCAGCAAGTTCTCCTTCCACATCAAAAGAGCTGATTTCCTGCTCCCTGCTATTTATATTGTTAAGATACCCTTTTACTCCGGTGGCTTTTGTCTTCCATTGGGGGCTTAGCCGTGTGTCGGTGAGTTCTATGGTGGCACCGGAAAAGCTGAGTTTGTTTATTTGGGTTTCTAAGAAATCTGTATCTTTTTGTTTTGTAGAGAGGAGTGTCTGCAGCGTTTTAGAAAGTGCCATAAAAGGTGATTTTGAGTCCATGGCATAGGTAAGCACGGGATTTGTTATGGAGATGTGCGGGCTATGGAGTGCAAAAGGTGCAAAACTACAATCTATGGAATCTGTTTCCAGTACGTCCCAGCGCAGAATGGGTTGACTGGCTTGCAGTTGCAAAAGTCCATCATTGAAGCGCAACTCCCCTTGGAATAATGGATGTGGGAAGGTAAAAGTTCCTTTTCCATTGAGGCTTGCCTCAAGGTGTTGAGCAAAAGGCCAGTGTTTGAAATAGGGGGTGAAAAGTGAAGAATGAATATCGGAAAACGCTAGGTTACTTGCGATGGCTAAGGGAGAGAGTTCCAGTGAGCCACTGGAACGGATGCTTCCCTTATCTTGGAAATTTGTGGCAAAAACGAAATCATATGATTTCTTCTTTTTGTGGGTCGAGTTGATTTGAAAATGTACATCCTGGCATTGCACAGGTTGTTTGGGCTCAATTGGAGGAATAAAAGAGATATTGCCATAAAAATCAACATCTTGAATTGATGGTCGTTTTTTGGTGAAAAGGATAGAGGATATAAAGGATGGGGGGCTGGTCTGGGTAAGGTCCAGATTTGCCTGTTTAAGGGACATATTTCCCAGATCAAAGTGGTCTTTTTCCCTTTTTAGGTTGCTGAATTGCACGGTGTCCGCTGCAAACCATAAATGATTATTTTCTGAAAATTTGAGCTTGTGGAAGAGTAGGGTACCCTTGTCCAAGTCATAGAGGGTGCTTGTTTTATTGACCTTATGCAGGCTAAGATCACCTGTGAATTGGGCATTTCCTTCAATGCTTCCACCTGTTTTTGGAAAGGGAGAGAAGTGAGAAAATATTGTTTTTGCAGGGATGTGATCAAAGTTAAGCTCTCCTTTCAAGGTCCCTGGTTTTTCCAGCTTGCCGCTCCACGAGAAAACACCTGTTCCAGAAGCCTGTTTTGCGCTCAAAAGAAATGCACCTTGGGCCTTGCCCCTGTCAAAGTTGTCAATGCTCAGTTGTATTGCATTCCAGGTTGCGTTTTCCTGATCGGTGAGTACCAGCCGTCCTTTCTCCAGGAGGAGGTGGTCGATAAAAAGTTTCAGTCGCTTTTTGGCTGACGCACCATCGGCCAAAAAGTTGGCAAGTCCTCTTGGGAGCTGATCGGAACTGGTGAGAAGTTGTGGCTTTTCTGCATGTATTGATTGTATTCGTAAATGATTATTTGTTGGGCTGAAAAGAGCTGCAAGCTTTACGCTGGGCAGGATAATTGTATTTCGCTGTTTTTTTGTGTTTAACAGAAGATCCTTTGCTGCCATTTTTATATCTATATTTACCCGTTCCCCTTGTTCTTTTTCCGGACTAAAGCCAAGTTCCAGGTCAAGATCGGCAGTTCCTTTTTCCAAAAAGAGTGGAAAGTTATCCGGTAGATAGGAGAGGTAGGAACTCAGTTCCAGGTCCTTGACTGAGCAGAAAAGTTTGGTTGTGAAGTTGCTTCCATCCGCAAGAGGAACTTTTTTTCCGTTTAGTTGAACAAAACTTCCGTTGATATAGGCGGAAAAGTGGGGGAGGATGTATTCCTTTAACTGAAAAGAAAAGTTTGAAAGTGTTGGTATTGCAAGATGGAGCTGCTCTACTTTGTGCGTTTTTCCGGTTGCTTTGTCGTTTAGTAAGATATGGCTGTCGCTGATATCTATATTGTTAAAGGAAAAAAGAAAGGGCAGGTTGGTAAAATCGATTATCTGCTCCTTATCCTGCTTCCTGGTAAACTGGGTCAGAACAGGTAAATTATAATGTTTATCGGGAAAGCGGGTGATGTTAAGGAGAAGTCCTTTGATGGTAAGTTTATCACAGACAAAACTGTTGCGAAGAAGAGAGGTGAGATCCATATCGATAAAAAGAGAAGGGATCTCAAGAAGTGGTTTATCTGTGGAGGCCTTGGGAATATCTGCGCGGATGTTCTGGAAGTTAAGCTGGAAATTAAACGGATTAAGCTCGATCTCTTTCAGAGTGAAAGAGAGTCCTGTGGCCTTCTCCAGGTAGGTGGGTAAGTATCTTTTAAGAGCTACCGGTGCCAGGTAAAGGGCGGCCATAAAATATGAACCAAGAAAAAAGGCAGCAACTATTGCCCAGAAGATACCACGATTATTCCCTCGTTTTGGCTTTTTGACAGATGATGGATGGCGCGTCACAGCCTTTTTTTTCTTCTTGCTGGAGAACTCTCCACCAATGGAAATAGAGCCGTAACGATCAGTCATGGAAAATAATAGTGGAAGGAAACGGATTTACTTGCATTTGTCTTATTTTTGACAATAAAATTAAAGACACATTACACTTTAGCAACAATGAAACTGCACAAATATCAGGGAACTTACCATTGAACGATGAAAAGCTCAAAATGAAAACGAATGGATAGTCACAAGCGTATCATTTTATCACTGCTACTCGCCCTCTTTTTTCTCATTGGGGGAACCTGCGGGTATATGCTCCTTGAAGGCTATTCCCCTCTGGAAGCATTGTATATGGCTGTGATCAGCATTACCACGGTGGGTTATGGTGAAGTACACCCCCTTTCAAATAGTGGACGGGTTTTTACACTGTTTCTGCTCCTCTTTGGCGTGGGAAGCCTTGCGTTTGCGGCACATTCCTTCACCGAGTCGATGATTGAGCGGGTATCAGACCCGGTACGGGAGAAAAAAAATATGCAAAAGAAAATAGATCGCCTGCAGGGGCATACCATTATTTGCGGGCATGGGAGGGTGGGGGCTGCAGCGGCTGTTCATTTACATGATGCTGGTCAGGAGTTTGTCGTTCTTGAAAATTCGACGGAAGAAATTGAGACACTAACGGAAAAAGGGTTTTTCTATCTCTCAGGGGATGCAACCAGCGAAAAAACAATGATTGAGGCGGGCATTAAAAGAGCAGGGGCCTTGATGGCTCTGTTAAACTCTGATCCGGCCAATCTCTTTACCGTTTTAACGGCGCGGGAATTAAATCCCACCCTTCATATTGTTGCCCGTTCAGAATCGGCCTATGCCGAATCAAAAATTTTACGGGCCGGTGCCGATTCAATTATTTCTCCCTACGCATCTGCCGGAAGAAGGGTGGCAGATAAAATCATGGCCCAACAGCGGAATAAAAGGGCGGCAAGTTTGCAATATGAGACCGTTGGTCCACTTTCACAGACCCGTTGGCTTGAAGTAACGGAAGAGTCAGGGCTTGTCAATCACTCTGTTGCCATGGCTGCAAGTTTTATGGATGGACAGATTGTGGGACTGAGGCGTGCGGGAACAGATATGCTCTCCCCCACTCCGGATACCCAGCTTGCGGTGAAGGACAGGTTGCTCGTTATCTCCGTTCATAATGGAAAAGATGCGCCGAAAGGGCATGACCAACCACAGAAAATTGTGCTTATCGATGACAATCCGGTTATTCGCAGGCTCTATACCCGTCTGTTTCAAAAGGCGGGTTTTAATATCATGACTGCCGCTTCGGGTCGGGAAGGAGAGGTGTTGGTTTTAAAAGAACAACCGGATGCTGCGGTGGTTGACTATATGCTTGGCGATATTACAGGCCTTGATGTATGTAGACATGTCCGAGAAAGTGAGGCCGGACAATCGGTAAAACTGGTGCTTTTTACTGCCGATGAAACACCTGAAGTACATGAGAAAGCTTTGCAGGTTGGAGTGGATGTGGTGGTTGTGAAAAGCCCCGATGCGGCTGAAGTGGTGAATTTGGTTACGGAGGCGGTGGCGGTGAAGGAAAAATCTAGAAAAAATGGTCAGTTGTCGGAATAATTAAAGCTTTTGGCGGAAAATCTGTTACACTCATTAGTATGATACTAAAGAGATAAATATATTTAAGTACCTAATTGCTCTATGTTTGAAAGTCTTAATATAATTCGCTGGCAGGATATCGTCGATATTCTTATCGTTTCCTTTATTATCTACCAGCTTATTACCATCATTCGCGGTACCAGATCTGTACAGATGGTCCTTGGTCTTGCGGTGCTTGGTGTGGTTTATTTTATGGCTTCCATGCTTGATCTGGCCACCCTGCAATGGCTTTTGAAAACCTTCCTTAGTTCCCTTTTCCTTATTGTGGTGATTGTCTTTCAGCAGGATATTCGGCGGGCACTGACCCAAGTGGGAAAATCTCCCTTTCAGAAAAGTACCGATATTGCGGAGAAGGAGCTGGATGAAATTGTTCGTGCGGTGCTCTATTTGTCAAAGCGTCGTATTGGCGCATTGATTGTTATTGAGCGTGAAACAGGATTACGGGAATTTCTTGAATCCGGGTTTAGGTTAAATGCGAAACTGAGTAAAGAGTTGTTGATCTCTATTTTTATGCCGGTCTCTCCACTGCATGATGGTGGAGTGATTATCTATAAGGGAAAGATTCAGACGGCTGGATGTATTATGCCTCTTTCTAAAAATCCATACATATCAAAGCGCTACGGAACAAGACATCGGGCGGCCATTGGCCTTTCAGAGGAGACGGATGCGGTTATTTTGGTGGTTTCGGAGGAAACCCAGGAGATCTCTTTGGTGCAACATGGCGCCCTTACAGCCATGCACGATGAAATGACTTTGAGTAATAGTTTGCGTAATATCTTTTTGCCCAAAGAGGGTGGAGCCGCAGCCGGTTGGAAACAATGGGTGAACAGGTCATGAGTTACTTCAATATCAAACATTGGTTACAGCTCTCTCCCAAAGATTGGGTGTTACGTCTGATTTCACTTGGGCTTGCCATTGTCCTCTGGTATTTCGTCGGTGGGGAAGATATTGTCAATAAAAGTGTTATGGTTCCGGTGGAAGTTATTAATTTACCGGGAGATCTGGTGATTTCTAATCAGTTTAAAAAGGTTATTGATGTATCGGTTAGTGGGCCGCGTAGCCTGGTACTGAACATGGAAAAGGGATCGATCAACAGGCAAATCGATCTGGCAAGGGCAAAACCCGGTACCATGGTGCTTGAGAACAGTAACGATTCCATAGCTGTGCCTCGGGGTGTGAAGGTCGTTCGTATTCAACCCAGGAGTGTCATTTTGTCTCTGGATAAATTGATCCAGAAACAATTTTCTGTTAACCCTGTGACCACCGGTACGTTAGCTCCCGGCTACGTTCTCAATGGGATCCGTATGGAGCCGGATGCCATATCTATCACCGGGCCACGGACCGTCTTGGAAAAGTTTGATGTGCTACGAACCAGAGAAATTGATATTCAAGGCCTGAAAAAATCCACTGAGATCCAGGTACCCCTTGAACTTGACCCTGTAATTGTTGATCTTATTGGGGCAACTACCATAACAGCATCCTTTGATGTCGGTGTTGAAACGGTGCAGAAAACGATTCCGGGTTTTTCGGTAACTGTCAAAAAAGATGGGGTTGAACAGCGGGTAACTCCAGCTACGGTGGCGATTACCACCGCGCTTCCCAAAAGTCTATTGCGCGAAAAAGTGGATTTGTTGGGCTTGTTTAGCGTATCTGCAATAAATGAGCAGGAGAATGGGCAGATGCAGGTGAAGGTGGTGCAGACGGATCTGTATTCGGAAAAAATTGAGGTACTGAAGGTTGAGCCTCCCATTGTCACCCTGATAAAAGAAAACAGTATGGAATAAGCATTTTTGTTGATAGAGTAATATTGTAACTAGCTGTATAGATAAGTAAAATAGTTTGTGTAAAATATAGAATGCGAAAATTATTTGGAACAGATGGGATCCGGGGTGTGGCCAATATTTACCCCATGACCACGGAAATAGCCATGCAGGTGGGCAGGGCCATTGCCTTTGTTGTCAAAAATAAAAAAGGTCGGCACCGGATCGTTATTGGTAAAGATACCCGGGTTTCGGGCTATATGATTGAAAACGCGTTGGCGGCCGGAATCTGTTCCATGGGAGTGGATGTGCTGCTGGTGGGGCCGCTTCCAACTCCGGGAATTGCCTTTATCACCACCTCCATGCGGGCAGATGCCGGAGTGGTTATTTCCGCTTCCCATAATCCTTTCCAGGATAACGGGATTAAAATTTTTTCAAGTGATGGTTTTAAGTTGCCCGATGAAGTGGAAGCGGATATCGAAGAGCTGATTTTTTCCCAGAAGATGGCCACCCTGCGACCGGTTGCGGAAGAGGTTGGAAAAGCCAGGCGAATCGATGATGCACGGGGACGTTATATAGTCTTTTTGAAAAATATTTTCCCCAAAAGCTTAACCCTTGAAGGGATGCGGATTGTCCTTGATTGCGCCAATGGTGCAACCTATGGCGTTGCTCCCTATGTGCTTGAGGAACTGGGAGCCAAAGTAACCACCCTTGGAGTGAATCCGGACGGAAAGAACATTAACCATAAATGTGGTGCTCTGCACCCTGAGCTTATGGCAGCAAAGGTGAAGGAGACGGGTGCTGATATCGGCCTTGCCCTTGATGGTGATGGTGATCGATTAATCGTGTGTGATGAGAAGGGACGGGTGGTTGATGGCGATCATATCATGGCCATCTGCGCCAAGGAACTCCTTAAAAAGCGAAAATTAAAAAAGAAGACCCTGGTCACCACTGTAATGTCCAATATGGGCCTTGAAATTGCCATGCAGGAGATGGGCGCTAAAATGGTGCGGACAAATGTGGGCGACAGATACGTGGTTGAAGAGATGCGAAAGAACGGCTACTCCTTTGGCGGTGAGCAGTCGGGGCATCTCGTTTTTCTTGACCATATCACCACCGGAGATGGCAACCTTGCTGCGCTTAGGTTGCTTGCCATCATGAAAAAAAGAAAGAAAAAACTCTCAGAGCTTGCCAAGGTGATGACCTCCTATCCCCAGGTGCTGAAAAATGTCCGCACTACTTCTAAGATTGACCTGGACAACTTTTCCAAATTTCAAAAAGCAGTGACAAAAATGGAGAAGAGTTTAGGCAAAAACGGTCGCATACTGGTGCGACCGTCAGGAACCGAGCCGGTTATTCGCATTATGATTGAAGGGGAGGATAAAGAGATGATCCAGAATATGGCTGATGAGCTTGGGGCTATGATTGGTAGGGATTAAAAAGAACCTTTTGAATATTCATTTGTTCTTGAAAGTGAAGCTGTGTGGAAGAATCTCTATATTTAGCACTATTAAATGCAACGTCGTACAGATATAGAACCCAATTATTGGGATATGGTTATTGAAGCCAAAAGTGCTTGGTTT
>JBNKKR010000009.1:0-102997 GCA_050291935.1 Desulfocapsaceae bacterium | reverse complement strand
GGAAAAATGGTAAATGGTGGGCTACGGGGTCTGTCATTGATATTACGGAACTGAGAAAGGCGCAGGCGGATCTTCTCAAAAACCAACAGGAAAGTATTCAGACGGGACGACTGGCATCCATTGGCTCCCTTGCTGCCGGCATTGCCCATGAGATTAATACTCCGGCGCAATATGTCTCTGATAATTTGAAATTTCTTGGGGAATCGATGGAGTCAATAGAGTCGATTCTTTCAGCGTTACCCAAATTGACCGGATCTCACCTTGGCCAAGAGGCCATTGACTCCTTTAACGCGCTTTGTGATCCAGAAGAGATCGACTTTATTCTTGAAGAATTTCCCAAGGCCATCAGCCAGTCTTTACAGGGAATTTCTCATATCGCCAAGATTGTCCAGTCCATGAAAGAGTTTTCCCACCCCGGTAGTTCGGAAAAGCAGCTTGTTGACCTACACAAGGTGCTTGATTCAGTTATAACCATCACCCACAATGCCGCCAAAAACGTGGCAACTGTGAAAAGCTGTTTTTCTCCGGATGTTCATGAAATGAGTTGCAATGTGAACGAACTGCGGCAGGTTTTTCTAAATTTACTTATGAATGCGATCCAGGCGGTGGAGACATCTGCGACGCGTGGAGATACTCTTGGGCAAATTCTTATCTCCACAAAATTGGAAAACGGTTTTGTGGTGGTCGCTTTTGCCGATAGTGGTGATGGTGTTCCTGAAAAGATCCTTGACCGCGTATTTGATCCGTTCTTCACAACCAAAGAAATAGGCAAAGGCAGTGGGCAGGGTTTGCATATCTGTTATGATATAGTTGTCAATAAACATGGCGGGAAAATCGAGGTTGGTAACATGCCGGGTTCAGGAGCCGTATCAACTGTTTATCTGCCCATACAAAATGGAGAAAATACCAAAAAAAAAGCTCCGGTTTGTTGAGATGTTCATACCATTTTTATAGATCCACGATGGTGAATGTATCACAGGCATCAAATGTGCCCTTTTCATATCCAATGGTGAACCAACGCAGGCGAAGGCGCGAGGAGCCGTGGGTGAATGGATCCGGCATAAGATCTCCTTTCGATTTTTGTTTTGCATGTGCTGTCGCGTAATGACTAACGGCGTCAAGGGCGTCTTGAAAGTCATCCTCTGAAATATTGTATTGCTGCTCGGCAAATTGTTTTGCCCATATTCCTGCAAAACAATCGGCCTGTAATTCCAGACGTTGCCAGACCAACCCAAATTCTTTGTCGGAAAGCCGTAAACGGGCCGCTGGTATTTGGTTACTTATGCCGGCAAGATTTTGTACATGGTGTCCAATTTCGTGGGCGACAATATAGGCCTGGGCAAATTTTATCGGAATATCCAACCTGTTATTTAAATCAAGGTGAAGGGACAGATCAATGTAGATTTTTTTTTCTCTGGGACAGTAAAACGTTCCTATGGACGATTGCTCACCTAATCGCTCTTTATCCTTTTCATTTAAGCAGGCCCAATTGATTTTATCTGTGAAGAATGTGAATTCTGGATTTTTGAATATTCCCCCCTTCTCAGAAAATATTTTTTCCCATACCTGTTCTGTTTCATCAAGTGCTTGACCGATGATCCCTATCATCTCCATTTCTTCTGCCGTCAATTGTGTGGCCACGGTTTTAGGCGTGTTAATTGTAAGCTCTGGCTCACTGAATCGGGAGGTTATAAAGGTTGGCTTAACAATAAAACAGACGATTGCTAAAAGGAGCAGAGTCCCAATAGCGGCTCCCAATACAAGAATCTTTGTGGATATTTTTTTACTTATCTTTTTACCCACATATGTTGTATTCCCTTGTGGTTCATAAGAGGTTTTGTTCCGCTCTTGGTGAAAGCTTTTTTGTTGTTCACCATCATTTTCTATTGCATCTAAAATGTGACTTGTATCTGTAATGGATCTTTCCGTTGCAGAAGTTTTGTCATCACTTTCAGCTTCTTGGTTTTTATCAGCTGATCTATCATCTTTTTCCAGGTTATCGTCTTTCTGTTCATCACGGTCTTCAGTATCCACGATGGCACTGTCTGATTTATCTTCTGTTTCTGCATCATCATTATCTGCTATTGTACTTTCAGGTTCTTCTAGTGGGAGCTCTTCGTCTTTCTGCTCGTCATGGTCTTCAGTATCCTCGATAACACTGCCTGATTCATCTTCTGTTTCTGCGTCATCATTATCAGCTATTGTACTTTCAGGTTCTTCTAGTGGGAGCTCATCGTCTTTTTGCTCGTCACGGTCTTCAGTGTCCTCGATAGCACTGCCTGATTCATCTTCTGTTTCTGCGTCATCATTATCAGCTATTGTACTTTCAGGTTCTTCTAGTGGGAGCTCATCGTCTTTCTGCTCGCTGTGGTCTTCAGTGCCCTCGATTACGCCTTCTACGTCATTTTCTGTCTCTATAGCATCGTTATTCGGGGTTGTGCTTTCAGACATTTCCGGTGCTACTTTCTCGTTTTGCTGTGAATTACTTTCTTCTTCGGGCTCGGTTTTATCACCTTCTATGTCCAATATTGCATCACGCCCGATATCATTTTCATCGTTACTAACGGATGAATCGCTCTTTTCTGCATCATTCATACATCACTCTCATTCCATGGTCCGAGTCGTCAAAAAATACCCGTGTTAATGATAGCATAAATTGTTCTTGAAAGGGAAATAGCATTGGAAGAAACAGATGGAGCTGCCGCCATTTGTGGGCCATGTCATAATTAGTCATTATTGACCTCTTTGTTGTCATTATTGTTTCTCTGCTTTGTCATTGTCACAGAGTTTATTGAGATGCAAATAAATAGGACAATATCCACTTAAAACAACGGAGAGAAAAATGAGAAATAAAAATCTTCTTTCAAAGACGCATCTGGATCCAGGCAATCTATTACTGTTTTTGTATGTTGCCTGCATGATAGTTCTTGTCAGTTTTGCAATGGTTGTGGATACCAGTGCGGCAGGGTTACCGGAAGAAGTACGACAGGGAGAACTGTTGTTTAAAAATGTGGGTGAAAATGGTGAATCAATGGTTGCAGCTCCCCATCTCTCGCAAAAAGTAGAGATAGCAGTGACAGGGATGACGGCACGAACCACGTTGCGCCAACGATTTGTCAATAATGCCGAAGACTGGCAAGAAGGAATATACGTTTTCCCGTTGCCAGATGAGTCCGCTGTGGACCAATTACGAATGATAATTGGTGAACGGGTGATTGTTGGGGAGATTAAAGAACGAGAGGAGGCCAAAAAGGTGTATACACAGGCAAAGGCAGCTGGCAAAAAAGCGTCGCTTTTGGCCCAGGAACGGCCCAATATTTTCACCATCGCCGTTGCCAATATTGGCCCTGGGGAAGAAGTGGAAATTGAAATTGGATATTCACAGATGGTGGCCTTAGCAGATGATATTTTTTCCCTACGTTTTCCCATGGTGGTGGAGCCACGGTATATTCCTGGCAATCCACTGAAAGGTAGTGATAGTGGTGAAAAAGTTGTTTTTAGCGGTGATGGATGGGCCATGGATACTGATCAGGTTCCCGATGCTTCGCGGATTACTCCTCCAGTGGATGGTGGACAAATGACGCCTGAGAATTCCATACAACTTATGGTTGAGCTTGCGGCAGGTTTTCCAGTGGCGCGTCTTAGCAGTCTGTATCATGGGATTCGTGTGGAAAAGGAAGACGAATCGGTGAAACATATCTGTTTTACGGGTGAAGTGAAGGCGGATCGGGATTTTGTTCTCGAATGGGAAGCGGAAAAATTCGCAAGTCCCAAGGCTGCCCTTTTTAGCGAGCAAAAGGATGGTGATATGTATCAATTGCTGATGTTGACACCACCAACTTTAGGAGATGATTCTACTTCACCGGCGAGAGAATTGATTTTTATCCTGGATACCTCAGGTTCCATGGCAGGGCCTTCAATTATTCAGGCGAAAGAAGCATTGATCCTCGCAATTTCAAGACTGAGTGAGCAGGATAGATTTAATGTGATTGAGTTTAATTCACATACCAGTAAATTGTTTTCTGATGCCCAAAAGGGCGATAGCGTGCATAAGGAAGAAGCGATTCGTTTTGTGCGTGCTTTGGCCGCCAATGGTGGTACCGAGATGGCCCCAGCTTTGGATTTGGCGTTGGATGGGAAAAAGAACCACGAACGTATTAGGCAAGTGATATTTTTAACCGATGGAAGTGTGGGCAATGAGGTTGCGCTCTTTCATTTGATAGAATCTCGGCTTGGGGATTCGAGGCTGTTTACCGTGGGAATAGGTTCGGCACCCAATTCATTTTTTATGTCACGGGCTGCCACAATTGGTCGTGGGAGCTTTACCTATATCGGTAAAACAAGTGAAGTGCAGCAGAAAATGAGTCTGCTTTTTAATAAGCTGGAACATCCGGCAATGACCAATATTAGTTTACAGGCTAAAGATGGAAAAGAGCTTGTCTATTACCCATCGCCCATTCCTGATCTGTATCAGGGAGAACCGTTACTTGTTTCTGTTAAAGCGGAGTCTGGAATTACCGATTTGCAAGTTAGTGGAAAGGTTTTGGGAAAGAAATGGTTGCAGGATATCGATGTGCAAAAGAGTGCGAAGCGTCCCGGGGTTGCGTCCCTTTGGGCAAGAAAGAAAATCAGGCATATAATGGATAGCAGGGCAAAAGGAGTAAGTGAGCAGGAGGTACGAGATAGGGTTTTAGATACTGCTCTTAGTTACCACCTGCTCTCGAAATATACAAGTCTTGTGGCCGTTGAGCAGATGGTTACCAGGCCACCTGCAACAGATCTTAAAAAAGCCCAGGTAGCTCCCCATTTGCCCGCAGGATGGCAGCAAACTAGCAAAGTCTATGCGGGGAGTGCAAAGACTGCAACTTCGGCACCGTTACAAATGGTGTTGGGCTTGCTGTTGCTTCTCCTTGCGCTCTGGCTGCGACAAGTTGCATGCAGGAGTGGCGCATGTCAATAAAGCTTTTACGGATTCCCGTCTTTGTTTTGTTTGCTGCCGGCAGTTTTCTCCTTTCTGACGGTTGCTGGCTTAAAACAAAGGCGGTGATTGCTCAACTGTTGCTTCGGCATGCCTGGGAAGAGACCTTGCGAACGGGTGATCATACAAAACCATGGCCTTGGGCGGATACCTGGCCGGTAGCGAGGTTGCAGGTTGATGGTATGGGGATTGATCAGATTGTCCTTGAAGGGGAAAGCGGCGAGGTATTGGCCTTTGGCCCGGGACATCTTCCAAACAGTAACCTTACGCAAACAAAAGGCAACTGTATTTTGGCAGGCCACCGGGATACCAGCTTTCATTTTTTGCGGGACTTGCAGCAGGGCGATCTGCTTACGTTGCAGGTGATGGATGGGACGATACATCGTTTTACAATACGTGAAATGCTCATTGAAAAGGCGGAGAATTTATACTTTTACGATACTGATAACCCAACCTTAACCTTGATTACCTGTTATCCCTTCGATGCACTTCTGCCCGGTGGCAACTTAAGGTACGTCGTTTTTGGAGACGGCGCAACTGATAGCTAAGATGTTTTCCGAGAATGAGTTTTTTTCAACTCTTTGTTATTTTGGAAAAAATGCTATTCTCGGACAAGCTTCTAACGTTTTCGTAACATCTGCATGGATTTTTTTAAACTTATGCGCAGACGTTCCAATACATCTGCCAGTTGTGCCAATTCATCACTGCCCTTTCTTTTGATTTCATTGTCAAGTTGTCCGTCTGCCAGTTGATTGGCAGATTTGGTCAGCTTTCTAAGAGGCTTTAATACCGCTGAGATAGTGAGAAATACGGCTACCGTTGAAACGAATAAAATAACGGCCATTAGGCCAAGGAGGGTGAGTTGAAAATCGTTACGGACGGTATCGGTTTCTGCCCTGAAAAGAGCGTTGGTTTTTTTGATATTTTCCATGGACAAGCCAATACGAAAACCGCCCCAATGTTTTCCTTTGACGATTATGGGAGAGGATACGTCCCACATGGTTTCACTCGTATCACGATTGTAGATCTGTCGAAAGCCTTCTTGTTTATTTTGGGCCGCTTTAATTCCTATGGGATCGTTGAAGATTCGTTTTGTCCGGTTGCGACTGATATCTTTTTCCTTATCTCCTGTGGGAGCTTGTTGGTATTTGGTATTATGGGTCGGTAAATAGCCGTTCACATCCACCGCCACTGCAAATACCACGTCTGAGTCTTTTAAGAACTCATCTTCAACTGCCAGGATCGCTTTATCCATATAAGAATCAACTTTTGTATGGAATTTTGGGGGATCAAAGCCTGGTATCTCCTGATACTCCGTATCAAAAAAATCTGTAATGCTGTACGACGTGTTATCTACGGCCTCCTCTATAATTTGTGCCACCGCTCTGGCGCCAATCTGAGAGAGAATAGCGCCACGTTTTAGTAGCTCATCAGCAATGGCGGCCTCTTCCATGGCCACCAATTGATTAAAATGAGATTGTTGATAGTATCGAATGCCAAATCCACCGACCAGAAGAAAGAGAACCAACACAATGTTGACACTAAAGGTGGTTTTGGCACTGATACTTGATTTTATTCCAGGCATGCTATTTCTCCTTCAGATATGTAGAGGTATCAGAATTAGTTTGAGTGTGTTATGGCCACGCAGTGTTGGTTACTTATAGCCGATCCGTACGGCACCCCAATGACGTCCGTTAACGTGAATTGGGATGGAGAGATCTTTCATAATTTCACCACTATCACGGCTGTATTTTTGCAAAAGAAATATTTCTGTGTTTTTTGCTGCTGCGAGTCCAGTGGTATCATTGAAGATTCGCTTTGTTCTATTCCACTTGGTATCATGGTCCTGGTCGCCGGTTATTGGTTGCGTATACCGGGTATTGTGGGTTGGCAAGTAGCCATTACGATCAACAACCACGACAAAGGCGATACGGTCACTCTTTTGCATATACTTATCAATAATGGGACGGATTGCTTCATCGGTGTATCCGTCATATTGGGTGTGATATTTTTGAGGCGTTGTATTGGGGATGGGAATGTAAAAGGTATCAAAAAGTTGACCTGTTGTGAGTACTCCTGAAACCAAAAAGAGCTCAAATTGTTTTTCCACTTCATTAACACAACTTTTTGTCCATTCCAAGACTTGTTGGTCAAAAGCATCCAATTGCTCTTCTGCATACGTCCGTCCTGCACAAAGTAGAACCGGAAGAATGAACAGGATGCAGATAAGGCGACGTTTGTTTGTTCTGCTATGTCGTAGCATTGAGCCCCCCTTTCACAGCACCAGAAAGGTCAACAGACCTGTTTTACGAATTTTGCGGTAAACCTTGTAAGAAAGTAAATACACTTTCCATAAGTTGATTGTGGTCATAATCGTTATTTTGGGTAACCCCAAGGAAGATACTCCCAAGTGGGATAATAGTCAATGTTTCCCCACTGCCGTCTTCAACACTGATATACGTACAAGGTTTTGACGTCAGGGGACTTTCCAGCGATTGGCCGCTGATCACCGCCTGTTGGATAAGCGGGGCCAAGGTGGCAGTATGTTCAGAGTTTGAGGCAAGAACGGGGCCATTTTTTTTTACTAAAATGTAGCCCGTTATGCCTTCTAAAAGAGCAATTTTTTTAAAATCTTTGATGGTAGCCATTGAATCACTGTCTCACTATTGTATCTATCCGCTGTAATGTTCCCTAAACGTATTGAATTGGACGTCGCTGTCAAACTCATTTTCTAAAAATGGAAAAAATTACTAAGGGATTGCTGCGATGGGGTTTCCACTCGACTCCATGCTAAAAGTGCCTCTTCAACCATAATTTCTCCTATGGGGCCGACCACTTTATACATTGCTTTATTGATGGTAAGTATTGCCTCTTGTAACCCAGTATCTGCTCGTAATAATTTTTCTATATCACTTCTTTGCACGGTTGTTGGTTCAGATTTTGCTACCTTTTCTATCTTTTCAGGGTGTTGGATTGGATCAACTGCTGATGTACCATTCGTACACACTTCTTTTAGGGAATTCATAGCCATGGCAACAACCATTTTTACCCTTGCCGGTGATATTTGGGTGGCATGGGTCAAAAATAACCAATGGTGCCTGTTGATTGGGTATGCACGTAGAATAGTTGCTCCGAAACGAAATTCAATTTTGCTAATGGAAGTATAAAATTTGGCAGCCTGGGTAGAAAGTTTTTCCACCTTTGAAAAAATTCGTAGTGCGTCACGGTCAGTGGCGATGACCTTTATTTTACTCGCTATAATCCCATGATCGGCACTACAGATAAAACCGCCGTAAATGTCGGGAAGGCTTTCGATAAGATCATCAAGGACCGCTGTACAATTCATTGTTAACTCCTGCATGTGAGACTTAAATAGAAAATCACAGGCTACACCGTAGCATAAATCGATGGAAAGTAAAATACACAATCGAGAAATGAAGTACGTAATTGAAAAAGAAAATACATAATTGAAACTGAAATTGAAAAGAAAAAAATCCAGCAGATTTTTGAAGAGTGGATTCTATGCTAACGGGCATAAATTTGCGCCGCCTAATCGCTAGAGTATCGTAAGCAATCATTGTCTATATTGCATAAAGGGATTGTGCCAGTCGGCGTACATTGGATACGCATTCTTGGACGTCCAGTTTGGTAAATTTTCTTGATTGAAGTATGATTTCCCCGTCGATCACAACCGTATCCACATCTGCGCCGTTTGCGTTATAGGTGAGGAAGTCGTGCGAATAGCAGGGGGTGAGATGGGGATTTTGCATATCCAGCAGGATAAAATCAGCCTTGTGTCCTTTGGCTATTGTCCCAAGATTTTTTATGCCCAGAATGTCGCCGTTGGTAGCAGCCGCAAGTGCCTGTTGGGCCGAAAGGGTGGTGGCATCTAATGTCCGTAGTTTTTGTCCCTTTGCCAGCAGATCCATCTCAAGAAACATATCGAGATGGTTATTGCTTGCACAGCTATCTGTACCAAGGCCGATGCGGATATTTTGCTCTATCATTTTGTCCACTTCTGCCATTCCGGAAGCAAGTTTTGCGTGGGAGTGAGGGCAGATAATAATGCCGCTGTTGTTTTTGCTGATAATTTCCCGGTCAGCATCGCTTAACCACACACAATGGATTAGGATGGTGCTACTATCAAGGATTCCTAAGGCGTCCAGATGTTGGATGGGGCTATCGCCATGTGGTTCCATAAGGTGCTGTTGTTCCGCCTTGGTTTCAGCCGCATGGATAAAGAATGAGGTGTTATATTGGTTGGCAAGATCCTTGGCTCGTTGCAGGGTTTGAGGAGAACAGGTGTATGGGGAATGGGCAAAGAGTGCCGGCCTGATTCTGCTCTTTGTATTTGTCCAGTTTTGCAGGAATATTTCAGCATGTGCTATATTCTTTTTGGGATCTGGGACGCCAGGTGCCGGGAAATCGATTATCCCTTGGGCGGGAACGCAACGCATACCAGTATCCAGTAACGCACGTGCCGTCTGTTCTTCATAAAAATAGCCATCGGCCACGGTGGTTGTCCCCGAGAGAATCATCTCCATGGCAGCAAGTTTTGTACACCAATATACCATTTCAGGGCTTACGTTTGCAGATTCTGCCGGGAAAATATAGTCGTTAAGCCACTGTTGGAGTGGTAAATCGTCGGCAAACCCCCTAAACAAGGTCATGGCAGAGTGTGCATGTCCATTGATAAGCCCAGGCATAAGAAGCTTTCCCGCAGCGTCAATATGCTGTGCTGCTTGAATAGTACCCATCTCTTCCATGGGGCCAAAGGAGTGGATCTGTTCGCCTTCACAGAGCAGCCATTGATTGGGAACCATGGGGGTGTCACCGTTTGTGATGAGGTCGACATTGCTAATTAAGAGTTTGGGTGGAGAAAATTGGGGGGGCATAGCATTCCTTTTTATGAGGGCAATTTCTTCTGTAGCAGGGTATACTGCCTGGTTACATTGTGGTTATATGGGTTCTTGGTGCTGGTATATCATCATTGTTATCAAACAATACTTAAAAAGAGTATATATTGACCGATCAAACACTACCTTACAATAATAAAGCAAAATTTGGAGTAAATATATGGGTTTTTGTTGTGGTATTGTTGGGCTGCCAAATGTTGGAAAGTCCACTATTTTTAATGCATTAACTGCTGCTGGTATTGATGCGGAAAATTATCCCTTTTGTACAATAGAGCCAAATGTCGGCATTGTACCCGTTCCGGATAAGCGCCTTGATATACTGGCTGCAATGGCAAAGACAAAAAATAAAGTCCCAACCCAGATGGAGTTTGTGGATATTGCAGGTCTTGTGAAAGGCGCAAGTCAAGGAGAGGGACTGGGAAATCAGTTTTTGGGGCATATTCGACAGGTGGATGCAATTGTCCATGTGGTGCGCTGTTTTGAGGATGAGAATGTTGTGCACGTAGATGGAAGCATTGATCCTGCCCGTGACCGGGATGTGATCAATATGGAACTGATTCTGGCTGATTTGGAAACTGTGGAAAAACGGTTAAAAAAGGCCGAGAGTCTTGCCAAATCAGGAGACAAGAAGTTTAAAGCGCAAGTACTGTTTTTGACCCGGCTGCGGGACGCATTGGATAGCGGACAGTTTGTCAGAAGTGTGGCAAAGGACGGGGATATGGAAAGAGAGCTCACAAAAGAGATGGCGCTACTCACCGATAAACCTGTTTTGTATGTGGCCAATGTAGAAGAGGAGGATGTGATAAGCGGTAACGACTATGTACGTATCCTTGAAGAGCTTGCTCAAAAAGATGGAGATGGAATAGTAGTTATTGCCGGATCCATAGAACAAGAGCTGAGTCAATTAGAAACGGAGGAACAACAGGAATTTTTAGCTGATATGGGGATGGAAGAGCCCGGGCTTAATCGGTTAATTGCGGCAGGATATGCCCTTTTGGGTTTGTTGACCTATTTTACCGTTGGTGAAAAAGAGACTCGGGCCTGGACCATCAAAAAAGGGACAAAGGCACCGGGAGCGGCTGGCAAAATTCATTCCGATTTTGAACGGGGATTTATCCGTGCGGAAACCATTGCCTATGATGATTTCGTCGCCTGTGGTGGTGAAAGTGGAGCAAAAGAGAAGGGGCTAATGCGATCTGAAGGGAAAGAGTATGTTGTAGTAGATGGTGACTGTATGAACTTTCGTTTTAATGTGTAATAGGCTTTCTCCCCTAACAGACAAAAAATAAAGAGCACTTATTTACCGATACGATGCAACAGATTGTAGGACAGAAACGGGCCAAAAAATTTCTTGCAAGAAGTATCACGGCGGATCGTTTGGCCCATGCATATTTGTTTCAGGGGCCTGAAGGTGTTGGTAAAAAGCTTTTTGCCAAAAGGTTTGCGACGCTGATTAATTGTAGCGACCGGCACAGTTTTGCAAGCTGTGGCCAGTGTGCTTCCTGTAAAAAAATGGCGGTGGATGGGCATCCCGATTTTATCCTTATTGCCCCTGAAAAGGGAAGCATCAAAATAGACCAGATACGAGAGCTTATAAAAGCGCTTTCTTTTGCTCCGTATGAGGCGAAAAATAGAGTGGTTCTCATAGAAGATGTGCATGCCATGCGCCATGAGGCAGCGAATAGTCTGTTAAAGACATTGGAAGAGCCACCAGAGAATAATATCTTGATTTTGACGGCTGACTCTGCGGCGAACGTCATCCAGACAATTCTTTCCAGATGCCAGGTGGTTCCATTTTATTCTCTTACTGTGGAGGAAACGGTACAAATAATAGTGGCTCAGGAACGGGAGATGCCGGAAACAACGGCAAAGATGCTTGCCTGCCTTGGGGAAGGGAGTCCTGGAAAGGGGTTGATGCTTTACCTTGAAGATGTTATTGCGCTTCGTGATGAACTGATTGCTTTTCTTGGGGATGCAGCAAGTAAAAATGAAGCTGAAACGGGTCGGTTGTTATTGCTTGCCGATAAGATGGCTACCCTAAAAGAGAAATTGCCCCAGCTTTTAGGGCTTGTTCGGTTGTGGTTACGAGATGGTCTTCTTGCTGTTTGTGGAAAAGAGAGATGGGTTGATGGCCCAAAAATGCAGAAAGAGTGGAATTCTAAACGAATTTTTGCTAAGTTAAATGCCGTAAACCGTGCGGAGAAAGAGCTTTTGAGAAATTGTAATCGAACACTCGTTTGTGAGGTACTCCTTTTTCAATTGCTTAAATAGCTTTCCAGGCATTGGGTAGCAACTTCTTAATGTCTTGATTTTTTTTGATAAGGTGTGACAGGTATAGTTGCCTGGAAGGCCTTTTGGTAGAGTGTTACATATTATGGAAGAAGCAAACGAAGAAACGCTGCAATACTATTATTCCATTCGTTTTCGCAAGGAAGGGCAGCAGTTTACCGCCTCGTCAACGCTTGGGAACCTTCGGCCGGAAGAAGTTGTTATGGTGCGGGGGGAGGACGGCTTAGAGCCGGCCTTTGTTGTCGGTAGTGCACCGGCTTGTCGGGATTTTGAGTGTGAGCGAAAGGCATCATATGAACTGCTGAGGCGTGCTTCAACTGATGAGTGTAAACGCTATGCAACTATTCCGTTGGAAGAAAAAAAGGCTTTTTCCACCTGTAAGGAACTGATTGCAAAACATGCCTTGCAAATGAGCATGGTACGTGTTGAACGCTTCTTTAATGGCAGTAAAATGATTTTTTATTTTACTGCCGATAAACGAGTGGATTTTAGAGCATTGGTTAAGGATCTCGTTCAAGAATTTAGGACTCGGGTAGAGATGCGCCAGGTGGGAGTGCGCCACGAAACAAAGATGCTGGGCGGGCTTGGCACCTGTGGCCGTGAACTCTGTTGTTCAGGATATATGAAAAAGTTTGATTCGGTATCCATAAAGATGGCTAAAGAGCAAGATCTACCCTTAAATCCTGCTAAAATTTCCGGAGTTTGTAATAGACTTCTATGTTGTTTAACCTATGAGTTTGAAACCTATAAAAGAGAGCGAAAAGGCCTGCCCAAACCTGGCAAAAAGTTAGAGCTTGACGGTCAGCACTATCGTGTGCGAAGGCAAAATCCACTGCAGCGTTCCATACTGGTGGCCAATGAAGAAGGAGAGCTTAAGTTATGGGACGTACAAGAATGGCAGAGAGCTGTACCGGTGAAACCAGATAAAAAAAAGAAATCAGAAAAAAAATAAAACCATGACGACCTATATAACGACCCCCATATACTATGTAAATGCACAGCCACATTTGGGACATGCCTACACCACCATTATCGCTGATACCTATAGTCGGTTTCGCAGGCTAACTGGCGATACGGTACGTTTTCAAACTGGAACAGACGAGCATGGCGATAAGATTGCTGAAGCTGCTGCAAAAGAAGGGCTAAGCCCTAAAGAGTATGTGGATCGTATCAGTGCAATGTTTAAAAAGAGTTGGCCAACGCTTGATATACAACCGGATAACTTTATAAGAACAACGGATAAGGATCATATCGCAACAGTGCAGCAAATCTTGCAGCAGGTGTATGATCAGGGAGATATCTATTTTGATGAGTATACCGGATTATACTGTACAGGTTGTGAGCGGTTTTTAACCGAGAAAGAATTGATAAATGGAAAGTGTCCGGACCATCAAACTGTACCTGATGAGATAACGGAGCAGAATTATTTTTTCAGGATGTCAAAGTATCAGCAGCAGTTGATTGATCATATTGAGTCAAACCCGACCTTTATTAGCCCTGAACGGTATCGAAATGAGGTGCTCTCTTTTTTGAGTGAACCCTTGGAGGATCTTTGTATTTCACGGCCTACTTCAAGGCTCACCTGGGGAATTCCCCTCCCTTTTGATGATTCATTTGTTACCTATGTCTGGTTTGATGCACTTATTAACTATTTAACAGGATTGGGCTATCCGAATGGTGAACAATTTTCAGCATACTGGGACGTGGCCGAACATGTTATCGCCAAGGATATCCTAAAGCCTCACGCAATCTATTGGCCCACCATGATTTTGTCCATGGGGCTGCCACTGTATAAAAAGTTACATGTCCATGGCTACTGGAATGTGGATGAGACAAAAATGTCAAAAAGCATTGGCAATGTGGTGCGACCTGCAGAACTGATCGAGGAATATGGAGTGGACAGTCTGCGCTATTTCACATTACGAGAGATGTCTTTTGGCCTGGACTCCTCGTTTAGTTCAGAGGCCATAGTTGCCAGGAAAAATTCTGATCTTGCTAATGATTTAGGGAATTTATATAGCAGATCCACGGCAATGTTGCTCAAATATTGTAAGGGTGTGGTACCTGCTCCTGATAAAACCTGTGATGATAAAGAGTTAGCTGATCTTGCAGAAAAAGTAATAGAAACGTATAAAGAGAATATGGCAGGCTTTCAGTTTCACCGGGCACTTGCGGCCGTTTGGGAGCTTATCAGTATGGCTAACAAATATATTGTTAACAATGAGCCGTGGAGTCTTGCAGGGAGCTCTGATGGAGAAGCGCGTCTGTTTACGGTACTCTATAATTTGCATGAAACACTGCGAATACTCACGCTGCTTTTACAACCGGTGATGCCTGGAACTTGTAAGAAGATGGCTGAGGGGCTTGGGATTGTAGCAAGTGACCCACTTGTGTCTTCCCTTGCTAGATCAACTTGGGGTGGCTTGCCTGTGGGCTCAACGGTGAAAAAAATTGACGCCCTATTCCCGAGAATGGAAAAGAAGAATAAAAAGCAGCCCCCCAAAAAACAGGACAAAAAAAAGAAAGAATCCACCGTTGAAAACGTGGATGGACTTGTTAGCTTTGATACGTTTGGCAAGCTTGATTTGCGGGTGGCGGAGATTATCGCAGCAGAGCCAATTGCAAAATCTGATCGTTTGCTCAAGCTCACTGCCTTGGCGCCTGAAAAACGCATAATCGTTGCAGGTATTGCAGAGCACTATACGCCAGGTGAACTCATTGGAAGACAGGTATTGATCGTTGCAAACTTAAAACCGGTGCGCTTAATGGGAGTGGAATCGCAGGGGATGGTACTTGCCGCAAAAGTTGAAGAAAATGGCAAGAGCCGCTTAGTTCTTTCTTCTGTTGCAGACAACGTATCACCGGGTGCAAAGGTGGCGTAGAGGCGACAAAAAATAGATTTGGAGTTTTTAATGTTTGTTGTTAATAATTTTATGATGGCAATCGCGCAGTTACTCGATTTTTTGCTTACAATGTATATGTGGATCATCGTTGGACGAGCCGTGATTTCCTGGGTTAATGCCGATCCGTATAATCCAATCGTTCGGTTTTTGTATGAGGCGACTGAGCCATTGCTCAGTCGAATTCGAAGAGTGCTCCCCATGAGTATGGGGGGGATAGATTTTTCGCCGATGATACTCATTATGGCGATTATGTTTTTGCAGAGTTTTCTGGTGCCAACCTTAAAACAGTTGGCCATGTAGGATCTGCTACTCAATTCTTCTCCAGTGGTGTTCCAAAGGAAAATGGTTTCTTTATGGCAGACACGGATAAGTGGTTTTTTCTTGCAGGAGATAGCAAATGACTTTAACTCCACAACTTATTAAAGATCAGGAATTTGAAGTAAAATTTAGAGGCTATGATCCGATAGAAGTAAAGGATTATCTAGAGGTTCTAGCGGATAAATATTTTGAATTGCAAGAGAAGTGTAAAGAATATGAAGAAGAACTTGTGGGGCTTCATGAGGCGAAAGCCTCTTCTGAGGAATACAGCAATTCACTGGCAACGGACATGGCGTTTACCAGGAAAATTTCTCGCGAGCTAAAGGAAAGTTGCGCTCAGAAAGAAGAACAACTTCTTGAGCTTACAAAAGAAAATGAAGAGTTGCAGCTCCGTATCGCGGACATTGAACAGGAAAACCTTGAGCGTGATGAAGAGGTGAGCGCTGTAGAAGCGGCCAAAGAAGAAGTGGAAAAGGCCCTTAAAGGCGCACAAGCTGAGTCGGAAAGTCTTCGAAATAAAAATGATCTTCTCAAGGAGCAGATCGGAGAGCTCAAGAAAGAAGAAATAGATTTCAAATCTGCCTTAGCCACAGCGCAGCGTTTTGCGGAAGATTTAAAGGAAAAGAGTCAGATTGAAGCTCAGGAGATCGTTGAGGAAGCAAAGGCTGAGATAGAACGGATCAGAGAGGATGCCCAGGAAGAGCTTGAACGTCTGCCCCGTGAAATACAAGCGTTGGAAGATAAAAAAAGTACAGCTAGAGCAGAAGTAAAGGCCTTGCTTGAAAACTATCTGGAAACCATTGATGTTTTCTTCCCAGAGGACGAGGAAGACGAAGCGCATCTAGCCAAAGAGGAGGATATCGATGGAGATGAGGATGATGGACAGGAGCTGTTCCAAAAGATTCCCCTCAACGAAGATGGCTCTATCGCTGCTGGACAAAAGTGGGATGCAGATGAGCTTTCCCTTGAAGAAAAGGCCCTTGAATCGCTTCTTAAAAACGGTGTGGATGAAAGACAGGAAGAGGATGAGGCAACTCTTGCTGAGATGTTTAGGCTTGATGATGGAGAGGCCCCTGAGGTGTGAACTACGCCTACGGTGAGTGATGAGTTACTTGTCCCGGTACAAAGATGGGCGTTTGCTGTTACGTTTGTACGTTCAACCCAAGTCAAAAAAAAACGCATTTGTCGGAATCCATGGTGATGCCATGAAGTTGGCCATTGCCTCTCCACCGGTTGATGGAAAAGCCAACAGGGCGGTGCTCACATTTCTCGCCTCATTTTTTGACATGAAAAAACGTAATTTCACGATTAAACATGGTCTACAATCACGGACAAAATCGATTTTGATTGATGATGCAGAACTTCACACAATACAACTGCAGATAGAAAGTAGTTTGGTGTAAAACGTACGTTGTGCTTTTTGTCCTTTAAAAAGATATCTTTGAGGGGGGATGGATGAAAAAGTATGTGGTTGGCAATTGGAAAAGTAACAAAAACAGAGTTGATGCACAGACCTGGTTTTCAGAGTTTGCCAGCCGCTATAATCCAGTCGATGGGTTGGAAGTAATTATTGCTCCTTCGTTTGTTTGCCTCTGTTCCCTTTCAGAATATGTGCAGGCACTACACATAAAAAACCTTTTTTTGGCTGCTCAGGATGTCTCTCCTTTTCCCAAAGGTTCTTACACGGGGGCCGTTGCCGCCGATATGGTACGGGGAATGGTCGATTATGTAATAATTGGGCATTCGGAAAGAAGACGCTATTTTCGTGAAACTCCACAGGATACGGCCAACAAAATGGCGGAAACCGTTGATGCCGGATTAAAGCCCATTGTCTGCATTGACCAACCCTTTGCCATGGCACAGTTAACGGCCCTGCATGATATCGATTGCGAGGAGATGTTACTTGCTTATGGGCCTGTTGAAGCGGTTACTGCAAGGATTCCGGAAACAGTTGATCGGGTTGTCGAGGCGACACAGTTTATTGGTCAAGTGCATCCAGCGCGACCGATTATCTATGGTGGTTCATTGACCGTTGAAAATGCGGATGCCTATATAGCACTTCCCAATCTTGCAGGCATTTTTGTTGGGCAAAGCAGTTTGGATGCTGCCTGCTTTGCCACCCTGTGCAATAAAGTTGCTGCTTCCATAGGTGATTGAAAAAACGGTGTATAACTGCTTTATTTTGATTTCTTTTTCGGTATCAGGAACGAAACTACAAAGCCTGCCGAGTAGATTCCTGCCCCCAGTAATCCGATAAGTCCCACCACACCTAAGATGCCCTGTCGATTTGAGAGGGAATCGGCGAGGATGAGTATTGATGAGCCGACAATCAGTGCCGAAATAATCATGGAAATGCCCATAAGTCTACTGGATGAATCGAGTTTTTCGGCAAGATGTTCGATGCGCTTCATTTCAAGGTTCAAGGTTAATCGGTTGTGACGAAGCTGATCGAGAATCCGCCTGGCATCTGATGGCAGGTTTTCCAGTAATTCGGTGTAATCAGTAATGCTATTTTGCATACGATGACGAAGAGCAGCAAAACCGTAGCGTTTACTCACCACCTTCTTGATCTGTGGTTCAACGTGGGAGAGCACGTTAAAGTCGGGGGCAAAATGTTCGGCAACACCTTCAATGGTTGTGAGGGCTTTGGTGAGCAGTATAAGATCACTTGGGCAGACAATGCGATACTGTTGCAGCATGGCAAAAAAATCTGATAATAATCTGGTGATATCCAGTTGTTTTAGGTCCGCATCCTGAAATGTTGCGGTCATAACGGTGAGATCTGAACGGAAATCACGCCTGTCGGTGACGGCTGGATCAACGCCGGTGAGTTCTATGATTACCCGGCAAAGTTTATTATTGTCGCCAAGGCTGATTGCCGCCACCAGATCCACAAGTTGCTCTGCGGTATTTTTATCAAGGTGTCCGGTCATTCCGCAGTCGATAAAACAGAGTTTCTGTTCAGGGAGTAAAAAAATATTCCCAGGATGGGGGTCAGCATGGAAAAAACCGTAATGCAGACATTGTTTAAAGACGGCGTTGGTGCCATTGGCTACGATCTTTGTTCGTTCTTTTTTGCTTAATGTTTCCGGGTCAACAGAAGAGAGAGGGCGTCCTTTAATTTCTTCCAAGGTGAGGACATTGCGGGTGCTGCTTTCTTGGTACACCTTTGGGAAAGTGATGTCAGGGTCGTCATGGAAATGGCGTCGCAATCTATTTGTCGCTAAGGATTCTTGAAGAAAATTCATCTCTTTTGTGAGTTCCCGTGAAAATTCTGAGGCTACGGCCACGGGGCTGTAGCCAAGATTGGAAAAGTAGGACTCAACAAATTGGGCCAGCCATTCAAGCAAGGCCATATCTTCTTCCACAAGATTGCGCGTACCTGGACGCAACACCTTTAGAACTACATTGGCACCATTCTTGAGGGTGGCCCTGTGTACCTGAGCCATGGAAGCAGCCGCAAGAGGCGTTTCGTCGATGGTTGCGAAAAGGGTGTCAAGACGGCCCGGGAATTCCCTTTCAAGAACAGTTTGAATCTCCTGAAAGGGAACTGCGGCCACATTGTCTTGCAGATTTCTAAATTCCCTGGACCATTCCGGCGGAATCAGGTCGGGACGAGTGGCCAGGATTTGGCCAAGCTTAATGTACGTTGGACCAAGTTCTTCCAGCACCCTGCGCATCCGATAGGGTCTGGAAGAGAGGGTATCACTCTCATCACTCTCAGGAAGTTCCCCTTTCTTTGCCCCAAAACGATCAAGCCCCAAATCAACAATGATCTCTTTAAAACCAAAACGAGACAATACTTTTATAATTTCTGCCAGGCGCTTTGTTGAACGAATGGTCTTATTGATGGAGCGAACTTTCATGTAATTGTTATGAAGTGAAAATATGCATTATTGCACCATCTTGTTCGATGCTGGCAAAGATCTTCTCTTTCCATTCGTGTATCAGTTCTTCATCCAGTGAAAAATTGTACTTTTTGGCAAGACGATATCCGTTGGGTAGAAGAGTTGAGAATTGTTTGTGAAAAATTTTTGGTTGCACTTCTTCTGTTAATAACAGACAGATAATGTCGCTGATTTGAATGATGAGACTGTTTATCTCGTAAGAGGCGTCCTCTTCCGGAGTATGATGTTTTCCCACCGCAGCAATAAGTTGTGGTGGAAACATCCAGCGTGTGAGCAGGCGTGACCCCACCTGGCAGTGATCAGTGGCAAATTGTTTCATTTCCTCAAGCTCTATGCATTGGCCATGTATACGGTTGCAGTTTGTAAGGAGGGATACGTATTTGTCGGAGTCACACAGGAGGAAGATCAGTTTACCTATATCGTGGATAAGTCCGGCGATGAAAAATTCACTGGCGGAAAGGTGCAGGTCATCGGCAATTATTTTTGCTGCCAGACCACAGCAGAATGAATGTTGCCAGAATGCATCTGAAACATGCTTGTTGGCCTGTGGTATTTGCTTAAACGTATTAAAGACGGCCTTGCCCAGAACAATGTTATGTACCTCATTAAACCCCAGTACATTGACAGCCTTATCAAGCGTTGCCACCTCCCTTGGAATTCCAAAAAAAGCGGAGTTTGCTATTTTAAGAATGGCCGCACACATGGCAGGATCGGGGAGGATTGCGTTGACAAGATCATCCCCACAGCTATCGGGGTCAGCAGTTACCGATAGCACCTTGGAAACTGTTGACGGCATAGGAGGGAGCGAGTCAATTTGTTCTAAAATGGGCTTTGCTGGATTTTTTGGCATATCGGTATAGGCTTCTATGAAAAAAGAGCGCCTTTTTATAATTCGCTTAAGCGTCTAATCCGTTCCTGCACTGGAGGGTGAGTGGAAAAGAGTCCCGCCAGTTGTCCACCATGCAAAGGGTTAACGATATACATCTGCGCGGTTGCAGGATTGACTTTCATTGGTAACTGCTGGTTATAGCGTTCTAACTGTTGCAGGGCTGAAGCCAGTGACATGGGGCTATTGCAGATCTTGGCACCGGTTGCGTCTGCCTGAAACTCCCTGCTTCTGGAAATAGCCATCTGAATAAGTGACGCTCCAAGGGGAGCTAAAATCATCATAAGCAGACTCCCCACAATGCCGGCACCCCCCTCGTCATCATCGCTGCCACCACCAAAGAGCATTGCCCATTGTGCCATACTGGCCATATAGCTGATCGCTCCGGCCATGGTTGCGGCAATGGAGCTTATTAAGATATCACGATTTTGTATATGCCCAAGTTCGTGGGCCAAAACGCCTTCGAGTTCGTTTGGCTTAAGGATTCGTTGTAAACCACTGGTCACCGCAACGGCAGCGTGATTTGGGTTTCTGCCGGTGGCGAAGGCATTTGGGGTGTCTTTATGGATAATATACACCCGGGGTTTGGGAAGAGCTGCATTTGCTGCCAATTTTGCCACCATCTGGTGTAATGCAGGAGCTTCTGCTTCTGTCACTTCTCTTGCGCCACTCATCTTTAAGGCCATTGAGTCGCTGAACCAGTAAGCAAAAAAATTCATGCCAAGGGCCATGATAAGGGCAAGTGCCATACCACCGCTCCCTCCAAGGATCTGTCCCGCTGTCATAAACACGGCGGTAAGGGCCGCCATAAGGATGCCGGTTTTCAACATATTTATCATTCTGTCCTCATCGTTTGGAAAAGAATACCAGCCAACGCATTAGTGTCTGTTTTCCTGGTGCCGGTACGATTATGCTGTTTGACGGAGATAATATGCATTGGCAAATGAGCTGTCAAAGGTCTTTTAGGTCAAATTTTGGTTGTAGCTTTATAGCCTCATTAATCAGTTTGTCTAATTCATGGCGGATGGATGTTTTGCTGGGGATTTCGGGAAGAGTTGGCAAGAGCTTTTCCACAGGGTCCGGGGGAGTAAGACGCATTTTTTCAGCAACACCAGCGCCATTGTTTCTGTTGATCGCTCCAGCCATGGAGCTTTGGGTGTTGGCCCCTGCGTCAAGATCACGTAAAAAAAGCATGATCCCGTCAATATCATTTTTTTTGTAAAACAGTTTGATTTCCTCTGCAATTACTTCACGTTCCTCAATGAGGGCGGCAAGACGCGCTCTGTAGGAATGGACGTGGGCGTGGAGGGTGTCATAGGTGTCAAAAAACATATTTTTGGTCCGTGATTTTTTTAAAAAACCCCGAATTTTTTGCGACGCGAAGAGGCGTTTTCTAATAGTTGGGGAACTTGTCACATAGGAATCAAAAAAGAGGACTTCGCCAAGGCCGGTAAGGTTGTAAAAACGGTGAATAAGGGAGTTGTCATGGAGAAGGGCATAAATGCGGAGCAGATCAAATCCTATATCCGTTTCCAAGCTGAGGGCAGAGGTGATCACCTCTTTTTGATACTCATTTGTATCTTCCTCAATGACCTTTCTAAAACCAAAATAGCGGTCTGCTATTTCTTTTTTTATTTCAAATGCCAAAGATTTTGCAAAATCTTCCACTTTTCTTACCTGTTGCCCGGAGGGGAGGAGTGACTTTCGTTGCCAAAAAGATTACACTGCCAGGATTCTAACAATTTTTCTGATGATTTGCATACATCTTTTACGAGTTTAAAGATATGGCATATACGGGTTTTGATAATGATCTACCGGCCCAGATAAAAGAGGCTGCCGATATTGTACAGATAATTGGCGAGAGTGTGGAGTTGAAAAAGGCGGGCGTTCGCTTTCTTGGCCGTTGCCCATTTCACAACGAAAAGACGCCATCCTTTTCTGTCCATCCCGGGCAACAATTTTTTCACTGTTTCGGCTGTGGTGCTTCAGGTGATGTTTTTGAGTTTATGATGAAATATCACAATATGGATTTTCCCACCGCAATGAAGGAGCTTGCTGGTAGATATCAGATTGAAATTCCAGAAAGACGCATGTCCCCTGAGGAACAGGAAAAACGGCGCAAACGCGAGTTGATGTATGTGGTAAATGAGAAGGTAGCTGCCATTTGGCAGCAATGCCTGCAGAGTGATGCAGCGGCAACTGATGCGCGAAATTATTTACAAAAAAGGGGTATTCCCCTTCAGGTACAGAAACGCTTCGGACTGGGCTATGCTCCGTCGCCGGAACATGCGGGGTGGAATTATCTCGGCAGTCGCCTTAAGGGAGAAGAGCACCGAGTGGCTATTGATCTTGGACTGCTTGTAAAGCGGGAAAAGGGCGGGACCTATGACCGGTTCAGGGATCGGGTGCTGTTTCCCATTTATAGCAGAAGAGGGAAGGTCTTGGGTTTTGGCGGCCGCATTATCGGGGAAGGACAGCCCAAATACATGAATTCCCCGGAAAGTATGGTTTTTAATAAATCCTCTTCACTGCTTGGTCTGTATCAACAAGGTGATGATATTCGTCGGAAAAGGCAGGCCATTTTGGTTGAGGGGAATTTTGACTTGGTCTCTCTTGTTGTTCACGGTTGCCCAAATGTTGTGGCTCCTTTGGGAACGGCTCTTGCTGCCCAACAGGTTAAACTCCTTGGAAGCTATGCAGAGGAGTGCATATTGCTGTTTGATGGGGACAGTGCCGGAATTAAGGCGGCTATCCGCGCCGTGCCTCTTTTTTTGCGTGAAGAACTTCCAGCAAGGGTTGCCCTGCTGCCAGATGGACATGATCCGGATACCTTTATTCGTGAGAAAGGACTTGATCCCCTCGATGATCTGCTATTGGGGGCAATGCCTCTACCTGAGTTTACCTTGGAACAGTTGGTGAGCAAGCATGGTTTGACTTTGGACGGGAAAGGGAAAATTATCAAAGAATTGCAGCCGCTCCTGCAGGCGGCGAAATCATCTCTGCAACGTACTGTAATGTTGTCCCACTTTAGTGAATGCATAGGTGTCTCAGCATCTGATCTTGGGGCAGCAACGGTATCCGTTGGGCCTGAAAAGTCCTCACTTATTCCTGAAAAAAAAGAGAAAAAGGAACAACTGACCCCTCTATCGCAATCACAAAAGAGAATTGTTACCCATATGATCTTGTATCCAGACTCCCTTCTAGAATTTGAAGAGGCTGGGGTTCGGGCGTGTTTGCAAGGAACGGTGGGAGAGATACTCTTACTGCAGCTAGCAGTACTTCGTGAGAAATCGGATATGATGGAGCCGGAAGATCTGCTTAACCATCTTCCTGATGGTGAGGAACGACGTTTTGTCTCCGATATTCTTTTGCATTCAAGGGAAAAGGATAAAGGACTTTTCTGTAGTGGAAGCAGGGCAGAGGTGATGGAACTTTTGTTTTGGCTTAAACGAGATACACTTATCCAAAAATCGAAATCGTTGATGGAGCAGATTGTTATCTGTGAAACTGAAAAAAGAATTGATTTGCGAGATAGTTATCTTCGTGAAAAAATGGAAGTTGACCAGCAACTGCAAGAGCTTAGAAAAAAAAATAGCACATTGGTGGATTAGAAGCTTGTCGCCTTTGTTCTTTGTAACATCCTGTAAATAAAGAATATGTTTTCTTGGTTTGCGCTGGTTTAGCCTTTTCTGTGGCGTGTTGTTATAAAATTTCCCTTATTTTTTTAATTATTTATACCGAAATATTTGATTATAGTTGCATTATTCTATATAGTAGCTGCTTAAGGGGAAAAGAGTATATAAAGCAGTATCATAGGGGGAAGTATGGCTGATGATGAAATAGTCGGGGATTTGTCGGATGACATTAGGGATCTGACCGGAATTTTTAATTCCGATGAGGAGGTCCGTTCTGTTGGGTTACCGGAAGGGATTGAGGAAGATCGACGCTCTTCCCGTTCTGGAGATCGGCGGAAAGGATTTTTTACTGATCGCCGTAAAGGGGATAGACGTCTTGCCAGGGGACGGGCTAAACGGACTGATCAAGCCGCAGATCCGATGTCGATTTATCTTCGTGAGATGGGAACCTTAACGCTCTTAAAGCATGAAGAAGAATTAGAGCTTGCCAGAATGATGGAAGAAGGGCTGCTCCGGGTGCAGGATGCAGCGCTTTCCACGCCGCTTGCCATCCCAGCTCTTGTGGAAATAGCCAACGAACTTCGTGAGGATAATATTAAAATCTTTAATGTTATTCGTGGTATTCAGGAAAACCAGCTGAGTGTTGAAAGAAAAGAGAAAAAACACTTTCTTGAAAAGGTTGATCGGGCCATTGTCCTGGATAACAAGCGAAAAGAGTTACAAAAAGAGTTTGCAACGGTGGCCTCCAATGTGGAGCAGTCTGAGGAAATAAGCCGGCAGATGGCCAAGATAGGTGTTGAGATTGCAACACTTTTTGCTGGAAGCGTAATCTGTACCCGATGCATAAATGGTATTGTTTCAAGCTTAAAGGAGCTTGCTAAACGGTTTAGAAAAATACGTGTTGAGGTGCTTAAAACGCACAAGTTGGCGGCCGTTGATGGTGAGAATGCTGATTTGACACCTGCTGAAATTGAGTATCATATCGGGGCGCAACTCAAAGAGGGCCTTGGCTTTGGGTATCGGGCACTTAATGCGGTATTACATGAAATGGAAACAGGTCGTGATATCAATAAACACGCAAAAGAGTCTTTAGTCAGGGCAAATTTACGGCTGGTGATTTCTGTATCCAAAAAATTTGTTAATCGCGGTTTGCAGTTTCCGGATCTTATCCAGGAAGGTAATATCGGGTTGATGAAAGCCGTTGATAAATTTGATTATCGGCGGGGCTATAAGTTTAGCACTTACGCCACCTGGTGGATTAGACAATCCATTACCCGAGGTATTGCCGATCAAGGGCGAACCATTCGGTTGCCGGTCCATATGATAGAAACCATAAACCGTTTGTTGCGGGTTTCCAGGGACTTTGTTCGA
Organism: Desulfocapsaceae bacterium; assembly: GCA_050291935.1. GTDB lineage: Bacteria > Desulfobacterota > Desulfobulbia > Desulfobulbales > Desulfocapsaceae > Desulfocapsa. The sequence continues at coordinate 77,793 of JBNKKR010000009.1, read as the reverse complement.
GAGGAGAACCGGGAGCCAACCCCCGAGGAAATTGCGGAGCAGCTTGGGACGGATGTCGAAAAGGTAAAAGCTGCGCTTAAAACTGCCAAAGATGCCATTTCCCTTGATACCCCTGTTGGAGAGGATGAGGAGACGTATCTTGGTGATTTTATAGAAGACTGTTCAAGTCTTGGCCCCCACGAAGCCACCATGGTCGAGAGCTTGAAAGAGTGTCTTGGGAAGGTGATGGCGTCCTTGTCTCCCAGGGAGGCAAAAGTGGTTCGGATGCGTTATGGTATTGATTTAAGTAGTGATCACACCCTTGAAGAGGTGGGGAAATGCTTTGCCGTGACTCGGGAGCGGATTCGTCAAATCGAAGCGCAGGCAATAAAAAAATTAAAGCACCCCACCCGTGTTGATGAGTTGCGAGTTTTTATGACTGATTGATGCGAGTATCTTATTCTGTCTACCTGTAATGGAGCATGGCTGATAGCCAAGTAATCGACTGGATAACGCTGAGTCTTATTCCTGGACTTGGCAGTAAAACCATTTTTCAACTTCTGGACCATTTTGGCGATCCTGAGTCTTTGTTCAGGATATGCCAGGAAGGTGGCAAAGCATGTGCCGGAATCAGGCCACAACTCCTTTCTTTTCTTAGCGCTCCTGAGCAGTTTAAAAAACAGGCAATTTCGCTCTGTAAAAGGCTGGAAAATGGCGGAGCCAGAGCCGTTTGTCCGGTCGATGCAGCGTACCCGATTCTTCTTAAACAGATTGCAGATCCACCTGCTGTTTTGTATCTACAAGGGAATAGTGCCTTATTGAACTTGCCGTGTGTGGCAATGGTTGGCTCAAGGGCTGCTACGGCCTATGGTAAACGGACGGCGTATAAGCTGGCGAGTGATCTGGCACGTACTGGCGTGACAGTGGTTTCCGGGTTGGCCCTTGGTATTGATGGTGAATCCCACAAGGGTGCACTTTCGGTGGGGGGAGGAACCGTAGGTGTCCTGGGCTGCGGCCTCGATGTGGTGTATCCCAGGCAGAACAAGGAATTGTATAAGAAGATGCGTAGGGAGGCATTGCTAATAACGGAATATCCCCTTGGGGTACGGCCGGATGGTTTTAGATTTCCTGCAAGAAATCGTATTGTGGCAGGGCTTTGCAGAGGGGTCGTGGTGGTTGAAGCGGCAAAAAAATCAGGATCGTTGATTACCGCAGGAATGGCCCTTGATGAGGGACGAGACGTCTTTGCTGTTCCCGGCCAGATTGATTCTTTTAAAAGTTCAGGGACGCATTGGCTCTTGCAACAGGGAGCCAAGCTGGTACAATCCGCAGAAGACGTCCTTGTTGAAATGGAGACATTGGCAAAAGGGAGCGAGTCTTCCAGTAAGATGTCCCATGTACCACCTCGTGATCTGGGAAAGGACGCTTCTTCGTTGCTGGAGAAAATAGAGGTGTATCCCTGTTCACGTAGCGATTTGATTGTCCGTTCAGGGCTTAGTAGTGCAAAAGTTGCCGAGCTTTTGCTCCTCCTTGAACTGGAAGGGCTGGTAGAGATAGTACCGGGTGATGAAGTTCGAAGAGTCGTAAACTAAACTAAGTATAGCTCAGAGGAAAAATATGCTTGATATTCAATTTGCCCCATCCATTTTATCTGCTGATTTTACGCGATTGGGAGAAGAAATTATTGCCGTTGATCAGGCGGGAGCGGAAGTAATTCATATTGATGTGATGGATGGCCATTTTGTGCCTAACATCACCATAGGGCCATTGGTTGTAAAGGCGGCCAGAAAAGTTACAGATAAAATTTTGGATGTGCATCTAATGATCAGTGATGCTGATAAATATATTGATGCCTTTGCCGCTGCTGGCGCAGACTGGATTACTGTCCATGTTGAGGCCTGTACCCATTTGCACCGGACTGTGCACAGGATCAAAGAGCTTGGGAAAAAGGCGGGCGCAGTACTTAATCCGGCAACTCCTTTAAACAGTCTTGATTATATCCTCGATGAACTGGATTTGGTCATGTTGATGAGTGTGAATCCAGGTTTTGGGGGGCAGTCGTTTATTGAATCGACCCTTACCAAAACAGATCAGTTAAAAAATCGTATAGACAAGCTGGGCCTTGCGGTGGGGATTGAGATTGATGGTGGTATTAGTCCTAAGACCATTGAACGGGTTGCAGAGGCGGGGGCAAATATTTTTGTTGCTGGATCAGCGGTTTATGGCTGTGAAGAGTACGCGCCGGTCATTGCAGAAATGCGTAAACTGGCAAAAATCGGAAAAGCAAAACGGAGCTAGCGACGGATGAGCGGAAAATCATTGGTGGAGTGTGAAGCATTTTCCAGATTGTTAAAGCTTGCAAAAGATCCAATTGATTTAACTGGGAAGGAAATAATGACTTCCAAACGAGTGCTGGACTATTGCTGCCAAGGCAAATATTTTGACTTGTTATACGGTTGTCAGCGGGTAAATGAAGAGGTGCTGGATGGACTGCAATCTGTTGCCGATGAGTGCCGGTTGGTTGAACAATTTCAAGCTATGCGAACAGGGGCAACGTGCAACCGCATTGACAACTTTCCCTCTGAAAATAGACAGGTACTGCATACGTCCTGTCGAGATCTTTTTTCTAAAAAACCTCTCTACCCTTTGGCAACGGAGCAGGCGCGAGTTGAGCTCGCAAAGCTTAAGGATTTTTTAGAGGCGCTGGCAAGTAACGAAATATGCAATGCACAGAACGAACCGTTTCATACGCTTATCCACGTTGGAATAGGTGGTTCTGACTTAGGGCCCAGATCCATTTGCGAGGCTTTACAGGCGTACGCAAACCAAGATCGGGCAGTTCATTTTATCGCAAATGTTGATCCAGATGATTTTGCCAAAGTTATGCAGCAGGTTGATCTTACACGAAGCTTGGTGGTTGTGGTCTCAAAATCTGGAACGACCCTGGAAACCCTTGCCAACGAGACGATGGTCAGAGATGCTCTTACCCACCACGGTTTGCAACCTGAAATGCATTGTATTTCCGTTACCGGGAAGGGGAGTCCCATGGATGATCCGGATCGTTACCTGCGCTCTTTTTACATGTATGATTATATAGGGGGACGATACAGCGCAACATCCATGGTTGGTGCCTTAACCATTGGTTTTGCCATTGGATATGATAAGTTGTTACGTTTTTTAGAAGGGGCAAATAGTGTGGATAATGAGGCCTGTGAAAATGATATCAGAAAAAATGTGCCATTGCTGCTGGCCATGCTTGGTATCTGGAACCATAATTTCTTAGGGATAGGAAGTGTAGCTGTGTTGCCTTATAGTCAAGCCTTACACAGATTTCCCGCGCATTTGCAACAGTGTGATATGGAGTCCAATGGCAAATCAATTGAACGAGACGGGCAGAAAGTACGAGTAAAGAGTGGTCCAGTTGTGTGGGGAGAGCCTGGGACTAACGGACAGCATGCCTTCTACCAGCTGCTCCATCAGGGAACAGAAGAGGTGGCCATGGAGTTTATTGGATTTCGAAACAATCAGCGGGGATGTGATTACATCCTTGAAGGCAGCAGTTCCCAGGAAAAATTATTGGCAAACTTACTGGCCCAGTCAATGGCCCTGGCAATTGGCAAAGAAGATGCCAATCCCAATCGGGCGTTTGCCGGAAACCGGGTAAATAGTGTGCTTATTGCAGAGCAGTTGACGCCAGAAAGCATGGGGGCATTACTTGCCCTGTACGAGGCAAAGATAGTCTTTCAAGGTTTTTGTTGGAACATCAACTCTTTTGATCAGGAGGGCGTTCAACTGGGAAAAATACTCGCCACAGAACTATTATCCATTATGGGAGGAAATGCAAGTGGGTCCAATCTTGCCATGGCCTTTCTGCAGGCTGCCAGCTTGAAGTCTTGAATGTAACGGAAATAAACTGAATTATCATTCAGTTTTCTCCCAGACCTATTTCGTTTTTTGTTGACAAAGGTCCTGTTCAGAGATATTCTCCCACGCTGAATGACTATTCAATAGTGTGGGTTTTATTGTCTGCTTTTTTTAACACCAGTTTTAGTAAAAAAGCCGGGCAGATGGGACTGTTTGCGCTCTGTCTGTTGGTTTTAAAACAATCGCTCTTGATGCGTATATTCTGGTAGAGGTTGAAGTTTTTTAATCATTTAAAGGAGGAAAATTCATGGCAAAGCATGATACCCCCATGTTGGACGAGCTTGAGAGTGGCCCGTGGCCAAGCTTCGTTACCGACATTAAGCGCCAGGCCGAGAAAAATCCAGATTGTTGGGATATCTTAGGCCAGGTTGAGCTGTCTTACAAAGATAGAATCACCCATTGGAAACACGGCGGAATCGTTGGTGTTTTTGGTTATGGTGGTGGTATCGTTGGTCGGTATTCAGACGTTCCTAAGCAGTTTCCTGGTGTTGAGCATTTCCATACCGTTCGTGTAAATCAACCTGCGTCAAAGTACTATTCCACAGAGAACCTTCGTGCATTAACTGATCTCTGGGAGAAGTATGGCTCCGGTATGACGAATATGCATGGATCCACCGGTGATATTGTATTCCTTGGTTGTCGTACTGAGGCACTTGAGCCCTTCTTCTATGATCTGACCCACGAGTTGGGACAGGATCTTGGTGGTTCAGGATCTAACCTTCGTACTCCAGCTAACTGTCTTGGACAGTCTCGTTGCGAATGGGCTTGCTATGACACTGAAGAGGCGTGTCATCATTTGACCATGCACTACCAGGATGAGATCCATCGTCCCGCATTCCCTTATAAGTTTAAGTTTAAATTCTCCGGTTGTCCAAACGACTGTGTGGCTGCTGCTGCTCGTTCCGATTTTGCTGTAATTGGAAACTGGAAGGATGATATCCAGATGGATCAGGCTGCTGTTAAAGAGTATATAGCTGGAAATATTCCTTCAAATGGTGGTGCTCATTCTGATCGTGATTGGGGTCCGTTTGACATTCAGAAAGAAGTTATTGATCTTTGCCCAACGGGATGTATGTCCATGGAAGGTGATGAATTGAAGATTAATAATGCTGAGTGTACCCGTTGTATGCATTGTATCAACGTAATGCCAAAGGCGCTTCGTCCAGGTAAGGTTCGCGGTGCTTCAATTTCCGTTGGTGCCAAAGCTCCAATCCTTGATGGTGCCCAGTTTGCTACCCTGATTATTCCTTTTATCGAAGTCTCAGCAGAAAATGAGTTTGAGAATGTTATCGATGTTATTGAGGAGATCTGGGACTGGTGGATGACCGTTGGTAAAAACCGTGAGCGTGTTGGTGAGACCATCATGCGTCTTGGTCTGCCAACCTTTATTAAGGTAATGGGTCTTGAGCCACTTCCACAGCATGTGAAAGAGCCTCGTTCCAATCCATACGTTTTCTGGCAGTCTGAAGAAGTTCCAGGTGGGTTTGAGCGCGATGTTCAGGAATTCCGTAAGCGTCACGCGGCATAACAATAATAAATCGAGTGGTTGTTTACACTCGAGTACATATATTAGGAGGATATAATTATGGGTTACGATCCCGAAAATCCCATGGCGGACAGAATCACGGATATTGGTCCCCCCCATTATTCTAAATTCCACCCACCTGTGATCGCAAAGAACAAAGGAAAGTGGTTGTGGCATGAAATTACTCAGCCCGGTGTGCTTGTGCACAAAGCTGAGTCTGGGGATGAATGCTGGACAGTACGTGTTGGTGCTGCTCGTCTGATTTCCATTGAGCTTATTCGTGAGATGTGTGACATTGCTGACGCACACTGTGACGGATATCTTCGTTTTACCACCCGTAACAATGTTGAGTTTATGGTTGACTCAAAAGATAAGGTTCAACCACTGCTTGACGATCTTGCTTCCCGTGGTAACAAGTTCCCTGTTGGTGGTACCGGAGCTGGTGTGACCAATATCGTTCATACCCAGGGCTGGGTACATTGTCATACACCTGCCACCGATGCATCAGGTGTTGTTAAAGCTGTTATGGATGAGCTTTTCGATTACTTTGTGTCACATAAGCTTCCTGCGCAGGTTCGTGTTGCCCTTGCATGTTGTCTGAACATGTGTGGTGCTGTTCACGCTTCTGATATTGCCATCCTTGGTGTACATCGTAAGCCACCAATGATTGATCATACCCGTATCACCGGTGTATGTGAGCTTCCACTTGCCATTGCTGCCTGTCCTCTTGGAGCTGTTAAGCCAGCAAAAGCGGAAGTAGACGGTAAAGAGATCAAAAGTGTTAAGGTTAACAACGAACGCTGTATGTTCTGTGGTAACTGTTACACCATGTGCCCTGCCATGCCTCTTGCTGACCCGGAAGGTGATGGAATTGCCATTCTCGTTGGTGGAAAGGTTTCTAACTCTCGTCAGGCACCTAAATTTTCCAAGCTTGTTATTCCATTCCTGCCAAACACTCCGCCTCGTTGGCCAGAGACCGTTGCTGCAGTGAAGAATATACTTGAAGTTTATGCCAAGGATGCTAAAAAATATGAGCGTGTTGGTGAGTGGGCAGAGCGTATCGGTTGGGAGATGTTTTTCGAGAAAACCGGTATTCCTTTCACCATCAAGTCCATCGATGACTATCGGTTGGCATATGATACCTGGCGTACTACCACGCAGTTTAAGTACACCAGCCACATCAAGTAATTGATCTGATATACAGTGGCAGAGGAATTGTTTCTCTGTCACTGGTTTGGGTCACTTGCCTGATAACACTTTTCTAAAGGAGTATGTGTTATGGGAATGAGTGATGAAGAAATCAAAGCTGCTATGATTGAGAAAGCTACAAAGGCTCCTAAACCACAGCTTTACGTAAAAGATTTCTACGCCTGCGATCCAGACTCAAAGGCAAGAAGGATCAAAAATCTTGCCAATGACTTGGTAAAAGAAGGGGAGCTGATGTTTTGGTCCTCTGGATCCACCACCATGTATGCACGTCCAGATCGTATCAAAAATGAGGAAGGAGAAGAGGGTATTAATTAACTACTCTTTATCGCTTCTTTTATTTGAGGAAGGCGCCGGGTTTTTGTACCCTGCGCCTTTTTTGCGTTATGGATAATGTACTTCAGCTCTCTTCAACAGTTTCTACAAATCTTGATGCCTATAAATTAGCTCAAGAAGGCGCTGTGCACGGTTTTTCCGTTATGTGTCAAAAGCAAAGCGGTGGGAAGGGAAGACTAGGGAAACATTGGGTAAGTACACCGAATAAAAGTCTCTGTTGTTCGATTATTCTTCGGCCACAACTTCCTTTTGCAGAGTTTCCAAAACTGACTTTGAGCAGTGGCCTTGCGCTGTGCAAAGCAGTTGAAAGTGTTACTGGACTCCGTTTTTTTGGATTAAAATGGCCAAATGATTTGTATTATGATGATCGTAAGTGCGCTGGAATACTAGTGGAATCTTCAAATATGACGGAAAATTATAAAGATTTTTTTGTAATTGTCGGTATTGGTGTCAATGTAAATAATGTCATTACTGATTTTCCCCATAGCTTGCAGAGTAAAGTAACTAGTTTAAAGATGCTCACTCAAAAAAACTATTCCATTGACAGGCTATTTTGTAGGGTGAGGGACGCTTTACTGCAGTATGTACGAGTGCATGAAGAATTAGGTTTTTCTGCAATTGCTGCAGAATGGAAGGGACGAGACGCGTTATTTGGAAAAAAGATGCTGTGGTTGCGAGATGATAGAGAGATAATAGAGGGTGTTGGCAAGGGGATTGATACTGATGGTCAGCTACTGCTTGAGGAAAACAACGGGACTATTCGAAGAATCTTGTCCGGCGATGTGAGTTTGAAAAAGTAGGCTGAACAGTAATCGTATCTGTTACTGTTCAGCCGTTTGCAAGACATTTATAACTGGAGCACTCTTAATAACGGTAATATTCAGGTTTGTAAGGGCCTTCAACGGGAACCCCAATGTAATCGGCCTGTTTTTTGGAAAGTGTGGTTAGGTGCGCGCCAATTTTTTCAAGATGAAGCCTGGCAACTTTTTCATCCAGATGCTTGGGAAGAAAATAGACTTTCTTTTCATATTTTTCGGAGTATTGCCATAGTTCGATTTGAGCAAGCACCTGATTGGTGAAGGAGTTGCTCATAACAAAGCTTGGATGTCCGGTTGCACAACCAAGGTTTACAAGACGACCTTCAGCAAGGACTATAATCTTTTTCCCGTCGGGGAAGAGCACATGATCAACCTGGGGTTTGATATTTTCCCAGGGAAGTTCTCGTATACCTGCTATATCAATCTCTGAATCAAAATGACCAATGTTGCAGACGATGGCTTCATCGGGCATGGCCTCCATATGGTTTCTGGTAATTACATTTAAATTACCGGTGCAGGTTACAAAAATATTCCCAACAGATGCAATTTCCTCCATGGTGACCACTCGGTATCCTTCCATGGCTGCCTGCAATGCGCAAATGGGGTCGACTTCGGTTACATAAACGGTTGCGCCCATTCCGCGGAGGGCCTGCGCACATCCTTTTCCAACATCACCAAAGCCGACAACAACGGCATTTTTTCCGGCAATCATCACATCGGTGGCACGTTTTATTCCATCAATCAACGATTCGCGGCAACCATAAAGATTGTCAAACTTAGATTTTGTAACAGAATCGTTTACATTAAAAGCAGGACACTCAAGTTTTCCATCGCGGGCCATTTCATTTAAGCGATGGACGCCAGTGGTGGTCTCTTCGCTTATGCCTTTCACATCTTTGAGCTCGTTTTTGTATTTTTCATGCATGACAAGGGTTAGGTCACCACCATCGTCAAGGATCATATTAGGCCTCCAGCCATCGGGGCCAAAGATGGTCTGGTCTATGCACCACCAAAATTCTTCTTCTGTTTCGCCTTTCCAGGCAAAAGTGGGGATACCGGCTTCTACCATGGCCGCTGCAGCATGGTCCTGGGTCGAAAAAATATTACAGGATGACCAGCGAATCTCGGCACCTAACTCCACCAGTGTTTCCATGAGGACCGCTGTCTGGATAGTCATGTGGAGGCAACCAGCAATGCGGGCACCTGCAAGTGGTTGAGAATCTTTATACTCTTCACGCAGCGCCATTAGTCCTGGCATTTCTGTCTCTGCAATTTTGACCTCTTCTCGTCCCCATTTGGCCAGGGACATATCTGCAACTTTATAATCACTCATCCTACAATCCTTTATCTAAGAAAATAAATACCCACCTTCACGAATTTGGAAGGTGGGTGAGCACAACATTCAAGGGAAACAATTTGTTGTACTAATCAAATATGTTAAAAAAAAAGGTACGCCACATGTATATGGCATTTCAATTTTGTCAGATACCGGCATCACTTTTTAGGGCTTCAGCCTTATCTGTTCGTTCCCAGGTGAAATCATCATATTCCCGTCCAAAGTGGCCATAGGCAGCTGTTTGCTTATAGATGGGTCGAAGCAAATTTAAATTATGGATAATTGCTTTTGGACGAAGGTCGAAATGTTGTAAAACAAGAGCACTAATTTTTTCATCGCTTATAAGGCCAGTTCCGTATGTGTTCACATTAACAGAGACCGGTTGGGAAATACCAATTGCGTAGGCTACCTGGACCTGTGCTTTGGCAGCAAGGCCTGCTGCAACAATATTTTTAGCAACGTAACGTCCCATATAGGCAGCTGAACGATCGACCTTAGATGGATCCTTTCCGGAAAAAGCGCCACCTCCATGGGAGCCAACACCTCCATAGGTGTCGACGATAATTTTTCGACCAGTTACCCCGCAATCACCCACGGGACCACCGATTACAAATCGTCCGGTGGGATTAATATAATATTTGGTTTTTTCATCTACCATATCCTTAGGGAGAATAGGCTTGATGATCTCTTCCATAATTCCCTCTTTTAAATCTTCATAGGAAACATCAGGAGAGTGTTGACTGGAGAGGACAACAGCATCGATGCGCGAGGGTTTGTCATCAACATATTCTATGGTTACCTGACTTTTTGCGTCAGGCCGAAGCCATGGTAAGACGTTTGCTTTCCGGACTTCAGATTGTCTTTTTACCAGGCGGTGGGCATAGGTAATGGGCATGGGCATAAGCACCTTAGTTTCATTGCTGGCGTAACCAAACATTAAACCCTGATCCCCTGCACCCTGGTCAAGATCAATCCCTGTTCCTTCGTTAACACCCTGGGCAATATCAGAAGATTGCTTGTCAATACAAGTAAGTACAGCGCAAGATTTTGCATCAAAGCCCATATCTGATGAAGTATAGCCAATATCTTCTATGGTATCACGGACCACCTGGGGCATATCTACCCAGGCGGAGGTCGTGATCTCACCGGAGATAACTACCATACCGGTATTAATCATAGTTTCGCAGGCAACACGTGCACTGGTATCCTGTTCAAAGATGGAATCTAAGACAGTATCTGATATCTGGTCGGCAACTTTGTCCGGATGACCTTCTGAAACAGATTCAGAAGTAAAAAGATAGTTGGACATAAAATATTCTCCACTAAAGTAAAATTACACAGGCAACAAAAAATAGGAAAGCATCTGCTGATGGAATACCTCCAAAGTCATACGTTGCTTGCATTTGAAATTAACCGTTCAATATGACGTTCTATAGCGCTGTTTGTCAAGAAAAACAAGCCACTGTTTCCATATTTTATTTTGTATGATGGGCTGATATCTGTTATCTTCGGTTTTTTGTATGGTATGATCTTTTAACTTATACCGCCAAACCATAAGTGTCATATGAGAAGGCAAGCGGAGCGACTCGGTTTTAATTGCTGCTGCTTGTTATATACTCAATGAAAACAGGTGGCTTTAATGAAACATATTTTTCTGTAAAAAAGGACATGATGATGAATAACTCAAATCTTCCGGATTATATACAATTTTTGCTAAGAGAGGCAGAGTATCCCCAAATAGCAGATGAGATAAAGCTGGTTCAAACCCATATCTCTTTTGTTATTCTGGCAGGAGACTATGTGTATAAGTTTAAAAAACCAGTTGATTTTGGTTTTTTAAATTTTTCGACCCTGGAAAAGCGTAGTTATTACTGTGAACAGGAACTCAGCTTAAATCGACGATTATGTCCGGACATTTATCTGGAATTGATTAGCGTTACAGCCGAAGGTGATTCGTTTTGTCTCAATGGCAGTGGTGAAGTGGTGGAGTATGGCATAAAAATGGCGCGGATGCCGGAAGAGCAGATGATGAGCCATGTGCTGGCGGCTGGCAATGTTGACAAAACCCATATTGATGCAATTGTAGAGCAACTGGTTCCGTTTTACGCCAGTGCTGCAGGTGAGAGTACAATTCAACAATTTGGGCTTGCGAAATCTGTGGCTGTTAATGTACTTGAAAACTTTGCGCAAACGGAAAGCTTTATTGGACAAGGAGCCCTTAGCCAAAGCCAATTTGACACAATATCGACCTATGCGCGTACTTTTTTACAGAAAGAAGAAGTTTTTCAAGCAAGAATTGATAATGGTAAGATACGAGACTGCCATGGTGATCTGCATTCCGCAAATATTTGCCTTACAGATCCTATCTCTATTTTTGATTGCATAGAATTTAACGAGCGTTTTCGCTATTCTGACGTTGCGGCAGATGTGGCTTTTCTGGCAATGGATCTTGATTTTCATGGCGAAGAGGAACTTTCCAGATATTTTATTGAACGGTTTGTTGCGCAGTCAGGTGATGATGGGCTTATGCAAATGCTTAATTTTTATAAGTGTTATCGAAGCTATGTGCGAGCAAAGATCGCACTGTTTACCGCAAGTGATCCAGCAGTGGATGAAAACACGAAAGCGTCCTGCTTAAAACAGGCCAGCAAACATTTTCTTCTGGCAGAAAAATATGCAACGTCCTGAAAATCTATTACTTGTCTTTTTTGGGATGATAGCAACCGGGAAGAGCTATCTTGCCTCGTTTTGGGCACGGCAATTTGCGGTACCATATTATAATTCGGATCGGGAACGGAAAAAACTGGCAGGGCTTACTCCTGAAACCAGTCAGCAAGAAGAGGTTGACAGAGGGATTTATAGGCCTGAATTTTCACGTCGTACCTATGATGCACTACTTACTAAGGCGAAAAAACATTTTTTGCATGATCCCAAAACATGTGTTGTGTTAGATGGTTCCTATCAATCGCAAAAAGAACGTGATTTACTGCGCCATGAGCTGGCAAGTTATGCGCGAATCGTTTTTGTCCATTGCGACTGCAGTGAACAGGTGGTAAAAGAGCGATTACGCATCCGCGAAAAGGATAGCGCAGCAGTATCAGATGGGACCTGGGAAATCTATCTGTCTCAGAAAGAGCGTTTCCAAAGACCCGCTGCGGAAGAGTCCATTGTCTATATTGATACCGATGCTCCTGTGGAGGATCTGGTGGAAGAAGTGAATGGAATGCTATTCGACATATAAAAAGGTGAAGAGTATGGCAACAAGAATATATATATTACATTTTCCCAAAGAAACCAGTAGTGATCCAATTATCTATCAACTGGTGAAGCAATATGATGTTGAGTTTAACATCTTAAAAGCGGATATCCTCCCCGGTCGTGAAGGGGTGATGATTTTGGAGCTAAAAGGCACAAAAGACAAGGTGAAAAAGGCTCTTGGCTATCTAAGATCGCTGGAAGTTCAGGCAGAACGACTGGCGGCAGCAATCAACCGTGATGACGAGAAATGCTTTCAGTGTGGAGCTTGTACCGGTATCTGTCCGGTGGGTGCGTTGTCCATTAAACGTCCCCAAATGGAGGTGATTTTCGACCCGGACAAATGCACCGGTTGTTCCCTTTGTGTCCCCATCTGCCCTGTACGGGCCATGGAGGTCTCCCCGGTCTCTTCCGCCTTTGTGGATGAAGAAAAGGTTGTTGTATAGTAGTGCCTTGGACTATCTGTAGCCCACTAGGAGCTTGTCCGAGAATAGCAATTTTTCTACAAATCGAGGCGTTTTAAAAATTTTACCACAGGCATATACCTAATATTCCGAGGATAAAATTTTCAAAACAACGAAGAGTTGGGGGAAAAGGGCATTCTCGGACAGTCTCCTAGAAGAGCTTCCAGTCAGGAAGGAGGTTATCTTTAAACCAGCTAGAGAGCGTAAATCCCGGTTTTTTCCCGAGCTTCAACTGCTCAAGCAGTTCCTTTGCCTTTGGGGTTATGGTAGCTTCCGGGTAGGTGCTAACCAGATACTGTAGGCGAGCCTTTGCCTCATCATATTTCTCAGTTCTAAGATAAAACTCCACAACAAAATATTCGTGGTTGACGAGAAATTCATTGGCGGCTCTGATTCTTCCTTGTGCCTCTTGGGTGTAGGGTGAATCGGGGAAAGCCCGCAAAAGCTTTGTAAATTCCTTTATCGCATTTTCAGCCACGCTTGTATCACGATCAATGCGATCAATCTGTTTATAGTAGCACATGGCTGTGTGATACATGACGTAAGGGATGGCTTCGTTGGTGGGATGTCTTTCTTCAAATTCATGGTAGAGCATGAGGGCTTCCTCATAATTTCCCATGTAAAAATTACTATCACCACTTTTTAGCTGGGCGAGTACTGCTTCTTGGCTAAAAGGATAATAATCAAGTACTTCATCAAAGTACTTTCGGGCCTGGTAGTAATTTCCAAGGTTGTATTCGTCAATTCCTTTGCCGGCAAGAGTCTTGGCAGGGAGGTGAGTATCTTCATATTCTTCTGCCTCGTTGTCACCCCACCATGACTGAAATGTTGCGCAACTGCTCAGTGAGAAGAGGAACGCGATGGCTAAAAACAGACGGAGAAAAGAACGGGTGTTGGCGTAGCAAAAGAAATACATGATGGTTACTCTGAATTGAGATTTGTAAGATAGGTTTCAGCAGCGAGGACGGCGGTTGCACCTTCTCCTGCCGCGTTGATCACTTGACGAACCGCTTTGCTGCGAATGTCCCCTGCAGCCATTATTCCAGGGATCGCTGTTCTTGTTTCCTGATCCGTTGGGATAAAACCTGATGCGTCAGCCTGGAGTTCTTCTAAGGGGAGCATTGTGTTGTTTGGTAAAACACCTACCAGTATAAAAATGCCATCAACCGCAAGGGTCGACTCTTCCCCATTCTTTGACAATACATGTATACTTTCAACCTGTTCTTTACCGTGTATTGCAGTGACGGTGCTATCCCAGATAAAGTCGATCTGCGGGTTGGCAAAGGCCTTTTCTTGAAGGATTTTTGTGGCCCTAAGCTCACTTCGACGATGAATAAGTGTCACTCTATCGGCAAATTTAGTGAGGTGGGAGGCCTCCTGGACTGCTGTATTGCCGCCGCCAACCACCGCAACATGCATGTTTCGATAAAAAGGAGCGTCACATGTGGCGCAGTAGGAGACTCCTTTTCCCACAAACTCTTTTTCACCAGGGATGCCAAGGGTTCTTGGGTGAGCACCCGTACAGATAATTAAGCAGTCACAAGTAATGATATCGCCATCTTCTAAATGAAGACGTATCGGTTTGTCGGTGACATCCATGGAGAGGACATTGCCAAACCTTGATTGTAAATCGAAACGTTTGGCTTGGGCAGCCATTTTTTCGGCGAGATCAAAACCTGAAAGTCCTTCTGGAAAACCGGGATAATTGTCGATCCAGTCGGTTAATAATACCTGCCCCCCCTCAGCCCCTTTCTCGATAAGCAAATGATCCATTCTGGCTCGAGCCGCGTATAATCCAGCCGTAAGCCCTGCCGGACCGGCACCGAGAATGACCAGTTTGTGATGAATAGTTGTCATGTGCGTGATACCAACGGCAGCGAAAAAGCAAGTAAAGCTCTACCCACCTTACGCCGCCTTACGCTTTTTTTTAGGCCACAGAAGTTCATATTGAGGCGGCCAAAAAGGATTCTTGGCTGCTAAAAAGCCCAACCACCCGATACCAATTTTTCCAGTGCAGCAATGTTTTTCAAAAGCGTTTTGAATTAAAGCGCTTTTTCGATCAATTCAACAAGTTGTGGCTTTCCAACGGCCCCTGTGATCTGGTCAACTTTGTCGCCTTTTTTGAACACTATAAGTGTTGGGATGGCTCGAATTCCAAATTTGCCAGGAGTTTCGGGATTGTCATCAACATTCATTTTAAAGATATTTACCTTACCACTATACTCGTCAGCAAGGGACTCAACAACAGGTCCGATGGCTTTACATGGACCGCACCATGGAGCCCAGAAATCAATCAGGCAAGGTGTTTCAGAGCTAATTACGGATTCAAATTCGGCATCACTTACATCTTTTACGTTGTCACTCATTGTGCTTCTCCACTTCACTATTAATAATGTTTTTCTAACATCTTTTAGTAATATATCTACAAAAATGGTATGAAGATACTACCCCGTGCGTTTTTTCCTGACAAGCAAAAATTACGACAGGGTTGGACTCTTCTTCCGGGTTCTGCATACAATGTGTATTGTTGAGAAAAGGTCAAGTCTTGGAAGTTATTTGACACCTTTTTATAAGTCATGCTATATTTCGAACCTCATTCTGGCTATTAAGGCAATTGACATTGCCTATTTCAACTAATCGGAGTTTACAATGGATAGAAGCGTTTCCCAAAAAATGTTTGAAAGAGCAAAAGAGGTTATTCCCGGTGGCGTGAACAGTCCTGTAAGGGCATGCAAATCTGTGGGATGTGATCCCCTTTTTATTCAGAAAGCGAAAGGTTCCAAGGTCTTTGATGTCGATGGGAATGAATATATTGATTTTGTGAGTTCCTGGGGGCCGATGATCCATGGACATGCACCTGCTGAGATCATTGATGCGGTGAAGGAAGCGGCGGATGATTCAACTTCTTTTGGGGCGCCGACCACCAAGGAAATGGCATTGGCCGCAATGGTCGTTGAGGCCGTACCATCCATAGAGAAAGTACGTTTTGTCAATTCCGGAACCGAAGCAACCATGAGCGCGGTGCGTCTGGCCAGAGGTTTTACCGGAAAAGATGTGATTGTAAAATTTGACGGTTGTTACCATGGACATGCCGATTCTTTTCTTATTCAGGCGGGTTCTGGGGTTATTACCCTGGGTATTCCTGGAAGTCCTGGAGTGCCAGAGGATATAGTAAAAAATACCATATCCATCCCTTACAATGACGATGAGGTGCTAGAAAAAACTTTGCGTGAAAAAAGTGATTCCATCGCCTGTGTCATTGTGGAACCTGTGGCTGGAAATATGGGATGTGTGCCGCCCAGCAAAAGTTTTCTTCAGAAAATGCGTGAACTCACCTCCGAACTTGGCATTGTCTTGATTTTTGATGAGGTTATCACCGGTTTTCGTCTTGCCTATGGTGGCGCACAGGAATATTTTGGAATCATGCCCGACCTTACCTGTCTGGGAAAAATAGTTGGCGGTGGTTTACCTGTTGGGGCATATGGGGGAAAAGCTGAGATCATGGATCAGATTGCACCGGATGGGCCAGTTTACCAGGCAGGGACCCTCTCCGGTAATCCATTGGCCATGGCAGCAGGTATCGCCAATTTACGGCTTTTGCGAAAGGAAAGCTTCTATAAGGAATTAAATGAAAAGGCCGATTTTTTTGCAAACGGACTGCAAGAGGCTGCACAATCTGCAGGTGTAGCGGTAACCCTTAATCGGGTTGGGTCAATGATGACCGGATTTTTCACAACGACTCCGGTAACCGATTACAGTTCTGCAATGCAATCAGATACCGATCGATACGGGCTGCATTATCGACAGATGCTTGACAAGGGCGTGTATCTTGCTCCTTCCCAGTTTGAAGTCGCTTTTATTTCAGCTGCTCACACCATGGAAGAGATGAAAAAGGTGTTAGAAATGACTGAATGGTCATTCAAAAAAATGTGCTAAATTGGAGAAAATAATTGACTTTGGTTGGTTGCCGTGATAACAAATTCAATCGTTCACTGGTGGTTTGTGCCGGTGGTAGAAGGTGGAACAATTTATGGCTAAATTGAGTACTGAGATGATAAGTGCTCTTGGTAATTATGGGCATATCGGTTTTACCTTTGTAATTGCGATTTTTTTAGGTTTGGGTGCTGGGATTTACCTTGATAGAAATTATTTTGAGGGGGCCACATCACCTTGGTTTACTTTTATCGGCCTTGCTTTTGGGATTGCTGCCGGCTTTAAGAGTCTTTTTGATGTTCTTAGAGCGCAGATGGAAAAACCCGAAGATGAGGACGCGGAAGGGTAGTGGGCTGTGCTTGACATTTCTCTAAAACAGGTGCAGGTCATGAGTTTTGCTTTTCTCCTGGTATTAACAGGTGGTTCATGGCTTATGGTGTCATGGCCATTTGCCCAGTCGGTACTTGTTGGTGGGGTGCTTGCTGTGGGGAGTTTTTTTTCAGGGCATAAGGATATAGAGGCCTTCGTAAAGGCCTTCCAACCTCCCGAGGAAGGAGAAGCCCCGAAAAAAGTGAGTGGGAAGAGTAAGGCTGGTTACTTAATTAAATTTTGGCTGCGGCTGGCATTGATTGGCGCGGTGTTACTTTTCTTTATTAAGAGTGGTAAGGCTAACGTCATCGGATTGCTGTTGGGGCTATCAACTGTGGTTTTTGCCATTATGCTGACGACGTTCAGCGTGGCAGGACGCTACTTTTTAAGCAGGAAAGGGTAAGAGGGAGAGTTATGGAACATCCGATACTATTTATTTCACTGATTTTGGAAAAGTTGGGACTACCGATTCCACATGGTCCCGTGGGAGATACGTTATTGCAAAAGCTCTGTGAGCCATACATGACGTATACGTGGTTTGTTATGGTTTTCTTGGTGGTTGTCGGGAAACTTACTCTCAGTAATATTGAAATGATTCCAGGCAAAGGCCAGAATTTTTGGGAGATGGCCATCGGCGGAATGCATGATTTCTTTATTTCCAACATGGGAGAGGAATTGACAGAGCGTTATTTCGCCATGATTGCAACTTTTGCGCTCTATATTGCGGTTGGCAATCTCATTGGTCTTATCCCAGGGTTTATGTCTCCGACGTCTTCGATCAATACAACCCTGGCACTGACGATTATTGTTTGGGTTACCCATCATCTTATCGGTCTTCGCAGGCACGGTGTTGGCTATATTAAACACTACCTTGGGCCCATCCCGGTTCTTATTCCGTTTATGTTCCCCATTGAGATGATCAGTAACATTGCTCGTTTGTTGTCACTTTCCATTCGACTTTTTGGTAATATCATGGCCAAAGAGACGTTGCTTGGAATTTTGTTTATGCTGGCCGGTGCTTTTTTTGCTCCGCTGCCGATTATGTTGCTTGGTGTTCTGGTATCCCTTGTGCAGGCGATGGTTTTCGTTCTCCTGACAGTGGTTTATTTCCAGGGCTCCTATGAACACGCCCATTAATAAATAGCTTGGTAATTCGCTTTACGTTTATATAGAGGAAGAAGGCCTAAAAAACTCAAAACTTTACTTTGGAGAAACACAATGGAAGGAAATGCTTTAATGCTCGGACTTATTTGTATCGGCGCTGGTCTCTCAATCGGACTTGCAGGACTTGGTGCTGGTATCGGTATTGGTAACGTTGGTCTTGGTGCCACCCAAGGTCTTGCTCGTAACCCAGAAGTACAGCCTAAACTGATGGTTTTCATGATCCTTGGTATGGCCCTTGCTGAGTCTTGTGCTATTTATGGACTAGTTGTATCTTTGATTCTTCTTTACGCTAACCCGCTTATGGGATAAGCATATTGAACGATTTCGACCCTGCTTACTGAAGTGGGGTTGTTACAGTTGTGAAAAGGCCGCAGAGAGGACTCTGTGGCCTTTTTTTGTCTATATATTTTTTGGGGAGTTATTGATTTACATATCATGGATAAGCGGAGCAATGGAGATATACTTATCCATCCTGAGCGTGGGAAGAAAGAGCAATCGATTCCAGAAATTGGAATTTTGCTTGTAAATCCTGCTGAAGCGGTGGCAGCCATGCAAATGGTCCTTGGGCAGGGCGGGCATAAGCGATTTCTGTTTCATTCCAATCTAGTGGTCAACGGTCAAAATGATTTTTTTGTGGCAGGACCTGCCGTTGGAGCCCCCATGGCCGCGATGACCATGGAAAAACTGATTGCACTTGGGGCAAAGAAGATTCTCTTGTATGGTTGGTGTGGTGCTGTAAGTGAAGAATTTGCAGTGGGCGATATCCTTCTTGGTGGAGCTGCCCATTGTGGGGAGGGTACTTCGAGGTATTATGGCGAACAAAACGTTTATTTTCCATCAGCACCTTTCCTCAAGCGCATAAGGTCCATTGTTTCTGTGCAACGGGAAAGTCCGATGTGGACCACGGATGCGATATATCGTGAGTCACGGCTGATGTTGCAACAACTGGCTGCCAGATATGCGGTTTGTGGGGTAGATATGGAGTATTCGGCACTCTGTGCGGTGGCAACATTTAGAACTATCCAATTTGGTGCTCTTTTTTTGGTGTCGGATGAACTGTGGCAAAAGCAGTGGCGACCCGGATATATGGATAAAAAATTTTTACAGAAAAGTAGAACGCTCATTGAGCTTTTGCTGCAAAATATCGAAACGCTAAACGACTAAAAGGACTTTTGCCATGCCTACATTTCATCTGGTCAGCCTCGGTTGTGCCAAGAATCTTGTGGATTCTGAGGTGATGCTCGGTTTGCTTATGGAAAATGGTTGGAAGATGGAAGAAGATCCTGTTAATGCCACTGTCCTTTTGGTTAACACATGTGGCTTTATCCAACCTGCAGTTGAAGAAGCAATTGCAGTTATCTTGGAAATGGCTGCGATTAAAGAGGCTGACTCCCAAAAAAAACTGGTGGTAACCGGTTGTCTTGTCCAGCGATATAAAAATGCATTGGAGGAAGAGCTGCAAGAAGTTGATCTCTTCGTGGGAACAGAAGGGATTGCAAATATTGTTGATCTGCTCAACACTCTTCTTACCGGAAACCCGAAGAAAAAAAGTTTCTTCCAAGAACCCTTCCTGATGACAGCAAAACATCCAAGGATCCTGTCAACACCATCTTTTCGAACAGCAGTGAAAATAACCGAGGGGTGTAACAATCGTTGTACCTACTGTATGATTCCAGCAATTCGTGGGAATTTGCGCTCAAGGGGAATTGCAGATATTGTTGAAGAGGTGCAACACTTAGAAGGGAACGGTTTACAAGAATTATCGCTTATTGCCCAGGATCTGACCGCCTATGGGAAGGATTTAAACAATGGTGATTTGCCTGCCCTGCTTCGTGCGATTCTAGCGCAAAGTTCCGTTCCGTGGATCCGTTTAATGTATTTATATCCATCAGAGGTTTCAGATACCTTGCTGGATCTTATGCGGACAAATAGCAGGATCTTACCTTATGTCGATATTCCTTTTCAGCATGTATCCGATACCGTATTAAAACGGATGCAACGACGTTACGGCTATAACGATCTCTGCCAGTTGGTGGATAGGTTGAGAGAAACTGTTCCTGATATGGCTATTCGAACAACCATGATGGTGGGTTTTCCTGGAGAAACAGAACAAGATGTTCGTCAGCTTGAAAGGTTTTTACAGGCGTTCCAGTTAGATCACGTGGGCGTGTTTTCCTATACCAACGAGGAAGGGGCACCTTCTGAATGCTATGGGAATCAATGCACCGAGGAAGTGAAGGAAGAAAGGCGAAAAAGGATACTCAGTCTACAGGCTGATATTTCAGAGGCAAATCTGCAAAAACACGTCGGAAAGAAAATACCTGTGCTGGTGGAAGGTTTGAGCCGTGAAACAGATCTTCTGTTGGAAGGAAGAACAGTGTACCAAGCACCAGATATAGACGGCTGCGTGTTGATAAACGATGGAACTGCCAACCCCGGTGAAATTGTACAAGTACAAATCACCGAGGCGCAAACCTATGATCTAGTAGGTGGTATAGTGGTGGGCTAGCGCAAACTATTTATTTGCGTTTACCTGCTCACGCAGATCTTTTCCTACTTTGAAGAAAGGTAATTTTTTGGGTTTTACTTTGATTTTTTGACCAGTTTTTGGGTTGCGCCCTTCGTAGGAACCATAGTTTTTAATCACAAAACTACCGAATCCCCTAATCTCAATCGAATCACCACTGGCAAGTGCCTCTGTCATGGTCTCAATAATGGTATTTGTGATCGCGGCAGCCTCTCTGTGCGGGAGATCGATATCCTGTGACAGAGTTTCAATTAACTCAGACTTATTCATGCCCTACTCCTATACGTTCCTATTGGATCAGCTTCACAATGAAGACGCTGACCTGAATGAAAATCGTTACGATGTAGCCCCCCGGGGCAGGATAATCTGCCACGCACACTACACGTTCCTCCTAATCTACTAGATAACTGTTCAAATTTAATCAGCTATTTTTTTGTTTGTAAAGGTTTTTATTTGAAAAAATTAATTTTAGGTCTTTTTTTGTTAAGAATTTGTATTTTCCGGGCTTGAGTGTTCCCAGATTGAGACTGCCATAGGCCAAACGTTTTAAGGAAAGAACGGGAGAACCAATAGCTTGAAACATCTTTTTGACTTGTCGTTTGCGCCCTTCATGGATGATAATTTGAATAACACTGTTTTGGGCATGGTGTTTTATAAAGCTAACCTTGGCAGGAGCTGTTTTTTTCCCCTCAACAAAAATTCCATTTTCAAGACTTTTAAGGTCTGATTCTTGTGGCCTCCCTTTAACAAGGGCCTCATATGTCTTATATACCTGTTTGCTTGGGTGGAGAATGGCCTGGGTGAGCTCTCCATCGTTGGTGAGCAGCAATGCCCCCTCTGTGTCGAGATCAAGCCTTCCCACTGGAAAAACGCGTTCTTTTACATCTTGAAGAAGGGACGTTACAATGGGGCGTCCCTGGGGGTCGCTAACGGTTGTTACATAGCCTTTTGGCTTATTAAGAAGGATATACACATGTTTTTCCACGGTGTTGATTGTAGTACCATCAACACTAATCTGTTCCACGCCGGGAGTAATTTTTAGCCCCATGCAAGATACGGTTTTTCCGTCCACCTGAACCCGACCACTTTTGATCATTTCCTCACATTTTCGCCTGGATGCTATACCGGCGTGGGCAAGATATTTTTGTAAACGAATAAGAGTTGAGGACATGAAGAGTTATCGGAGCGCTGCAGGTAGAATAGTATTGATCCTGGAATCGACAAGACGTTTTGTGGCTTCATCTACTTCAAGGACGTCCGTGTACCAGGGTTTCATTCTGCAATCAAAAACGATGGGTGGGGTAAGGCCCACATGAAAACGCTGGACGCTGTTTTGAGCACCATGGATATCGGCAGCAGGTTCAAACCTGGTAAAAAAGGTCCATAAAAATTCCTGGGTGGAACAAGTAGCCTCCTTCAGGTTGTCAACGAGGAGAATGCAGGACCATTCTTCATATTCGCTATTTGTCGCAATTTCTTCAGCGAGCTTTGGCGTGGATTCGTACTGCTCTGCCTCAACAACCAGCGTTCCCGGAAGATAGGCTTTAATTTTGTGACAGTGGGGATGCATTTTTCCTGAAAATTGGGCGGGTAGCTCACGTTTTTGTTCTTTTCCAAGCCCCATGATCATTGCCTTTGAACCCTTGTTGACAGATGGGCCTGTGTAATCCAAAGTGTCCTGGGAGACGTTTGCAAAGACAAAGAGATCACGATCCCACTCTATACGTTCAAGGATGTGGGTCCACAGTTTTGGAAAGTTGGTGATATCAATATCACCGTCGGTAATAATGAGAAATTTGGTGAGTGAGAGTTGCCCTTCACCCAGTATGCGAAGTCCAGAAGCAAAGGCTTCGCGAGGGTACCTGTCGTGTACACGAGCGGTTGCCAGACAATGAAAACCGGTTTCGCCAAATGTTTTTAATTCTTTTACACCTTTCATCACCAGTGGAAAGAGCGGCGATAACAAATCCTGCAGAAAATCTCCAATAAAGTAATCTTCTTGTTTCGGTCGTCCAACGATTGTGGCAGGATAGATCGCATCCTTTCGATGGTAGAGGTGAGAAACTTGAAATATCGGGTAATCGTGTTGCAGGGAATTATATCCATAGTGGTCCCCAAACGGGCCCTCTGGGCGTCGTATATGGGGTGGAACCTGGCCGTGTATTGCAAATTCTGCTTCTGCCACTATCTTATGCACCCCTTTTGGATCTTGGCAGAGTTCAAGCTTTTTACCAAGGAGTAAAGAGGTGAGCATGAGTTCAGGAATATCTTCTGGAAGCGGTGCAATGGCAGCAAGCATTAGTGCTGGTGGGCCACCAATATAGAGGGTCATTGGCAATGCTTGGTTGAGCTGCTCGGCCGCATGATAATGATAGCCTCCTCCCTTGTGGATTTGCCAGTGAATTCCTGTCGTTTTATCGTCAAAGCGTTGAATGCGGTACATGCCAAGGTTATGCCCTTTTCCCTGTGGGTGTTCTGTGTAGACAAGGGGCAGGGTTACAAACGCACCACCGTCGCTGTGCCAGGAGGTGAGCATGGGAAGAGACGTTAAATGGGGAGGTTGCTGACAGTGCTCAAGGACCGGGCCCCATTTTTTTTCTTTAAGACCAACCTTTAAACCATCCGTAAAAAGCTTGCGATGTTCCCAGATAGTTTTTGCCCGTAAAGGCATGATCGATTCCGTAAGATTGACTAAATCCCGGACAAAGTTTTGGGGACGTCTGCCAAAGGCAAGTTCCAAACGCTCCGCTGTGCCAAACAGGTTGGTAATTACCGGAAAAGAGCTCTTTTTTACGTTGGTAAAAAGAAGGGCAGGCCCCCCTTGTGCAATCACTCGGCGATGAATTTCGGCAATTTCCAGGTATGGGTCAACTTCTTCATCAATCACCAGTAACTGATTCTCATGGCGGAGAAGCTCAATAAAACTGCGTAAATTATATAAGATATTGGGGCGCATTGACGTCGGTGTTAGGGGTGTTTGTGGGGAGATTTTTCAAGAAGAAAAAGCTCATGGTATTCGTCCTCGGACATATTGTTCTTCATAAGACCAGTGGTATAGTGCACCAGTTCTTCTATTTCTGTACTGGAAAGACGTTCTGCCAATGTTTCGGCTAGCTGTTTTCTACCAAGGAGTTGTAGAAAACAGGCAACGGATTGTCTGTCAGTTTCCAGGTTGAGTCCAAAACACATCTCATGGGGATTAGCTGGTAAGGACATTTTTTTATTTGGAAAATCTGTAATGGACTGTTCTTGATCTTGGGCCATCAAATTCTGCAAAATAAATAGCCTGCCAGGTGCCCAGTTGCAATCGGCCACCATTTACAAAGAGTGTCAGCGAGGCGCCCATAAGCGAGGCCATTATATGTGAAGGTGAGTTGCCTTCCGCATGTTTAAAAGGGTAAGTGATAGGGACGAATTCACATAAGCCTTTTATAATGTCAGTTCGTACATCCGGGTCGGCTCCTTCATTAATGGTTAGTCCTGCAGTGGTATGAGGATTAAAGAGGATACAGATTCCCTCTTGTATACCCGATTGAGTAACCACTTCCTGCACCTTGTGAGTTATATCTACCAGGTGCATGTGCTCACCTGTTTGTACGCCAAATTTCCCTTTTTCCATATTGTGTTTTTTAGATTAATTGTAGAGCTGCCAAAACCCGTTTTTGTAATGGCAGAGTGTAGTGTATACAGCCCCTTGCTTTTCTTTTGGAATTGAATGAATCACTGCTTGTATCTCTACAGTTAGTCCACCGTTCAAGTTTGTCAATATTTTTACAGGTTACTAAAACGCTCTAACTGGCATTTGGTCCGTTGCAAGATTTCAATTTCTTCCAGCAGATCAAGGGCTAGTGCTGTTCCCGGTAGGTTTACCCGTAAGTCTTGTTGCAACCGTATGGAAATTTGGACCCGTTTAACGGCAAGTGCAGGGAAACGCCACTCTTGCGGCTTGCTACCCTGTGGGGAAAGAATACCCTCATCGATCAATTCATGGATAAACTGGGCGTGTACCCGGCATAAACTGCAGAGCTCACCCAGGCTATACTCTTCGCTTTCGTCGAAAACGGTACAGTGGAGATCTTTTTTCATACTGTTATACTCCAAGATTGTGACGAGGGTTAAAGGACATTTGCGTTGCCATGTCGGTAAAGAGTTTCTGGTCTTCTTTTGTTTTGGCCTGGGGTACCATAATGGCCAGGGTGACGTATTGGTGGCCAGTGTTCTTGCTACTGGAGAGGCCACGACCCTTTAAACGAAGCTTTTTTCCTGTCTGCGATCCCGCTGGAATAGAAAGCTCAACTTTTCCGCCAAGAGTAGGGACGGCAATGGTGGCCCCAAGGGCCGCCTCCCAGGGAGTAATCGGTACGGTGAGCAGTATATCCCGATTATCTGGCGTGAAGAACGGATGTTTGTTAAAGAGTATTTCAAGAAAAAGATCACCATTTTTCCCCTCCCCAGGGCTTTTTGCCCCTTGTCCGGCAAGCCGTATCTGCTGACCCTCAATCACTCCTTGAGGAATTGTGATTTCAAGGGTGTGTGGTTTTGTGATCACATGTCCCAAAGGATCCATTGTGGGGCGTTGGAGGGTGATTGACTGTTTTGTGCCGTGGTAGCTGTCTTCCAGGGAAATGGCTATTTTGGCATGTAAATCCTGGCCGGGAACGTTGCTTTGTCTGTAAGAGAAGGAATCTGCACGGGAACCACTTCTTCCTCCCCCAAAAAGAGATTCGAAAAAATCACTGAACTGGGATGCGTCATTTTCGGTGTAGCCGCCACCTCGAAACTCAAAACCTTGGTCCCAATCCGGGGGTGGGTCAAAGTCTTGACCTGCCTGCCAGTTTTCACCGAATTTGTCGTAGGCTGCACGTTTTTCTGTGTCTTGAAGCACTTCATATGCTTCACCAAGCTCTTTAAAACGTTGTTCTGCATCGCTTTCTTTGTTAATGTCGGGGTGGAACTTTCGGGCAAGTTTGCGGTAAGCCCTTTTTACTTCATCCTGGGTGGCAGTACGCTCGATTCCCAGTGTGGTGTAGTAGTCCTTAAATTCCATTTTTTATCCCTGGCTGATTATTTCAGTCTTGAACTTATCTTGACACAGATTAATCTTAGCGCATACTATATAAATCAAACCTAAATCTTGCAATTGATTCGTGTACCTTATGATGGTAGGAAGGCCCTTTGGGGTACGAAAGAGGGATTAGGTTGAGGCATTAACTATGAAAGAAATGGTGTATCTCATTGGCTGCAGAGCGGTGGGGAAGTCCTCGATTGGAAAAAAACTGGCCGATAAATTTTCCTGCACGTTTCTTGATACAGATGAGCTAATTACAAGAAATTGCGGAAAAAGTGTTGCTGAGATTGTCAAGGAGAATGGGTGGCAAGGCTTTAGAAATAAAGAAAAAGAGATATTAGAGGGGCTGGAGTATTTGTCGCCTTCTGTGGTAGCCACTGGAGGAGGAGCTGTTCTTCATAAAGCCTTGTGGCCCAGGTTAAAGAGACAAGGAGTTGTTGTGTGGCTGACCGCAAGTCTTGATGTGCTGTGTGCACGTTTACAAAAAGACTTGCAGACAGATGTGTTACGACCAAGTTTGACCGGAAAAGACCTCTGTCTGGAACTTGAGGATGTTCTTAAGGAGCGATTACCGCTTTATACGAGCACAGCCGACTACACCGTCGACACCGGTACATTGGATATGGATGAAGCAGTGGACGTAATCTTGCGATATTTAGAGAGAATAGGATAGCAATGGCAGGAAATATATTTGGTAAGGCCTTTCGGGTGAGCACCTGGGGGGAGTCACATGGGACGGCTGTTGGAGCAGTAATTGATGGATGCCCTCCGGGGATTGTTCTTGATCCTGCGGTGTTACAGGCAGAAATGGACAGAAGAAAGCCAGGGCAGGGTGGGGCTTCAAGCCCTCGTAAAGAACCTGATAAACTTGAAATTTTATCAGGCGTTTTTACACCGGTCGATGAAGAGTTGCCACGTAGTACCGGAACTCCCATAGCATTGGTGATTTATAATAAGGATGCCCATTCCAAATCCTATGACAATCTACGTGATATCTTTCGACCGGGGCATGGTGATATAAGCTATCTTGCAAAATATGGGCTGCGAGATCATCGGGGTGGTGGGCGGGCGTCTGCCCGTGAAACTGCCGCACGAGTGGCTGCTGGAGCCGTCGCCAAACAGGTACTTGAACAGGTAGGAATTGATGTGCTTGCCTATACTGTTGCCCTGGGGGGAGTGAAAGCCACCAAAAGAGATCTTGAGTCTATTCAGGCCAATCGTTTTTTTTGCCCCGACAGTGAAGCCGCTGAATGTATGGAAAAACGAGTGGAGGAAGTACGAAAGGCAAATGATACTGTGGGTGGTATTGTTGAGATCGTGGCCGATTGTCCTGCAGGTTTGGGTGAGCCGGTTTTTGATAAGCTTGAGGCAGAGCTTGCCCATGCATTGATGTCCATTGGCGCGGTAAAAGGTGTCGAAGTTGGTGCTGGATTTAAAGTGGCTGAAATGCTTGGTTCTGAAAATAATGATGCCATTACTCCCCAAGGTTTTGCCAGCAATAATGCGGGAGGGATTTTGGCGGGTATTTCCTGTGGTACCGAGATTGTGTTACGGGTGGCTGTCAAACCCATCCCTTCTATCTCTCAAAAACAGCAAACCGTAAACCTGGATAATGAGCCCGTTACCATCCAAGTGGGCGGCAGACATGATATTTCAGCTATTCCAAGAATAATTCCTGTGTGTGAGGCCATGGTGCGTCTCACCCTCTGTGATCATCTGTTGCGCCATATGTCCATTGCTTTTCCAAAGGAGTGATATAAATGGGAGCGAGATCGACAGCCATCCATGAAATCTGGATGGTGAGCCGTGAATATGGAAATTTGGCGGGTGCTGGCGGGGTGAAGGACGTGGTGGCCGGGCTTTCAGTCAGTCTTGCCAGATGGTCTGGAAGGAAGGTGTGCGTTGTTTTGCCCTGTTATGGATTTATGGATCCAGAAAAGCTGGGATTTTCCCCTGTTGAAGATCCTTTATGCCCTGAGAAACAACTGGCTTTTGAAACGGATCTCAATTATCTCGAGAGGGAGCGTAGGGAACAGGTAGTGGTGTGGGGGGCAAGGCTTGAGCGGGTATGGATCTATCTCCTTGACGCGCAACGATTTAAAGAAAAGCTTGATGTGTATACCTATAGCGCCAGGGAAGAGCTCTCACAATCATGGCAAAAAAAAGGTGAGGGCCATTTTGATTATTTTGCCATGAATATTCTTCTCCAGAAGGCCAGTTTGGATTTGATGATGCTCCTTGGCGCAAGTCCAGATATCATCCATTGTCATGACGGGCATACCGCAGTTTTACCGGCCATGGCAAGGGAGCTTCCAGGCTATCGGAACTATTTTAAAAAGAGTGGTTTTGTTATAACAGTGCATAATGCCGGGAAGGGCTATCATCAGGAAGTTGCCGATTTGCATTTTGCAGCAGTCAGTAGTGGCTTATCTTTTGAGACTATTCAGTCTTCCTTGTTAGATGACTGTTTTGATCCCTTTCTTGCAGGGAGCAAGGCAGCGATACTCAATACCGTAAGTGAAAATTATGCAAGAGAACTCCAGGAAACGGTGGATGATTCGCGTGCAGGTTGGTTGGGGCATGCGTTACTTGAACGGGGCGTCACCCTGTATGGCATAACCAATGGAATTGATACAGACGCCTTTTCGGCAAAAGAACAGAATATAACTGGTGTTGCTGCTGCCTTTGATCCTCTAAAAGATGAGATATTAACGGGAAAAAGCAAGTGCAAAGAGGCCATTGTAACACTTGTTAATGCAAGAAGAGAAATCCCAGGGTTGCGAAGGTCCGGCTTTTTAACCACTGACACCGGCCTTCCATTGCTCACTTTTGTGGGTAGACTCAGTGAACAAAAGGGGGTTGACGTACTGACTGAGGCCCTTGCTGAACTTCTTGCTAAGCGAGATGATTTTCAATTTTTACTTCTTGGCAGTGGTAGTATAAAAGACGAAGCCGGATTGATTGCACTGGCCGAACAAAACAAAAATGGTGGTCGCATTGCCGTATTGCGCGGTTACGATACTGCCTTGGCTATGAAAATTTATGCAGCTGGTGATTTCTTTGTGGTACCTTCACGGTATGAACCCTGTGGTTTGACCGATTTTATGGCCCAGCTCTTTGCCAATTTACCCATTGTCCATCGTGTGGGAGGGCTTGTAAAGGTCATTGATGGAAAGACCGGTTTTAGCTATCAGAAACAGAGCGCGCAGGCATTAGGGACTGCAATGGAAAGGGCATTGGATCTTTATGCCAAGCAGCCTCAGACCATTCGTAATATGCAGCGTGAAGCTGTGGAAGAAATTGAAAAGCGGTACACTTGGAAGATGGTGAGTAAAAAGTATCTAGATTTATATAAAATGGCCAGGGAATGTAGCTTATGTTGAGCAGCTTGTCTGCTCGTGTAAAATGATCATTTATGGACAGGCACTTATCACTAATGGAGGCTTTATATGACAATTAAGATTGGAATTAACGGTTTTGGCCGCATTGGCAGGAGTATGTTTCGAGCACTTTACAAAGATCCAGCTTTTAGCGAAATTGAAGTTGTTGCTATTAATGATCTAACCGATACCAAAACCCTGGCCCATCTTCTTAAGTATGACTCTGTAATGGGTGTCTTTGAAGAGGAAGTGGCCCACGATGATACCGGGATTATTGTTGCCGGAAAGCATGTTCAGGTGAGTGCCCATCGTGACCCGGCAGATATCCCTTGGGGGACGGAAGGAGTTGATTATGTTGCTGAGTGCACTGGACTTTTTCGTGATGCGGAAAGTGCCAGCAAACATATCGATGCGGGGGCGAAAAAGGTTGTAATATCTGCTCCTGCCAAGGGCGAGGTGAAAACTTTTGTTATGGGAGTAAATGAGGATGAGTATGATGCCACAGAGCATCATGTCGTCTCCAATGCCTCTTGTACAACCAATTGCCTGGCACCCGTTGCCAAAGTAATTTTAGATAATTTTGGTATAAAAAGCGGGCTTATGACCACTGTGCATGCCTATACAGGGGATCAACGCATTCTTGACTATCCCCATTCTGATTTACGACGGGCACGGGCGGCTGCTCTTTCCATGATTCCCACTTCAACGGGAGCCGCGGCAGCCGTTGCCCTTGTTATTCCAGAACTGAAGGGAAAATTTGATGGTCTTGCTGTCCGGGTGCCAACCCCCAACGTCTCACTGGTTGATGTGGTAATAGAGGTAGAGCAACAAACCAGCGTTCCTGAGGTCAATCAGGCCTTACGCGAGGCGGCAAACAGATATCTTGGCTACACCGAGGAACCCCTTGTGTCCATAGATTTTCAAGGGAATGGCCATTCTTCAATTGTTGATTCAGGCTCTACAAAAGTGTTGGGGAGTACGGTGAAGATACTGAGCTGGTATGATAATGAATGGGGCTACTCGAACAGAATGCTTGATTTGATTTTGCATATGGAGGCCAATAAGGCACTGTAAAAATGAGTCTTTTGCTGAATGCTATGTAATAAAAAGCTTGAAGCATTTGAGAGCTGGATGTATGTTCCTACTCTGTGGCAAAAGCAAATTTGTAATATTATACAGTGAAAAGGAGTTGGTATGAGGAAGAGAGCTATAGTGGGTCTTTGTGCAGGAGTACTGATGGCAGGGAGTGCGTGGGCTGGGGGACATGGTACCCATTGGGGGTATAATGGTCATGTTGCACCCGAATTTTGGGGTGATCTCTCTTCAGAATATGCTGTCTGTAAAGGCGGGCGAAACCAGGCTCCCATCGATATTACCGGTATGACGGAATCGGAGCTTAGCCCAATTGTTTTTCAGTACAAAAGTGTCCCGCTGGATATAATAAATAACGGGCATACCGTACAGATTAATTACGCTCCCGGTTCTTCAATTACCGTAGATGGACATACCTACAATCTCCTGCAGTTTCACTTTCATACCCCAAGTGAAAATAGTGTTGACGGCCGTTCTTTTCCAATGGAAGGACATCTTGTCCATGGTGATGCGGATGGTAATCTGGCTGTTATTGGCCTTCTATTTGAGGAAGGTACTGAAAATCCATTTATTGCATCTCTTTGGGCCAATATGCCAGCAAAAGCCGGGGAACATAAAGTAGTTTCTGAGATGAGTATTAATGTTGAGGATATGCTTCCTGCGGACAGATCCTATTACAGATTTAATGGTTCACTTACCACCCCTCCCTGTTCTGAAGGTGTTCGTTGGATGGTTTTGAAAAACTCTGTGCCCGTTGCTGCTGCACAAGCAAAACAATTTAATGTCGTCATGGGGGGTAACAATAATCGTCCCATCCAACCACTCTATTCCAGGCCTATCCTGAAATAACCCTTGCTGCTAAGCCAGTTGTCTGGCTTTTTTTTTAGTATAAAACACCCCAACGGATTTTCTGTTGGGGTGTTTTTGTATTTAGTTTAAGAGAATCCTTGAAATTAACCGCAAAATAACAGATAGTTTGGGTATGAAGAAAAATATTGATACTCAGGGGATTGAATCAGATGCCTTAAAGGCCAATCTTTTGGAAACCGCAGAGGAAGTTGTCTTAAATCCCCTTTTGCTGCCGCTTCTTGATGTCGTAAGTCGTTATAAGGGCTTACATAAGAAACTGGAGCAGCTTTTATTAGAGATCTGCCATCCTTACCGTAACTGGAAAATCCTGATTCCCCAGTTACGTAGTTTTGTCCTAAAAAATTCCAGCTATTATGTGCGTCATGATCTGGGACCGGAAACATTTACTCTTTTTGCCGATCTTTTTTTACAGGCCATGCAAGAGAGTGAAAAGAATAGTAAACTCCTTTCCCAGATAATCGAATCCCAGGTGGCATGGGTTGCTAAAATGGTGGCAACTTTTTCCGGAGAAGATTTGCTTCGTTATCAATCTTCTTTAAATGGTTATTTTGCAAATCTGCTGGCATTGGATGATGGGAAGAGTCCAATAATGACGCACATCGTGCAGGGCCAGCATCCCATGAAACGATTGGCAACCGCTTTACTCGCTTTTAATGAACCCCAAGGGGGAGAGTCGATATCCTACGACTATCGGCCCATGGCCAGATTGATGCGCGCCATTCTTCGGCGAAATTACCGCTATTGGTTGCAGGAAGATGATCCTTTACCCTGGTTTTTGGAAAAGTGCGGGGTACTTTGTGATGATTTTCAATCGGGCCAACTCTTTTCTGCAATCTCGCATGGGTCCATGCAAAAAAATATTGAGACGCTGAACCAGATCGATATTGAAACATCTGCCGTTGTTGCCCTTGCGCAAATACTGGAATTACCAGCCCATGTGGATATCGTCCGCTTCTATAAGGATATTCCCGCAAACCTTGCAAAGGCAGATGAACAAACATTGGGAACTACCCAGGAACAGGGCCTTCCGTTAAGCAGATTTGCGGAGAACCAGAAACTTCTTTTTCTCTTTCGTATCATGGATACCAAAGGACTCTATCTGATCCATGAAGAGACGCTGCGGGAGATAAATAGATCTTTGGTGCAGCTTATTCGTCTGCAAACCTTTGAAGAGATAGAAAATTTCCTACTTACCACCTTTCAACTACTCAAGGCCAATGTTAGAAAGTATCCCCATACGTCTCTGCAGTGTATTCAGGTTTTAGGAGGAGAGGTATTTAAACGTAAAAACGCGCGGATGGTGGAGACATTTCTTTGGGAAGTAGTGCGTTTTGGATTTCAGTATGCCAATGTGATGGGAGTGGATGAAGATTGGCAGCCCATTACCAATCCCGCCCATCTTGCCAATATTCGGGTCTGGTTGAATTTGATCATGCAGGAGCCGAAATGGTGTGGGACACTGTTTTCCGCATTGATCATCAATATTAAACTTTCAGGAACCTGTGTAAAGGATACCGACCTCTTTCAACGAGATATTACCAGCCTGCTCAACCATCCCATTGAGCCTGTCTACAACCTCACGAAACAGTTCAGTAAACTGATGCCGGTTTTCTTTAATGAAATCGGAGCGGAAGGTGATCTTCGCGAGGTGTCAACTGAGCTTGATGAGATCCATAAACGACGAGACCTGTTAATCCATTTTTTACGGAAGCAGAGTCATGTGGAGAGTTCCAATCTTATCGTGGATTTTATTCAAGCCATTTTTACTTTTTGGCTTACCAAAGAAAAAGATGTTCTCTTTCCGTTTTTACCCGACGAAGTCTATTCTGAAATTGCTGAATCCGGAAAATTTGTTGATGATCAGCATTTGTTGTCAAAACGAATTCAGGAAAATCTTGAATTTGAAACGGTGAGAGATCTGCTCGGCTGGAAAACTGAAGAGCGGCAAAAATATCTGGCCGCGCAAAGCGATATTCAGCCGGTGGAACTGCGACGTTTTGACCTTTTGGTTCACATGTTTCAACTGTTGAATCAAAAGTATAATCTTGATTTTCAGTCACTACGTTCTGAGTTGGAACAGGCGGCTCAGGAAGGTTTTCCGGAGATGGAGGGACTTCTGCATACCCTTGAAAAGTGTGATACCACAGCCTGCATTGAGGCTTTGTTGCAAACCCTTGAGGGGCTAAAGCAAACCATCCTCTCCACGCAGCAGTTTGAGGCGAAAGAGGATATCTACTATAAACGCCATATTGCTGTGGATATTCCTTCGGTATATGGCAAGTATCAGGAAAGAAAGTTTGACAGTTTAAGCCTTACCTTTCGTCTTGAAAATCTTGCTAACATTTATTTGGAAAGGTTGCCAGAGACTATCAATCTATCCATTATTACCCAGGCCACTTTTTTTCGGATTGTCAATTGTCTTAAAATTTTTCTTCGCGCGCTTAGCGTGGATGGTATCAGCTCCAGACGGTTGGATACCTATATCTCACTACTCGATAGCTCACTTAAAATACGAAGGTTTTCTTATACCCAGTATCTTGATATCTTTCGTGGACTTTCCGAAGGAGTGAAGGATGTAATCTACTCGTATTATACGAATATCCATGAAAATAATCTCTCCATCATCCTGCCTCAAATAGGATCTGCTAACCTGCTGACGAACTATAGATCGTTATGGAATGATGACGAACCGGCAAATTCTGTACATAGCCTCTCCGAGGCATTTTTGCGTGATTTAATTGCCACAACGTTTGGCTTACAGCATCTGGATAATTTTATTACCAGGATTATTGGAACCCTTGAAAGTCAACGGGAGCATCTTGATGAGCAGCGCCTGGATCTGTTGATGAGCTATAATCCGGAACGGGCGATTTCCACACTTACCCAACCAAATCCGTATACCCATGATCTTATTCATTTGGGAAATAAGGGCTTTAATCTGGTAACGCTTTGTGATGAACAAAAACATGTTCCTCCTGCCTTTATTATTACCACTGAAATTTTTCGATGCCGTGAAATTGTGTATGGCTTTGATAAGGCTCGTGATGAATTTATGCAACGTGTACGTCAATCCCTTAGCGAGCTTGAACAGGAAACCGGCCGGGTTTTTGGTGCCACCGATAATCCGCTACTGCTTTCTGTGAGGAGTGGTGCTGCCATTTCCATGCCTGGAATGATGGCCACCGTGCACAATGTGGGGACGAATAAAGAGCTTATTGAAGAAGGGGCAATGGAACATGGCGACTCGTATCTGGCCTGGGACAATTATCGTCGTTTTCTCCAATCCTGGGCCATGACCACTGGCGTTGCCAGGGATGAGTTCCAGGCATTAATGGATGTTGCTAAGAAAAAACATAATGTGAGTATGAAAGGGCATTTTTCTCCGGTGCAGATGAAGGAGTTAGCCCTTGAGTATCAAAAACTCATTCGTCAGCGCGGAATTGCAATACCGGAGGATCCATGGCTACAATTGGCCACGGCCATTGCGATGGTGTTTGATTCCTGGGAGACAATTAAGGCGTCGGATTATCGGAAGATTATGGATGTTTCTGATTCTTGGGGAACTGCTGTTATTGTGCAGACGATGGTGTATGGAAATAAAAGTCAATCGTCTGGTTCCGGTGTTTTTTTCACGGCCCATCCCTACCGGAAAGTGCAGCGCGTGGCACTCTGGGGGGATTATGCCTATGGCGATCAAGGGGAAGATATCGTTTCTGGTCTTGTTACCAGTTATCCCATTTCAGTGGAACAGGCAGGGCTTGATGGGCGACAGGTGGAGAGGACTTTAGAAGTACGATACCCAAAAATTTATCAGGAGCTTTTGACTATTTCCCGTGAGTTGGTGTACGAAAAACGGTGGAATCCCCAGGAAATTGAATTTACCTTTGAAGGTCCGGATCCCCAGCAGTTGTATATCCTGCAGACAAGGGATATGATAACAATCAAGAAGCAAGAACGTTTACAAGTCTTTGGCATGGGGCCAAAACTTAAGAAATCCTATATCGGAAAGGGGATTGGCGTTTCGGGATCCGCTCTCTCTGGACGGGCCGTCTTTACCGAAGAAAATATCAGAGTACTACGAGAAAAAGATCCCGATGTGCCCCTTATTCTGATTCGAGCTGATACTGTACCGGAAGATATCAAAGTAATCAATATGGCAGAAGGATTACTCACTTCCAGAGGAGGTCAGACATCTCATGCTTCAGTTGTTGCAGTACGGCTTGAGAAGACATGTGTGGTCGGTTGCAAGCAGCTCAAGGTATATGAAACCCGGCAATATTGTGAAATAGGTGAAACGATAATTCGTTTTGGAGATCCCGTTTCCATTGATGGGAGGAAAGGGGAGGTCATGATTGGTATGCATGTCACCCATGAAGAGATACATATTTTACCCATTTAACCCCTATGGATACTTTTCTTGTTTTGTGTTGATTTGTCGGCTGTCGTTGATGTTCAATCTTTAAAGGAGGTAACACGGTATGGGCGGAAAAAAATTGTTAAAAGGACCTTCTCTTGCAGCGTATGCTAGAAAAAAAGCGGCGAAGCTTGGCTTAGACGTCAAGGGCTTAAAGCTTGCTGATATGGTATGGGCAATTCAGGAGCAGGAGGGGCATACCAGTTGTTTTAAGCGGACGGAAAAATGCACGCAAACGAAATGTTGTTGGCAGCTCTCCTGTGGTGCAGATATGTCGTGAACGGTTTCGTATTGCAGGAGATGATGGAGAAATAGGGCTTGCCCTGGTGACTGTTTTTAGGTAAGAGCTTGGTGTTATCTATTTTTTACTAAGGAATGTCCCATGTCTCTTGAAAGCGCTATCTCATTTTTCGTCGTCATTTTTATCTTTGCAATTACCCCAGGCCCCGGTGTCTTTGCCCTGTTAGCCAGATCTTTGGCTTCTGGGCTGACGCCCTGTTTTAGCCTGGCTTTTGGTATGGCGATAAGTGATGTGGTATACCTGCTTCTTGCCTGTTTCGGGCTTGCTATGATTGCTGAGCAATGGGCTGGTTTGTTTATGCTTGTTCGTTGTGTCGGTGCGTTGTACCTTTTTTACCTGGGATGGCGGATGTGGGTTAGTTCTTCTGAAATTTCCTTGCAAGATCGAGTTTCTGCAACGCATTTAACACCGGTAAAAGGCTTGTTGCAGGGTTTTTTGATCTCTGCTTCAAATCCAAAAGTGATCTTTTTTTATATCGCATTCTTACCCAATATCATTGATCTCAACAGGTTGACAAACGGTGATATCGTTCTTGTTTCTGTGATTACTTTGATGGGGTTGATGACGGGCTTGATGTTTATTGCCGCCTGTGCATCTTCGGCAAGGCGTTTTTTCACCTCTGCAACAGCAGTAAGAAAACTGAATCGGACATCTGGTGCTATAATGGTCGGAGCAGGCGCCTATTTAGGGCTGCATGGCTGATGAACAAGATGACAAGAGTTTTTTCTGTGATAGTTTCTATGTTAAAAAAACTGCTTGGTAGAAGGCTCTTTTCTCTTGTCCTTGTATCCACTATCATCACTTTTTCTCCACCTTGTTTGCCTGCTACGGAAGATGTCGCCATAGAAAGTGTTGAAATAAATGGTGTGGAGTACCCGGTCCCACCGCCATGGAAGGGAAATAAAATAAAGGCAAAAGGTTTACGCCCACCACAGCTTGTCCAAATTTCACCCAGGTTGTGTGTAAATAGCAGTACGTTGTATCTCTTAGAAGATGCATGCAAGGCATTGGTAGAGATGGCCCAGCAAGCCGAAGAAGATGGTATTACTTTGCAAGTTGATTCATCCTATCGTAGTAGTTGGTACCAAAAAAAAATATTTATCCGGATGATGCAGGAAGGCCGTACATTTAATGATATAGTAAGATTTGTGGCACCACCCGGATACTCGGAGCATGCCCTTGGGACTGTTGTCGATTTTTCCCCCAGTAACTGGCGATTTGCTGGAACTCCTGCCTATGGCTGGCTTCAGGAGCATGCAAAACGTTTTGGTTTTTTTGAAACCCTGCCCCAATATCCAAAAAAAAGAGCAACACCATGGGAGGCGTGGCATTGGCGTTATTCCGGAGTTGCAGCACAAGTTTTGCTGAAATAGGTCGTAACAGGGATTGTGTGTAAATACGTAAGAGAGGATGGTACGATCAGATTCTCATATGGAATCTTCCCAGAAACAATTTTTTTTGTGAGAAAAACGGTGACAGAAAAGTGTTCTGTCACCGGAGGAATAATTGCTGTTATTACCTGTTTTCGGGTACGCCAAGAACTTTTAGAATGATTGCCAAAGGACAGAATTTGGTTATCCCATACTGGAAAAGGTTTAGCCCCACAAAAGCAGTGAAAAAGAGCCAGTATTTATGGACAAAAAGCGGGTTGTTGCCACAATCCACTCCCAAAGCCATGGAAAAAAGAATAAAGAAACCGGCTATGGTGTGCACCCAGTCTGTAATGATCATATCAGTTGTATCCTTTTGAAAAAAATTAATTATTTATTTCTTACCAAGCTATTTTAGAATATTCTAATACAAATTGCCCCATCTGTCCGTACCCTTATGCAGTCGAGTGGGTGTTTCCTGGCGTGCCACCCTAGTTTTGCGGACTTGAGGGGCCCATTTTCTTTGCTTAGGTTGGAAATAGAGTTAAGCCACTATCCAACCTATAGAGAAGAATGGATTGTATACAACCGTCCAAAAACGAGAAAGAATTTATTTTGAACTGGGACAAAACAGATTCTGCATGGTTGCCATAAGCTCAATGATACGAGGATCGTGGATGCGGTTGTAAATAAAATTCGCATCTTTTCGATAATCAATGATGCCCTGACTGCGAAGTATGTTTAAATGCTGGGAAACATTAGCATTTGTTGTTTTTACTTCTTCCCTGATATCCCCTACTGATAGTTCCTTATCCTGTAAAAGACAGAGAATTTTTAGACGAATAGGATGGGACATCGATTTTAAAAGTTTAGACATGGCATCGATCTGCTCATTTTCCATGGTGGCTCCCCTGGCAGAAATTGAAAGTTATGGCGCTAGTAGCTTTTAGGATATGTCGTCGGGTAGAGATACCTATCCTCAAGATTACTTGGGCCGGTTGAGTGTTCTTCACTGCCATCAGCACCCTATCTGCTCCTTTTTTGGAAAAAGAACAAAAAACAGCAGGCCAGAGAGAAATGCCATTCCAAGATACATATAAATATCAGGGAATATTCGTACTTCTGGACGGAAAAGTGCGAGGAGGGAAAGAATGGGAAGGATTTGATAACCAAGCCGATGGTTACGCAAAAGTTCCCGCATAACGTAAACATGTATAAAGGGGCCAATCAGCCCTAACATGAGATCGACACTGGACGACTCATGTAAATAGACAAAAAGAAACTGCTTGATGGTGAGAAGGAGTAACAAGGAGAACACAACCAGGCGAAGGGGAAGCATTTGGCGGTTTTTTGTGTGCCGGGGAAGGTTGTTAAGCATATGGACAACGACTCCTCTGTTTTGCGCAGTGGCAAGTTGAGCAAGGATGTCCTTTTTGCTTTGATTTTGTTTGAGGCGCCGCTTTATTTCTTTTTCTAAAGGGTTGTGCATTATATCTCAAATTCTTTAACAATAAAAAAAGTCGTCCCAGCAATATAGGCTTTTCAAAAAAAGAAAAGAAAAATATTAATTGCTAATATAAGAATAAATGATGCAGCAATGCAATCATATTTATCCGAAACCTTTAGTATAAGTAAAAATGATACAGGAATAAAATCTTATTTATTTGACGAACATGTAAAAAATATGTGAAAGATGGGGTACTTTAAGGTATAGTGCCCCACTGTTTTCTCAAGAATAAGGCATGTGGGACATAAGGTTTGGGCCCATTATAAACATGTTAATATAATGGTAAATTATTGTTTTACGGCAATTGTAATTGATAACGAATGGAGAGTTAAGAATGAGTTCGAGTGACGACAAAATCACCAGTTTGTTAAGCGAGGGACGTATTTTTCAGCCGCCCACAGAGGGTGCAGATAAGGCCGCTGTTG
Source organism: Desulfocapsaceae bacterium (assembly GCA_050291935.1). Lineage (GTDB taxonomy): Bacteria > Desulfobacterota > Desulfobulbia > Desulfobulbales > Desulfocapsaceae > Desulfocapsa. The sequence goes on along the minus strand of JBNKKR010000009.1, from coordinate 38,530 downwards.
GCAGTATGGAAGCATATGAAGCAGCCTATAAGCGTTCAATGGAAGACCCGGAAGGGTTTTGGGGCGACCGCGCTGAGGAGCTTGTGACTTGGGATAAGAAGTGGGACAAGGTACTTGAGTATGATTTTGAGAAGCCTGAGATTAGTTGGTTTAAGGGCGGTAAACTCAACATGTCTTATAACTGTTTGGATCGTCACCTTGAAAATGGCCGCCGGAATAAGGCTGCCATTATCTGGCAAGGAGAGCCCGAAGAAGATGTACGGGTGTATACTTATCAAATGTTGCATACTGAAGTATGTCGGTTTGCAAACGTTTTAAAGAAGAAAGGCGTGAAAAAAGGGGATCGCGTTTCCATTTATCTGCCAATGGTTCCGGAGCTGGCCATTGCTTTGCTCGCCTGTGCGCGAATTGGTGCCATGCATTCGGTTGTTTTTGCAGGATTTTCTGCTGTGGCACTGCAGAGTCGAATCCAGGATTGTGAAGCAAAAGTTCTTGTTACTGCTGATGCCGTCTTACGGGCTGGTAAGACCATTCCCCTGAAGCCAAATGCCGATGAAGCCCTTTCTGAATGCGATACGGTAAAAGATTGTATTGTTGTTCAACGTGCCGGTAACGAGATAAACATGCAGGAAGGCCGTGATACCTTCTGGCATGATGAGGTGGCAGCGGCCGATATTAGTTCAACCTGTGAACCTGAGTCCATGGACGCGGAAGATATTCTTTTTATCCTGTATACTTCCGGTTCTACTGGGAAACCAAAAGGTGTTGTTCATACCACAGGCGGATATCTTACCTACGCCATGCATACCTGCCAGTGGGTTTTTGACCTCAAAGACGATGATGTGTACTGGTGTACAGCCGATATTGGCTGGATCACCGGACATTCCTATATCCTCTATGGCCCATTAGGGCTTGGGGCAACTTCTGTGATGTTTGAAGGGGTACCTTCCTATCCGGGACCGGATCGTTTTTGGAAAATTGTAGAAAAATTTCAAGTAAATACTTTCTATACCGCACCAACAGTAATTCGTGCTTTGATGCGTGATGGTGATGCGCCAACAAAACGCTATGACCTCTCAAGTCTGCGTATTTTAGGATCAGTAGGTGAGCCAATTAACCCGGAAGCATGGATGTGGTATCACGTGAATATCGGAAAAGAGAAGCTTCCCATCGTGGATACCTGGTGGCAGACAGAGACCGGTGGAATAATGATTTCTCCACTCCCTTACGCCACACCGCTCAAACCGGGTTCTGCCAGTTATCCCCTTCCAGGCATTGATGCTGCAATTTTTACTGAAGAAGGTAATGAGGCGAGCCCTAATGAAGGAGGTCATCTTGTTATCCGCAAGCCATGGCCTGGAATGCTTCGTGGTGTATTTGGCGATCCCGAGCGTTTTAAGAAGACCTATTTCAGTCGATATGAAAACACCTACGATCCTGAGGATGGTGCACGTAAAGATGAAGATGGTTATTTCTGGATTATGGGACGTCTTGATGACGTTGTTAACGTGTCCGGGCATCGTTTGGGTACAGCTGAGATTGAATCTGCTCTTGTTTCCCACCCACAGATAGCAGAGGCCGCTGTGGTTGGAATGCCTCATCCTGTGAAGGGGCAGGCTGTCTACGCCTTTGTTACCCCCAATACAGGTGTAGAACATAGTCCGGAGTTGCTGGCCGAGCTTCGTACCCATGTGCGAAAGGAGATTGGACCGATAGCAACGCCAGATGCCATTCAGTATGCTCCAGGTCTGCCAAAAACCAGAAGTGGTAAAATTATGCGGCGTGTTTTGCGGAAGATTGCAGCCAATGATTTTAAAGACTTTGGCGACACCTCTACCCTCGCGGATCCTTCCGTTGTGGATGACTTGATCAATGGTAAAAAGGCCATGGACAAGTAATTCATTCTTTTGAAGAATGGTTGTAAATGAAACCCCTCTGTTTGAGGGGTTTCGTCCCTTTGCTGAATTATCTGATATTTTTGGAGAAGGTTTGTGTCCTCAGCTAGTGATGTACATAGAATTGCGCCGGAAATGGCAATTTCCTTTTTTAGGAAAATCTTGCCGTTTAGCAACTTAGAAAAGCAAACATTACATCGCATTGCCAACCATTGCCGGGTGGATTTTTTCCCTAAAGGGACGCGTTTGTTTACGGCCGGGGAGACGGAAATTACCCATCTGCATCTTGTTCAGCGAGGCGGGGTAAAGGCCTTTATTGAGGATGATCAAGGAGATGTGACCCTTAAGGATATTCGCGGCGAGGGTGCATATATTGGTGCCCTTGGTATTATCAGGGGAACCCTTGCAAATTTAAATATTGAAACGGTGGAAGATACTTTTTGCTTTCTCTTGCCTCGGGAGATCTTCCTTGAACTTGTAGAGGATGAACCCTCTTTTGCCCATTACTATCTGAAAAGCTTTTCTGAAAAAATTGTTAATACCGCTTACAACGAATTACGCTACCATAAGGTTTCTAAACGAAGTGGTGATGATCTCTATCTCTTTTCGGTAAGGGTTGGTGATTTGGTTAAAACACTGCGTAAGGTTGCAAGCAATGTATCCATAAAAGATGCAGCGGCTACAATGGCTGAATTTCGTGTGGGAAGCCTGCTTATCCATGAACCCGAGGATGAAGATGCCATTGTAGGAATAATTACCGATCGTGATTTACGTTGTAAAGTGGTGGCGGCGGGTTTTGATTATAATAAGCCGGTGGCAACGGTTATGACCGGACCTGTGCAAAGTGTTCTTTCCCAGACCCTCTGTTTTGATGTGTTACTGCGTATGATGAGTACCGGTATTCATCATCTTGCGGTGGAAAAAAGAGGGATACTTATCGGGGTGGTTACCTCCCACGATATAATGCTTCTTCAGGGGCATTCTCCCTATTATCTTTTTAAAGAGATACGAGGCCAACAGAAGATCAGTGGCCTCTATGAACTGGCCCAGAAAATCCCTGAGGTTATTCGAGGACTTATTAAGGAAGGAGCCAAGGCTGGAAATATTACCCAAATGATTGCCATCCTCAACGACCATATTTTAGAGAGGATGCTTTCCCTGCTGGAAAAAGAACTTGGCCCACCGCCAGTTCCGTATTGCTGGCTGCTGATGGGAAGTGAAGGAAGAAGAGAGCAGACCTTTAAAACTGATCAGGATAATGCAATATTGTATGCGGATCCTTCTGATGCCAAGACAAAAGAGATAGCTGAGAACTATTTTAAGACCTTTGCCAAGAAGGCAATTGATCATCTGGTAAACTGTGGATATCCCCTGTGCCCAGGCGAGATTATGGCGATAAATCCCAAGTGGTGTCAGCCGTTATCGGTCTGGAAAAAATACTTCTCAAAATGGATCAATACTCCGGATCCACAGGAGCTGTTACACGCCACCATCTTTTTTGATTTTCGGTCTGGGTTTGGTGAACATTCACTTGCCCAGGAATTGCGTAAACATCTTGTCAGTGAGGCGGGTAAGCAGGATATCTTTCTTTTTCATCTGGCGAGACAATGCTTATCAACGCCGATTCCGTTGTCATTTTTTAAAAATTTTATTGTCGACAAAGATGGTGAGCATAAGAATCATCTGGATATAAAACAGAAGGGTTTGACGCCTCTTGTTAATTTTGCCCGTGTTTTATCACTTAGGCATGGTATTAACGAGACCAATACGTTAGCTCGTCTAAAGGCCCTTGTCGATTCTGATTTGGTTACCCATGAATTGTGGATTGCCGCAACCGACGCCTATGAACTCCAGATGCAGCAGCGTTTGATCCATCAACTGGCCCAGCTGGAAAAGGGGATCTTGCCAGATAACCATATTGACCCGGCCAGTTTGTCTGATCTTGAAAGGCGGATGTTAAAAGAGGCGTTTGCGGTGATAGAAAAAGTATACGCTGTGCTTGATAGAATGTACCCAACGGCTTGAAAATGCCAAGGTTATTTGATCCAGCAAGTTGGTTTAGGGCACCCGATGCCAAGCTCGTTGCAAATAAAGAGTTTTTTACACGTTTTGACCAGGGAAGACCCCTTGCGGAGTTTAGTTTTGTCGTTTGTGATACCGAGCTTACCGGGTTAAGCAAGAAAAAGGATGAACTGATATCAATCGGAGCAGTGAAGATCAGTAATCTGCAGATTGATTTGTCATCAATGTTTCATCGTTTTATTCAGCCTAAAAAGATAACGTCTACCCAGGCAACGCTGGTGCATAGAATTACCCCGGAAAAACTTGCCCAGGCAGAGCCGGCTGAAAAGGTTTTACCGCAGTTTGTTGACTATATCCATGGCAGTTTGCTGGTGGGGCATCATCTGCTCCTTGATATGCATTTTTTAAACAAGGCAGCCAAAGCGGTGATGGGGGGAACTCTATCCAATCCCGGTGTGGATACCATGCGGATGGCGCAGGGCTATAATCGGGTGCGGTTAGGGCACTATCACGAACACAACCCCAAGGAGATGAGCTATAGCCTCAATGATTTGGGCATAGAATATAATTTACCAACTTTTAAGCCGCATGATGCTTTAGAAGATGCTTTGCAAACGGCCTATCTCTTTCTCTATCTAATAAAAAAATTTAGAAAGGGGGGACTCGTGACCTTGCGGGATATTTTCCAGGCGGGAAGGGTTGGAAGTTTTAGATATTAAAGAGAAAAGAAGTTGTTGGTATTAAGATCCGTTTGTAATTGGATTTATGGTGTTAGGTTGGCCTGATCTTGCTTATCGGTGGGAAGTTGAACTGATTACGAAGTTGTGGTATAGACCATGACCGGAGGAAGAGTGGCCTTTTTTTTAATTTTTATACGGAGGAGAGAAAATTATGACCGATGTTCAGAAGTATTGGCAGGCGAACATCCGACTTGTAATCGGGTGTATTATCGTCTGGTTTTTAGTATCGTTCGGGGCGGGTATTCTGTTTTGCCAGCCGCTGAACAGTATTAAAATTTTGGGTGGTTATCCACTGGGATTTTGGTTTGCCCAGCAGGGATCCATTTACGTATTTGTTGCTCTGATCTTCTTTTACGCTTGGCGTATGAATCAGCTCGATAAGAAATTTGGCGTTAGCGAAGATTAAGGAGAGATACAATGAGTAATTTACAATTATGGACCTATGCAGTGGTTGGGGCGACCTTTCTACTTTATATTTTTATTGCTATTAAGGCTCGCGCGGCGACAACCGGTGAATTTTATGTTGCGGGTAAAGGTGTACATCCGGTTTTAAATGGAATGGCCACCGGAGCGGACTGGATGTCAGCAGCCTCATTTATTTCAATGGCAGGCCTTATTGCCTTTAAAGGCTATGACGCCTCTGTGTACCTTATGGGATGGACTGGTGGATACTGTCTGCTTGCCATGCTCCTTGCTCCATATCTGCGAAAATATGGGAAGTTCACCGTACCTGAGTTTATTGGTGATCGTTTCTATTCGCAGACTGCACGAGTTGTTGCGGTAATTTGTCTTATCGTCGCATCTCTGACCTATGTTATTGGTCAGATGAAAGGAATTGGTGTTGCCTTTTCCCGTTTTCTGGAGATGCCCTTTGAAACAGGATTGTTCGTTGGAATGGCAATCGTTTTTGTCTATGCCGTTCTTGGTGGAATGAAAGGTGTAACCTATACCCAGATCGCCCAGTACTGCGTACTTATCTTTGCCTATACTGTACCTGCTGTTTTTATCTCCCTGTCGCTTACGGGAACTCCCATTCCACAGCTTGGACTTGGGGCGATGATGAATGATGGCTCGGGTATGTATCTTTTAGATAAAATGGATAAGACCCTTGTGGACTTGGGTTTTGCTGCCTATACCACCCAGAAGGGGAGTACGTTGAATATCTTCCTGCTTACCCTTTCTCTGATGATTGGTACCGCCGGACTGCCCCATGTTATTACCCGTTTCTTTACCGTTCCTAAGGTAAAGGACGCTCGTTCATCCGCTGGTTGGGCACTTGTCTTTATTGCCATCCTCTACACCACAGCTCCTGCTGTTGGCGCCATGGCTCGTTTAAATCTGATGAATACCATTCAGGCGGATTCAATTGCTCCTGATACTTCTCAGAACTTGAAGATTGACGCACTCCCAACCTGGTTTATTAACTGGGAGAAAACCGGTCTTTTGAAGTATGAAGATAAAAACGGTGATGGACGTATCCAGTATGTGGGTGACAAAGAGAAGAATGAAATGACCAAAGTTGACCGTGATATCATGGTTCTCGCAAACCCTGAAATTGCTCAATTGCCAAACTGGGTCATTGCCCTTGTTGCTGCGGGTGGAATTGCTGCTGCTCTTTCAACTGCTGCCGGTCTGCTCCTTGCTATTTCTTCGGCCATTTCCCATGATATTATCAAGGGAATTATTGCAAAAGACATTAGTGATAAGGGAGAGCTAATGGCGGGACGTATCGCCATGGCCGGTGCCATTGGTGTTGCCGGGTATCTTGGCCTGCATCCTCCCGGATTTGCGGCCCAGGTTGTGGCCCTTGCCTTTGGTCTTGCTGCTTCTTCCATATTCCCAGCACTTATGATGGGAATTTTTGCCAAGCGGGTGAATAATACCGGCGCAGTTCTTGGTATGCTTTCAGGCCTTGGCCTCACCCTGGTCTATATCTTCTGGTTTAAAGGATGGTTCTTTATTCCAGGAACAGCAATGGCTCCAGATAACGCTGCCAATTGGTGGCTTGGAATCGCACCTGGATCCTTTGGCGCTGTGGGTGCTGTGGTTAACTTTGCGGTTGCCCTTACCGTGTCCAGTCTCACGGCTGCACCTCCTGAGCATATTCAGCATCTTGTTGAGGACATTCGTGTTCCCATGGGGGCTGGTGGAGCAGTTGATCATTAAGATGAACTGTTAATTCCATTTGCTTTAAGCAAAAAGGGCATCCACCTGGTGTGGATGCCCTTTTTTTTTGACCGATTAGCAACGGGTGCAAAGTTGCTATTTACGTAAGGGGAGTAAAATGATAGTGTCAGCAGTTTGCATGGTATGGGATGAGAACACTTTCACGACAGCAGAAAGCTTGCTCAACTCAGCTATATCCCCATTTTTGCAATGAACATGACAAGGTAGACCTATGTTACAACCCAAAGATTGCTATCTGCACATAATAGATCCCCAGGAACGTTTGCTGACGCAGATTTTTGAAGCAGAGAAGGTGGTGGATGGTATCGCAAGGATGATCCATATTGCCACCATACTAAGCTTGCCAATACTTGCAAACACCCAGTATAAGAAAGGCTTGGGTTGTTATCCACCAGCCATTGAGGAGTTGGTACAAGGTGTGCCGCGTCCCGATAAGGTAGAATTTAATGCCGTTGCCAATAGGAAGACCAACCATTTGTTGGATACGCTTCCACAAACGGTGACCCATGCCGTGTTGGTAGGGGTTGAAACCCATATTTGCATTTACCAAACTGCCATGGGGCTTCTTGATTTGGGTATGACTCCTTTGGTGATTGCCGATGCAGTATCCTCACGTACTGCTAGTAATAAGGAGTTAGGTCTTAAAAGACTAGAGGCCATGGGAGTTGGTATTGTTCCCATGGAAATGCTGGTATATGAACTGCTTGAGAAGGCAGGGACATCTGATTTTAAAGCAGTTTTACCACATATTTTATAATTTTACATTCTACGTACAGATATGAAAGGAAAAGAAATACGCAAGCGCTTTTTAGATTATTTTGCAAAGCATGGACATACAAAGGTGGACAGTTCTTCTTTGGTTCCCCATGACGACCCAACTCTGCTTTTTGTAAATGCCGGGATGGTCCAGTTTAAGACTGTCTTTATGGGCGAGGATAGCCGTGATTACGTACGAGCGGTAACTTCTCAACGCTGTGTTCGTGCTGGCGGTAAGCACAATGATCTTGAAAATGTAGGCTATACCGCAAGGCATCATACGTTTTTTGAGATGCTGGGTAATTTTTCCTTTGGCGACTATTTTAAAAAAGATGCCATCCGCTTTGCCTGGGATTTTTTAATACAAGAGCTTGGCTTGCCCGCAGAGCAGATGTGGGTTTCGGTGTTTACCGATGACGATGAGGCCTTCGGGCTGTGGGAAGAGGTGGAGGCTCTTCCGAAAGGGCGAATTGTCAGGTTGGGCGAAAAGGATAATTTCTGGGCCATGGGAGATACCGGCCCCTGCGGCCCATGCTCAGAGATCCATATTGATCAAGGCGTTGAAGCGGGTTGCGGAAGAGAAGATTGTGCCGTTGGATGTGATTGTGATCGCTTTTTGGAGTTGTGGAACCTTGTTTTTATGCAGTTTAATCGCTCAGCTGATGGGACGATGACTCCCCTTCCCAAGCCAAGTATCGATACAGGTATGGGACTTGAACGCGTCGCGGCAGTTATGCAGGGGAAATTCAATAATTATGATTCTGATCTGTTTCAACCAGTGATTCAAAGACTTGAACTTCTTTCCGGTAAAAAATATTTGGAAGATGATGGAACTTCCGTTGCCATGCGTGTTATCGCTGATCATGCAAGAGCTGCCACGTTCCTGGTGGCCGATGGTGTGTTGCCTTCCAATGAGGGGCGTGGTTACGTGCTGAGAAGAGTAATGCGGCGAGCCATACGTTATGGCAGAAGTCTTGGTTTAACCAAGCCCTTTTTAAAAGAAGTTTGTAATGAGGTTACACTTTCCATGCAGGATGCTTATTCCCATCTGGCTGGAAACGTGGAATTGCTTGCAAAGGTGGTGGTCAACGAAGAAGTTCGGTTTAATGAAACCCTGGAAAATGGACTGGGCCTACTTGATGAAGAGATTGCCCGTATACAACAGCAAAGTGAGAAGACCATTCAGGGAGAGTTTATTTTTAAACTCTATGATACATTTGGTTTTCCAGTGGATATTGTCCGTGATGTTTCCATTGAGCGCGGGGTTGGCTTTGATGCAAAGGGTTTTGAAACGGCGATGGAGAAGCAAAGAAGTAATTCCCGTGCAGCCCAAAAAGGAGAAGAGGTTCGTATTCTTGGTAAAGGTGTTCAGGAGCTTATTGCCAAAGGTATCAGGAGTGAGTTTGTAGGCTATGAGCAGTTGCAGGTGAAGTCTGCGGTGCTTGGCTTGTTGGATACCAATGGCAATAGCTGTGAACTCCTTCAAACGGGAGATTCTGGACAGCTTTTTACCGCGTCCACACCATTTTATGCGGAATCAGGGGGGCAGGCTGGAGATACAGGTGAAGTGATATGGCCGGATGGCAAGGGAATTATCTCCAATACAGTTTCCGAAGGTGATGGCATAATTCTTCATACCGTGGAAGTGATAAACGGGCAGTTGGCAATGGATGCTGAAGTTGATTTGCTGGTACAAGAGAGCAGGCGCGCCGAATGTGCGGCCAATCATACCGCAACCCACCTTTTACAGGCCGCCCTCAAAGAAATTCTTGGTGAGCATGTTAAACAGGCTGGCTCTCAGGTGACTCCAGATCGCTTACGTTTTGATTTTACCCATTTTAACCCTCTTACCGAGGAGGAGATTCAAGCAGTTGAAGCGCGGGTAAATGAAAAAATACGGGCTAACATTGCAACGCAAACCGAACTCCTTGACCGAGAAAGTGCCATTACCCAAGGTGCCACAGCTCTGTTTGGGGAAAAATATGGTGAAAGTGTACGAGTTGTAACGCTTGCCGATTTTTCCAAGGAGTTGTGTGGTGGAACCCATGTTCCTGCAACTGGCTGTATTGGGCTTATGCAAATCTTAAGCGAATCCGGAATTGCGGCGGGCGTTCGGCGTATTGAGGCTCTGACTGGACGTGGGGCCATTGAATATGTGCAAAGCAACCGTAAGCGTGAACAGCGTTTTTGCGACATGCTCAGTGTGCCAGCTGCCAAGATTGAAACGAAACTAAAGGCTATAATAGAAAATACAAAAAAACTTGAAAAGCAGGTAGCAACATTATCAACCAAGCTTGCCTCATCTGATCTGGATTCCCTGCTGGCAGATGCCACTGAAGTAAACGGAGTAAAAGTTATTGCTGCAAAGATTCCCCTTGACTCGGCAAAAACCTTACGTGAAGTCGGTGATAAACTACGAGATGCAATGGGCGATGGTGTTGCGGTACTTGGTGGAGAAATAAACAAAAAGGCTGCACTGCTTGCCATTGTTTCCAAGGAACTGAGCAACCGCATTAAGGCAGGGGATTTGGTGAACAGGGTTGCAGCAACTGTTGGCGGTAAGGGTGGCGGGCGATCTGATATGGCGCAGGCAGGCGGGTCAATGCCAGATAAGTTGCCCGATGCCATAGCATCAGTACAGCAGTGCGTAAGGGAGTTATTGGAGGAATAATTTGCATTTTTTTTATGGGAAAACTGAATTGTAATTCAGTGAAATTTCGGAAAGATCTTTCAGGAAAACACCCACCTATAACAGTGTAGTACAGGAAATAAGCTCATAAATTCGTTGACATCACACCTAGTATGAAGTACAACCGTTTTTTTAGTGTGAATCACCATTCATTTTGGACTGTTTTTATTGAATTATCTTAGCTAATCAGGAGCAGAGAATATGGTAACGATGGATATCACCTTGTTGCTTCAAATCATTAATGCCTTTATTTTAATGTATCTCCTTAACGGAATCATTTACAAACCGGTGTTGAAGATCTTGAAGGAGAGGAAAGAAAAGCTGCAAGGCATGCAAAACGAAGTCATTAAATATGAAGATGATGCTCGCAGACGACAGGAAGAAGTAGACAAGAAGATGTCCAAAGCATCCAATAAGGCAAAGGCCGCGCTTGATAGTGCAAGGGCTGGTGCCAAGGCTGCAGGTGAGGAAAAGCTTGCCACGATAAAGGCGGAAGCGGATGCTGAAAAAGATAAACAACTGGCTGATGTAAAGGCGCAGGTTGCAGCTGCTAAAAAAGAGCTGGAAGCTGGAGTTGAAGGCTTTGCAAATGCTATGGCTGGTAAAATTTTGGGAAGGAGTCTGTAACGTTATGAGGGGAATGAAGGGAACGATCGGAAAAAGTGCACTGTATGCGCTGGTTCTGTGGTTCGCCCTGGCAGCCGGCAGTGTGTGGGCTTCATCGGACCACGCTACGCATGCCACTGGGGAGACGCCCACAGCGGATGCTCATGTCACCGAGGCACATCATAGTGCTGAAGGTGCCAGTCATGAAGTGACTGAAGAGCATGCAGCGGCAGAGCATGGGGGAGAACATGGTGGGGCAGCTCACCACGCAGATAGCTTGTCACCTGCAAAACTGAAAGATCTTGGTTTCAGGGTTATGAACTTTGCGGTTCTCCTGATCATCCTGGTGAAGTTTGGCGCAAAACCCATTGCCGATGGGTTAAATGGACGTCGTCAGCAGATCAAGGATGAAATCGAGGAACTTGAGGCGAAGAAAGCCAAAGCGGCACAGGATTATAAAGATTTTACAGCAAAACTTGAGTCGGTGGAAAAGGATGTCGACTCAATTGTGGAAAAAGCTGTTGCCCAGGCTGAGATTGAGAAGACCAGGATTCTTGAAGCTGCTGAAAAATCGGCTGAGGATATTAAACGTTCTGCAACGCAGGCAGTTGCCAATGAAGTCACTGCTGCAAAACGTGCACTGAAAGTTGAAGCAACCGAAGCTGCGGCGCTTATGGCTGAGGAGTTAATCATTAAGAATCTGACAGCGGACGATCAGGTTAAGATTATCGAAGATTACCTTGACAAAGTGGGAGCCGTACAGTGAAACAGATAATCCTAGCGAGAAGATATGCCAAGGCACTGTTTGCTGTTGGCAAGGAAGATGGAAAGCTTGAGGAGTACAACGAGGCGCTACAGGCGTTGGCGGGAGTGTATGCTGACGATATAGGGCTTGCTGATGCTTTGACCAATCCTCTCTATCCACTTGATGTGCGAGAAAAAGTAATGGAAGCTGTTGTTGCCTCCATTGGTGTTGATAAAATGATGTCCAATTTTCTGGGCCTGCTGGTCGAGAAAAAACGAGCTGGCGTTCTTCCTGAGATTGCAGAGGAACTCCAGATCATGGTTGACGAAGAGAAAAATGTCAGTCACGGTACCGTGGTCTCGGCAGTAGAATTAAGTAAAGATTTGCAGGCCAAAGTGCAGGCAACACTAGAAAAACTTACCGGCAAAACGGTTGAGCTGAGCGCCAGTGTTGATCCCTCAATTATCGGTGGTATTATTGCCAAAGTTGGTGATCTTGAGCTGGACGGAAGCATTCGAACACAACTTGCGGGTTTAAAAGATTCCATTAAGGGGAGAGAGTAAAAATGCAGATTAAAGCTGAAGAAATCAGTCAGATTATAAAAGATCAGATTGGTGATTACGAAACAAGTATTGACCTTAATGAGACCGGAACCGTCATCTCCGTTGGTGATGGTATTGCCCGTGTCTATGGTGTTAAAAACTGTATGGCCATGGAGTTGCTCGAATTTCCTGGTGGTATCATGGGACTTGCCCTGAACCTTGAGGAAGACAACGTTGGTTGTGCGGTCCTTGGTTCGGTTACTGAAATTAAAGAGGGTGACCTGGTAAAACGTACCGGCAAAATTGCTGAGGTTCCGGTTGGTCCTGAAATGGAAGGCCGTGTTGTCGATGGTATCGGCGCGCCAATTGATGGGCAAGGAGCTATCAACGCTTCTGCATCAGCAAAAATTGAGGTTTTGGCACCTGGTGTTATTTCAAGAAAAGGTGTACATGAACCATGTTATACCGGAGCAAAAGCAGTTGATGCTATGACCCCAGTTGGCCGTGGGCAACGTGAGCTGGTAATTGGCGATCGTCAGATCGGTAAAACAGCCCTTTGCGTTGATGCTATCATTGCCCAAAAGGAAACAGATGTTCATTGTATCTATGTTGCTGTTGGTCAGAAAAAGTCCACCGTTGCCCTTGTTGTTGAGGCCTTGAAAAAAGCGGGTGCCATGGATTATACAACCGTCGTTGCCGCATGTGCTTCTGATCCTGCACCAATGCAGTACATTGCACCGTTTGCCGGAACTTCCATGGGTGAGTATTTCCGTGATAATGGTCAGCACGCATTAATTGTTTATGATGATCTTTCCAAGCAGGCCGTTGCCTATCGTGAGCTTTCACTGCTGCTTCGTCGTCCACCTGGACGTGAGGCCTATCCTGGTGATATTTTCTTTAACCATTCTCGTCTGCTTGAGCGTTCATCTAAGGTGTCTGATGCGCTTGGTGCCGGTTCTCTTACTGCTTTACCAATTATTGAAACCCAGGCTGGTGACGTTTCCGCCTTTATTCCAACAAACGTTATTTCAATTACCGATGGTCAGGTATATCTTGAGCCAAACCTCTTTTTCTCAGGTGTTCGACCAGCCATTAACGTAGGTCTTTCCGTATCCCGCGTTGGTGGTGCTGCCCAGGTAAAAGCCATGAAGCAGGTTGCCGGTACTCTTCGTCTGGATCTTGCCCAATATCGTGAGCTTGCAGCATTTGCGGCTTTTGGTTCCGATCTTGATGCGAAGACACAGGCCCAGTTGACTCGTGGTGAGCGACTTGTTGAAATCCTGAAACAACCCCAGTATGCGCCACTGCCAATGGAGAAACAGGTTACCATTCTCTATGCCGGTGCCAATGGGTATCTTGATGCTCTGCCGATTGAAACCTTGAGAGATTATGAGGACGAAATGTTCGCGTATATCGAGTCCAATGACGCTTCGATTTTTGCTGACCTTAAAGAGCAGGAAGAATTTACAGATGCCATTAAAGAAAAACTGAATAAGGCACTTGACGCTTTCGGTGATACTTTTAAGGCAACCAAGGGTCTCAACTAACTAGAGGAGACTTGATATGCCAAGTTTAAAAGATGTTCAAAATAAGATCGTAGGTGTCAAAAAGACATCGCAGATCACTTCGGCCATGAATATGGTCGCTTCGGCCAAGCTCCGTGGTGCACAGGAAAAGATGGAAAACTTTGAACCTTATGCCAATAAGTTCAATGAAGCCATGTCCAATCTTTCCGGAGGAGCTAATACTGACGCATTTCCTCTTATGGAGGTGCGCGAGGTTAAAAAGGTCGAGTTGGTTGTTGTTACTTCTGATCGTGGACTTTGTGGCTCCTTTAATTCTAATATTGTGAAACTTACAGAGAAAAGAATTAAAGAGTTAGAAGCCGAAGGCAAAGAAGTGAGCGTTGTTTGTGTTGGCAAGAAGGGCAATCAAGTATTGAAAAAGACTGGCAAAGTGAGAAACCAGTACCTTGATATTATGTCTGATTTCCAGATGTTTAATGCCCGGGAAATAGCGCAGGATGTAGCACTTAATTTTACCAATGGAGAGACGGATAAAGTCGAAGTTATTTACGGACACTTTCAATCCGTTGCCATTCAGAAACCGACTATTCAATCCCTTCTTCCCATTACCCCGCTTGAGGCCGAGGAAGAAGAGAGTAGCGAAAGTAAGCAGTCCGGTGATTATATCTATGAGCCTTCAACCGAAGAGATTATGGATGTGATGCAACCCTTGTATCTTAATGTAATCATATATAATTCTATGTTACAGGTAGGTGCATCAGAGCATGCAGCTCGTATGACTGCAATGGATAATGCCACCAATGCTTGTAAAGATATCGTCACAGATCTTACCCTTGTTTACAACAAGGCCAGACAGGCAGCGGTTACAGGTGAACTGATGGATATCGTTGGTGGTGCTGAGGCCCTTAAGGGATAAAAACCAAACGCAAATATTCTATTTAAATACTTTGAGGAGGGAGATATCCCGATGAGTGAACAAAATGTTGGAAAAATAACAAGAGTAATTGGCCCCGTTGTCGATGTTGAGTTCGAGGCCGGTAAACTTCCTAAAATTATGGATGCGCTTTTCGTATCTAACCCAGGTATCGACGATGTCGAAGATAACCTCGTTATCGAAGTGGCACAACATCTTGGTGATAACTCTGTTCGTTGTATCGCCATGGATGCCACTGATGGTCTGGTTCGTGGAATGGAAGCCCGTGATAGTGAAAAGCCAATTTCCATCCCTGTTGGTGAGGCCTCCCTTGGTCGTATCATGAACGTTGTCGGTCGTGCCGTTGACGGAATGGGTGAGATTAAGTCTGATAAGACACTGCCAATCCATCGCCCAGCTCCCGAATTTACCGAGCAGGATACCGAAGTAAGGGTTCTTGCAACCGGTATTAAGGTTATTGATCTTCTGGTACCATTCCCCATGGGTGGTAAAATGGGGCTGTTTGGTGGTGCTGGTTGTGGTAAGACCGTTATTATGATGGAGATGGTTAACAATATCGCCATGCATCATGGTGGTATTTCCGTATTCTGCGGTGTTGGTGAGCGTACCCGTGAAGGAAATGACCTTTATAATGAAATGAAAGAGTCTGGCGTTCTTCCAAAAGCTGCACTGGTGTACGGCCAGATGACTGAACCTCCAGGAGCCCGTTCAAGGGTGGCGCTTACTGGACTTACTGCTGCTGAGTATTTCCGTGATGAAGAGGGACAGGACGTTCTTTTCTTCGTTGATAATATTTTCCGTTTTACCCAGGCAGGTTCTGAGGTATCTGCGCTCCTTGGCCGTATTCCATCCGCTGTTGGTTATCAACCAACCCTTGCAACGGATCTTGGTGGATTACAGGAGCGTATTACTTCAACTACGAAAGGATCTATTACTGCTGTTCAGTGTGTATACGTACCTGCTGATGACCTTACTGACCCGGCCCCAGCTACCACCTTTGCCCATCTTGACGGAACGGTTGTTCTTTCACGTCAGATTGCTGAGCTTGGTATCTATCCTGCGGTTGATCCTTTGGATTCAACTTCCCGTATTCTTGATCCAAATGTTGTTGGTCAAGAGCACTATGATGTTGCTCGTGGCGTGCAGATTACCTTGCAGAAGTATAAAGATCTGCAGGATATTATCGCCATTCTTGGTATGGACGAGCTTTCAGAAGAAGATCAAATTCTTGTTGGTCGCGCTCGTAAAATTCAGCGTTTTCTTTCCCAGCCATTTACCGTTGCTGAAGTTTTCACCGGTATGGCCGGTAAGTTTGTATCTGTTGAAGATACGGTTGCAGGCTTTAAGGAAATTCTTGAAGGTAAGCATGACGAAATGTCTGAAAACTCCGTATATATGGTTGGAAGCATTGCTGAGGCCCTTGAGAAAGACGCTAAGGCTAAAGCATAAGGTGATTTTAGGGGTAAAATGTAGTTGTTGCCCCTAAATCTCAATTCAAGAGGATAATCAGATGGCACAACAAATACATTTGGAAGTTGTCACTCCCAGCGGCGCTGTGGTGAGCGAAGATGTTGATATTGTCAACGCTCCCGGCTATGGCGGTGATTTTGGTGTATTGGCCAACCATGCTCCGTTTCTTTCTACCATTAAGATCGGTATGCTCACCTATGAGCAGAACAAAAGCCGTCAATCACTGATGATTAGTGGCGGTTTTTCCGAGGTTTCCAATAACAAAATCACTTTTCTGGTTGAGAGTGCTGAATTTGGAAAGGATATTGATGTGGATCGGGCAATGAAGGCCAAAGAACGTGCAGAAAAGCGTTTAGCTAAAGCTGCAGCCCAAGATGAAAACTTTAATCAAACTAGAGCAGAAGCAGCCTTACAACGGGCACTTGCCAGACTTAAAGCATCCAAGGTTGCGTAGTGGCAGTGGAATAAGTTTCTAGTTTATGATAGTATGGGTCGTCCATTTTATGGACGACCTTTTTTTTTACTTTTTTACATCAATATATTTGATGCATCGAATATAAAATTTTGAGGTGACACAATGAAACCAAAGGAACGTATGGCCATTGCGAGACAAATGCCCGTTGAAATGGCCCCTGATAAGCGGATTAAAAATTTTGATGAAATTGTTTCAGGGTACAGTGAGGCTACAGCAATTCTTGAGGCTGAACGTTGTTTACAGTGTAAAAAACCAGGATGTGTAAAAGGTTGTCCAATTCATAATAATATCCCTGATTTTATTCGCTTACTTCGAGAAAAGAAATTTGAAGAAGGTTACTGGAAGATTCGTGAAACATCGTCCATGCCGGCAGTATGTTCAAGGGTGTGTCCCCATGAATTTCAATGTGAAGGATATTGTGTTCGAGGAAAAGGGAAAGGGCAGGCAGTTGCCATTGGTATGCTTGAGCGGTTTTTAGTTGACTGGATGGTTAAAAATAAAAAACCAATGGATTCAGAGTGTGCACTACCAGGTGATAAGAAAGTTGCAATTATTGGCTCAGGTCCTGCTGGAATGACTGTTGCTTATCATCTTGCCCATAAAGGTATTCCCTGTACCATATTTGAAGCACTTCCTTTATATGGTGGTATGTTAACCGTTGGTATTCCACCCTTTAGATTACCACGATCCATTATTAATGCAGAAATTGATGCGTTGAAGAGCTGTGGTGTGACCCTTGAAACCGGTGTTACCATTGGTAAGGATAAAACCATAGAAGATTTAAGAAATGAGGGGTTTGACGCAATTTTTAACGGTGTTGGAGCCCATGCCAGTAGAAAACTTGGTCTTGACAATGAAGAGACTACCGAAGGGGTAATGCATGGTGTTGATTATTTGCGTCGCATTAATCTAGGTGAGAAACTTGATCTTGGCAAAAAATTAGTTGTCGTTGGTGGAGGTAATGTTGCAATTGATGTGGCAAGAACGGCCTTGCGACTTGGTTCCACAGATGTGTTTATTTTGTATAGACGCTCCAGGGAAGAGATGCCGGCATCGGTTGCAGAAATACACCATTTGGAAGAAGAGGGTGTGCGCATTGAATTTTTAGCGGCTCCTGTCAAGATTCATTCAAAAAATGGGAAACTCAGCAAAGTTGAATGTGTTCGTATGGAGCTTGGTGAACCTGATAACTCCGGGCGTAGAAGACCGGTGATTCAGGAAGGGTCAAATTTTATGATCGAAGCAGACTCTATTGTTCCGGCAATAAGCCAAAATGTTGATCATACATCTGATAAGGGAATTGATATTGAGTTAATGTCATGGGGTACGTACCATACTGATGCAAGAACTTTGCAAACTTCAATTCCATATATGTTTGCAGGTGGAGATAATGTTTTAGGACCGCAAACTGCTGCAAAGGCAGTTTATCAAGGAAAAGTAGCAGCGGAATCCATAGAATTGTATTTGCAGGGAAAAGATCTTAAAGAGGATCGTGAGTTTTTATGTGATCAAATTGATTGGTAACGAAGAGTAATGGTCACTTCAGAGGATGATAGAGCTTACGTGATATGAGATACGGGCACGCTCTATAAACTTGCGGTGGTCGAATGGATATACTGTTGTACCCCTTCAGCTATGTCTTCGACCACCACGTCTAAAAATGCATTATCAGCGAGTTGTCTTGAATCATCCGGGCTAGTTAGAAATGCGATTTCTATTAAAATTGCAGGCATTTGGGCGCCAATTAAGACGTAAAATGGGGCCTGCTTTACCCCAAGATTTTTAAACTTTGCCTCCTGACTGTCTTTAAATCCCTGGCACAAAGAATTGTGGACAAAAGAAGCAAGTCTGGATGATTCATTGATTTTAGAATTTTTCATGATATCCGAGAGGATATCCTGTAAGTCACTCATCTGATGGGTGGATGTTGCATTTTCAAATGCAGCCACTCGCATGGCTTCAGCATTTGTGGAAAGGTTTAAATAGTAGGTCTCAAGACCGTGTACTTTGGGAGAAGGGTGTGCGTTAATATGCAAAGAGATAAAAAGATCTGCAGCTTGGGTGTTTGCAATGGCTGTTCGTTCTTCAAGGGGAATAAAGATATCAGTGTTCCTGGTGAGAATGACTTCAGCACCGGTCTTTTGGGCTAGAATCGGAGCTAATTTTTTCCCGATTTTTAGCACAATATCTTTTTCATATAACCCAAATGCGGAGGCACCCGGATCTTTTCCTCCATGTCCTGGATCAATAACAATTTTTTGAATGCCAAGGCCAAGCTGCTGGGCGAGCGATAGTTTCATTGGAACCATATCCTTTTCAGGCCCTTCTGCTTGCTGGGTAGTGTCACTGTTCTCAGCGTTAACCGCTATTTTTTTATGATCCTTAAGGACGATTGTTTCTTCAGCAGGTGGTGGTTCAGTAACCGGCTGAGGAGTGGTTGAATTTGAGGAAACCTGCGGAGGAGGGGCAGGGCTATGTTTTGCTGGTTCGCTATCCTGCTTTTTTTCACCGCGTACATCCACTACTACTCGAAACGGATCAGGCAGGCTGAATATTTTATAGTTAGAAATGGATTCGATATCCAAAACAACCCTAACGGTTTCCGGTGTAAATTGGCCAGTTCGTATCTGTTTTAAGAGCCCATCTTCAATGGGGACCGGAGCACGGTAACGGGGCTCTATGTAGGAGTCCTGAAAATCTATATAAAGCCTACGGGGGTGTTTGCCATGTTTTTCAAGGAGTTCTTCTTTATAGGTAACCGGCCCAGATGCCTTGATAACCACGCGTGTATAATCATCAGATGACCAGTATTTTACTGGCAAGACATAACTGAGATTAGAAAGATCATTGTGCTGCAGCATGGCTTCCGGAAGTGGAATATCATACTCTTTTGATAATTTTTTAAGGGCATCGGCAGCATGGGGATACATATCACCATTGCGGTATTTGCTGACAATCCGGCCATAGTTTTCTGCGGCCTTTTCCGGATTATTCTTTTCGGTGAGGTATATATTGGCTGTGGCATACAAGGCATCGTCAGCGAGGCTGTTATTGGGGAACAGGTGGGATACATCACGATAATAGGAAATTGATTCCTGGAGATCAATTCGATTATGAAAACGGAGGTACATCGTAGAATACATTCTACCAAGCATATAGAGACTGGCTGCGGCAAAATCAGACTTGGGTGCAGCAAGATATATTTTTCTGAAATTACGGATACCGTTTAGCCAGTTATCTCTGGATTTGCCAAGGCTTGCGTTGGTGTGTAACTGGTTGTAATAAAATTTTGCCTGTTGATAGCCTTTCTCAATGGAGACAGGATCTGATTCCACTAGTTCTTCGCTGCAGGCCCAAGTGGAGACAAAACAGAGGGTGAGAAGAGATACAGAAAAGAAAAAAAGAGTGAAGAATCGAAGCATTACACCTGGTCACAAGATTGAAGTGCAAAAGATACGTTTTGAAAATCCGTAGCCTGTTGTGTGAAAAAAGAGAAAAACCACCATATGCTCATGAAAGTATACATAAAAATATAAGGATAGGCAAAAGAAAACAGCTGTAATATTCTCTTATAGTCCATGGTAATGGGCTATGGTAATGGGCTATGGTACTCTGTCGTAAATTTTGTTCAGACGATGAGTTCGATAATAAAATGGGCACTGTCGCAATTTTGTTTACTGTATCAGCTCAAGAAGTGAATAAATTTCATTTATTGCATCCCTTGGAGTGAGATTGTCAATATCAATATTTTTTAGACGTTTGCGAATCGCATCACTTTCCGGGTTTGGAAAAAGTGAAAGTTGATTTGGGTGGGTTTTATGTTGCGTTGCTCGTTTCTGCACTTTTCTGGCCAGTTGGGGTGTTCCATCCACACAAAGCTTCCCCTGATCAAGATTTTTGAGGATCTCCCTTGCACGAATGATTACCCGTTGCGGAACACCGGCAAGACCTGCGACTTGAATGCCATAGGAGCGATTGGTGCCACCCTTTACAAGTTTGTGGAGAAAAATGATTGTGTCATTCCATTCGCGAACGGCAATGGAGTAGTTACGAACGCGCTCCTCTGTCCTGGCAAGATCTGTGAGTTCGTGGTAATGGGTGGCAAAAAGCGTCTTAACTCCTTTATTATTTTTTTTCACAAGATCTTCTGCAACTGCCCAGGCAATGGAGAGTCCATCAAAGGTGGAAGTGCCCCTGCCAATTTCATCTAAAATGACCAGGCTTTTTTCGGTGGCGTTATTGAGGATATTGGCCGTCTCATTCATTTCAACCATAAAGGTAGATTGCCCTCTTCTAAGATCATCCATGGCTCCAACACGGGTGAAAATGCGATCTACCACTCCAATATGGGCGGACTCTGCAGGAACAAAGGAACCCATCTGGGCCATTAAGACAATAAGTGCGGTTTGTCTGAGTATTGTAGATTTTCCGGCCATATTGGGGCCGGTAATAATGAGAACTTCGTTTCGTTCCTGGTCTAAGTGAACGTCATTTGGAACAAATTTCCCATGGGGCAGAGACTGCTCTATAACCGGGTGTCTGCCCTCGGTGATATGAATAATGTCGTGAGAATCCACTTTGGGACGTTTGTAATGGTGTAGTTGAGCGATTTCTGCAAGATTAGTTAAAAAATCAATTTTGGCAAGTAAGGCAGCGCTTTGCAATAGACGAGAAGACTCACTGGCCAGCTTTTTCCTGATGCTTGTAAAGAGTTGATATTCAAGTTCAAGACGTCTTTCTTGGGCTCCTAAAACTTTTGATTCAAATTCCTTAAGCTCGGGGGTGATAAATCGCTCGGCATTAACTAAAGTTTGTTTTCTGATATAGGTTTCTGGTACATTGCTGGCCTGAATTTTACTTACTTCAATAAAATAGCCAAAAACCTTATTAAAACCGACTTTAAGCTTCGCAATGCCTGTAGTCTCACGCTCCTTGGCTTCAAGGGCCAAAATAAGCTGCTTCCCATCTCGTTGGATATGGACCAGCTCATCCAGTTCTTGGTTGTACCCTTCTTTAATGAGGCGTCCCTCGCGGAGGGTTATGGGAGCCTCTTCATGAATAGATGATTCTATCAATTGATGCAAGTCGTCAAGGATATGGAATTCGTTCAATAGACGTTCCAGTAAGGGAGTGGTGCATTGCTGGAGTAATGCCTTTATGGAAGGTAATTTGGCAAGGGAAAGTTTGAGCGCCAACATATCGCGGCCATTTCCATTTCCAAGTACCATTCTACCGTTTAGTCTTTCAATATCGTATATGGAACCTAATAATTCACGTAATTCACGACGAATCTTTGCATTCTTGTAGAGGAAATGGACTGCTGCCAGTCGACTGTTGATATGTTCCACATCCTGCAATGGAAAGAGAATTTCCTGTTTGAGGAGCCTTGCCCCCATGGGAGTGCAGGTGTTGTCCATAACGGCAAGCAGTGATCCTTCACGTTTTGAACCAATAATGGTAAGGGTAAGTTCAAGATTTCGCCGGGAAGATTCATCAATCTGTAAAATCTTGTCAAGGTTGATGGGGCTTAACTTTTCGATATGGCCAAGCTCTGTTTTTTGGGTCTCCTGTACATAGGCGAGCAGTGCACCGGCGCAGCGAAGGCCTTCTTTTTGGGTATCGCAGCCAAAACCTGAGAGATTGGTGACCCCGAAGTGTTCCAGGAGAAGGTCCCGGCAACTACTCAAATGAAAGGTATCAGGAGATCTGGTGGTGACGCAGAGTCCGGGAAGGAGTAATCCTAACGTGTCCACCAGGGAGGCCAGGAGTTCTTGGTCATCATTACTGATCAGGAGCTCAGCAGGGGACATGCGAGTAAGCTGGTCTACAATATTTTCGCCGCTTGCATTGTTTTCTAAAAATTCTCCAAGGTGGAAGCTACCGGTGGATAAATCTAAAAAACTGACACCAAAATTAAATTTCCCGCTTTGTTCTTTTCCACAAATCGCAGCAACATAGAGGTTGTCTTTATCGCTGAGCAGTTGATCATCGGTGGCAACTCCTGGTGATATGACACGGACAACTTCCCGGCGTACTATACCCTTGGCCTCATTGGGGTCTTCGGTTTGCTCACAAATGGCAACCCGTTTTCCGGATTTAACAAGTTTTGCAATATATCCCGTTGCTGCATGGTACGGAACACCGCACATGGGGACTTGATTGCTCTCACTTTTCTTGTTTCTGGAAGTGAGTGTGATGCCAAGGAGTTTTGAAGCAATAATGGCATCTTCAAAGAACATTTCGTAGAAATCGCCCATTCGATAGAAGAGGATGGCATCTTTATGTTCTTCTTTGATATCCAGATACTGGCGAAGCATCGGTGTGAGTTTTGGGGATTTGCTCATCGTGAAAAGACTCAAGAAAAAAGAAGAAGAGAGTGGTTGAATTTTTAAGGTGACCTAAGAGAACTCATACAATTTAGCATGTAGACCATCTTCGTCAATGCTTAGTATTGCATAACTACCAGGAGCACCATAGCGACCTGTGGTTTGGAAAGATCCTGGGTTAATAAAAAGGGTATTTGCAAGTCGATGGGCCACGGCTATATGGGTGTGGCCATAGACAATACAGTCGGCGGTGGGGAAAAGTTCCCACATACGCTCTTCAATGTTATGTCTGGCTCCCGCTCCATGACAAAGTCCAATGGTGTAGCCATCAATGGTGATAAGCTTACTGCTTGGTAGCTTATTCCTTGAAGAGGCTTGACACATATTTCCACAAACACCATGGATTTCTTTGTCGGTAAATGCATCTAGTACCGATATATCAGTAAGATCTCCAGCATGAAGGATAATCGTACACTTTGAAAACGCATCTCGTACCTGCTTTACAAACCATGGGTTAAGACGAGTCATGTGGGTGTCAGACAGGATACCTATTGTAGTCATGTACGATCCATATTTATGAAAAAAGAAAAATATCAGAAGATACGTGCGCTGTACCGATCAGTGATTACTATAACTGGAAGCAAAGTATGAAGCACATGAAAAATATATTTTCTTTTTTGTTCCATGGCCTGCAACTGATACACTGTTCTTGATAATTATAGGTAATAAAAAAATTGTTGATACAGCCAGGGAAAGGAGTTCCAGATGGCAGAAAATCGCACAAAAGAAGCAATTCATGCGGAAGTTGAAGTTATTAATGAGGGGGGCGAGCAAAAAAATGTTGTTTTGCCCAGTCAAATATATCCCAAGCACCTCTATCTTATTCCCATAGCATCAAGACCGTTTTTTCCAGGCCAGGTACAACCTTTGGTGCTTTCTGGAGACTATTGGAAGGAGACCATCCAAAAGATAGGAGAAACTGAACAGAAGATGGTTGGGCTTGTCTATACCAGTAATGTTCCTGCCCAGGAGACTGTTCCGGAAGATTTTGCACCCATTGGCTGTCTTGGAAAGATTTTAAAGCCGATGAGAGAAGACGGAAATATCCATTTTATATGTCAAGGATTAGAACGATTTCGGATACGGAGGTGGCTTGGCAGGAAGGTGCCTTTTTTAGTTGAAGTGGAATATCCAAAAGATGGTGATGGAGGTGTCTTACGAGATGATACTGAAACTAAGGCATATGCACTGTCAATTATCAGTGCCGTAAAGGAGTTAGTTCAGGCAAATCCACTGCACGGTGAAGAGTTGAAGCAGGCTTTACAATACTTTTCCCCCAATGAGCCTGCACCACTTACTGATTTTGCAGCAACACTCACCACCGCAAGTGGTGATGAGCTACAAAAGGTTTTGGAAACCATTCCGGTTTTAAAACGTATGCAGCGTGTTTTTCCCCTTTTGCATAAGGAGGTGGAAATTACCAAATTGCATGGAGAGATAAGTAGAGATGTAAATAATAAAATCAATAAACGGCAACGTACATTTTTCTTACGTGAGCAACTCAAAACCATCCAAAAAGAGCTTGGGATTACAAAAGATGACAGGAAGTCTGATGTAGAAGAATTCGAAGGCAGGTTGAAAAAACTCACCCTTCCCAAAGCTGTTTCGGAACGGATTAATGATGAGCTAAAAAAACTGAGTTTTCTGGAAAAAGGGTCACAAGAATATGCGGTAACCAGAAATTATCTGGACTGGATGAGTTCGGTTCCCTGGGGTGTTTTTTCTAAAGATAAACTGGGAATTCAGGAAGCAAGGGAGATTCTTGATCGTGACCATGATGGGCTTGGTGACGTAAAAGAGCGAATTATTGAATTTTTGGCAGTGGGGGCATATAAAAAGGAGATTGCTGGTTCCATCATGTTACTGGTTGGTCCTCCGGGGGTAGGTAAAACTTCCATTGGACGTTCAGTGGCCGATGCCATGGGCCGGGAGTTCTACAGATTTAGTCTTGGTGGCATGCGGGATGAGGCAGAGATAAAGGGGCATAGAAGAACCTATATTGGCGCAATGCCAGGTAAATTTGTCCAGGCCTTGAAAGAGGCGAAAACGGCTAACCCGGTCATTATGCTGGACGAGATTGATAAAATCGGCGCTTCATTTCGTGGTGATCCGGCATCGGCTCTTTTAGAGGTGCTTGACCCTGAACAAAATGCGGATTTTCTAGACCATTATTTGGATTTGCGAGTGGATCTTTCCAAGGTTCTCTTTATTTGTACCGCAAATCAACTGGATACCATTCCAACTCCTCTGTTGGATCGGATGGAGGTGATCCGGCTTTCAGGATATATCACTGAAGAGAAGATGGAAATTGCGAAGAATCACCTCTGGCCACGAGCCCTTGCCAGGGCAGGCCTCAAGAGAGGACAGTTAAAAATCAGCAATGCTGCGTTGAAACTCTTAATTGAGGGCTATGCCAGGGAAGCAGGTGTGAGAAAGACTGAAAAACAGCTTTTAAAGATCGTCCGCAAAAGTGTTGTTAAATTTTTGGAAAACCCTGATGAAAAAATCTCCATAAGTGTTAAAAATCTTGAGGAATATCTTGGTAAGCCATTTTTTAAAAAAGAATCCTTGATTACTGGTGTTGGGGTGGTAACAGGCCTTGCCTGGACCCCCCTTGGGGGGGTAACCCTTGCCGTTGAGGCGACTGCAGTTCCTGCGAAAGCGGGAGGTTTCAAGCAGACCGGGCAATTGGGGGATGTGATGCGGGAATCGGCTGAGATTGCCTATAGTTTTCTTCTTTCCAATGCAAAACATTATGGTATTGCAAAGGATTTTTTTCAGAAGCATTTTATTCATCTCCATGTTCCGGAAGGAGCTACCCCAAAAGATGGGCCAAGTGCTGGAATTACTATGGCTTCTGCCCTGCTCAGTTTGGGGCTTGGCAAAAGAATGAAACGAAACCTGGCCATGACAGGAGAGTTGACTTTGACCGGAAAGGTATTACCTGTTGGGGGCATAAAGGAAAAGGTGATTTCTGCCAAACGAAACGGGATAAGAGAGTTACTCTTGCCGGATGCCAATCAGGGAGATGTGGAGAGCCTTCCTGAACATATCCGGGAGGGACTGGAGATTCATTTTGTGACGCGTTATGATCAGGTGGCAACAGTCTTATTGGATGCAATGCATGGGGCAAAAGGATGAGTCGTGGAAGCAAAAATATAGTACTTCTTGTGTTTGCTGTATTTATATATTTTCTAGCCGATAGGGGAGGAATGAGCTTTAACAATGAGCAGGCAGAGTACGTGCCAAAGACGTTAAGCCTTGAAGAAGCCTTTCAAAAGCAACAGTCTGATGTCCAAATAGAAGGAAGAGGGAGCGTTGTTAAGGTCTTACCCGATGATCTAACGGGTTTAAAACACCAAAAATTTATTGTACAGGTGAGCCCCGAGTATACGGTACTCATTGCCCATAATATAGATGTCGCTGAGCGACTTTCTGGTTTGCAAGAAGGTGATATGGTGGAATTTTATGGTGAGTATGAGTGGAATACCAAGGGGGGCGTGATACACTGGACCCATAATGATCCAAGCGGTCATCATCAAAGTGGCTGGTTAAAGTATAATGGAAAAACATACCAGTAATCTTTTTCAAAGAAGAATTGTAAAGACGTGCAGTTATTCGCTTAAGGGGCTTAAAGCCACTTTTCTTGCGGAAGAGGCGTTTCGAATAGAGTTACTGGCGGCCCTTGTTTTTATTCCTTTGGGTTTGTATCTAGGGAAAACCCCAGTTTGTAAAGTATTGTTGGTGGGCAGTGTGGTGCTGGTCCTTATTGTCGAAATACTTAATTCTGCCATCGAGAGTGTTGTGGATCGTTTTGGAGGGGAGCAGCATGCGCTTTCTGGTAGGGCAAAAGATCAAGGATCAGCAGCCGTTTTTCTCTCTTTGCTGTTTTTTTTGTTTGTTTGGACTATAGTTCTAGCTGGATGATGGTTATTTCCTTATTATGGCTAATTAATGTAGATTACTTTTTGTGTCGTTGGGAGTTATTTCTTAAGTAAAATAATTGCATGCGGCATATTTCGTTAACGATAGGTACTATTTATTATGATGCGATTTTTGCGATATATTTTTGCTGTTTTTCTATTCGGTCTTCTAGGTGCTTGTGGACAGACTTCATACGGAGTTGCCAAAATTGAATCCATTCCCACGGGAGCCGAAGTTGTTAATCTCAAGGATGATACCCACCTTGGGATCACACCTCTTTATGTGACCTGGGAAGGAGAGGAAGGGAGCGTGCGCCATGCGACCATAGAACTCCGCAAGGAGGGATACCGGGAGAAAATTACCCCGTTTTTAGTAAAAATGGATCATGATACAAAGGATGCGGCTACCTTAAATGCCCAACCGGTTATTGTGGAACTACAAAAAGAGGAATAAAGCGATGTCCATTTCAGCTGTGATGCAAGAAAGATATCAAGTAGCCTGCAAGCGCATTGTCTTTTCATTGCTTGTGCTGTTTTCGTTGAGTGCATGTAGTGGTGGTGGTAATAAGACCGTTCATTTAAAGATAAACTCAGTTCCCAAGGGAGCTCATGTGCTGTATCAGGTGGAAGGAGGGAGCCTTCCCTGCCAGGGGAAGTGGCAATACTTGGGGAATACTCCCTTTCAAGGGGTACAGCAATTTGATGAACAGCAGGTGGCTGCTGCCGAAAAAATTACTATCAGACTTATGCATAACGGATACCATGATCAATCTCGTGAGTGGGATGGTGCAAGTTTTTGGCGTGAAATAGAAGAAAAAGATGTGATCTTCTGGACGCCCGAATTGAGTAAAAGTCAAGAGTAGTTTCCACAAATAAAGGTTGAATAGAGTCCATCTCTTGTGGCAAATCCTGGAGAAAGACAATTGTGATTGAGCAACAAGGGAAGGGGCAACATATGGCTGCTGTTGATTTAGGGTCAAACAGCTTTCATATGGTTGTTGCCCGCATTGAGGATGGTCATATCCATATTCTGGATAATCTCAAAGAAATGGTCCGGCTTGGAGCCGGTCTTGATAAAAAGGGATGCCTTTCCGAAGAAGCTCGTAGTCGTGCCATCCAGTGTCTCAAACGTTTTGGCGAGCGGGTGAATGATTTGCCTAAGGGAAGTGTTGCCGCTGTTGGTACCAACACCTTGCGCCAGGCAAAGAATTCGGCCAGATTTCTTGAAGAAGCAAGGGATGCTTTGGGGCATCCCATATCCGTAATAAACGGTCGGGAAGAGGCCAGGTTGATCTACCTTGGTGTGTCTCATTCTCTTGTTGATGAGGATGGTAAGCGTTTTGTTATGGATATTGGTGGTGGTTCCACCGAGTTAATTGTTGGGGAAAATTTTGAATCGCTTCGTTTACGCAGCCTGGAGATGGGTTGTGTAAGTATGAGTCGTGCCTATTTTAAGCGTGGAAAGCTCTTAGAAAAAAACTGGAAAAAAGCGGGAATTGAAGCCCATTTACTCTTACGTCCTGTAAGACGGTATTTTCAAAAAACAAAATTTCATTCAGCAACCGGTGCATCCGGGACCATTAAGGCAACGCATAAAGTCGTTCAGGCGCTTGGCCTGGAATCTTACGATATTACCCTTGAGAGTTTGCGTGCAATTCAGGAAATAATGATCGCGGCAGGAAGTGTGGATAAACTTGAATTACCTGGTTTAAAAGCTGATCGAAAGCAGGTTTTTGCTGGTGGTCTGGCGATCTTGATTGCCACCTTTGAGGCACTGAAAATCAAAAGCATGCAGGTGTCTGACGGGGCCTTACGGGAAGGCTTGTTGTATGATCGTTTGGGACGTATTCAGAGTGAAGATACACGGTTGAAAACTATTAGCAGTGTGCAGTATCGCTTTCAGGTGAGTAAAAAACATGCCAGGCGGGTGAGTAAGAAAGCAAACCAGTTTATGACTGCATGTGAAAAGGCTTGGGAAATCCATCTTCAATATCAGGAAATATTGTATTGGGCTTGCAGCCTTCATGAGATAGGCCTTGCTGTTTCCTTGAGTGGTTATCAAAGACATGGGGCGTATCTTCTTGATAACGCGGATCTTCCTGGGTTTTCCCTGGAGGAGCAAGCCTGGATGAGCCTGCTTGTTCGATGTCATAGGAAAAAAATATCCAATAGACTTTTTCGAAATCTTCCTTTTAGAGAGCAAAAAATAGCTCTTCGCTTGGTTATCTTGTTGCGTTTAGCTACCTTACTTCACAGGTCCCGGAAGGAAGAAACGGCCATCATAGAAAAAATAATTCCGGGAGAGTATTATTTAACGTTGATCTTTGCAAAGGGAGAACTCAAAAAACACCCCTTGCAGCTGGCAAGCCTTGAACAGGAGGCCAAATATTTACGAAAAGTTGACTTTGATCTTATTTTCTTTTCTTAACAAAAAAAGGATAAGGCTTGTAATTGCGTTAGACACCTGTTTTACGAAGAAGCATATCAATTTCCAACCACAACGCTCGGTACGCATGGGCTGCTGGAGAGTTGGGTGCAGTGATCGGTACGGGCTCCCTAAAAAGCCCCATTTTCTCAATATCAACCAAAAATGGAATGTGATTTTTCAGAACTCGTTTTTTCTTCGAAAATCGTTTCATTATATCAATGTGCATTGTTTTTTGTTTTTGCACCATTGAGAAAAAGAGATAGAGTTTCTTGCGGTCTATCCCTGTTTGTTTAAAAAACTGGATGAGTTTATTAAACGAGAGCAGGGAGAGTGTTGTGGGGATAAACGGAATCAGCAAAATATCAGCTGCAGCAAAAATATTTTCTGACAAAAGGGTTATATTGGGTGGACAGTCCAGGATAATATGTTCATACTCTTCAGCTAATGGTGAGAGCACTTTGTCTATGCGCCTGGTGGATTTTTTATATGAATCAAGGGCGATATCAAGGTTTCTGTAGGTGAAGTCTGCTGGGAGTACGGCAAGATTGGGGTAGTCGGTTACGCGTATGTTTTCTTTTATTTGTTTGCCACCTGCAAGGAGTTTTGTTGCCGAAAATTTACTTTTACTCTTGGCTCGAAAATAGTAGCTTGCGGAACCCTGCGGGTCCATATCACAGAGCAGTGTTGGCTTTTTTGTTTGTGAAGATAGATAGGCAAGATTAACGCTGGTTGCGGTTTTTCCTACTCCTCCCTTGATATTGTATACTGCAATGATAGCCATGGCATCTCTCTTGTATCTTCTAGTATGAACTCCGGATGTTTTTCGTTTATTGCTATGGATGTAATGGGCTTGGGCTGGCAGGCCCGTAAAAGTACCCGAAATATGTTGAGACGACAGAGTAACATGAAAAATGATTTAACCCAATGGTTTCATTTTTTTTAAAGCAGATCCATTTAGCCAATTGCCCGTAGCTGTCAATACGACCCATGTGCTGATTTGATGGGGTATTTGATAAAGGGTTGCCAAAAAGAGGTGGCAGCAAATGCCAGATTTTGTGTTGCAGGTTGAGCGGCTATTGTTGGTGCTGGAACGAAGAGGAAAAAATGTTGTCTGATTTTAATTTTGCCATACATATTACAGCGCCGATTTTTTGTATTATCGGCTTTGGAGTGTTGTTTAAAAAGATAGGATGGATGAGTGACGAATTTGCCAGGATTGGGTCAGATCTGGTGTTTCGGGTGACACTCCCCTGTTTGCTGTTTGTTAAGCTGGTGCAGACCGATTTTCGTCACGGTCTTCCGGTGATGTTGGTGGGGTACGCACTATTGATAACCATCGTTCTGTTTTTCATTCTGGACCGATTTGTGGCGCCCGTTTTAAAGTCAGTAAAAGATCGGGGCGCATTTGTCCAGGGAGCCTATCGGAGCAACATGGGAATAATTGGGTTGGCCTTCTGTCTGAGTGCGTTTGGCGAAGGGGTTGTGGCTACGGCTTCGGTTTATTTGGCGATTCTAACCATTTTATTTAATATTTTGGCGGTGATTACCTTGACCCACCACCAAGTGGACGGTGGTGCCGGGAACGGTTTGACCAAAGTAGTGAAAAATATCGCCAAAAATCCTCTGATTTTGTCCATTGTTGCAGGGATTTTGGTGTCAGTTGTTGCTATTCCGGTGTCAGATATCGTTCTACATACCGGTGAGTATTTTGGCCGGATGACCCTGCCGCTGGCGCTGCTTTGCGCCGGGGCATCTATCCGGATGCAGGAATTTCAGGGATCTCCTGCCCTTTACTGGGCGTCTTTTATTAAGTTGGTGATTTATCCGCTGATCATTACGATGGGCGGGGTGATGGTAGGCCTTAGGGGAGAACAGCTTGGGGTGCTGTTTCTTATGTGTTCATCCCCTTCGGCGGCGGCCAGCTATCCAATGGCACAGGCGATGAAAAGCAACTATCACCTGGCAGCGGCCATCATTGCGGTCACCAGTTTCGGCTCCATCATATCAGTTACCGTGGGTATTTTCCTGTTGCGGTTTTTCGGACTGATATAACAAAGTGGTCTTCTAGGAGCTTGTCCAAGAATAGCAATTTTTCTACAAATCGAACCGTTTTGAAAATTTTACCACAGGCATATACCTAATATTCCGAGGATAAAATTTTCAAAACAACGAAGAGTTGGGGGAAAAGGGCATTCTCGGACAGTCTCCTAGTTCCAGAGGACATTCACCAATGTTTTTCACGTCCGTCCTGATTTTACGACAATGAGGCTATTCTTAGGCCAACCTTTTGGGCGGTGACAAGTTATCAAAGTTTAATTGTTGTTGTCATTTCCACCTACAGGTTTTATTCTATTTGTATGAAAAAGGTTATGAATCCGCATGACAGTTTTTTCAGGGAAACCTTTGGGCGAAAAGAAATCGCATCCGAGTATTTGCGCTGGCATTTACCGTCTGAACTTGTAGCACAAATCGACTTTGAGTCATTGACTATCAGCAAGGACTCTTTTGTGGAGAAGGAGTTGCGCTCCCATTTTTCAGATCTGCTCTATCGGGTTCATCATTCGCAGGGAAATCTGTACTTGTATCTGCTCTTTGAACATAAGAGTTATCCCGATCCCTGGGTTGGTTTACAACTATTGCGGTATATGGTCAAAGTATGGGAGCTTTGCCGAAAGCAGAAACCACTGGAAAAAAAGCTTCCAGCTGTAATTCCTCTTGTCCTATACCATGGAAAAAAGAAATGGCATGTGGCTCAATCGTTTAGATCCCTGATTGTACAGGATGCTGCGTTGTTTGACCGCTATGTTCCTGATTTCAATTATCAGCTTCATGATCTTTCTATTCTTGATGATGGCCAGATAAAAGGAGCAGTTGTTGCAAGAATCATCCTGTTGCTGCTTAAACATATCTTTTCTCCTGATTTACGACAGAAATTACCGGAGATACTGTCACTGCTGAAACAGGTTAGCGAAAAAGAGGGCGTATTAGAAATTTTGGAAGTGATGTTGCGCTATGTAGTAAAAACAACGGAAAAATATGATGAAAATGATATTAAGGCAATACTGCGTCAAAGCACTTTAGAGGAGGATATTATGGAGACCTTTATTGACAAGTATATTGAGCAGGGCATGCGACAAGGCATGCGACAAGGCATGCAACAAGGCATGCAACAAGGTGTGCAACAAGGTATGCAGAAGGAAGGGTATAAGTTGTTAACAGGTCAGCTGAGCCACCGATTTGGCGATTTGCCTGATTGGGTGCGAAAAAAAATTGAAGAAGCTGACGTTTCGCTGATTGAAAGATGGTCATTAAATCTCCTTTCTGCTCAAACGATGGACGATGTTTTTCATTGATTATTTTTTTGGTTGTCAGGGAGATTAGTGACTGAAAAATAATTTTCTTGTTCTTTGTTGCAAGAAAATTTCTGATAAACCACTTAAACCCTACAAGGGGTGCCGTAAAGAGTGCCGGCTTGCTGTTCTTTATCGTTTTGAACAGTCTGATTGTTGTTCATGTGATTGGTGTAATTACGATAATGTGAATTTATAAAGCCAAAATAGTGCCATACCCACAACCACAGTCCCTCCGAGGCTTTTTGTTTTAATTGCAAAAAGAAGGGTAGGTATGGCCACCAGAAACTCGGGTTTTCCCATTTGCAGTGTGCGTGATGTTGTATCGGTGAGGAGGATGGGCGCAAGTAGCGCACAGAGGATGGCTACCGGGATCAGGCTTAGCCAGTCAACCAGCCATTTGGGAAGTTTGCGTTGGGCTAAAAGAAAGAGGGGAAGCCATCTTGGAATATAGGTGACCAATCCCATACCGGCAAAAAGAAAGAAGTAATCAGTCACGTTCATTTTTTTGCTCCCTGTATCGTTTGAAAAAGAAACCGATGGTGGCCGCAGACATTGAAGCGCCAATAATATAGGTGTCACCAGGGAGTAATAGGTACCAGACAGTACCTATGAGTAAGGCCAAAATACCCGTAAAAATATATACAATATCATGTAACTGGAAAAGAAGAAGTGCCAGGAACATGGCGGTTAGTGCGTAATCAGTTCCAAAGGCGCCTGTGGGAATAAATTGACCAAGCAGTGCGCCGCTTATGGTAGCCGCAATCCAGGCAGCATTGGCGATTTGGTTTACGGTAATCGCTCGTAGATGATCCCAATTTCCCTTTTTAAAGTGGGTCATATTCACTGCAAAACTTTCGTCGGTGATGCCGTAGGCGAAGAGGCTTAAAAACCATCTTTTCAAGCCGGTCAAATGGACTGCCACAGCCGAACTCATAAGAAAATGACGTAGATTTACCACAAAGGTCGTTACAATAATCGACCAAATAGAAGCACCTGCTGCAATCATAGCAACACAGATAAATTGTGCAGATCCAGCAAACACGAAAAGGGACATCATGGCCACAGCCCAAACAGGGATAGATTCTTGACTGGCCAAGACTCCCATGGCAAGCCCAATGGGGATGTAACCAAAACAAATTGGCCAGGAGGCAATGGCGCCGTCACGAAACCATGCACTCCTGGAGTGGTGCACTGTATCAAGTTCTTGGGGGGCCTGTCTTTTCATCTTGGTATTATGACTTGCTAAAATTGGTAAAGAGCTGCTATAGTGTGCCCGGTTTGAGCCTGGCAGTAGCTGCTGGGTAAACCGTTGTGACAAGTCTAAATAATCAAGGAAATCCAGAAATGCAAGGGGCGTTCTACTCTTTTGGTCTGTGAATTTGTATCTGGTTTTCCAAATGGAATGTGATGGAGAATATTTATGTATGCCGCTTCTGATTTACGCAAAGGACTGAAAATACAAATTGATGGTATTCCTTATATCATTACTCATTTTGAGTTTTCCAAACCAGGGAAGGGGCAATCATTGTATCGCTGTAAATTGCGCAATATGATCAATGGAAATCAACAGTCACAGACCTATCGATCCAACGAAAAATTTGAGAAACCGGCTCTTAGCGAAAGGAAGATGCAGTTTCTGTATAATCAGGATAATGAGTACCATTTTATGGATACAGAGAACTATGAACAGACTTTTCTCACCAAGGAACAGCTTGGTGAAAATGTCCATTTTCTGCAAGACAATATGGAGCTTGATGTTCTCTTTTTTGAGGATAAGCCCATTGATGTAACACTCCCAATTTTTGTGAATCTATTGGTAACAGTGGCTGATCCCTGGGCAAAAGGAGATACCTCCGGAAACGACACCAAACCTGTAACTGTTGAGAGTGGGTATGTATTACAGGTCCCTCCCTTTGTCGTTGAAGGGGACAGAATTCAGATCGATACCAGGACCGGAGCATATGTTACCCGGGTAAAAGAGTAATACCGGGTGATTCCCACAGCAGGGCTGCACAACCGTGCGGCCTTTTTCCAGGCTATTCGCGCCTATTTTACAGGCAAGCATTTTCTTGAAGTTGACACCCCTGTCCGCCAACCATTAGTTATTCCGGAACAAAATATTGTTCATATCCCCAGCGGAAAGGCTTTTTTGCAGTCGTCGCCGGAATTGTATATGAAACGCTTGCTTGCCGGCTCTACGGCTTCAGATATCTTTCAGATCTGTAGGTGTTTTCGTCAAGGTGAACGTGGAAGGTTACATCTTGAAGAATTTGTCATGCTGGAATGGTATCGAAGGGATGCTGATTACAAGGATCTTATGGCTGATTGCGAAGAGTTGTTGCGTTTTTTATTCTTGCAGCTTAAGGGCCATTCTTTTCCTGTTTCAGTGGCGGATTCCTGGCAATACTTAACCGTGGCGGATGCTTTTGTAAAATATTGTTCCTCTACGGTGGAAGAGGCACTTGAACAGGATCGTTTCGATATCGCTTTGGTGGAGGAGGTGGAGCCGCATCTGGGACAGAACAAACCCACATTTCTCTATGATTATCCTTGCAAGTTGGCGTCCCTTGCACGATGTAAAAAAGAAGATCCAGAGATTGCAGAGCGATTTGAACTCTATGTGGAAGGTGTCGAACTCGCCAATGGGTTTTCAGAACTTACGGATCCAACGATACAACGTAAACGCTTTGCTGATGAGTATGGTGAAATGGGATCGGCAGAGCATCCGATGCCGGAGCGATTTCTGGCAGCCCTCGATCAACTGCAGGAGGTTGCCGGGATAGCCATGGGACTTGACCGGCTTTTTATGCTGTTTATGGGAGAAAAGGAAATTTCTGAAGTTGTCACATTCCACCCTGAAGAGTATGACCAATAAAACAGTATTGCTATGCTAACTTTTTTCTCCCATAAGAAGTAACTTTTCCAAGATTTTTCTTTGCTGCATCCGTTCCTTTTTTCCTTTTGCCACATAGATTGGCTTCTCACTTTCCTGGTCCAGTCCGGTAACATACATGGCTGTTGCAAGGGTACCCGGGGTGGGAGTGAAATCCTGGAACTGCCGTAATTGAAGACCGAGTTTTTGTAACTTTTTTGCCATATTAGCGGTGTGCTTGCTTGTACAGCCTGGATGGGAGGAGATAATATAGGGGCTGAAATGCACCTTTTTTTTGAGTTTTTTGCCTAGTTTTTTGGCAAGCGTCAAGAGTTGTGTGAGTTGCTCATGGGACTCTTTATGCATATAGCGCAGTACCTCTGTCTCTGTATGTTCAGGAGCAATTTTCAAAGCACCGGGAGTGTGGGAGCGAATGATTGCTAAGAAAAGTTCAGGTGTTTTTCTAAGGAGTTCCAGGCGAAGGCCCGAGGAAATAAAGATATGTTGTACACCGACTATTGCGCTTAGATTTTTCAAGAGTTCTAAAAAAGCTGGCTCATTAAGTTGAAGATTCTTGCAAACCTGAGGATAGAGGCAATCGCGTTTTTTGCACGAGTTTATTCGACATGTCATACCAAAGAGATTGGCTGTTGGCCCTCCCACATCAGTGATTGTTCCCTTGAAATGTTTCATTTTGCTAAGAGTTGTGGCTTCACGGAGAAGGGAATCCTGGCTGCGACTGGTTATCGCGGCTCCCTGGTGCCTGGTAATGGCGCAGAACGAGCAGTTGCCACAACAGCCACGGACACTGGTGATGGAATGCTGGATCATTTTTGCCGCTGGGACATTGATAAATGCGGGGTGTTCTTCACGGGTGAAAGGGAGTTCATAAAGACTATCCAACTCCCGGGTGGTCAACTGCGATTGTTGTGGGTGCTGAATGATCCAGACATTTTGTTGCTGTTGGAGTAGCATTGAGTCGTTATAGCTTCTTGCCTGAGCATCTATCTGTTTTTCGGCCACCAAAAAGAGGCGCTGTTCTTTTTCTATCTGTTGCCAGGAAGGGAGAATAACATGGTTGTGATCTTCTAAGAAATTGCGTTCACTAAGCCCCTTAGCACTGAGTCGCTCACAGGTACCAGGTATATTTGAAATATGCTTGTTTTCCTTGAGTCTTTCAGCTATTTCGATTATGGCACGTTCTCCCATACCATAAACAAGAAGATCCGCCTTGGCATCACTCAACAGGGAGCCTCGTAACTTCACCTGTTTATAGTCGTAGTGGATAAAGCGACGAAGAGAGGCTTCAATGCCGCCTAGAATAACCGGTACGTCTTTAAATGCGGCTTTTGCTAAATTGGTGTAGAGCATGGCTGCCCGGTCTGGCCTGCGTCTGTTGGACTTCGTTTTTTGTTTGCTTCGCCATGGATTGCCGTGTGGAGAATAGGCATCTGTGTCACGGACTTTTCCGTTTCCGGTGTAGTTGGCAACAATTGAATCCAGATTGCCGCCGGTGATACCCCAGAAAAGTCTAGGTTTGCCAAATTGTGTAAAATCTTTTGTGCTGTCAAATCTTGGTTGGGAAAGAATTGCAACCCTATAGCCTTTACTCTCAAGGAGCCTTCCGATTAAAGCAACACCAAAAGAGGGGTGATCCACATATGCATCTCCGGTTACCAAAATAATATCTAGTTCGTGCCAGCCGCGTGCTTTACACTCAGCAGAGGAAATAGGGAGCGGAAGTATGGTGGATTGTTCGTGTATCATATCGTTTCTAGATCAGGATCATAAATCTGCCAATGCAATTTTTTTGTATTCTTGCTATTTCTGGACAGACACTATCTTATAAATGGGGATAAGGGAAAATAAAAAGGGATAACTGCCAAACAAAACAGTGGCGTTAATAACAGAAAAGGAAGCTATATGACGGTACAAATTGAAAAATTTCTTTCGCTTTTAGAGCAGGAAGTAAAAGCGTATCAGGTTCCGGTGGTGGATCTTATTGCCGTACAGACGAAGGATCCTTTTAAGGTATTGGTTGCAACAATGTTGTCTGCCAGAACAAAAGATGAGGTGACGGCCCAGGCTGCAAAACGACTCTTTGCAAGGGCTGGTGATGCCTGTGAGCTTGCAAAGTTAAGTGAAAAGCAGCTCCAGAAACTGATTTATCCGGTCGGTTTTTATAAAAATAAGGCGAAATACCTTGCCGCCTTGCCTGCTGTTTTGGATGAGCAGTTTGATTCATTGGTGCCCAGTGATATGGAAGGCTTACTTCGTCTTCCTGGTGTGGGGCGAAAAACGGCAAATCTCGTATTGGCACAGGCCTTTGCCATTCCTGCCATCTGTGTGGATACCCATGTGCATAGAATTATGAATATTTGGGGCTATGTAAAGACCAAAAATCCGCAGGAAACTGAAATGGCATTACGGGAGAACTTACCGGAAAAATATTGGATTGTGGTTAATTCCATATTGGTTGCTTTTGGCCAGGGAATATGCCGGCCGGTGGCACCCCATTGCGATACCTGTCCTTTGCTTGCAGACTGCCCACAACTGGGTGTTACTCCCAGAAAGCGCTCAAAAGAGAAGGCGCAGCCAGGTGCACTTCGGTTAATATCTTGGAATGTTAATGGATTACGTGCGGCTCACAAAAAGGGATTTATGCAAAGCGTTGCGCAGATGGATCCGGATGTGCTTGGACTCCAGGAAATAAAAGCAATGAAAGAGCAGCTACCTGAAGAGCTGCAAAAGTTGAGTGGATACCATAGCTATTTTTACAGCGCTGTCCGCAAGGGCTATTCCGGGGTGGCCGTTTACGCAAAAGAAAAGGCCTTGCGGGTGATTGAAGGGATTGGGGATCCCAGGTTTGATAGTGAGGGCCGGGTCCTTAGTCTTGAATTTAAAACATTTTATTTTGTTACCTGCTACTTTCCAAACTCGAAAGGTGATCTGTCAAGGCTTGATTTTAAACATGATTTCAA